>JAPLOI010000019.1 GCA_026400815.1 Alphaproteobacteria bacterium
CTTTTTGCTTCTTTTTCTTCAGAAAAAGAAGAGTCCTTAGCTTACTCCGTTCGGATCGATCCAGCCGATGTTGCCGTCGCTGCGGCGGTAGACGACGTTGAGGATGCCGGTGGCGCTGTTGCGGAACATCATCACCGGCTGGTCCGCGAGATCCATGCGCATGACGGCGTCGCTGACCGTGAGCAGGGCGATTTCGGTCGGGGTTTCGGCGACCACCGTGGCGTAGGTGGCGGCCTGGACCTCGCCGTTCCCCGGCGTGTCTTCCTCCTGCTGGAGGACGTATTGGCGGGCGGCTTGCGGGCGTTCGCGGTGGGCGAGGTCGCGGGCGTGGTCGTTCACGCGGCGGCGGTAGCGGCGCAGGCGCTTGGCGATGTGCTCGGCGGCATCGTCGAAGGCGGCGTTGGCATCCGCCGCCTCGCCCTCGCCGCGCAGCATCAGGCCGGGGCCGGCATGGACGTTGATGTCGCAGGTGAAGAAGCTGCGCGCGCGACTGAAGGTGACGTGGGCTTCGAGCGCGTGGTCGAAGTATTTGGCGGTGATGGTGTCCAGCCCGAGCTCGACGCGCGTGCGCAGCGCTTCGGACAGTTCAACCTGCTTGCCTGAGACCGTGATCCGCATGGCCGTTCCCGTGGCCTCCCCCCGTGCCCGATCGTTCGGGACCGCCTGCCGGCTTTTGGCGTTGCCGGCCTGCCGGGCGGAGCCGCGAAGGCTCAGGCCGGCACGGCCTTCTCCCGTTTGCGCTGCACCGAGCTGGGTATGCGCAGCGCTTCCCGGTATTTGGCCACGGTCCGGCGGGCAATGTCCACGCCTTCGCTGCGCAGGGCCGCCACGATGGCGTCATCCGAGAGGATGTCGTTGGCGGATTCACCGTCGATCATGGCCTTGATGCGGAACCTTATCGATTCCGCGCTGTGGGATTCGCCGCCGCCGGTGGCGCCGATGGCGGTGGTGAAGAAGTATTTCAGCTCGTAGGTGCCGCGCGGGGTGGCGATGTATTTGCTGCTGGTGACGCGGCTGATGGTGCTTTCGTGCAGCTCCGTGGCCTCGGCGATGTCGCGCAGGATGAGCGGGCGGAGATGGGCGACGCCGAGGCGGAAGAAGCCATCCTGGCGGCGGACGATCTCGCTGGCGACCTTGAGGATGGTTTGCGCGCGCTGCTGCAGGGATTTCACCAGCCAGGAAGCGGTTTGCAGCTTGTCGGCGATGAAGGCGCGGTCGTCCTTGGTGGCGTTGGCCATGATGCGGGCGGTGAAGCTCTGGTTCACCAGGACGCGGGGCATGGTTTCTGGGTTCAGCTCCAGCAGCCAGCCGCCATCCTGGGCGCGGCGCATGATGATATCCGGCACCACGGGGGCGGGCGGCGTGGCATCCCAGGTGGCGCCGGGCTTGGGATCCAGCGCGCGGATTTCCGCGATCATGTCGGTGAGGTCTGCGGCATCGACCTCGCAGAGTTGCATCAGGCGCTTGTGGTCGCGGCGGGCCAGCACTTCGAGGTTGTCGAGCAGGGCCTGCATGGCGGGGTCGAGGCGGTTTTTCTCGGCGAGCTGGACGGCGAGGCATTCGGCCAGCGAGGTGGCGAACATGCCGGTGGGGTCCAGGCGCATCATGCGGGCGCGCACGGCTTCGACGCGGGCGAGATCGGTGCCCATGGCATCGGCCAGGGCCTGGGGGCTGGCGGAGAGGCGGCCGGAGGGTTCCAGCAGGGCGATGAGGTAGGCGCCGATCAGGCGGTCTGCGGCATCGTGGAAGGTGAGGCGCATCTGCTCGCCGAGATGCTCGCGCAGGGTGGGGCCGGCATTGGCCAGGTCGTCCAGCCCGCGTTCGTCGTCGTCGAAGGTGGTGTTGCCGCCGCTGCCGGTGCGCACGCCATCACCGGCGCCGCCGGGGTCGTAGCTGTTGCTGTCGTCGATCTCGAGCGGGGCGGAATCAGGGGACGGAAGTTCGCCGGCGGAGGCCGCGGTGGCGGAATCGGCGGGGCCGGTGCCCGGCGGGCCGACGACGAGGGCCTGGTCTGGTGCGGGGCGGCTGGTATCGGGCAGTTCCGGGGTTTCATCCCGTTCGAGGAGCGGGTTGCGTTCCAGCTCCTGCTCGACGAAGGCGGCGGCTTCGAGGTTGTTGAACTGCAGCAGCTGGATGGCCTGACGCAGCTGGGGCGTCATGACCAGGGACTGCGATTGGCGCAGGTCGAGGCGGGGGCCGATGGCCATCAGGCGACGACCCGGTTGCGAATGGCTACGGGCGGCGCGGAGGGGGGCGCCGTGGGTGGGTCAGTGCAAGAAGCATGCTCAGCAAGGGGCATGCCAACGAGCCTACAGGGAAAACCTTTCACCCAGGTAGACACGACGCACATCCTCGTGTGCGACAACCTCTTGCGGGTCGCCCTCCATCAGCACCTGGCCGTCGTGGAGGATGTAGGCGCGGTCAATGATTTCAAGGGTTTCGCGCACATTGTGGTCGGTGATCAAAACTCCGATACCGCGATCCTTGAGATGGGAGACGAGATCGCGGATTTCGCCGACGGCGATGGGGTCGATGCCGGCGAGGGGTTCGTCGAGCAGGACATAGCTGGGTTGCGTTGCGAGCGCGCGGGCGATTTCAACACGGCGGCGTTCGCCGCCGGAGAGGGCGAGGGCGGGGGTACGGCGGAGATGGCCGATGCCGAATTCGGCCAGCAGTTCCTCCAGCATGTGTTCGCGCCGCTCGCGCTCCGGCTCCACCACTTCCAGCGCGGCCATGACGTTCTGTTCCACGTTGAGGCCGCGGAAGACGCTGGCCTCCTGCGGCAGGTAGCCGATGCCGAGGCGGGCGCGGCGGTACATGGGCAGGGTGGTGATGTCGTGGCCGTCGAGGCTGATGGTGCCGGTATCCGGCTGAACGAGGCCGACGATCATGTAGAAGGTGGTGGTTTTGCCGGCGCCGTTGGGGCCGAGCAGGCCGACCGCCTCGCCGCGCTTGAGGCTGAGGGAGACGTTCCGGACGACCGGGCGCTTCTTGTAGGTCTTGCCGACGCCGGTGGCGGCGAGGCCGACGTTGGCGGGTAGGGGCTGGGGGGCTTCCGGCGCGCCTGGAGCGGCGCTGCCGGGCGGGGGCGGGACGACGCGCAGCGGGGCACTCATCGGCGGGGGGCCGGCTGGGGTGCGGGGGCAGTGCCTGGGGGCGTGGTGCCGGGGGGTGCAGTGCCCGGGGGGGTGACGCCTTGGGCGCGGCCGCCGGGGTCGGCGAGCATGCGGGCGACGCCGGTGCGCATGTTCACATCGGCCGCCGGGCCGTTGATCTGGTTCTGGCCGCTGGTGACGCGGACATTGCCGATGACGCGGGCAATGCCGGTTTCCGGGAGGTAGAGGGCGCGGTCGCCGCGGATGACGTCGGTTTGGGTGCGGGCTTCCACGTTGCCATAGGCCTCCAGGCGCTTGAGCTTGCTGCCGGCGCCAGGGGGCTGCTGGCCGGCCTGGGCCTGGGCCTGGGCCTGGGCGGGGGCGGGGGCGGGGGTGGGGCGGGGGGCGTTGTCGTCCTCGATATAGGCCACCAGCGTATCGGCGGCGAGGCGGCGGGCATCGGTGGTGACGGCGACCGCGTTGCCGCGGCCGACGGCCATGCGCTTCTGGGCCCAGTATTCCAGGCTGTCGCGCGCGGTGAGGACCTGGGAGGGGGTGGTGAGGCGCAGGGTGCGGCCGGTCATGACCATGACGGCCTGGTCGATGTCGTACACCGCGCGATCGCCCACCGCTTCGTCGGTCGCGGTGAAGATGCGGACATTGCCTTCCGCCTCCAGCCGATAGATCTCGTTGCCGCCCTCGCCGCCGCCGGGAAGGACGGAGCGGGGGGCGCCGGGGGCGGGGGCCGGGGCATCGGCCTTGCGGCGGTAGCGGGCGATGAGGCGGTCGGCGATGACGGTGACGTTGTCGCGCACGGCACGCGCGTCGCCGGAGGCAATGACCATCTGGTCTGCCTCGCGCCATTCGAAGCCGTCGCGCGCCGTGATGGCGACGGGGCCGCCGCTGGAGAGGTCGATCTGCTGGGCGGATGCGGGGGTGGCGAGGGCGGCCAGCAGGGCGGCGAGGAGGGCGCGGCGCTTCACTTTTTGTCCCCGTTCAGCACCAGCCGGGCGGGGCCGGTGAACTGCACCACCGCGCCGCGGTCGAGCACGGTGAAGCCCTGGGCATCGAGCACGCCGAAGGGGCCTTCCACATGCACCATCTCATGGCCCGCGGCGGCGTTGGCGCTCATGTCCAGGCTGGCGGATTCGGTGACCAGCACGGTGCCGTCATCCCGGTAGAGGGTGACGTCGCCGGCGAGGTCGAGGCGGTTGGCCTTTTGTTCGTAGATGCCGCGCTTGGCCTGGACCATGAGCCATTCGCCCGATTGCAACTGCATGTCGGCCTTCGGTGCCTCCAGGTCGGTGCGTTCCGGGCCAACCTGGCGGACGCGGGTGGCGGTGACGGTGTAGGGGCGGCCGTTGTCATCGACGGCCTGGTAATGGGCATCGGTGAGCTGGCCGCCTTCGGGGGTGATGTCGACGCGGCGGTAGCTGATGCGGTTGCGGTCCCCGGTGCCCTGGATTTCCGGCCAGAAGGCGACCATCAGGAGAAGGCCGAGGGCGAAGAGGGGCAGGAGGCGCTTGGCCAGGGTGACGAGCCAGCGGCGCTGTGTGCTGGCCAGGCGGGCGGGGCGGCGGTCTTCGCCCAGCTGCCGGTGCAGCGGGCGGGTGGGGCCGCGCGGCGCGGGGCGCAGGCCGGAGGGCAGCGGGGTGATGCCCATCAGGCCACGCCCGCGCGCAGCAGGTCGTGGATGTGCAGGATGCCAAGCGGGCGCTGAGCGGCATCGACCACGAACAGGGCGGTGATCGGGCGCTCGGGCGCGTTCATGATGTGCAGCGCCTCGGCGGCCAGGAAGTCGGGCCCGATGGTGCGGGGCGCTGCGGTCATGACCTCGCCGAGGCGGCGGGTGAGCAAAGTGGGACCGATGGCGCGGCGCAGGTCGCCATCGGTGAAGATGCCGCAGAGGCGGCCCTGATCATCAGTGACGCCGAGGCAGCCGAAGCGCTTGCCGGTCATGAGCAGGAGGGCCTGGTCCATCAGCATGTCGGGCGTGGCCAGGGGCAGGGCGTCGCCGGCGTGCATCAGCTCGCGCACGCGGCGCAGGCGGGCGCCGAGCTTGCCGCCGGGGTGGAACTGGCGGAAATCGGCCGCGCCGAAGCCGCGGCGGGTGAGCAGGGCCACGGCGAGCGCGTCGCCCAGGGCCATCTGCATGGTGGTGGAGGTGGTCGGCGCGAGGCCCATCGGGCACGCCTCCCGCGCCGGGGGCAGAAGAAGGGCCACATCGGCCGCGGTGGCCAGCGCGCTGCCGGCGCGGGCGGTGATGGCGACGAGCGGCAGGCCGAAGCGGCGGGAATGGGCGATGAGGTCGGCCAGCTCTGGGGTTTCGCCGGAATTGGACAAGGCGAGCACGGCATCGCCCGGCACGATCATGCCGAGGTCGCCGTGGCTGGCCTCGGCGGGGTGGACAAACAGGGCCGGGGCGCCGGTGGAGGCCAGGGTGGCGGCGATCTTGCGGGCGACGTGGCCGGACTTGCCCATGCCGGAGACGACGATGCGGCCGGTGGCGGCGGCGAGGAGATCGACGGCGCGGGCGAAACCCGCGTCCAGGCCCGCGGCAAGCGCCTGCAGCCCGGCCGCTTCGGTGGCGAGCACGTCTCGGGCGACATCGAGGTCGCTCGCCAGGGTTGCGACAGCGGCGGTCATCGGCGGTGCATATCCAGCCAGGAGGTGCGGCGGGATAGGGTGCCGCACGGCAGCGAAGCTAGGAGTGAGTTATGGTCGGCGCAGCCCGCGGGTCAAGCGGGCTGGCATGCGCGGGGGGCGCACGAGCGCGTTAGGCCCGGTTCAGTGGGCGAAGATGTCGGGCGCTTCCCAGCCCAGCACATCCAGCTGGCCGCGGGCGGGGAGGAAATCGAAGCAGGCATCGGCCAAGGCACGGCGGCCTTCACGTTCCAGCAGGCCTTCGAGCTTGGCCCAGAGGGCGTGCAGGTGCAGGACGTCCGACGCGGCGTAGGCGAGCTGTTCCGGCGAGAGTTCGGCGGCCCCCCAATCGGAGGTTTGCTGCTGCTTGGACAGCTCGACGCCGAGCAGGTCGCGGCAGAGATCCTTGAGGCCGTGGCGGTCGGTGTAGGTGCGCACCAGCTTGGCGGCGATCTTGGTGCAGCGCACGGGGGCGACGCGGATGCCGAGTGCGTGCTGGAGCAGGGCGACATCGAACCGGGCGAAGTGCATCAGCTTGACCACGGCGGGGTCGGAGAGCAGGCGCTTGAGGTTGGGGCAATCGGCGCCGCGGCCGCCGAGCTGGGGCGGGATGATCTGGACGAGATGGACGATGCCGTCGCCGGCAGACATCTGCACGAGGCAGAGGCGGTCACGGCGGGAGTCGAGGCCCATCGCCTCGGTATCGACGGCCAGGACGGGGCCAAGCGTGAGGCGCTCCGGCAGGTCGTGCTTGTGCAGGTGGATCGTGGCGTTGGCCATGAATTGTATGGTTCCCGCCATCAGGGGTGCCCCCGGCGGGGTGAACCGCCATTCAACCGATTGGTGCCCAGGAAAGGACTCGAACCTTCACGACCTTGCGGTCACTGGCACCTGAAGCCAGCGCGTCTACCAATTCCGCCACCTGGGCATTTCGGCACCCATCCGCGAGGCGGTGCGGGGGGTGGGCGCGCCGTTTAGCCCCCGCTCGCGCCGGCGTCAACTGGCTGCGGACGAACTGGGGCGAGAAAGAATGGATTGCAGGTGCGGGACGGCATGGCGCTTGAGGCGGCGGGTTCGGGCCCATATCAAGGGCGGGCGTTTTCGGGAGCGGATCATGAGCGTTGGCGGCAGGGATGTTCGGCAGATCGCCACGGTGTTCGGGGGCACCGGGTTCATCGGGCGGCATGTGGTGAAGCGGCTGGTGGATGCCGGCCACGAGGTGCGGGTGGCGGTGCGGGATGCCGAGGCGGTGGCCGTGCTGCGGCCGCTGGGGGTGGTGGGGCAGGTGGTGCCGCTGCATGCCCCGCTGGGCGATGCGGCGGCGGTAGCGCGGGCGGTTGAGGGCGCCAGCTATGTGGTGAACCTGGTGGGCATCCTGGCCGAGCGCCGGGCTGGGGATTTCGATCGGGTGCACCATCTGGGCGCGGCGGCGGTGGCGCAGGCGGCTGCGGCGGCGGGGGTGGCGCGGCTGGTGCAGGTTTCCGCGCTGGGCGCGGATGCGGCGAGCCCGAGCCTGTATGCCAAGAGCAAGGCGGCTGGAGAGGCGGCGGTGCTGGCGGCGTTTCCGCGGGCGGTGATCCTGCGGCCTTCGGTGGTGTTCGGGGCGGAGGACCAGTTCTTCAACCGGTTCGCGCAGCTGGCGCAGATGCTGCCGGTGATGCCGGTGTTCGAGGGCGCGACGAAGTTCCAGCCGGTGCATGTGGGCGATGTGGCCGATGCGGTGATTGCAGGGCTGACCCGCGCGGATGTGGAGGGACGGATCTTCGAGCTGGGCGGGCCGAAGGTGTGGACGATGCGGGAGCTGCTCGCCTGGATCGTGGCGCAGACCGGGCGGCGGCGGATGCTGCTGGATGTGCCCGGCGCGGTGGCGCAGGTGCAGGCGCGGGTGCTGGAGTGCCTGCCGGGCAAGCTGCTGACTCGCGACCAGCTGATTTTGCTGCGCCGCGACAATGTTGTAGCGCCGGGAGCGGCCGGGCTGGAGGCGCTGGGGATTGCGCCGCTGGCGGTGGAGCAGGTGGTGCCGGCCTATCTGGCGCGCTATCGGGCTGGCGCTGAACCGACGGAGCGCTGATGGGTCCGAATCGGACCTTTTATGCGTGTCGATTTTGGGTGTCTGTTTGGTGTGGCGCCTGAGGGTCGGTATATGGGGCATCAATGCTGACGTAATTTGACTCGCCAGCGCGGCGGGGATCGTGTAGCACCGGAATTGGAACTCCGCCGGGAGCTGAACGATGCCCGACCGCATGCTGCAGTTCGTTGCCATTCCCCAGCAGACGCCGGATAAGCGCGCGCCGGAGCTGCGCCTGCGGGATTTCGAGGAAATCTACGCCGAGTATGCGCCGGCGCAGGCCGCGACGCAGGCGAGCCGGTGCAGCCAGTGCGGCGTGCCGTTCTGCCAGGTGCATTGCCCGCTTTCGAACAACATCCCGGATTGGCTGAAGCTGGCGGCCGAGCAGCGGCTGGAGGAGGCGTATGAGGTCAGCTCCGCCACCAACAATTTCCCGGAGATTTGTGGCCGTATCTGCCCGCAGGACCGGCTGTGCGAAGGCAATTGCGTGATCGAGAAGGGCTTCGAGAGCGTGACGATCGGGGCGGTGGAGCGTTTCATCACCGATACCGCGTTCCAGGAGGGCTGGGTGAAGCCGGTGCGGCCGCGGCGGGAGCGGGCGGAATCGGTGGGCATCGTGGGCGCCGGGCCGGCGGGGCTGGCGGCGGCGGAGCAGCTGCGCAAGCTCGGCTACCAGGTCCAGGTGTATGACCGCTACGACCGGGTGGGCGGGCTGATGATCTACGGGATTCCCGGCTTCAAGCTGGAGAAGGACGTGGTGCTGCGGCGCTGGAAGCTGCTGGAGGAAGGCGGGGTGCGGTTTCACCTGGATTGCGCCATCGGCCGGGACATCACGCTGCAGGAATTGCGCGCGCGGCATGGCGCGGTGCTGATCGCCACCGGGGTATACAAGCCGCGCGATATCGGCGGGCCTGGCGCGGGGCTTGTGGGGATTGTGCCGGCGCTGGACTACCTGACCGCGTCCAACCGGCACGGGCTGGGCGACGACGTGCCGGAATTCGCGGATGGAACGCTGGATGCGCGCGGCAAGCGCGTGGTGGTGGTGGGCGGCGGCGACACGGCGATGGATTGCGTGCGCAGCGCGGTACGCCAGGGCGCGGCCAGCGTAACGTGCCTGTATCGGCGTGACCGGGCGAACATGCCGGGCTCGCTGCGCGAGGTGAAGAACGCGGAGGAGGAGGGCGTGCAGTTCCAGTGGCTGGCCGCCCCCGAGGCGTTCCTGGGCGCTGGCGTTGTGAGTGGTGTTCGCGCGGTGCGGATGCATCTGGGGTTGCCGGATGCGTCTGGCCGGCAGGCGGTGGAGCCGATGGCGGGCAGCCATTTCACCGTGCCGGCGGAGCTTGTGATCAAGGCGCTGGGCTTCGACCCCGAGGATCTGCCGGGGGCATTCGGGGAGAAGGCGCTGAAGGTGTCGCGATGGGGGACGTTGACAGTGGATCGGCACAGTTTCGAGACCAGCCTGCCGGGCGTGTTCGCGGCGGGCGACATCGTGCGCGGCGCCTCCCTTGTGGTGTGGGCGATCCGCGACGGGCGGGATGCGGCGGCGGCAATGCACACGCATCTTCAGCGCGCCGCGCAACCGGTGGCGGCGGAATGATGCGCGCGGCGGCATGGCTGGCGAGCCTGGTGGCTGCGGCGTTGGCCGGGGCGGCGCTGGCGCAGGGAACGCGGCCGGGAGCGGCGCCGGGGATCGACGAGAACCGGCGCGAGGTGCGGCAGATGATGGAGGTGTTCGACATCATCCGCCATGCCGAGGGGATGCTGGGGACGATGCGTAGCGAGATGATCCGCGCCACGATGCGGGCCAGCGAGATGCCGGAGCCGGTGGCGACGGCGGTGGTGGACGAGATCCTGATGCCGAATTTCCGCGCCCGCAGCGGCGAGCTGGTGGCGGAGATGATGGAACCCTATGTGCTGAACTTCACCATTTCCGACCTGAAGGCGCTGCGGGCGTTCTTCGGCTCCCCGCTGGGGCAGAAATGGCTGCGCACAATTCCGGTAGCGCGCACGCAGGGCGAGCAGGCGGGGCTGGCGTGGGGCCAGCGGGTGTTCCAGGATTCGGTGGACCGCCACGCGGATGAGCTGCGTGCCCGCGGACTGAAATTCTGAAGGGGTCGATCGCATGAAAACCACCACTCGGATTGTTGCCGGTGCGCTGCTTATCGGCATGGCGGCCACGAGCGGCGCCTGGGCGCAGGGCGCGCCCGCACCCACCCAGCCGGCCGCCCCGGCGCCGGTTGTGACCGAGGCAAGCCGGCGCGAGGCGCGGGCCCTGGGCGAGAAGCTCGGCTGGGAATCCCAGGTGCGCGGCATCATCAACACGCTGCGCACGGCTATCATCGTCAATGTCGCGCAGGTGAACGGCAAGCAGCCGCAGGAAATGATCGCGGTGGTGGACGACCTGCTGATGCCGGACTTCGTGGGCGATGCCGGAACGCTGCAGGGCATGATCGTGGAAGCCTGGGCCGGCGCATTCACCGCCGATGAGCTGGGCCGCCTGCGCACATTCTACAACACCCCGCTGGGCGACAAGCTGCTGCGCACCATTCCGCAGCTGAACAACGTGATCAACCAGTCTGGCCAGACCTGGGCGCAGAAGGTCTATCAGCAGAGCCAGCAGAAGCACGCCGAGGAATTCGCCAAGCGCGGGTTCAAGTTCGCGCCCTAGCGCATTCTCCGCGCCGAAGCAGGTGCGGATGATGCGCCAGGGCCTTTGTTTGGTTGCGTGATTCACGTCTTCGGCGAGCTCGCCTTCGACGATCACGCACTCGTCCCGAAGGAGCCGAGACCATGTCCCAGCCCGCCGCCCCGGTTGAGCCCGGCCACGACTTCGTGCGTGCGTGGGCGGAGAATGCCAAACGCCTGGCCGGCAGCTACGACCCCGCGCAGGAGCATGATGCCTGCGGCGTGGGGCTGGTGGCGACGCTGGACGGGCGGGCGCGGCGGGATGTGGTGCAGGCGGGCATCGATGCGCTGAAGGCCGTGTGGCACCGCGGCGCGGTGGATGCGGATGGCAAGACCGGCGACGGCGCCGGCATTCATGTGGAGATCCCGCAGGATTTCTTCGCCGATGCCGTGCGCCGCGGCGGTGACCGGCTGCGGCCGGGGCCGATCGCGGTGGGGCAGGTGTTCCTGCCCAAGACCGACCTGGGCGCGCAGGAGCGCTGCCGGCAGATCGTGGAAAGCGAGATCATCGCTTTCGGCTATGGCATCTATGGCTGGCGCCAGGTGCCGATCGATACGGCGGTGATCGGCGACAAGGCCAACGCGACGCGGCCGGAGATCGAGCAGATCATGATCTTCTCGCCGCGCGGGGCGCAGACGGACATCGCCGAGTTCGAGCGCGACCTGTTCGTGATCCGCCGGCGCATCGAGAAGCAGGCGATCGCGGCGCAGATCCCGGAGCTGTATTTCTGTTCGTTGTCGTGCCGGTCGATCATCTACAAGGGGATGTTCCTGGCCGAGGCGCTGTCGGAGTTCTATCCCGATCTGCAGGATGAGCGCTTCGTTTCGCGGTTTGCGATCTACCACCAGCGCTATTCCACCAACACGTTTCCCACTTGGCGGCTGGCGCAGCCGTTCCGGGCGCTGGCGCATAACGGCGAGATCAACACGCTGTCCGGCAACGTGAACTGGATGAAGAGCCACGAGACGCGGCTTTCGGCGCCGCAGCTCGATGCGTTCATGGACGACATCAAGCCGGTGATCCAGGCTGGCGGTTCCGATACCGCAACGCTGGACAACGTGTTCGAGGTGTTGCTGCGCGCCGGGCGCGATGCGCCGATGGCCAAGGCGCTGATGATCCCGGCCAGCATCGGCAACGACGCGACGATGAAGCAGGCGTACAAGGACATGTTCCTGTACTGCAACAGCGTGATGGAGCCGTGGGATGGGCCGGCGGCCCTTGCTGCGACTGATGGGCGCTGGGTGATCGCGGGGCTGGATCGCAACGGGCTGCGGCCGCTGCGCTACACGATCGCGCGCAACGCGCTGCTGATCGTGGGTTCCGAAGCCGGAATGGTGAAGCTGGACGAGAGCGAGATCGTGGAGAAGGGCCGCGTGGGGCCCGGGCAGACGATCGGCGTGGATCTCGATACCGCCACCTTCTATGGCGACGAGACGATGAAGGACATGCTGGCGGCGCGGCAGCCCTTCGGTGAATGGGCCAAGCGCATCCGCGAGATCGACCACATCGTGAAGACCGATGCGCCGGAGCCGGTGCTGTTCGAGCGCGAGGAGCTGCGCAGGCGCCAGCTGGCGGTGGGCGCCACGCTGGAAGACCTGGAGATGATCCTGCACCCGATGGTGGAGGACGCGCAGGAGGCGGTGGGCAGCATGGGCGACGACACGCCGCTGGCCGTGCTGTCCGACACGTATCGCGGGTTGCACCACTACTTCCGGCAAGGCTTCAGCCAGGTGACGAACCCGCCGATCGACAGCCTGCGCGAGACGCGGGTGATGACGCTGAAGACGCGGCTGGGCAACCTCGGCAACGTGATGGACGAGGACAGCAGCCAGTTCGATCTGTTGCAGCTGGAAAGCCCCGTGCTCTCCACCGCTGAGTTCGCGGCGATGCGCGGAACGATGGGGCGCAGTGCCTGTGTGGTGGACTGCACCTTTCCGGTGGCGGACGGGGAGGCGGGGCTGCGTGCGGCGCTGGAGCGCATAAGGCGCGAGGCGGAGGAGGGCGTGCGCGCCGGCTGCACGCATGTGGTGCTGACCGACGAGGCGATGGGGCCGGAGCGGGTGGCGATCCCGATGATCCTGGCCACGGGCGGGGTGCACACGCATCTGGTGCGGTCCTCGCTGCGGACCTTCACCAGCCTGAACGTGCGCGCGGCCGAGTGCCTGGACGTGCACACTTTCGCAGTGCTGATCGGCGTGGGGGCGACCACCATCAACGCCTATCTGGCGCAGGAGGGCATCGCGGATCGGCATCGGCGTGGGCTGTTCGGCGCGATCACGCTGAAGGAGGCGGTCCAGCGCTACAAGAAGGCGGTGGACAAGGGGCTGCTGAAGATCATGTCCAAGATGGGGATCTCGGTGATCTCCTCCTACCGCGGTGGCTACAACTTCGAAGCGATCGGGCTTTCGCGGCAGCTGGTGGGCGAGTTCTTCCCGGGCATGCAGAGCCGCATTTCCGGCATCGGGCTTTCCGGCATCGCGCGCAAGATCCTGGCGCTGCACGAAGGGGCTTGGGATGCGGAGATGCCGGCGCTGCCGGTGGGGGGCATCTACAAGCTGCGCCAGCGCGGCGAGACGCATGCCTTCGACGGCACGCTGATCCACATGCTGCAGGAGGCGGTGGCGACGGACAGCTTCCAGCTGTATCGCCGCTATGCCGAGGCAGTGCGGAAGATGCCGCCGGTGGCGCTGCGCGACCTGCTGGATTTCCGCCCCGGAGGGCGCAAGCTGATTGCGGTGGACGAGGTGGAGAGTATCACCGAAATCCGCAAGCGGCTGCTGGCGCCTGGCATTTCGCTGGGCGCGCTGAGCCCGGAGGCGCATGAGACGCTGTCGATCGCGATGAACCGGATCGGCGCGCGCAGCGACAGCGGCGAGGGCGGTGAGGACCCGGCGCGGGCCAGGCCGCGGGCGAACGGGGACAACGCGAACTCGGCGATCAAGCAGATTGCGTCCGGGCGGTTCGGGGTGACGGCGGAGTACCTCAACAACTGCCGCGAGATCGAGATCAAGGTGGCCCAAGGCGCCAAGCCCGGCGAGGGCGGGCAGTTGCCGGGGTTCAAGGTGACGGGACTGATCGCGAAGCTGCGGCATTCCACGCCCGGGGTGATGTTGATATCGCCGCCGCCGCATCACGACATCTATTCGATCGAGGATCTCGCCCAGCTCATCTACGACCTGAAGCAGATCAACCCCGCGGCGACGGTGTGCGTGAAGCTGGTGGCGCGCAGCGGCATCGGCACGATCGCGGCCGGCGTGGCTAAGGCCAAGGCGGATGCGATCCTGATTTCCGGCCATTCCGGCGGCACCGGGGCCAGCCCGCAGACCTCGGTGAAGTATGCCGGGCTGCCGTGGGAGATGGGGCTTTCGGAGACGCACCAGGTGCTGATGCTGAACCGGCTGCGGCACCGGGTGAAGCTGCGCACCGATGGCGGCATCAAGACCGGGCGCGACGTGGTGATCGCGGCGATGCTGGGGGCGGAGGAGTTCGGCATCGGCACTGCCTCGCTCGTCGCCATGGGCTGCATCATGGTGCGGCAGTGCCATAGCAACACCTGCCCGGTGGGCGTGTGTTCGCAGGATGAGAAGCTGCGGGCGAAGTTCGAAGGCACGCCGGAGAAGGTGATCAACCTGTTCAGCTTCATCGCCGACGATGTGCGCCACATCCTGGCGGGGCTGGGCTTCCGCACGCTGGCCGAGGTGATCGGGCGGACGGATTTGCTGCACCAGGTGAGCCGTGGTTCGGAGATGCTGGACGACCTCGACCTGAACCCGCTGCTGGTGCAGGCCGACCCCGGGCCCTATGCGCGCTACTGCACGCTGGAGGGGCGCAACGAGGTGCCGGAGACGCTGGATGCGCAGATGATCGCCGATGCGCGCGCCTTCTTCGAGCATGGCGAGAAGATGCAGCTGGAATACAATATCCGGAACACGCAGCGCGCCATCGGCACCAAGTTCAGCCACCGTATCGTGAAGAAGTTCGGCATGGCGGGGCTGCCGCCGAACCATGCCACGGTGCGGCTGCGCGGCTCGGCCGGGCAATCCCTGGGCGCGTTCGCGGTGCAGGGGTTGAAGCTGGAGGTGTTCGGCGATGCGAACGACTACGTGGGCAAGGGGTTGTCGGGTGCCACCATCGTGGTGCGGCCGGCGCCTTCCTCCACGTTGCAGAGCCATCTCAACACCATCATCGGCAACACGGTGCTGTATGGGGCCACGGCGGGGCAGCTGTTCGCGGCGGGGCAGGCGGGGGAGCGCTTTGCGGTGCGCAATTCCGGCGCCACGGCGGTGGTGGAGGGCATCGGCTCCAACGGTTGCGAGTACATGACGGGCGGGACCGTGACGATCCTGGGGGCGGTGGGTGACAATTTCGGCGCCGGGTTCACCGGCGGCATGGCCTTCGTGTACGACCCCGAGGACATGTTCCGGCTGCGGGTGAACCCGGAGACGCTGATGTGGCAGCGCGTGGCGACCAGCCATTGGGCGGGCGTGCTGCGCGAGCTGGTTGCCACCCATGCGCGCGAGACCAGCAGCCGCTATGCCACCCGCCTGCTGCATGATTGGGAGCGCGTGCTGCCTGCCTTCTGGCAGGTGGTGCCGCGCGAGTACGTGCGTTACCTGCCGCAGCCGCTCGGCGAGCCGGTAGAAGCGCTGCGGGCCTGACGGGGCTGCGCCCTTCCTCCGTTCGCGCGGGGGGAGGGCTGCTTTTGGCGGTCTGGCGGCGCGGCGGGGGGCGGGCCATCATGGCAGCATGGCACCCTCGGTCGTGTCCTTTCTTCCCGTTCTGCTGGGCATTGCCAGCGCGCAGGTGGCGCAGGGCATTCTTGGCCCGCTGATCCCGTTGCTGCTGGTGGAGCAGGGGGTTTCCACCTCCTCCATCGGCATGGTTGCCTCGGCGCATTCGGCGGGGTTCCTGATCGGCTCCATCTTCTGCCAGCGCATCATCCCGCGCCTGGGGCATGGGCGGGCCTTCGTGGTGTTCGCGGTGCTGGCAGCGGATGCGATATTGCTGATGGCGCTGTGGCAATCGCCGCTGGGCTGGGCGGTGCTGCGGGCGGCGCAGGGTGCGGCCTATGCCGGGTTGTGCATCATTGCCGAGAGCTGGCTGAACGCGCGGGCGGATAATGCCAGCCGTGGGCGGATATTCGCGCTGTACATGATCGCCAGCTGGGGCGGGGGGATGCTGGGGCCGGTGGTGCTGAGCCTGGTGCCGCCTTCGGTGTTGCTGATCGTGGGCGCGGGCATGGCCTATGCCACCGCGCTGCTGCCGGTGGCGCTGGTGCAGCCGGCCAGCCCGGTGGCCAACATGCATGCGCGGATGGGGTTGCTGGCGCTGCTGCGGGTTTCGCCGGTGGGGTTGGCCTGCGGGCTTTCGGCGGGGTTGGCGAATTCGTCGTTCCATGCGCTGACGCCGGTGTATCTGCAGAATCTCGGCCATAGCGCTGCCTCGGTCGGGTTGTTCGCGGTGGGGGCGAATTTGGCGGGGCTGTTGATCCAGATGCCGGCGGGCGTGCTGTCGGACCGGATCGGGCGGCGGCCGGTGGCGCTGATGTCTTTGCTGAGCGCGGGGGCTGTGGCGGTGGGGTTCCTGGTGGCGGGGGCTGCGCCGCTGCCGGTGCTGCTGGTGCTCGGGGCCGCGCTTTCGGGGCTGGCGGCGCCGCTGTATGGGCTGGGGGCGGGGCTGACCAATGACCGGTTGGATAGTGGGGATGCGGTGGCGGCGGCCGGCGCGCTGCTGATCGCCTGGTCGGTGGGGGCGACGATCGGGCCGGCCGTTGCCGGGGTGGCGATGGAGCGGTTCGGGCCGGCCGGGTTGTTCATGTATCTCGTGGCGATCTTTGCCGGCATGGCGCTTTTCACCGCTTGGCGCATGATGCTGCGCGGCGAACCACCGCGTGAGCGCCGTACCGCCTTCGTGCCGGCGCCCACGCCACCGGCGCGCCTGCCTGCCAACACTGACGCCTGAGGACCCAACATGAGCACTCTCCCTCTCGCCCGCTTCAAGGTTTTGGACCTGACCCGCGTGCGCGCCGGGCCCACCTGCGTGCGGCAGCTGGCCGACTGGGGGGCGGAGGTGATCAAGATCGAGGCGCCGGAGGGTGATGCCGGGTTGGGCGGGGCGCGGCATGGGCCGGATTTCTGGAACCTGCACCGCAACAAGCGCAGCCTGACGCTGGACCTGAAGGCGGCGGAGGGGCGGGAGATCTTCTACAAGCTGGTCGCGGCATCCGATGTGGTGGTGGAGAACTACCGGCCGGATGTGAAGGACCGCCTGAAGATCGACTACGCGACGCTGGCGGAGATCAACCCGCGCATTGTTTACGCCTCGATCTCCGGCTTCGGGCAGGACGGGCCGTATCGGGATCGGCCGGGGTTTGACCAGATCGCGCAGGGGATGGGCGGGTTGATGTCCATCACCGGGTTGCCGGGGCAGGGGCCGGTGCGGGTGGGCATTCCGGTGGCGGACCTGACGGCGGGGATTTTCGCGGCGCAGGGCATCCTGATTGCGCTGCTCGACCGCGAGGTTTCGGGGAAGGGGCAGTGGGTGCAATCCTCCCTGCTCGGCGCGCAGATTGCCATGCTGGATTTCCAGGCGGCGCGCTGGACGATTGCCGGCGAGGTGCCGGAGCAGGCGGGGAATGACCATCCGACCAGCATTCCCACTGGGGTGTTCGCCACGGCGGATGGGCATATCAACATCGCGGCGGCGGGCAATGAGATCTACCGGCGGTTGTGCAAGGCGATCGGGCGCGAGGAGCTGGCCACCCACCCGGACTACAACACCGATGCCGGGCGCTCCAGGAACCGCAAGGGGCTGAATGCGGAGATCGAGAGCGTGACGCGGGGCAAGAGTTCGGCTGCGTGGATCGAGGAGCTGAACGCGGCGAGCGTGCCGTGCGGGCCGATCTATTCGATGGACCAGGTGTTTGCCGACCCGCAGGTGCAGCATCTGGGCATGGCGCGGGAGGTGCAGCACCCGACGCGCGGCACGGTGGGGCTGGTGGGGCAGGCGATCAGCATGAGCCGTTCGAAGTGGGAGGTGCGCAACACCACGCCGGAGCAGGGCGAGCACACGGATGCGATCCTGGGCGAGCTTGGCTACGACGCGGCGGGGATTGCGGGGTTGCGCGAGAAGAAGGTCATTTGATTTTGCTGCCTGCCGCGATGGGGGCATGCTTTGGGCATGAGTCATCGCCGCCGGAAGCGGGGTTTTCGCGACGGATTCAAGGTGAAAGAGGGCGTGAGTTGCCTATGGCGGCGCGCGGGCTGACGGCGGCGGGCAGAGTGCGGGCGCGCGATGGCCGGACAGGGCCATGCCGCGGTTGGGCGTGCCGCGCATGAGCCAGCCGATCTCTGCCCGCAATTGCAGAAGGCGGCGCAGGGCATACGGGTTCTGGGCGGAGTTTAGGTCGTCGGCGAAATCCGTGTTGGTGGAGAAGAGCCAATCCTGGCGCAGGGTGCGCAGCGTGTGGCCGGAGGTGTCCGCCCTTGAGAATACGGCGAACAGGGCCAGCAGCAGGAGCTTGAGGGACGCCGGAATCCGGGCGTGCATGATCGCCCGCGCCCAGGGGCGCGGTGCGTCGGCTTCGCTCGGTGCGGTGCTCAAGTTTGGCATCACCGCTAACAATGCACGATGCAATGCCGGTGGACAAGGAAATTTTCAGGTTTATGTGAAATTTTCAGTTAGAAAAAATATCTCAAGTGCCGCTGCGATCCGTGAGCAGGCCGGGCGTTCCGGACACCCAAAGCCCCAATAACGAGAAACGGCGGGCCGTAGCCCGCCGCTCATTCGGTGCGCCCGGAGGCACTTGTTAACGGAAGGCCCCCATTCCCCCATCGGCTATGCGTTTGGAACGTAGGGTTTCCAAAGTTATCTTGCAACTTCGTAGGCATCTCGGTCAAGCTATATCATGTCATATCGTCTTGCCCTCGACATCGGCGCCAATTCGATCGGTTGGTGCGTTCTCAGCCTAGGTACGACCGGCTCGCCCGCCGGTATCGTCGACATGGGTGTACGTGTCTTCCCAGACGGGCGCGACCCCAAGACACTGGCTTCCCTTGCCGCAGAACGGCGTTTAGCGCGTGGAATGCGCCGCCGCCGCGATCGGTATCTCCAGCGGCGCGAAGCACTTTTGAATGCGCTGCAACGGCACGGTTTGATGCCGGCTGATCCAGCAGGACGGCAGGCGCTGGTAGCGCTTAATCCCTATGCATTCCGGCGTGATGCGCTGCATCGGCGGCTCGATCCTCATGAACTCGGTCGTGCAGTCTTTCACCTGAATCAACGGCGGGGCTTTCAAAGTAATAGAAAAACAGATCGGTCGAACGAGGCGGAACAGGGCAAGATCAGGACGGCGTCTGACAATCTGAAGCAGGAGCTTGCCCGCTCTGGCCACCCGACGCTGGGCGCGTGGCTGGCCGATCGGCAAGACAAGGCACAAGATGTCCGTACTCGTCTCGTGGGGAGTGGCGTTAAGGCTACTTATGCCTTTTACCCCACACGGGATCTGATCCGTGCTGAGTTCGACGCGATCTGGCATGCACAGGCCGGCTGGAACGCATCCCTGACGCCTGCTGCATATGATGCCATTGCCGGTATCCTGTTTCACTAGCGTCCCTTGAAGGACCCGCCTGTCGGGCGATGCTGGCTCAAACCAGACCAACCTCGCGCGCCAAAGGCCTTGCCAGTCGCGCAGGCCTTTCGCATCGCGCAGGATCTATCGCATTTCGCGATCCGCCGCGTGGGCGAGCCTGATGCGGCACTGACCGACAAGCAGCGAGCACTGCTGGCCGGGTCTTTGTTGGCCGGCAAGGACTTGTCTTTCAACCAGATCAGGAAGCTTCTTGGACTCTCGAGCGGGGAAACCTTTAATCTCGAATCAAAGGCGAGAGAAAAGCTGAAGGGCGCCGAAACGGCGGCACGTCTGGCAGGCAAGGACAAGCCGCTCTCTGCAATCTGGCCGGGCCTGGGATCGGAGTTGCAAGAGGCCGTGGTGCTCGCGCTGCTCAATTCGACGACGCCGGACCAAGCCGTGGCGGCACTTGTTGCCCTTGGTCTTCCCTCCGATCAGGCCAGGCAAGCCGAGCGCATCACTTTGCCCGACGGGCACGCCGCACTCTCCGCCGATGCGATGCGAGCCATCCTGCCGCATCTTGAGGCCGGGATGACCTACGACAAGGCTGTGATTGCAGCTGGCTTCCGACATCACTCCGACGACCGCGACGGCGTCATACTTGATCAGTTGCCATATTACGGCGCGGTGCTTGCTGAGCGCATCGGTACAGGCTCCGGCAAACCCGAGGACACTGACGAAAAGCGCCTTGGCCGTGTGCCTAATCCGACGGTTCACGTGGCCCTGAACCAGCTGCGCCATGTGGTGAACGCGGTCATCAAGCGGCACGGTCACCCCACGCAAATCGTCGTCGAGGTGTTGCGGGAGCTGAACCAGTCTGCGTTCGAGCGCCGACGGATCGAGAAGGAGCAGGCGGAGAACGCAAAGCGGCGCGAGGCGTGGGCCAGGGATCTCGTAGCCCTTGGGCAACGTGTGAACGGGCGGAACCTTGCCTTGATGCGGCTATGGCATGAACAGTCCGGCGACCCCAAGGAACGAATCTGTCCCTACTCCGGGGAACGCATTTCGCTCGCCCGGCTGTTCTCGGGCGAGGTGGAGCAGGATCACATCCTCCCCTTTGCCATTACGCTGGACGATAGTTTTGCCAACCGTGTCGTTGTGCTGCGCGAGGCGAACCGCCGCAAGTCGCGGCAGACTCCCCACCAGGCCTTTGGCGCCTCGCCGGAATGGCCAGACATCGTGCAGCGCGCTGCGCAGCTTCCCGGAAGCAAGGCTTGGCGTTTCGCACCGGACGCACTGCAGAAATGGCAGGGTGAGCACAGTGATTTCCTGGCCCGTCATCTGACCGACAGCGCCTATCTGGCGCGTCTTGCGCGGCTCTATTTGCGCGCGGTCTGCGACCCCGACCAAGTCTATACGGTGCCGGGGCGCCTGACGTCGCTGCTCCGCCAGTCGCTTGGGCTGAACAGCGCGGCGCTGCTCGGCAAGGGTGGAGCGCGCAAAGAGCGCAACGATCACCGCCACCACGCAATTGATGCGCTGACGGTTGGCCTGGTGGACCGCTCGCTATTGCAGCGCGTGGCGACAGCGGCTGGCCGAGCGGAAGATCGCGGCCGACGGCTGATGGACGATCTGGGTGAGCCGTGGCCGGGTTTTCAGGCGGAGGCAGCATCTCGGTTGCGTGCTGTGGTTGTCTCGTTCAAGCCAGACACGGCACCAGCTGGCCGGCTGCACAACGATACCGCCTATGCGACGCTCGTGGATGCCGGGCCGAAAGCGGCCAATGTCGCGCATCGGGTACCGATCCAGGCGCTGGCTGGCTGGAAGCCGGAGGATGTGCGCGACGCCGTCGCCGATTCACAACTGGCAGATCGCATCATCGGCGCGATCGGCAGTGCCGATGCCAAGCCGGCGCAGGCGGCCGCGCTCGGTGCAATCGTGCACGATGCCGCTGGGCGCACAGTGCGACGAGTGCGGGTCAGCGAAAGGCTAGACGGCACTGCCGCCATCGCCGACCGGCGGACTGGGCGCCCCTACAAGCGCGTCAAGCTGGATGCCAACCACCGGGTGGAGTTCTGGCGCTTGCCGCCAAGGGCGGGAAAGCTCGGCAAGGTGCAGATGCTGGTGGTGCCGATGTTGCATGCTGCGATGGATGCCGAGGCTGCGCGCCTTGGACGCCCTGTCGTCGATCGGCGCCTGCATCCCGCTGCGAAGCTTTTGATGCGTCTGCACAAGGACGATGTAGTGGCTTTTGGTGTAGGTGAGGCTAGGCGACTGCTGAGGGTGGTAAAATTTCGGGAGGGGCAGGTAAATCTGGCCGAGGTTCACGAGAGTGGAAACCTCAAAGCACGCGATGCGGACAAGGCAGACCCGTTTAAGTATGTGAACGCGAGCATAAGCCGCTTCGCAGCTGAAGGCGCCCGGAAGGTCTTCGTGGACCCATCCGGTCGGGTCTTCGACCAGGGCTCCTTGCCATGGTGAGCCCGCTCGGCCGAGTGGTGGAGATCAACGAGGAGGGGCGCCACCTGTCAAAGGAACGCGGTTTCTTCGTAGTTCAGTCTGGTCGCGAGGAGGTTGGCCGAGTGCCGCTCGACGACCTGATGGCCGTCATGGCGACGGCGCGGGGTACGTCTGTATCGGTCGCGTTGCTCTCGGCATTGGCCGACCGCGGCGTTCCCTTCATCGTGCCGGGAGCGAACTTCGCCCCTGCAGCGCTGCTTTGGCCTGTGGAAGGGCACCATGCTGTCTCCAAGCGCATGGCAGCGCAAATTGACCGCACTCGGCTTATGGAGAAGCGCCTTTGGCAGCAGGTAGTGGCAGCCAAGATCAGACGCCAGGGCTGGGCGCTGCATCGGGCTGGCATGCCCTCTGGTGCCTTCGGGCGCCTAGCACGCTTGGTCAAGCCCGGAGATCCCGAGAACATTGAGGCTCAGGCCGCGCGCCGCTACTGGCCGCTTCTGATGGGTGCCGCGTTCCGGCGCGACCAGGAGGCACCTGGTGCCAACGCACAACTCAACTACGGCTATGCGGTGCTTCGTGCTGCGGTGGCGCGCGCCATCTGCGCCTCAGGATTGCATCCCGGTCTCGGCCTGTTTCATCGGAACTCGCAGAATTCTATGCCTCTTGTTGACGACCTGATGGAGCCGTTTCGGCCTATAGTCGACGATGCCGTGCGTTGCCTACTTGCCGATGGTGTGACGGATGTCACCATGGCCGCGAAACGCAGTCTGGTCGCGCTGCTATGGCAGGACGAGGTCTCAGCAGCCGGTACCTCGCCACTGGCGACGGCAATCCTGCGTACTGCACAGAGTCTGGCGGAAAGCTTCCTGTCCGGGTCGGCAATGCTTGCCTTTCCGTTCCTCGAGCTGGGGGGCCGCGATGATGGCGACGATGCTGAGCGGCTATCGGATCATGTGGATGGTCTTGATGTTCGATCTACCCGTGATGACAAAGCCACAGCGCAAAGCGGCGGCGAAGTTTAGACAATGGCTCCTCGACGAGGGCTGGGAGATGAGCCAATTCAGCGTTTACCTGCGTTGGTGCGTCGGCAAGGAGCAGGGCAACGCCCGGCTGCGCATGATAGCTCGGCAAGTGCCGAAGGATGGCAAAGTCCATGTGCTGATGGTGACCGACAAACAGTTCGAGACGATGACGGTGTTCCGCGGTCCAGTGCGGGAGAAAAGGCGGATGGGACGCCATGAGCAGCTGACTTTGTTTTGAGGGCAAATTTTTGTTGCGTCCAACCCGCCCTATCGCATTGTGTTTTCAATGCGCTAGGGCGGCTTGGAGCCTAGCCGATGGGGGAATGGGGGCCAACCGCAACTACGCGTCTCCACAGATCTAGGACGTCCTAGCCTAGCCGATGGGGGAATGGGGGCCAACCGCAACTGACCGTCTGGGGGTTGTTCTCCGGCGCCAGCCTAGCCGATGGGGGAATGGGGGCCAACCGCAACATATCGTTCCGCCGGTTGGCAGGTTGTGCCAGCCTAGCCGATGGGGGAATGGGGGCCAACCGCAACCTACGAGGCTAGCGTGTTCCCGCCCATGGAGCCTAGCCGATGGGGGAATGGGGGCCAACCGCAACATCTTGGTCGCGAACCACAGAGGATCGAACAGCCTAGCCGATGGGGGAATGGGGGCCAACCGCAACGTCGGCAGCGCGGCGCGGCGCACGTTGTTCAGCCTAGCCGATGGGGGAATGGGGGCCAACCGCAACACACGGTTGCACCGCGTCCAGCAACGTTTAGCCTAGCCGATGGGGGAATGGGGGCCAACCGCAACTTGCCAGCGTCTTCAGCCCCCGCGCCGTGGAGCCTAGCCGATGGGGGAATGGGGGCCAACCGCAACGGCGCCACGAGCGAAGGCTACGCATGAGTAGCCTAGCCGATGGGGGAATGGGGGCCAACCGCAACCGCTCAGCCGCGCCACGCTCAGCCGCACTAGCCTAGCCGATGGGGGAATGGGGGCCAACCGCAACACCTCAGTCTTGTCCTTCCTTTGGTTCCGTCGGGCAAAATGAACGAAATTTGTTGTCGCGGAAATAAAGAGAGTCTTTCATATCCCTTTCAGGAAATACCAAGCACAAAATCAGAAAAGTTTTTTGGTTCTTTTTTTCAAAAAAGAACCGCTTTCTTCCTTCACCCTGCCCGCACATCCTCCAACACCATGGCGGCGCATTTCTCGCCGATCATGATGGTGGGGGCGTTGGTGTTGCCGGAGGTGAGGGCGGGCATGATCGAGGCGTCGGCCACACGCAGGCCGGCGATTCCGTGCACGCGCAGCCGGCTGTCCACCACGGCGCCCGGGCCTTCGCCCATGCGGCAGGTGCCGACGGGGTGGTAGAGGGTGTTGCCGTAGTTGCGCATGTAGTCCAGCAGCTGCGCGTCCGTCTGCACATCGGGGCCGGGCAGGGTTTCCATCGTGCTGTGTTTGGCCAGCGCGGGGGAGGCGAAGATGTTGCGGGTGAAGCGGATGCCGGCGGCCAGCACCTGCTGGTCTGAGACCGCGGAGAGGTAGTTGGGCTGGATGCGTGGGCGGGCGAACGGGTCGGCCGAGGTGGCCATGATGGTGCCGCGGCTGTCTGGCCGGACGGGGCAGACGGCGACCGTCATGCCGCCTTCGCGTTCCAGTTTGCCGAAGCGGACGGGGTCGTAGCTGGCGGGGGTGAAGAGCAGTTGCAGGTCGGGCGAGGCCAGGCCTTCGCGGGAGGCGCAGAAGACTTGCGCGGTGGTGACGCCGAAGGTGAGGGCGCCGCGGCCGGTGAAGACGAATTTTGCCGCCTCGCCCAGCAGGCGCAGCCCGGTGGCGAGCTGGTTGGTGGAGATGCTGCCGGTGACGCGGTGGGAGACGCGGGCGACGTAGTGGTCTTGCAGGTTCATGCCCACGCCGGGCAGGTGGTGGAGGGGTTCCACGCCGATCGATTGCAGGTGCTCGGCCGGGCCGATGCCGGAGACGTGGAGCAGGTGGGGCGAGTTGACCGCGCCGCCGCTGATGATCACCTCGCGGCGGGCGCGCAGCTCTCGCATCACGCCGCGTTGGCGGAAAGTGACGCCGACGCAGCGCTTGCCTTCGAAGAGCAGCTTGCCGGCCTGCGCTTCCGTCTCCACGCGCAGGTTGGGGTAGCCGCGGACGGAGGCGAGGAAGGTTTGCGCGGTGGAGCCGCGGCGGCGGCCGAGGCGGGTGTTCTGGGAGTAGCCGACGCCGGTCTGCTCGCCGTCGTTGAGGTCGGGGCGGAAGGGGTGGCCGGCCTGCTGGGAGGCTTCGACGAAGCGGTGCGTGAGTGGAAGGATGGTGCGGTAATCTTCCACCTGCAGCGGGCCTTCGTGGCCGCGGTGGTCGCCGGTGCCTTGGATGTAGTTCTCCGACTTGCGGAAATAGGGCAGCACGTCGTCGTAGCTCCAGCCGCGGCAGCCCATCTGGGCCCAGCCGTCGAAATCCGCCGCGTGGCCGCGCACGTAGAGCATGCCGTTGATGGAGGAGGAGCCGCCGAGCACCCGGCCGCGGGGCCAGTGGATGGGGCGGCCGGCGGTGCCCTGTTCCGGCTCCGAGGCGAACATCCAGTTCACCTTCGGGTTGTGGATGAGCTTCAGCACGCCGGCGGGGATGTGGATCCAGGGCAGCGTGTCTTTCGGGCCGGCTTCCAGCAGCACGACGCGGGCGCCGGATTCCACCAGCCGTGCCGCCACCACGCAGCCGGCCGAGCCAGCCCCTACCACGATGTAGTCCGCGTCCATTTCGTCCTCCCCGGCCACCCGCGCGCAGGATCGGGCGGGGCCGGTGCGGCCGCAAGGGGTACGGCGGCGTTTCTCCCCTTCCCTTTTGCGCAACAGTCGGTAAAGACGGATTTTGGTGGACGTACAGTAATCGCGCTACCCCTCGTCCGGCCCGGGCGGGCGATAACAACGTGCAGGGAAGGGTGGCGCAGCCGTGAAGCCTCTCCTCGGATTCAGCCAAGCGGTGGACTGGTTCAACCAGCTCCTCGGCAAGGCGTGCGACTGGCTGGTGCTGCTGGCCTGCGTGGTCAGTGCTGGCAATGCGATGGTTCGCTATGCCTACGACATCAGTTCCAACGCCTGGCTTGAGGCGCAGTGGTACATGTTCGCCGTGATCGTGATGCTGGGGGCGAGCTACACGCTGAAGAAGAACGAGCATGTGCGCGTGGATCTTTGGTACATGACCCTTTCGCGCCGCGGCCAGATCTGGGTCGACATCACCGGGACGGTGCTGTTCCTGATCCCGACCTGCCTGCTTTTGGCCTGGCTGTCCTGGCCGTTCTTCCTGCAGTCCTTCCCCAATGAGGTTTCCACCAACGCCGGCGGGTTGCTGCGTTGGCCGGTGAAGATCCTGGTGCCGTTGGGCTTCGTGCTGGTGGCGCTGCAGGGTGTGTCCGAGGTGATCAAGCGCGTGGCGGCGCTGCAGGGCCACGATATTCCCGACCTTGAGGCCCATTACGAAAGGCCGCTGCAATGATCCCGCTGGATTGGATGCCGCCGCTGATGTTCGGCGGCCTGGTGGTGTTCATGCTGTTCGGCTTCCCGGTGGCGTTCTCGCTGGCCGCCGTGGGGCTGTTCTTCGGCTTCATCGCCATCGAGCACGGCTTCTTCACCATGCCGTTCCTGCAGGCGATCCCGGGGCGTGTCTTTGGCAACATCCTGGCCAACGACCTGCTGTTGGCGATCCCATTCTTTACGTTCATGGGCGCCATATTGGAGAAATGCGGGCTGGCCGAGGACATGCTGGAGAGCATGGGCCAGCTGTTCGGGCCGCTGAAGGGCGGGCTGGGCTACTCCGTGATCATCGTGGGCTTCATCCTCGGCGCCATCACCGGCACTGTGGCGGCCCAGGTGATCGCCATGGCCATGATCACCATGCCGGTGATGATGCGCTACAACTACAACATCCGCTACGCGACCGGCGTGCTGGCTGCATCGGGGACCATCACGCAGGTGGTGCCGCCCTCGCTGGTGCTGGTGGTGCTGGCCGACCAGCTCGGCCGCTCCGTCGGCGACATGTACCTGGGCGCCTGGGGCCCCTCGCTGGTGCAGATCGCGCTGTTCGCCGGCTACACCTTCATGCTGACGATCTTCCGCCCGCACTACGTGCCGCCGGTGCCGCGCACGCTGACCGGCTGGCCGCTGCTCATCAAGTGCATGTGGGGCATCATTCCCGCGGCGGTGCTGATCTTCCTGGTGCTGGGCACGATCATGCTCGGCCTGGCAACGCCCACCGAGGCGGGCGCCATGGGCGCGATCGGCGCCATCGTTCTGGCGGTGGTGCGCAACGCACCACTCTCCCGGATGGACTGGGCCATCGCCATCGGCGGTCTGGCGGCTGCCATCATCGGCAGCCTGGTGGGCCTGGTGGCGTTCAAGTCGCCGCTGTTCAAGGTGATCTTCACCGTGATGTTCGCCAGCATCATCTGGCTGTGCTGGCGCGCCTGGCGCACCAAGGATCTGCACGACCTGATCGTGCAGGCGTTCCAGGTGACGATGCGCATCACCTCCATGGTGGCCTTCATCCTGGTGGGCGCCACCTGCTTCTCCATCACCTTCGCGGGCGTGGATGGCAACCATTGGGTGGAGCACTGGCTGACCGGGCTGCCCGGCGGCGTGTGGGGCTTCCTGGCGGCGGTGAACCTGTTCGTGTTCTTCATCGCCTTCTTCCTCGATTTCTTCGAGATCGCCTTCATCATCGTGCCGATGCTGGCCCCGGTGGCGCAGAAGATCCTGGCCCCGGTGGTGGGCGCGGATGCCGCGCTGATCTGGTTCGGCGTGATGCTGTGCGTGAACATGCAGACCAGCTTCATGCACCCGCCCTTCGGCTTCGCGTTGTTCTACCTGCGCAGCGTGGTGCCCAAGGAGGTGAAGACCAGCGACATCTACTGGGGCTCGCTCCCGTGGGTGGGGCTGCAGCTGATCATGGTGGGGCTGGTGATCGCCTTCCCGATCTTGGTTACGGGCTTGCTGGACGAGCCTTCGAAGATCGACCCGAGCACGGTGAAGATCGAGATCGCGCCGCCGCCGGCGGATGACGACGATACCGCCCCGCCGGTCTTCGCGCCGGCTCCCGCGCGGCCATAGCAGGGAAGAAGCCCCTTCGCGGCTGCGGCCGGGAAGGGGCAGTGCCCAACAGAAAACGGGCGGCGGGATCACTCCCGCCGCCCGCTTTGTTTCAGGCAGGCTTTCGGCTCAGCGGCCGGCGGCGTTCATCGCGTTGATGAAGCTGTCGAACGTGCCCTCGGCCACGCGGAACCAGGTGATCTCGTCGCCGCGGAAGGCCTTGATGCTGTCCAGCATCTTCTTGAAGTTCGCGTTCTTCGCCGCGACTTCGTCGTAATAGGCCCAGGAGGCGTTGTAGCAGGCCTCCAGCACCGGGCGGGAGAACGGCTTCAGCACCGTGCCGGACGCCACCAGGCGCTTCAGCGCGGCGGGGTTCACCGCATCGTATTTCGGCACCATCCAGGACGAAACCAGGCCCGCGGCCGTTTCCACCATCGCCTGGTAGGATTTCGGCAGCGCATCCCAGTGCTTCTGGCCGATATAGAGCGAGCCGACCGAGGCCCCCTCCCACCAGCCGGGGTAGTGGTAGAAGCGCGCCACCTTGTTGAAGCCGAGCTTCTCGTCGTCGTAGGGGCCCACCCACTCCGCCGCGTCGATGGTGCCCTTTTCCAGCGCGGGATAGATGTCGCCGGCGCCGATCTGCTGCGGGATGACGCCGAGGCGGGTCAGGATCTCGCCGGCGAAGCCGCCGACGCGGAACTTCAGGCCCTTCAGGTCATCGACGGTGTTGATTTCCTTGCGGAACCAGCCACCCATCTGGCACCCGGTGCCGCCGAACTGGAAGCTCTTGATGCTGTAGGCCTTGTAGAAATCCTGCACCAGTTCCTGCCCGCCGCCGAACTTCAGCCAGGAGCTGTACTGGCGCTGGTTCATGCTGAACGGCAGCCCGGTTTCGTAGACGAAGGAGGGGTCCTTGCCGAAATAGTAGTAGGCGGCCGTCTGCCCCGCCTCCACCGTGCCGTTCTGCACGGCATCCAGCACCTGCAGTGCCGGCACGATCTCGCCGGCGGCGAAGGTGCGGATCTGGAAGCGGTTGTCCGACATCTCGCCGATCACCTTGGCGAACAGCTCGGTGCCGCCATACAGCGTGTCCAGCGACTTGGTGAAGCTGGACGTCATGCGCCACTTCACTTCCGGCATCGATTGGGCGATGGCCGGCGCGGCCAGCGTGGTGGCGGCCGCGGCCGCGGTGCCGACGCTGGCGCGCCGGATGAATTTGCGACGATCCACTTCTGTCAGTCTCCCTGTTCTTCGTTCCCGAACCGGCGCGCGCATGGCCGGCGGACGCTTCTATGCACGTCGGTGTCAGAGTGGGGACAGAACCGATCCGTTTCAAGAACTCATGGCGGCAAACCCTACCATCCATCTACCCAGGCACGCTTCTTGCCGTGCCGCACCGGGCGCGGCGGCACGGAGCGCAGCCCGGCCACGATCCAGCGCCGCGTTTCCGCCGGGTCGATCACGTCGTCCACCTGGAAATGGCTGCCGGTGTTGAGCGCCTTGCCGATGTCGTACAGCTCGGCCACGAAACGCTCATAGGTGGCGATGCGCTCGGCGGTGTCCTCGATCGCGGCCAGTTCCTTGCGCCGGCCCAGCTTCACCTGTCCCTCGATGCCCATGCCGGCAAACTCGCCCGTGGGCCAGGAGACGGCGAACACGCCCTTCTTCATGCCGCCGCCGGTCATGGCCAGCTTGCCCAGCCCGATCGCCTTGCGGATGATCACGAAGAACAGCGGCACGTCGATATTGGCGCCGATGAGGTAGCTGCGGCAGCAATGCCGCACCAGCGCGCTCTTCTCCGCCTCCGGCCCCACCATGTTGCCGGGGTTGTCGTTCAGCGACAGGATCGGGATGTCGTGCGCGTCGCACATCTGCATGAAGCGCGCCGCCTTGTCTGCCGCATCGCTGTCGATCGCGCCGCCCAGATGCATGGGGTTGTTGGCGATCACCCCCATCGGCTTGCCCTCGATGCGGATCAGCGCGGTGATCATGCCGTGGCCCCAGCCGCGGCGGATCTCCAGCATGCTTCCCTCATCGGCCAGGGTGGCGATCAGTGCGCGCATGTCGTAGCCGCGCAGGCGGTTCTCCGGCACCACGTGGCGCAGGTGGCGCTGGTCGGCCGCCGACCACTGCTTCACGCTGCCCTGGAAGTAGGAGAGGTATTGCTTGGCCACGCGCACCGCCTCGGGCTCGTCGCGCGCGGCGATATCCACCACGCCGCTGGCCACCTGCACTTTCATCGGCCCGATCTCCTCGGGCTTGTAGACGCCGAGCCCGCCGCCCTCGATCATCGCCGGGCCGGCCATGCCGATATTGGCGTTCTCGGTGGCAATGATCACGTCGCAGCAGCCCAGCAGCACGGCATTGCCGGCGAAGCAGCGGCCGGAGGCGATGCCGATCAGCGGCGCCCCGCCGGAGAGGGCGGCGAAGCGGTAGAACGTGTCGGTCTCCGAGCCGCCGATGGCGTCCGAATCCGATCCGCGCCCGCCGCCGCCCTCGGCGAACAGCACCAGCGGAATGCGCAGATCATGCGCCAGTTCGAAGAACCGGTCCTGCTTGCGGTGGCCGTTGCGGCCCTGGGTGCCGGCCAGCACGGTGTAGTCGTAGCTGGCCACGGCGGCGCGGCCCTGTTCCTCCGGGAAATCAGTGCCGTTGATGGTACCGAGGCCGAGAATGATCCCGTCGGCCGGGGATTGGTCGATCAGCTGCTCCATCGGCGTGGTGCGGCGCCGCGCGGCCAGGGTGAGGGCGCCGTATTCGATGAAGCTGCCGGGGTCGACCAGCTCGCCGATATTCTCCCGCGCTGTGCGTTGGCCGGTGGCGCGGCGCTTTTCCACCGCCTTGGGCCGCGCCGCGTCCGTGGTGCGGCGGTGCCGGTCCAGCACCTCGGCGAGGTCCGGCCGGATGTAGTCCAGGTCGATCTTCTTTTCTTCCTGCACCGCGCCGCCCAGTTCCGGCCGTTCCTCGATGAAGGCCAGCTTCGCGCCCTCGAACACGGTCTCGCCGGCCTCCACCACGAAGCCGCGCACGATGCCGGGGGTGGCGGCGGCGATGCTGTGCTGCATCTTCATCGCCTCCATCACCATCACTTCCTGGCCCGGCTGCACGGTGGCGCCCTCGGCCACGGTGAGCGACACGATCGTGCCCTGCATCGGCGCGCGCAGGGCGATGGTGCCGTCCGGCCCCTCCGCCTCATCCGCCTGCGTCTCTTCCTCCTGCTCGGCGGCCTGCTTGCCGTAATCCACGATGGCCAGTGGATCCCGGCTTTCCAGCCGTGCGCCGGCCCGCTTCGGGGCTGCCGCCGCGCCGCCGGGGGCTGCGAAGAACTTCACCGGCCCGGTCTCGGCGGCGGTCAGGTCCGCGATGTGCTCGGCGACGAAATTGGTGTGCAGCTTGCCGCCCAGCAGCGCCGGATGGCGCAGGAGCGCCTGCAGGAACGCGATGTTGGAAGCAGCCCCCGCCAGCCGGAATTCGGCCAGCGCCCGCACCGCCTTGCCGGCCAGCTGCGCGAAATCGCCGCGCCCGTGCACGATTACCTTGGCCAGCAGGCTGTCGAAGCGCGGGTTGGTGCGGTAGCCGGCATAGCCGTAGCCATCCACCCGCACGCCGGGCCCGCTCGGCGGGTCATAGGCGCTGAGCACGCCACCCGCCGCCTTCACGCTGCCATCCGGCTGCATCGTCTCCAGGTTCACCCGCGCCTGCAGTGCCATGCCGTGCGGGGACGGGATCTCCGCCTGCGTCAGTCCGAGTGCTGCCAGCGTGCCGCCCCCGGCGATGCCGAGTTGTGCGGCCACCAGGTCGATGCCGGTCACCTCCTCGGTGACGGTATGCTCCACCTGCAGCCGCGCATTGGCCTCGATGAAGGCGATCGCCGCGCCGTCGCCGTCCACCGCGGCATCCACCAGGAACTCGAACGTGCCGGCGCCGCGGTATTTTGCCGCCGAGGCCAGCTTCACCGCGGCGGCCAGCAGCCGGTCGCGCACGGCCGGGCGCAGGAAGGGCGCGGGCGCGATCTCGATGATCTTCTGCCGCTCGCGCTGCACGGAGCATTCGCGCTCCCACAGGTGCGAAACCGCCCCGGTGCCGTCGCCCAGCACCTGCACCTCCACATGGCGCGGATGGACGAACAGCCGTTCCACATACAGATCGCCATTGCCGAAGGCGCCCAGCGCCTCTGCCCGGCAGCGCTCGAAGGCGGCCGGCAGCAGTGCCGCATCGGTCACCGGCCGCATGCCGCGCCCGCCGCCGCCGGCCAGGGCCTTCACCATGATCGCGCCGCCCGGCCCGAGATCGGCCAGGAAGGCCTGCGCCTGCTCCAGCGTGGTCGGCCCATCCGTGCCGGCCACGATATCCACCCCGTTCGCCGCCGCGAAGCGCCGCGCCTGCGCCTTGTCGCCGAACAGGTCCAGCACCTCCGGCTGCGGGCCGACGAAGGCGATGCCCGCCTCCGCGCACAGCCGGGCGAAGGCGGCGTTCTCGCTGATGAAGCCGTAGCCGGGATGGATCGCATCGCACCCGGCCTCACGCGCCACCGCCACGATCTGCGCCGCATCGAGGTAGGCGGCCGGCCCGGAGCCCTGCAGTGCCCGCGCTTCGTCTGCCGCGCGCACATGCAGGCTTTGCGCGTCGTCGGCCGAATGCACCGCCACGGTGGCGATGCCCAGCTCCGCGGCGCTGCGTGCGATGCGGATGGCGATCTCGCCGCGATTGGCGATCAGCAGGCGCGTGATGGGCATGGGCGGCGTTCCTTCAGCAAGTCGCAGGCGGAAAGGTCGAAAGCGCGGATCAGCCGGAACCCTCGCCGCCCTGCCGCTCCGGCTGCGGGGCAGGGGGCGCGGGCTGGCGGCGCGCCTGGTCGCGATGGTACCGGTCGAGCGCCACCTGCACCATCGGCCGCCGTGCCTGACCCGGCACGCTCAGGGTGTAGCCAGGGTCCTTCTCGGTGGCCCAGGTCAGCATGTAGTGGCTGTGCGCGCCGGTGATGGCCGCCGTGAAGCCCATCGTATCCTGCGCGGAATTCACCGCACGCTTCACCATGCGCATCTGCTGCGGGTCGTTGGCGGCCACATCGGCGGCATAGTCCAGCACCGCCTGCATCAGCCCGGCCCGCGGCACCACGCGGTTTACCAGCCCCAGCTCCTTGGCCTGGCCAGCATCCACGAAGCGGCCCTGGAACAGGATCTCCTTCGCCCGGCGCGGCGGCACATCCCACGGCACCGAGAAATACTGGAACAGGGAGGCGAGGAACATCGCGTCATCGGCCGCGAACACCACATCCGCCGTGCTCGCGATCATCCAGCCACCGAAGATGCAGTAGCCCTGCACGGCGGCGATCATCGGCGTGGGCACGTTGCGCCAGCGCAGGTGCATATCGACGTAAAGCTGCCAGGTGCGGTCGTAGAAGCCGCGAATGCCCGGCTCCATCGGGTTGGCCGCGCGATAGGCCTGCTCGTCCGCCGTGCCGAGATCGTGCCCTGCGGAGAAATGATCCCCGGCGCCGGCCAGCACGATCACCCGCACCGCCGGGTCCGCGCCCGCGGCCAGGATGGCGTGGTCCAGCTCGTGCAGCAGCTCCGTGCTCTGCGCGTTGCGCTGCTGTGGCCGGTTCAACGTGATCCGCGCGATCCCGTCGGCCACGTCGTAGAGCACGGTACGGTAGGGGGGCATGGCGAGGTCCTAGCCTGGGGTTGAATAGGTCGCGCCGGCCGCATCCAGCGCCGCGATGGCGGCCTCGTCCAGCCCGGCGAGGTCGCGCAGGATCGCATGCGTATGCTGGCCGAGGCAGGGGGAGGCGAAACGGTTGCTGCCCGGCGTGCGGGAGAGTGCCATGGGCAACCCCTCCTGCACCGTGGGCCCGATATCGCCGTGCACCAGCTCGGTGAACCAGCCGCGCGCGGCCAGGTACGGGCTGCGCGCCCCATCCCCGCCATCATGCACCGCCGCCGCGGCCACGCCGAGCGATTGCAGCAGCGCGGCCGCCGCGTGCTTGTCCTGCGTGGCCGCCCAGCCCGCCACCGCGGCGGCAATCTCGTCCTCATGCGCGCGGCGCTGGTCCAGCGTGGCGAAGCGCGCCAGGTCCGCTCGCCCCATCGCGCCGCACAGCGCCTGCCACGCCGCATCATTGGTGGCGGCGATGGCGATCCACTGGTCATCCCCCGCGGCCGGGAAGGCATCGTGCGGCACCGCCCAATCCACCCGGTTGCCCCGCGGCACAGGGTTCTCGCCGGTGGCCAGCGCGGCCAGGATGTGCTCGCCGATGTAGTGCATGGCGCCCTCCACCTGCGGCACCTCGATATGCTGGCCCTGGCCGGTGTGCTGGCGATGCAGCAGCGCCGTCAGCACCGCGCCGGCGCCGTGCAGCGCGCCGATCGGGTCCGGATATGTCGGCCCGGTCACGGTCGGCTTGCCCCCACCAGAAGAATGGGCGGGGTAGCCGATCATCCCCGCCATTCCCGCCGCCATCTCCATGGAGGGGCCAATGGCGGTGGCATGCGACAGCGGGCCGGATGACCCGAAGGCCGGCATCTCCGCCACGATGATGTCAGGCCGCAACGCCTTCAGCGCCGCATGGCCGAACCCCATCCGGTCCAGCGTGCCGGCGGTGAAGTTGCACAGCACCACGTCGGTCTCGGCGAGTATCCGCAGCATCGCCGCCTTCGCATCCGGCTGCTTCAGCTCCAGGCTGAGCGACAGCTTGTTGGCGTTCTGCGAGTTGAACAGCGCGCAGCGATCCCATGGCCGCTCACCAGCACCATCGCCGGGAAAGCGCGTGGGGTTGAACACCTGGCCCACCATGCGCCAGCTATCGGTGCGGCTGGCCGATTCCACATGGATCACCTCCGCCCCCAGCCAAGCCAGGATGCGCCCGGCCATCGGCCCGGCCCAGGCGGTGGTGAACTCCACCACCCGCAGCCCGGCCAGCGGCCCCGTGCCCGCCGGCGGCGGCGCCAGCGCCGGCACCGCCCGCCGCGCTCCGGCGAACCCCGTGGCATTCCCCACCGCAGGTGCCCCGCCCCGCACCGCACGCGGCGTGGCGCCCATGCGGAACTGCGGGCCCAGGACCGTCTCGCCGTCCACGCTCTCCCAGAACCCCCGCATCTCCAGATGCGCGCAGGTGTCCCGCAGCTGGGTCAGGCTGTAGCAGCGCGCCGCCACCACCCGGGCGGATTGCAGCATGGCCAGCACGTCATCCGCCGCCTCTGCCGCCACGCGCTCCTGCAGCAGCGCTACGAAGGCATCCCAATGCTCCAGCCGCGCCTTCGCCGCCTTGAACCGCGGGTCCTCCGCCGCCTCCGCCAACCCCAGCGCCGCCATCATCGGCGCGTAGAGATGCACGTGCAGCCAGAAACCAACCCAGCCATCGCGGCACCGCAACAGCCCCAGCGGCTGGCGTCGCGTGGCCCGAGGCTCCACCATCCCGTTGTAGAGGAACTGGGTCACGAACGGATTGGCCATGCACGCCGCCGCCGCCGCGATATCCACCGAAGCCGCCTGCCCCATCCCCCAGCGCCCGCGCGCGAACAGCCCGGCCAGCACGGCGATATAGGCCGACGCGCCCGCCCCATAGCTCGCCCGATCCCCGCAGCCGAATAACGGCTCCCGCCGCCCATCGCCGGAGGCGTGCATCAGCCCCGCCACGGCCTGGAACACCATCTCGCACCCGGTCCAGTCCCGCCACGGCCCGTCGGTGCCGAAGGGCGAGACGGTGCACACCACCGCCCCCGGCGCCGCCGCTTCCAGCGCCACCCGGTCTGCCTCTGGCCCGATCACGATCGCATCCGCCTCGGCCGCCAGCGCCAGCAGCCGCGCCCGCCCACCCGGCGAGGCATCCAGCACCACCGAGCCCTTGCCGGTGTTCAAATGCAGGAAGGCGAAGCTCGTCCCATCCGCCGCCACCGGCCGCGCCCGCCGCATCGCCCCGCCCCCTGGCCGCTCCACCAGCAGCACCTCGGCGCCGTACTCCGCCAGCATGCGCGTGCAGAACTGGCCGGCGATGCTGTCGCTGAGATCGAGCACGCGGATCCCCGCGAGTGCGCCGGCCATGGTTTCCTCCGCACCGCCTTGCCGGCGGGAAATTGTCGACAAATCATGGGCGCCGCCCGCGCACGCGGTCAATACAGCGCAGCCCGATGATCGGCTAAGGTGCGCGCATGGATCACGATCGCACCGCCCGCCCCAACGCCATTCCCTGGCCGCCGATCCTCTACGGTGGCGGCGCCCTGCTCGCCGTGCTGCTGCACCAGGCCGCCCCGATCCCCGCCCGCTGGCTTGGCATCCCGCCGCTGAGCCACCTCGGCGAGGCGATGATCCTGGCCGGCCTGGCGCTCGATCTCTGGGCCATGGCCACGATGTGGCGCGCGAAGGCGAACATCCTGCCGCACCGCGCCGCCACCGCGCTGGTTACGCACGGCCCCTTCGGCTTCAGCCGCAACCCGATCTATCTCGGCAACACCATCCTGCTGCTGGGCGCCGGCCTGGCCTTCGGCATGGTCTGGTTCCTGCCCATCGCGTTCCTGGCCGCGGCGCTGACCGCCCACCTCGCCATCGCCCGCGAGGAAGCCCACCTCAACGCCCGCTTCGGCCGCGATTGGCGCAACTACACCCTGCGCGTGAACCGCTGGCTCGGCCGCCGCCCCCCCTCGACACGCAAGTGAGCCGAAGCCAAGGTGCGGCCATGCCAACCGCCGCCGAAACCCTCGTCGCCTTCCTCGCCCAGCAGGGCGTCACCCGGGCCTTCTGCGTCCCCGGTGAATCCTATGTCGCCGTGCTGGATGCCCTGCACGCCCACCCCAGCATCGACCTCGTCACCTGCCGTCACGAATCCGGCGCTGGCTTCATGGCCATGGCCGATGCCCGCCTGACCGGCGTGCCGGGCGTCGCCCTGGTCAGCCGCGGCCCCGGCGCCTGCAACGCCAGCATCGCGGTGCACACCGCCATGCAGGATTCCGTTCCGCTCCTGCTCATCGTCGGCCAGGTGGAAGCGCGCGACCTGCGGGCCCGTGCGTTCCAGGAAATCGACTACACCAGGATGTTCGACGGCGTCGCCAAGTTCACCGCCGAGGCCACCAACGCCGATCAGGTGCCCGAGCTGATCTCCCGCGCCTGGGCCGCCATGCTGACCGGCATCCCTGGCCCCGCCGTGCTCGCCCTGCCGGAAGACATCCTCGCCGAAGCCTGCACCCGCACGCCCCTCGCCCCGGTCCTCTCCAGCGACGCCGCCCCCTCCCCTGATACCGCGGACCAACTCGCCGAACTCCTGCGCGGCGCCGAGCGCCCCATCGTCATTGCCGGCGGCGACCTGGACCGCCCCGGCGGGCGCGAGGAGCTATTGGCCTTCGCCGAACGCTGGCAACTCCCGGTCGCCGTCAGCTTCCGCCGTCAGGACCTCTTCCCCAACGCCCATCCGCTCTACGCCGGGGACATGGGCCTCTCCAACCCCAAGCCGCAGCGCGACGCCTTCGCCTGCGCCGACCTGATCCTCGCCCTCGGCACCCGCCTCGGCGACATCACCACCCAGGGCTACAGCTTCCCCGAACCCGGCCAGCGCCTGGTCCATGTCTGCCCCGACGCCTCCTGGCTCGGCTGGCGCTTTGAAACCCACCTGGCCCTGGCCGTCCACGCGCTGCCGACCATCGCTGCCCTCTCTGCCCGCAACGCCGCCGCCCCGCCCGGCCGCGCCGCCTGGAACGCCGAACTCCGCGCCCTGCACAGCGCCGATGCCGCCTGGACGCCGCGCACGGCCGACGACGGCGTGGTCTTCCCCAACCTCGTCGCCGCCCTCGGCCCGCATCTGCCCGCGGACGCCATCGTCACGCTCGATGCCGGAACTTTCGGCGCGCCCTTCTACCGCAAGATCGCCTGGAAGCTGGGCCAGCGCCTGCTTGCCCCCATCGCCGGCTCCATGGGCTACGGCATGCCCGCCGCCGTTGCCGCCGCCCTGCGCCACCCCGGCCGACCCGTCATCTGCGCCGTGGGCGATGGTGGCTTCCTGATGACCGGCAGCGAACTCGCCGTCGCCGCCGCCCGCGGTGCGCCGCTGAAGGTGCTGCTCAGCGAAAACGGCAGCTACGCCTCCATCCGCATCCACCAGGAACGCGCCCACCCCGGCCGCACCAGCGGCACCGACCTGGTGAACCCCGACCTCGCCCTGATGGGCAAAGCCTATGGCTATCCCGTGATGGTGGTGCGTGAGGAATCCGAAATTCCGGCGCTGATCGAGGCGCTCACGGCACCGGGGCCGTTGTTCGCCGTGGTCCACTCTTCCTTGCGTGCGGTGTTGCCGAAGTAAGCGCGTTCTTTTTTGGAAAAAAAGAACCAAAAAACTTTTATCCATTTGGTGCGGAGAAACTCGGCCTCTTCGCACCAAGCGGACAAAAGTCTTTTTGCTTCGTTTTCTTCAGAAAAAGAAGACTTCCTTACCCTAGCTTCGCCTTCAGCGCCGCATTGACCAAGGCGGGGTTCCCTTTCCCCGCCATCGCCTTCATCACATTGCCCACGAAGAACCCGAACAGCTTATCCTTGCCGGAGCGGTATTCCGCCACCTTCTCCGGGTTGGCCGCGATCACCGCATCCACCGCGGCATCGATCGCCCCGGTATCCGTCACCTGCCGCAGCCCGCGCTCATCCACGATGGCGGCCGGGCCCTTGCCGGTTTCCACCATCGCCTCGAACACCTCCTTGGCGATCTTCCCGTTGATGGTGCTGTCCGCCATCAGGTCCAGCAATTGGCCCAGCGCGGCGGCCGACACCGGCGGATCTTCGATCGTGCGCCCGGTGCGGTTCATCGCCGCGAAGAAATCGCCGGTCACCCAGTTCGCCGCGATCTTGGCATCACGGCCCTTGGCAACGCCTTCGAAGAACAGCGCCGTCGCCTGCTCCGCCACCAGCACGCCGGCGTCGTAGCGGGAGAGCCCGTACTCCGCCATGAACCGCGCCTGCTTGGCATCCGGCAGTTCCGGTAGTGCGGCCTTCAGCCCGTCCACCCAGCCCTGCTCCAGCACCACCGGCAACAGGTCCGGATCGGGGAAGTAGCGGTAGTCGTGCGCATCCTCCTTGGAGCGCATGGAGCGGGTTTCGCCCCGGTTCGGGTCGAACAGCCGGGTTTCCTGCTGCACCTCGCCGCCGCCTTCCCACACCGCGATCTGCCGCAGCGCCTCCACCTCCACCGCCTGCATCACGAAGCGCACGGAGTTGACGTTCTTCACCTCGCAGCGCGTGCGATACGCCTCGCCGGCCTTGCGCACCGAAACGTTCACGTCGGCCCGCAGCGAGCCTTCCTCCATGTTCCCGTCGCAGGTGCCGAGGTAGCGCAGGATGGAGCGCAGCTTCTTGACGTACGCCCCCGCTTCCTCCGGCGAGCGGATATCCGGCTCGCTCACGATCTCCATCAGCGCCACGCCGGAGCGGTTGAGGTCGATGAAGCTCTTGGTCGGGTGCTGGTCATGCACGGATTTGCCGGCATCCTGCTCCAGATGCAGCCGCGTGATCCCCACCTCCTTGGTGGACCCATCCGCAAGCTCGATCTCCACCACGCCGGTGCCCACGATCGGGTGCTCGAACTGGCTGATCTGGTAGCCCTGCGGCAGGTCCGCGTAGAAATAGTTCTTCCGGTCGAACCGGCTGACAAGGTTGATCTGCGCGTTCAACCCCAGCCCGGTCCGCACCGCCTGGGCGATCGCCTCGCGGTTCGGCACCGGCAGCATCCCGGGAAACGCCGCGTCCACGAAGCTCACCTGCGAGTTCGGGCTCGCGCCATACGCGGTGGCCGCCCCGCTGAACAGCTTGGATTGGCTGATCACCTGGGCATGAACCTCCAGGCCCACCACCACTTCCCACGGCCCCGTGGAACCCTCGATCGTATAGGCCATCGCCTTATCCCCCCGCCCCGGCGCCAGCCCGAATGCCGGGCAGCGCGGTGAAGCCCGCCGCCCGCTCCAGCGCCGCACCCACGGCGAACACCGTCTCTTCGTCGAACGGGCGGCCCAAGACCTGCAACCCCAGCGGCAGCCCCTGCGCATCCAGCCCCGCCGGCACGGAAAGCCCGGGAATGCCGCTCATGTTCGCTGGCACGGTGAAGATGTCGTTCAGATACATCGTAATGGGATCATCCATCTTCTCGCCCTGCGCGAACGCGGCCGAAGGCGCCGTCGGCGTCACCAGCGCATCCACCGTCCGGAACACGTCGGTGAAATCCTTCAGGATGAGCGCCCGCACCTTCTGTGCCTTGAGGTAATAGGCATCGTAGTATCCGGCCGAGAGCACATAGGTCCCGATCAGCACTCGCCGCCGCACCTCCGCCCCGAACCCTTCGGCGCGCGTGTTTTCGTACAGCGAGGCCAAATCCTCCCCCGCCGTCCGCGCCCCGAACCGCACGCCGTCATAGCGCGCGAGGTTCGAAGACGCCTCCGCCGGCGCCACGATGTAGTATGTCGCCAGCCCATACTTCGTGTGCGGCAGGGAGACATCGACAATCTCCGCCCCCGCCTCGCGCAGCCAGCCCAGCCCCTGCTGCCACAGCGCCTCGATCTCGGCCGGCATGCCCTCGGAGCGATACTCCTTCGGCACGCCAATCCGCAGCCCCTTCACGCCCCGCCGGCAGGCGGCGGCGAAATCCGGCACCGGCAGATCCGCACTGGTGGAATCCTTCGGATCGAACCCGGCCATCGATCGCAGCAGGATCGCCGCATCCTCCACATTGCGCGCCACCGGCCCCGCCTGGTCCAGCGAGGACGCGAACGCCACCACCCCCCAGCGCGAGCAGCGCCCATAGGTCGGCTTGATCCCGGTGATGCCGCAGAAGCTCGCCGGCTGGCGGATCGACCCACCGGTATCCGTCGCCGTCGCCCCCAGCGCGATCCGCGCCGACACCGCCGCGGCCGACCCGCCGGAGGAGCCACCCGGCACCAGCGCCCGGTTATCCCCCCGCCGCGTCCACGGCGAGGTCACCGGCCCGAAGGCGCTGGTCATGTTGGAGGAGCCCATGGCGAACTCATCCATATTCGCCTTGCCCAGGAAGATCGCCCCGTCGCGCAGCAGATTCGCCGTCACGGTGCTCTCATAGGGCGGAATGAATGGCTCCAGGATGCGGCTGCCCGCCGTGGTGCGCACGCCCTGGGTGCAGAACAGGTCCTTGATCGCCAGCGGAATCCCCGCCAACGGCCCGGCATCGCCACGCGCCAATGCCGCATCCGCCGCCAGCGCCTGTGCCCGCGCCGCCTCGCCTGTTACGAGCACATAGGCGTTCAGCTTCGGGTTCACCGCCTCGATCGCCGCGAGATACGCGTCGGTCAGCTCCACGGCGGAAAACTTGCGTGCCCGCAGCCCGTCGCGGGCCTCGGCCAAAGTCAGATCGGTCAGCATCACTCAACCACCTTCGGCACCGCGAAAAATTCGCCATTGCGGTCGGGCGCATTGCCCAGCACCGCATCCGCGATCCCGCCATCGCTCACCACATCCTCGCGCAGCCGCAGCGCCATCTGCGTACCGCCGGTCAGCGGTTCCACGCCGGTCACGTCCACCTCATTGAGCTGCTCGATCCAGCCCAGGATGGAATTCAGGTCCGTGCGCAGCGCCTCCACCTGGGCCTCATCCACGCGGATGCGGGCCAGTTTGGCGATGCGGCGAACGGTCGCGGGGTCGAGCGACATTTCTTTTCCTTGGCGGTCGTGGGGCGGCGGACCATAAACGTGCCCATGCCGCTCTTCAACATGACCGACCTGCGCGCCCAGCTCCTGCCGGGCCACCGTCTCCTGGGCATCGACCCCGGGGCCAAATCCATCGGCCTCGCCTTGTCCGATGTCACCCTCATGCTCGCCACCCCGCACTCCACCCTGCGGCGGGACAAGCTGAAGGTAAACGCCGCCTCCATCGCCCGTATCGCCCAGAAGGAGGGTGTCGGCGGCCTCGTCCTCGGCCTGCCGCTGTCCATGGACGGCACCGCCGGCCCCGCCGCCCAGGCGGCACGGGACTGGGCCCATGCCATGTCCACCGAAACCGGCCTGCCCGCCGCCCTGTGGGATGAGCGGCTCTCCACCAGCGCCGTCAACCGCTTCCTGATCCAGGAAGCCGACATGACCCGCAAGCGCCGTGCCGAGGTGGTGGACCGCATGGCCGCCGCCTACCTGCTGCAAGCCGCGCTTGACGCCAGCCGCCCGCAATCCGCATAATCCGGTAGCAAAACAATTTTGACTGGAGCGTGACCATGGCGACGATCACCGAAACCGCCCACGCCTTCTTCGAAGCCTGCGAGGCCGGCAAGGGCTGGGCTGCCTGCGCCGAATACTGCACGCCAGACGCCACCTTCTCTGCCCAGTCGGAGCCGCTGGTGGATGTGAAGACCCTGTCCGCCTATTGCGAGTGGATGAAGGGCCTGTTCGGCCCGATCCCCGATGGCCGCTACGACCTCAAATCCTTCGCCACCGACAACGTGCGCAACAACGTCAGCGCCTATGCCGTGTTTCATGGCACCAACACCGGCGCCGGCGGCCCGCCCCCCACCGGCAAGGCCGTGGCGACCGACTACGTCTATGTCATGCAGTTCACTGGCGACAAGATCAGCCACATGACCAAGATCTGGCACAGCGGGCTTGCGCTGCAGCAGCTCGGCTGGGCCTGAAGGAAGCAGGATTCTTCTTTTTCTGAAGAAAAAGAAGCAAAAAGACTTTTATGAAACGATGCGGAGAGACTCGATCTCTCCGTATCTTAGGAATGAAAGTTTTTTGGTTCTTTTTTTCAAAAAAGAACCGCTTTCTTATTTTTCCTTCAGGTAAGCCAACACGGACTCCACCAGCATCCCCCGATGCCGCGCCCTAAGCGCCGGCGCCAGCGGGTCCTGCCCGAACACGGTGGACAGCGTGTGCCGGTTCGACACGCGGAAGAAGCAGAACGCCGTCATCAGCAGGTGCACGTCGATCGGCTCGGCGTCGTGCCGGAACACCCCCTCCGCCTGGCCGCGCGCCAGGATCGCGCCGATCGTGCTGATCACCGTGGCGTTCAGCCCCTGGATGGTTTCGGAGCGCGCAATGTGGGCGGCGCGGTGGATGTTCTCGATGCTCACCAGCCGCACGAAGCGCGGGTTGGCTTCCTCGTAGTCGAAGACGAACTCCGCCAGCCGCCGGATTGCCGCCTCGGGCGCCAGCGCCTCCAGGCCCAGCTCGCGCTCGGCGGTACGGATGCCGGCATAGGCATGTTCCAGCACCGTGCGGTACAGCCCATCCTTGCTGGCGAAGTAGTAGTAGATCATCCGCACCGTGGTGCCGGCCCGCGCCGCGATCGCATCCACCCGCGCCCCATCCAGCCCGTTGTCGCTGAACTCGATGAAGGCGGCATCCAGAATGCTGCGCTGCGTCGCCACGGGGTCACGGGCACGCCGCACCGGAAGAGGGGGGGCATCGTTCATGCCGCCTTGTCCCATGCTGCCACCGCCCTGCCTACCCGGCCGGTTGACTTGAATTAAGCGCTTACTTAATTCACCCCCAGTGCCCGCACACCACCGCGCGGGCAACGGGGAAACGTCTTGGGCCACAGCCTGGATTTCAGCGTGGTGTACGACAACGCGCCGGCGCTGCTCTGGGGCTGCCTCGGTACCATCGGCCTCGCTTTGGCCGGCATGGCGCTCGCCCTCGTCATCGGCCTCCTCGGCGTGCTCGCCCGCGCCTCCCGCTTCGCACCCCTTCGCATCGCGACGGTCGCCTTCATCGAGGTGATCCGCAACACGCCTTTCCTGGTGCAGATCTTCTTCATCTTCTTCGTGCTGCCCTATGCCGGGCTGCGGCTGAACCCCACTATCACCGCCATCATCGCGCTCGGCATCAACGGCGGCGCCTATGCCATCGAGATCATCCGCGGCGGCGTGCAATCCATCCCGCGCGGCCAGATCGAAGCCGGCCTCGCCCTCGGCCTGCACCGGCTGCAGGTCTTTCGCCTCGTCGTCCTCCGCCCCGCCCTGCGCGCGATCTACCCGGCGCTGACCTCGCAGTTCGTGCTGCTCACCCTCACCACCTCCATCTGCACCTCGGTCGCGGCGTATGAGCTCACCTCGGTGGCCCAGCGCATCGAAAGCGACAGCTTCCGCAGTTTCGAGGTCTATTTCAGCATCACCTTCCTCTACCTCGCCATGTCCTGGCTGCTGATGACCGGTTTCGCCGCCATTGCCGGCCGCGCCTTTGCGTGGCCGACGAGATGATCACCAGCTTCGGCCTGCCCCAGTTCGGCTTCCTGCTGACGGGCCTGCAATGGACGCTGGCGCTCACCGCCATCGCGCTGGTCGGCGGCGGCATTGCCGGCCTGGCCATCGCGCTCGCCCGCGTCGCCCGCAACCCCTGGCTCTGGCGCAGTGCCGCCGGCTACATCGCGCTGTTCCAGGGCACGCCGCTGCTGATGCAGTTGTTCGTCGTCTATTACGGCCTCGGCCTGCTCGGCCTGAAGCTGCCGGCCTGGGCGGCCGTGGCCATCGGCTTCACCCTGAACGCCAGCGCCTTCCTGGGCGACATCTGGCGCGGCGCCATCCAGGCCGTGCCGCACGGCCAGGCGGAAGCCGCCAGCGCGCTGGGCCTGCGCTACGCCGCCCGCATGCGCCACGTGGTGCTGCCGCAGGCCCTGCGCATCGCCCAGCCGGCGACGGTCGGCTACCTCGTCCAGCTCATCAAGGGCACCTCGCTCGCCGCCATCGTCGGCTTCATCGAGCTGGCCCGCGCCGGCCAGATCGTCGCCAATCAGACCCATTCGCCGCTGCTCGTCTATGGCGTGGTCGGCGCGCTCTACTTCGCCATCTGCTGGCCGCTCTCGCTCTACAGCGCCCGGCTCGAAACCCGTCTGGCCGTCGCGGCGCGATAGCCGGCCCATGAAACCCCAGGGAGACCACGCATGACCCAAACCCGCCGCCACCTGCTCACCGGTGCCGCAATCGGCGCCGCCGCCCTCCTGCTGCCTCGCGCCGCCGCCGCCGACACGGTGGCCGAGGTCAAGAAGCGCGGAAAAATCATCATCGGCATCCAGGGCGACAACCCGCCCTTCGGCTTCGTCAACTCGCAGGGCGTGCAGGATGGCTACGATGCCGATGTCGGCCGCCTGTTTGCCGCCCATCTCGGCGTGCAGGCCGAGTTCATGCCGCTCGCGGTCGCCAACCGCATTCCGGCGCTCACCACCGGGCGTGTGGACGTGCTGTTCGCCACCATGGCCATGCTGCCGGATCGCGCCAAGGCGGTGCAGTACAGCCGCCCCTACGTCTCCAACTACATCACCCTCGTCGCGCCAAAGACCACAGTGGTGAAGGCCAATGCCGACATGGGCAAGCTCACCATCGGCGTGCCGCGCTCCTCCGTGCAGGACACGCAGATCACCAACAACGCGCCGGCCGGCACCACCATCCGCCGCTTCGACGACGACGCGGCGACCATCCAGGCCATGCTGTCCGGCCAGGTGGAGGCCGTGGGCGGCAACATGTTCTACGTGCAGCGCCTGAACGCGGTGAAGCCGGGCATGTTCGAGGACAAGATCGAGTTCACCCGCCTGCATAACGGCGCCTGCTCGCGCCTCGGGGACCGCGAGATGAACGCTGCCCTGAACGACTTCCTCGGGAAGGCCCTGGCCGCCGGCCAGCTCGATGCGCCGTACCAGAAGTGGTTCAACATGAAGCCGCCGAGCTTCCCCACCTCGGTTGAGGGCGTGCCCTTCACCGTCTCCTGACGTGACACGGCTGCGCCTCGCCCTGGTCGGCGCCGGTCTGATCGGCCGGCGCCACGCCGCCCATATCCAGGCCGACCCCGGCCTGGTGCTCTCCGCCGTGATCGATCCCGCGGCGGAGGCCCAGGCCTGGGCCGAGGGGCAGGGCGCCGCCTGGCACCCCACGCTCGATGCGCTGCTGTCCGGCACCCCGCCGGACGGCGCCATCCTCGCCACCCCCAACGCCCTGCACGTGCCCCAGGCTCTCGCTTTGGTCGCAGCTGGCATCCCGATGCTGGTGGAAAAGCCGATCGCCGACAGCGTGGAGGCGGCCGAACGCCTCGTCGCCGCCGCGGCGGCAAAGGGCGTGCCGTTGCTCGTCGGCCACCACCGCCGCCACAACCCGATCATCGCAGCCGCCAAGCAGGCGATCGACGCGGGCCGCCTCGGCCGCCTCACCGCCATCCACGCCACCTGCTGGCTCGCCAAGCCGCCCGGCTATTTCGAAACCCCCTGGCGCCGCCAGCCCGGCGCCGGCCCGGTGCTGATCAACCTGATCCACGACATCGACCTGCTGCGCCATCTCTGCGGCGACATCACCGACGTCCAGGCCATGGCCAGCAATGCCGTGCGCGGCCACCCGGTGGAGGAAACCGCCACCGCCCTGCTGCGCTTCGCCAACGGCGCGCTGGGCACCCTCACCGTGTCTGACACGGTGGCCGCCCCCTGGAGCTGGGAGTTCACCAGCGGCGAGAACCCGGCCTACACCCGCACCACGGAGAGCTGTTACCTGATCGGCGGCACCGAGGCCTCGCTCTCCCTGCCCGATCTCCGCCTTTGGCGCCACGAGGGCACACCGGACTGGTGGCGCCCGCTCCACGCCGAGGCCCTCTCGGCCGCCGAAGCCGATCCCCTCGCCCGCCAGCTGCGCCACTTCGCCGAGGTGATCCAGGGCCGCGCCACGCCGCTCGTCTCCGGCCAGGACGGGCTGGAGGCGCTGCGTGTCGTCGCCCGTATCCATCAGGCGTCCCGCGCATGATCTCCGGTACCACACGCCTCATCGCCCATGTCGGCTACCCCACCGCCGGCTTCCGCTCCCCGCGCATCTACAATCCCTGGTTCGCCGCGCGGGGAATCGACGCGGTGGTGATGCCGATGGGCGTGGAACGCCCGCTTTGGCCCGACCTCATCCGCCCGCTTTTCCGCCTGCGCAACATCATCGGCGCGCTGGTCACCATGCCGCTGAAGGTCGATACGGCCGCGCTGGTCGATGATCTCTCCGTCACCGCCCGCATCGCCGGCGCCTGCAACGCCGTGCGCGCCACGCCGGAGGGAAAGCTGGAAGGCGAGATGTTCGATGGCGAAGGCTTCGTCGCCGGCATGCGCCGCGCGGGCCGCGATCCCGCCGGGCTGCGCGCCCTGGTGGTCGGCGCCGGCGGCGTCGGCAGCGCCATTGCCGCCTCCCTCGCCCACGCCGGCGTAGGCGCCCTCGCCCTGCACGATGTCAACGCCCAAGCGGCCGAAGCGCTCGCCACCCGGCTACGCCAGCACTACCCCGCGTTGGCACTCGCCACCGGCAGCACCGATCCCGCCGGCCACGACATCGTCGTCAACGCCACGCCGCTGGGCATGCACGAGACCGATCCCCTGCCGCTCGATGCCACCCGCCTCACCCCGACGACCTTCGTCGGCGAGGTGGTGCTGCGTCCATCGCCGACGCCCCTGCTGCGCGAAGCTCTCGCCCGCGGCTGCCACGTGCAGCAGGGGGAGGACATGCTGTTCGAGCAGATCCCCGCCTACCTCGCCTGGTTCGGCCTTGGCCCCGCCACTCCGGCGCAGCTGCGCGATGTGGCGCTGCCTCAGTAGAGGTGGCAGGCCACCACATGCCCCTCGCCGGTCGGGCGTGGCGCCGGCCGGTCTTGCCGGCATACGGCCATCACGTGGGGGCAGCGCGCTGCGAACGCGCAACCGGGCAGCGGGTTGAGAATGGACGGCACCTCGCCCCCCAGCGCCGCACTGCGCACCCGGTCCGGGTCCGGCCGTGGCACCGCATCCAGCAGCGCCTGGGTGTAGGGGTGCTTCGGCGCGGAGTACAGCACCGTCTTCGGCGCCTGCTCCACCAGCGCGCCGGCATACATCACCGCCACATCGGTGGCGATGCTGCGCACCACGGCGAGATCATGCGCGATGAACAGATACGACAGCCCCAGCCGCTCCTGCAGATCGAGCAGCAGGTTGATGATCTGCGCCTGCATGGAAACGTCGAGCGCCGAGACCGGCTCGTCGCACACCACGAAATCCGGCCGCAATGCGAGTGCACGGGCAATGCCGATGCGCTGGCGCTGCCCGCCGGAGAATTCATGCGGGAAGCGTTCCGCCACCGCGCGCGGCAGGCCCACGGTTTCCAAAAGCTCGCTCACCCGGTCGGCACGGTCCTTGCGGCTCCAGCCACCGGCGATGTCGATCGGCTCGGCGATGCAGTCGCCCACCCGCATGCGCGGGTTCAGCGAGCCATGCGGGTCCTGGAAGACGAATTGCAGCTTGCTGCGCACCTTCGCCAGCGCCGCCTCGCCATCCGCCCCGGTGATGGTCTCGCCGAACAACGAGATCTCGCCAGAGGTCGCCGGGATCAGCCCCACCAGCAGCCGCCCGGTGGTGGATTTGCCGGAGCCTGATTCACCCACCAGCCCCAGCGTGGTGCCGGGCCGGATGTCGAAGCTGATGTGGTTCACCGCGCGCAAAATCGCCGGCGGCCCGCCGCGCCCGCGGGTGACGTTGAACTCCTTCACCAGGTCACGCACCTGGATGATCGGCGCATCCGCGGCGGCAGTCTTCAGCGCGGCGCTCATGCCACGGTCTCCTTCGCCATCGCCGCCACGCGCGGCGGGCAGCGTGCCTCGCGCTCCGGCCCGGCCGGCAGCAAGGCGGGGGAATCGCGCCGGCAGCTCTCCTGCACCTGCGGGCAGCGCGGGCTGTAGCGGCAGCCGGGGATCACGGCCGTGGGGTCGGGGATGGAACCGGCAATGGTCGGCAGCCGGCGCACATCCACGTCCAGCTTCGGGATCGCAGTCAGCAGGCCCTCGGTATAGGGATGCACGGGCCGGCGGAACATCTGCCCCACCGGCGCCGTCTCCACCACGCGGCCGGCATACATCACCATCACCCGGCGGGCGAATTCCGCGATCACGCCCATGTCGTGGGTGATCAGGATCACCGACATGCCCAACTCCCGCTGCAAATCGCGCAGCAGGTCCAGGATCTGCGCCTGGATGGTCACGTCCAGCGCCGTGGTCGGCTCGTCGGCGATCAGCAGCTTGGGCCGGCAGGCGATCGCAATCGCGATCATCACCCGCTGGCGCATGCCGCCGGAGAGGCGATGCGGATACTCGTCCACGCGCCGCGCCGCATCGGGGATGCGCACGAGGTCCAGCAGCTCGATTGCGCGCTTGCGGGCGGTGGCCTGGTCCACGCCCTGGTGCAGCCGCAGGCTCTCGCCGATCTGGTCGGCGATGGTCAGCACCGGGTTCAGCGAGCTCATCGGGTCCTGGAAGATCATCGCGATCTCCCCGCCGCGGATCTGCCGCATCTCGCGCGTGGGCAGGGTCAGCAGATCCTTTCCGCCATACAGGATCTTCCCCGTTGGCATGCGCGTGGTGGCCGCGGCGTGCAGGCGCAGGATCGACAGGGCGGTGACGCTTTTGCCCGAGCCGCTCTCGCCCACGATGCCCAGCGCCTCGCCTTCGCCCACGGCCAGGCTCACGCGGTCCACCGCCGTCATCCAGCCGGCATCGGTGCGGAAGCGGACAGTCAGGTCGTCAACGTCGAGAAGGGGTACGGCCATCTCAGCTCTCCACCTTCAGCCGCGGGTCGAGCACGTCGCGCAGCCCGTCGCCCAGCAAATTCATGCCCAATGCCGCCAGCGAGATCGCGAAGCCGGGGAACAGCATGATCCACCAGGACTGCACCGCAAACTGGCGGCCCTCGGCGATGATGTTGCCCCAGCTGGGGGCGGGCGGCGGCGGCCCGATGCCGATGAACGACAGTGCCGCCTCGGCCAGGATGGCGAAGGCGAACACGAAGGTGGATTGCACCAGCAGCGGCCCGGAGGCGTTGGGCAGCAGGTGCTTGAACATGATCCGCATGCTGGAGGCGCCCGAGACCCGCGCGGCCTCGATGAACTCCAGCTCGCGGGTCACAAGGGCGGAGGCGCGCACGATGCGGGCGGTGCGCGGGATATAGGCCACGGCCAGTGCGATAATCACGCTGTGCGTCTGCGGGCCCAGTGCCGCGCCGAGGCCGATGGCCAGCAGGATGGCGGGGGCGGCCATCAGCGCATCCATGATCCGCATCAGCAGCGAATCCAGCCGGCGGAACTGGGCGGAGAGCACGCCGATCGCCGCCCCCACCACGCCGGACAGCACTGCCACCGCCAGCCCGATCCACAGCGACAGCTGAGCACCGTAGAGCGTGCGGGTGAACAGGTCGCGGCCGAACTGGTCGGTGCCGAACCAGTTCACCTCGGACGGTGGGCGGAAGCGCAGGCGCACCCGCATCTGGTTGGGATCGATACCGGTGAGCGGCGCACACAGCGCTGCGATCACCATCACCGCCACGATGATGAAGCCGGCCATGAAGCTGCGATGGTGCAGCAGCTTGCGGAGCACACGGAAGCGACGGCGGGCGGCAATCGCCTCGCCGGACGCCAGGATGGTTGCTTCAGCCATAACGCACCCGCGGATCGACGATGGTATAGATGATGTCCACCAGGATGTTGATCACCACGAAGGCGAACCCGAACAGCAGCATGGTGCCCTGCACCAGCGGATAGTCGCGGTTCAGGATGCCCTGCACGATCAGGCGCCCGATGCCCGGCAGCGCGAAGACCTGCTCGATCACCACGGAGCCGCCGACCAGCAAGGACAGCGTGATGCCGAGCACCGTCACCACGGGGATCAGCGTGTTGCGGAAGGCATGCTTGGAGATCGTGGTCCATTCGTCCACGCCCTTGGCGCGGGCGGTGCGGATGAAGTCCTGGTCCAGCACATCGAGCATGGCGGAGCGGGTGATGCGGGCGAGGAAGCCGATCTGGAACAGCGCCAGCACCACGGCGGGCTGGATCAGCGAGGCGAGCCAGGGCCCGACGCCGCCTTCGGTCAGCGGTACATAGCCGCTGGGCGGGAACCAGCCGAGCTGGACGCTGAAATACAGCACCGAGAGGATGCCGACCCAGAAGCCGGGCAGGGAGACGCCGAGCAGGGCGAGCACCATCACCCAGGCGTCGATCCAGGAATTGCGCCAATAGGCCGCCACCACGCCCAGGCCAATGCCGATCGGCAGGGTGACGACGAGCGAGACGAAGGACAGCGACAGCGTGACCGGCAGGCGCTCGCCCACCGCGCTGATGACGCTCTGCTTCAGCGTGAGCGATTCACCGAAATTGCCGACCGCGAGATGGGAGAACCATTCCAGCAGCTGCACGATCAGCGGCCGGTCCAGCCCCAGCTGCTCGCGGATCTTCTGCACCGCCTCTGGCGACGCATCGGGCCCGGCGATGGCCAGCGCGGGATCGCCCGGCAGCAGGTGCATCAGCATGAACACCATCACCGAGAAGATCAGCAGCACAGGCACGGCCTGCGACAAGCGCATCATGACTCCGCGAAACATCTCACCCCCATTGCCGCGGACGGCCGGCATTCGGCTGCATTCATTGTACCCACGTGTTCCAGAACCGCTGGTAGAAATACGGCGCCATGCCGTGCAGGCGCGTGTTGTGGGCGCGCACGGCGGCAAGGTCGGCAACCTTGATCAGGTAGGCCTGGTCCAGCAGCTGCGTCTCGATCTGGCGCCAGGCGGATTGGCGCTGGGCGAAGCCCGGGGAGGCGGAGAACTGGCGCCATGCCTCGTCCAGCCCGGTGCGGTCGCGCAGGTAGGGCGTGGCCTGGATCTGGCTGCGCCATTGCTGCGGGCCGAGCAGGGGCTGGGAGCAGAAGCCGGTGGCGGTGATGTTCCAGTGCCCGGTGCCGCGGCGCAGATTGGCGGACTGGGTCAGCCAATCGACCATCTGCACTTCGGTATTGAAGCCGGCTTCGCTCAGCTGGCCGGCGAGCACCAGGATGGCATCGCGCATGTAGCTGAAGCTGGCATTGGTCTGCAGGACGATCTTCTCGCCCTTGTAGCCGGCTTCGGCCAGCAGGGCGCGGGCCTCTGCCAGGTTGCGGCGGTCGTAGAAGGGGGCGGCGGCCTCTTCGGTGTGGTAGGGGCTGCCGGGATAGGTGAGCGAGGGGTTGCGGCGCATCGGCTGGCCGGTGGCGGCAATGATGTCGTCTACCGACACGGCCGCACGGATCGCCTGGCGGATCAGCTTCTTGGCGGTGGCGCCGTTGCCGGGGTGGGTCGCGAACATCAGTTGGCAGAACTGGAAGACCCGCATCACGGCGATATCGGGCCGATTGCCCAGGCGGCGGATGGCATCGGGCGGCAGGTTGGAGACGGCATCCGCCTCCCCGGACTGCAGGGCGGTAACGCGCGCCATCGGCTCGGCGACGAAGTTGTAGCGCACGGCCTCCAGATAGGCGGTCTTGCGGCCGGCGAGCCCATCCGGCCCGGCGGCGGAGCGGTCGGCGACGTAGGCCTCGTTGCGGCGCAATACGAGGTGGCTGTCCTTCTCCCAGGATTCGAGGGTGAAGGGGCCGGTGCCGATCGGCTCTGCTTCCGTGCCGGCCATGTCCTTCTGGCTGGCGGGCAGGATGGCGAGCGGATAGGTGGGGGACTTCAGCATCTCCGGGAAGACGGCGTTGCTGGTTTTCAGCCGGACCACGAAGGTATCGGCATCCGGCACGTCGTACCCGGCGACATCCTCCAGCAGGGCGGTGTTGGTGCTGACGCGGGCGTAGCGCTGGAAGGAGGCGAGCACGTCGGCGGAGGTGAGGCGGTCGCCGTTGTGGAAGCGCAGGTTGCGGCGCAGCGTGAAGCGGAAGCGGCGTGCCTCGTCGCCCACCTGGATGGAGGCGGCGAGCATGGGGCGGGCGTTGTAGCTTTCGTCGATGGTGACGAGCGGTTCGAAGATGTGGTGGATGACTTCCAGCTCGGCGATCGAGCCGGAGACGTGCGGATCAAGCGAGCCGATGCCGCCGGCGGCGGCGTAGGTGATGGCGCCGCCCTTGGTCTGGGCTGCCACGGGGGGTGCAAGCGCGGCCACGAGGGCGCATGCCAAGCCCGCCCTTCCCAGCCACCGTGCCATGCCGCCACAACTCCCGATGCCGATCGCCCCCTATCCGCGCAAGGTGAGCGTGGCGGGGTGGGGGCGGGAAGTCAATCGACTCCGTGGGCGGAATTGACGCGTGTTTGACAGCGCGGCAGCGCAGGACACAGGGTTTGCGCAACGAGGTGCAGGAGGGTGCGATGGCGCAGGAACTGGCGATGAGCTGGGCGGAGTGGGGGCGGCACGATGCGGTGGCGCTGGCCGGGCTGGTGCGGCGTGGCGAGGTTTCGCCCACGGCGCTGATGGCGCAGGCGGCGGCGGCGAGCGGGCGGGTGGACGGCAGGATCGCGGCAGTGCTGGAGATCTTCGCCGACGTGCTGGCCAACCCGGAGGTGGACGGGCCGGCGCATGATGGCGCGCTGTATGGCGTGCCGATGCTGCTGAAGGACATGGGCTCGGGCCTGAAGGGGCGGACACAGCAATCGGGGTCGAAGCTGACGAAGGCGTTCGTGGTGCCGGAGACCGATCCGACGATCGCCAATTTCCTGGCCGGCGGGCTGGTGCCGCTGGGGCGCTCTGCCTGCCCGGAGTTCGGGCTGACCTTCGATACCGCGACCGATATCGACGCGGTGCGGGTGACGCGCAATCCGTGGAATTTGGCGCATACGCCGGGTGGGTCTTCCGGCGGGTCGGCGGCGGCGGTGGCGGCCGGGGTGGTGCCGGTGGGGATGTCGGGCGATGGGGGTGGTTCCACGCGGATTCCGGCGGCGTTCACTGGGTTGATCGGGTTGAAGGCTTCGCGCGGGCGGGTGCCGCGGGGGTTTTCGCATAACGAGTACGGCACGCGGGTGAGTGCCGACGGGGTGGTGACGCGGACGGTGCGGGATACCGCGGCGGTATACGAGCGGCTGGTGCGGATGCCGAAGGGGGGCTCGTTCATCCGGATGGGCGAGCCGAAGGAATCGTATTTGGCGGCGATCGGGCGGGAGCCGGGGAAGCTGCGGATCGGGATTTCGACGGGGATGTGGGGGCGCGGGGTGGCGACCGATCCCGTGGTGGCCGAGCGGGTGCGGCAGGTGGGGCGCGCGATGGAGGCGCTGGGGCACCAGGTGGAGGAGGTGGCGGATGGCGATATCTGCGACTGGGAGGTGCTGTGGCGTAGCTACATCACGGCGTGGATCCATGGGGCGGCGCTGCTGGATGACCGGGCGCGGGCGCTGGGGATCGAGCCGCAGGAGCTTTCATCGTACCTGACGCCGATCACGTACCGGCATTTCCTGGGGGCGCAGCGCTACGACAAGCGCGACATCCTGCGGATGATGGCGGACAACAATACCGTGACGCGGCAGTTCGGGCGGGTGTTCGACCAGTACGATCTGTTGCTGACGCCGACGCTGGCGATTCGGGTGCCCGAGGCGAACGGGCCGTATTCGCTGCTGCGCGACGAGGATCTGGATGTGTGGGTGGGGCGGCTGGCGGATGCGTGCCGCTACACCATGCCGGGGAACGAGACCGGGTTGCCGGGGATCTCGGTGCCGGCGGGGCTGGATGGGGATGGGCTGCCGATCGGGGTGCAGTTCTATGGTGCGTGGGGCGAGGAGGCGCTGCTGATGCAGGTGGCGGCGCAGCTGGAGCGGGCGCAGCCGGGCTGGTTCAACCAGACACCGCCGGTGCATGTTTCCGCGGAATAAGTTGATATCGAAATGAGATGGCCGCGACTGAGGAGGCTCAGTCGCGGCCATATTTTTTGAGGAAATAGCGGGCGGTGGCGATCTCGTAGGGGCGCAGGTTCAGTTCGGGGTCGGTGAGTTTCAGGCGGCGGGGCTTGGGGGGCCGGGGCTTGCGCTGGGGGCGCGGGCGCGGGGGGAGTTTGAGCCACGCGGGCTGGTCGAGGCCGAGGGCGTGGCAGAGGGGGCGCAGGAGGCGGGCGGCTTGGGGGGCTGCCTGGACGAAGTCCTGGATGTTGGACTGTTGCAGGAGGTCGTGGAGCTGGCCGGCGCTGGGGCCGGCTTCGGGGATGCGCCTTGTAACCCAGCCGTAGCCGCGGGGCAGGCGGGTCGGCGCGTCGACCAGGGGCATGCCGGGGGCGGGGAGTTCGGGGATCTGGGGTGCCGGCGTGCGGACGGTTTTCGGGCGTTGGGTGGTTTTGCGGGGTTTGGGGAGGGTGCCTTGCTGCCAGCTTTCGTAGAGGCGGGTGAGGCGGTTGGCGAGGCGTTCGAGGCGGAACCAGAGCAGGGTCCAGACGGGGCCGGGGAGCAGGGGGAGGTCGCCGTGGGGGGCGATGATCCAGCGCTGTTCGGGCCCGGCCCAGATCGGGCGTGCGGGCACGCTTACGACCGGGGCTGCGCGCGCGATGACGCGGCGCAGGCCCTGGATCAGCCCGGTGATGATGTTGGTGAATTGGATCATGGTTAGTTATATAACTAACCAATCAGGTGATGGCAAGGGGGTGTGGGAATTTTTTTCGGGGTGGGGTGATGGGGTGGCATCGCAAGAGCCCCCCTCAGTGATCCGCTTCGCGGCTCAATCCCACCTGCTTCGCATGGGGGGAGAAGTAAGACAGTAAGAAAGAAAGTGGCCACAGAGGCACAGAGGCACAGAGGAGCAAGGCAAGGGAGAGCAAGAAAGATGGCGGAACCGCTTCGCGTTCCGCCCTACGCGGGGGGGGGGAGTGCTTTCTTCTCCCTTGGCTTGTTTCTCTGTGCCTCTGTGTCTCTGTGGCCGCTTTCTTGATTTTCTTCCACGCGGTGGCGGGCTGAAGACCGCCCTACGGGTGGGGCGAAGCGGGCGGTGTATGCGGTTTGCCTTCAGAACAAGAACGGCTGGCCGGCAGCTGACATGACAACGGCGCGGGAGGGCCCGCGCCGTTGGTGGTTTTGGAAGGCTGGGTGGGGTTAGGCGGCCTGGCGGGGTTTGCCGGAGTGGTGGCGGCCCTGGCTTTGGCCGCCGCGGTTGTGTTGGCCCTGGGGCTTCTGGCCTTGCGGGCGGCCGCGGTTGCCCTCGTTGCGGCGGTTGTCTTCGCGCGGGGGTTCGGCGTGGGACGAGGCGGCGGGCAGGCCGGGGATGGTGAGGACCGGGACCTTGGCGCGGATCAACTTTTCGATGTCGCGCAGGAAGGACCGCTCATCCCCGGCGCAGAGGCTGATCGCCATGCCGTCCTTGCCCGCGCGGGCGGTGCGGCCGATGCGGTGCACGTAGCTTTCCGGCACGTTCGGCAGGTCGTGGTTGATGACATGGTGGATGCCATCCACATCGATGCCGCGGGCGGCGATGTCGGTGGCGACGAGGACGCGGGTTTGGCCGTTCTTGAAATCCTCCAGCGCGCGCTCGCGCTGGCCCTGGCTCTTGTTGCCATGGATGGCGACGGCGGGCAGGCCGCTTTCGATCAGGTTCTTCACGATCTTGTCCGCGCCGTGCTTGGTGCGGCTGAACACCAGGGTGCGGCCATCGGCCTGGCCGCGCAGCAGGGCGACGAGGGCGTGGCGCTTCTGGCCCTGATCGACGAAGACCACGGCCTGTTCGATGCGTTCCGCCGTGGTGGCCACGGGGGTGACGGCAACGTGGGCCGGGTTGTTCAGCATGCCGCCGGCGAGCTTGCCGATCTCGCCGGGCATGGTGGCGGAGAAGAACAGGGTCTGGCGGCGGCTGGGGATGGTGGCGACGATGCGCTTGATCGGGATGATGAAGCCGAGGTCGAGCATGTGGTCGGCCTCATCGAGCACCAGGATCTCGACATGGTCCAGGCGCACGGTGCGGTCCTGCATGTGGTCGATCAGGCGGCCCGGGGTGGCGACGAGCACATCCACGCCGCGTTCCATGGCGCGGACCTGCTTGCCCTTGGGCACGCCGCCGAAGATCACGGCGACGCGGCAGCCGATGGTGGAGCCGTAGGCCTGGAAGCTCTCGCCGATCTGGCTGGCCAGCTCGCGGGTGGGGGAGAGGACCAGCACGCGGCAGCCGCCGCGCGGGGGCTGGCGGCGTTCGGCGGCCAGGCGCTGCAGGATGGGCAGCGCAAAGGCGGCGGTCTTGCCGGTGCCGGTCTGGGCAATGCCCTGGACGTCCCGACCCGCCAGCACATGCGGGATCGCCTGGAGCTGGATGGGGGTGGGGGAGGTGTAGCCCTCGGCGGCGACGGCGCGCAGCAGGGCGGGGGCCAGGCCCAGGGATTCGAAGGTGGCCGAGGTGGTGGGGGGGGCGACCGCCGGGGCGGGCAGGGTGGGGGAGACGGTGGTGGCGGTCATGGTGGACGGGGCTTCAATGGTATTGGACATGTGTGTCAGCAGCTTTCAGTCGGCCGCGCCCCCGCACAAAGGCTGGGCGGCGGCGGCCGTGGAAGGGCGCACGTGCGGATGCAGGCGCGCGCGGCTTTCGGGCCGCGAGCCGGCGCAGAATGGGCGAATGGAACGGTGCTACCGGGTTGCCACGGCCTGCTTGCCTGCCAGCGCCTGAATGAAGAGGGCGGTTGGTCTTGCGGCAAATGGGCCAGCGCCTTGTAAGGACGCAATGTCAGGCCGGCAGCGCACGGATCAAACTCTCGTCGCGCCGGGTGGATATGATTGTGCGGCGCAGCATTGTCAAGGGAAAAATTCAAGGGAAGGAAGGATCTTCTTTTTCTGAAGAAAAAGAAGCAAAAAGACTTTTGTTCATTTTGGCCTCGTCTGGATAGGAGAAGCCGAGTGGAGTTATGAAAGTTTTTTGGTTCTTTTTTTCAAAAAAGAACGCGCTTCCTTGCTTGCTCCGTTGCCAAGTGCTGCGTGTGCGGCGGAGAATGGGCGGGACACTGGAGGGAAGCCCATGCGCATTGTTGACGTTCGCGAGATTACCCGGCCGATCGCTTCGCCGATCCGCAACGCGTATATCGATTTTTCCAAGATGACGAGCAGCCTGGTGGCGGTGGTGACCGACCAGGTGCGCGATGGGAAGACCGTGATCGGGTATGGGTTCAATTCCAATGGCCGGTATGGCCAGGGCGGGTTGATCCGCGAGCGGTTCCGGGACCGGGTGCTGGAGGCGGATCCGAAGAGCCTGGTGAACGCGGCGTGGGACAACCTGGACCCGGATGCGGTGTGGGCCGCGATGATGAAGAACGAGAAGCCGGGCGGGCATGGCGAGCGGTCTGTCGCTGTCGGTACCATCGACATGGCGGTGTGGGATGCGGTGGCGAAGATCGCGGGCAAGCCGCTGTTCCGGCTGCTGGCGGAGCGGCATGGGATTGAGGCCGATCCGCGCGTGTTCGTGTATGCGGCCGGGGGGTACTATTATCCTGGGAAGGATACGTCGCAGCTTTGCGCGGAGATGCGGTCGTATCTCGACCGGGGCTACACCGTGGTGAAAATGAAGATCGGCGGGGATTCGGTGGATGCCGATCGTGGGCGGATCGAGGCGGTGCTGCGCGAGCTGGATGGCAAGGCGCGGCTGGCGGTGGATGCCAATGGGCGGTTCGACCTGGAGACGGCGATTGCCTACGCCAAGATGATGCGGGGCTATGGGCTGTTCTGGTACGAGGAGGCGGGCGACCCGCTGGATTACCAGCTGCAGGCGGCGCTGGCGGAGTTCTATCCCGGGCCGATGGCGACCGGGGAGAACCTGTTCAGCCACCAGGATGCGCGGAATTTGCTGCGCCATGGCGGGATGCGGGCGGATCGGGATTTCCTGCAGTTTGATTGCGCGCTGAGCTACGGGTTGTGCGAGTTCCAGCGGACGCTTGGGGTGATCCGCGATGCCGGGTGGAGCTGGCGGCGGGTGGTGCCGCATGGCGGGCACCAGATGAGCCTGATGATCGCGGCCGGGCTGGGGTTGGGGGGGAATGAGAGCTATCCCGATCTGTTCCAGCCCTATGGCGGGTTCCCGGATGGGGTGCGGGTGGAGGACGGGTTCGTGACGCTGCCGGAATTGCCGGGGATCGGGTTCGAGGGGAAGAGCGATCTGTATGCGCAGATGAGGGCTTTGGCGGAGTAGCTGGCATGGCCAAGCGGTACCGGGTGGGCGTGGTGGGGTTTGCCCATATGCACGTCAATGAACTCGTGGAGCGGGTGGCGGCGACGGGACGGTGCGATTTCGTCGGCGTGGCGGATACCGTGCCGGCGACGCCTTCCTTGACCACGGTGGAGGGGAGCCGGCGGGCCAATTTGGAGCGGGCGTTGGGGGCGCCGGGTGGGCCGCGGCGGTTCGAGGAGTGGCGCGGGCTGCTGGAGGAGAAGCTGGACCTGGTGATCTTCTGCCCGGAGATCAGCCGGCATGCCGAGGTGGCGGAGGCGTTCGCGGGGCGGGGGGTGCATCTGCTGACGGAGAAGCCGCTGGCCGGGAGTGTTGCGGATACGGACCGGATGATCGCGGCGGCGAAGGCGGCCGGCGTGGCGCTGGTGACGAACTGGCCCATCACCTGGCGGCCGGCGGTGCGGGCGGTGAAATCCATTGTGGAGAGCGGGGAGATTGGCGAGGTGGTGCAGTTCCGGTGGCGGAACATGGCCTCGCTGGGCCCGATGGCGCATGGGAGTTTGCATCCGGGTTCCACGACGATCGGGCTGGTGAGCGAGGCGGAGAAGGCTTCGGAGTGGTGGCACCAGTCGGCGGCCGGGGGCGGGGCGCTGCTGGATTATTGCTGCTACGGGGCGTGCCTGGCGGCGTGGATCGTTGGGATGCCGCAGGAGGTTCGGGCGATGGCGGTGAACCTGATGAGCCCCGGGGATGCCGAGGACAATGCAACGCTCCTGCTGAAGTTTGCGCGTGCGGTGGGGACAATCGAGGCGAGCTGGACGAGTTTCCACAACGGGGTGCCGAACGGGCCGATCGTGATGGGGACGCACGGGACGTTGGTGGTGGATGGCGCGAAGGTGCTGGTGTTCAAGGAGCGTGGGTCGGCGGTGCCGTCGCGGGTGGAGGAAGGGGTTCCGTTGCCCGAGGGGCGGGGGACGATCGGGGAGGAGATGCTGCACCACATCGAAACCGGGGAGGCGCTGCATCCGACGCTGGATGTGGCGTTGAACCGGGAGGCGGTGGCGATCCTGGAGGCCGGGCGGCGGGCGGCAGATGGTGGTTCGGCGGTGGTGCTGTGACGGTTCGGATTGCGGCGGTTGGCTACGGGGATATCGCGCAGCGGCGGCATTTTCCGCAGCTGGCGGAGTTGGCCGGGCGGGCGGAGCTGGTGGCGATTGCGGGGCGGGATGAGGCCCGGATGGCCGCGTGTGCGGCGCGGTTTGGGGTTCCGCGGTGGTCGACGGATGTGGCTTCGGTGGTGGGGGACACCGGGGTGGATGCGGTGCTGGTGCTGACGGCGCCTGATACGCACTTGCGATTTGCCGAGATGGCGGTGGCGGCGGGCAAGCATGTGCTGGTGGAGAAGCCGCTGGTGCCGACGCTAGAGGAGGTGGCTCGGTTGGCCGCGGCGGTGCGGGCGCGGCCGGTGACGTTCATGGCGTTGCCGTTCATCGAGACGCCGGATCACGTTCTGGCGGCCGGGTTGATCGCGCGGGGGGCGATTGGGGAGGTGGCGGCGATGGAGTGCCATCGGGGGCACAAGGGGCCGACGCATGCCGGGTGGTTCTATGACAAGGCGCAGGCCGGTGGTGGGGTTCTGGCGGATCTGGGGATCTATCACCTGACCTCGATCGCGATGCTGTTCGGGGGGGCTTCGCGGTTTACCGTTTCGCTTTCGACGCGGTTTGCCGAGCGGGTGCTGGATGATGGAACGGTGGTGCGGCCGGATGTGGAGGATAGCGCGCTGGTGAGCCTGGTGCTGGAAAGTGGTGTTGCTGCCTCCATGCATGCGCATTGGAACGGGAGCCAGCCGCATACCGCGACGCGGGCGCGGGTGCTGGTGATCGGGCGCGAGGGCTCGCTGTATTTCGGGGCGCCGGATGGGGCGGTGCATCTGTGGCGGCCGGATGGGGCCGGGTTCGGGGGCGAGGCGGGGGTGTTTGATTCGCTGCCGGTGCAGAGTTTCAAGACCGCCGGCGGGCCGGCGCAGATCATGCAGGCGTTCGTGGAGCGGATCGAGGCGGGGGACGTTTCGACGCGGAGCCTCGACGTGCAGGCGCATGTGCTGGAGATTATTGCGCGCAGCTACGAGGGTGGGGCGCAGCCGATTGAGCCCAAAACAAGAGTCGTCATGCTGTGAGCATGGAAGTCATTCGTTTGCGCCGAGGGTAATCCCGGCGCAAACGAATAAAAGTTTTTTGGTTCTTTTTTCAAAAAAGAACCGCTTGCTTACTCGGGCCACGCGAACTTCGCCGGGTCCATGAAGCGCTTCAGCACATTGGTGGTGAGGCTTCGCAGGGTGCCGGGGATGGGCATGCTGCCGGCCCAGGTCATGGAGCCCACTGAGAACACCGCGCCGCCGGCTGGGGTTTCGAAGAAGCAGGCGTCGGCGCAGGCCCAGTCTTCCTGCGGGAGGGGGTGTTTCTGGGTGAGCATGTCTTCGTTCACCCAGCCGTAGTCTGGGTGGATGACGATGCCCTTGGCGACGATGATTGTGTGTTCGGGCGAGCCGTATTTGAAGTTCACGCTGTCCAGTTCGTGGCCGGCGGCGCCGCCGCCCTGGTGGCCGCGGTCGCCGAAGAACGTGCCGGGGGTGGCATCCAGGCCGGGGGTCATGAAGGCGACGCGGGGGTTGTTGATGCCGTCGGTGAATTTGTAGGGGAAGCCGAGGTGTAGGCCCTGGCAGGAGAAGCCGCTGCCGACCAGTTTGTGGGAGGCGCGGCCGATGCGGCGCCAGAGGCCGCCATAGGCGCCGCCGAACTGGTTGTAGTTCTCGCCAGGCTCGGTGGCCCAGGTGCGGATGCCGGATTCGGCGCGGCGGACTTCCAGCGCGCCGGGGGCGTGTTCGCTGGGTTCGGCGCGCCAGTAGAAGCCGTTGCCACCGAGATACATGAGGCGGCCGCCGCCTGAGAGGTAGTCCTCGAAGGACTGCATCATGCGGTCTGAATGGTATTCTGGGTGCTGGGCGGCGATGACGACGCGGTAGGGGGCGAGGGCTTCGACGCCTTCCTCGTGCAGGTCGTGGTCGGTGATGACGTCGTGCGCGATGCCTTCGTGGTGGAGCCAGTGGATGAAGTAGCTGTCCACCACGATGCGCTGGCCGCCGGAGCCGTGGGGGTGGACGGGGTCCATGTGGAGCATCTGGCGCGGGCGGGTATCCAGCTGCGGGCGGAACATGGAGACCAGGCTGACGCCGGAGCCATCCGAGTGGTGGTTGTAGGTGGAGAGGCCGAACTGCGGGTTCATGTCTGGCGTTTCGAGCAGGGCACCGCGGGCCTGGGCGCGTTCGCGGATTTCGGCGCCCCGGTTGTCGCGCGCGAAGTTGCCGTAGACTTGGTACGTGTAGGTGGGGGCGAGGAAGGCGACGTCGCTGCTGGGTTTGGCGGGGCGGACGAAGAAGGGGATGTAGTCCTCGCCTGCACCGTTCTTGATGTGGGCGGCGTAGAAGCCGCTGGGCCAGGTGGTGGGGATGGTCAGCGCGAAGGTTTCGGACCAGCCGAGGTCGCCCTGGTCGTCGTCGTGGAAGTGGATGGCCGCGTATTGGCTGGGGTCGGCTTTCCAGTCGTGGACGGTGCCGGTCCAGGTGCTGCCGGTCATGGCGCGGGTGGGCAGGGCCATGAGGGTGGCGTGGGCCTGCTGGGGGCCGGTGTCGAAGGCGGTTTGGGTGGGGATGCCCTTGGAGAAATCCCAGGCTGCCACTGTGGATGTGCCGGCGAGGATGGCGGGGGCTTCGATCTTGCCGTTGTAGTGGGCGCTGGCGCGCGGGTTGGCGCCGTTATGTAGCAGGGGGGCGGGGGGCAGGGCGGCGATGAAGGCGCGGGCGGGGCCGCCGGGGCAGGGCAGGGCGCCATGTGCGGTGGCGGTGCCGGCACCCTTCAGCGGCTTGTGGGGGCGTTGGTCCAGCGTGAGGGTGCCGTCGGCAGCCAGGGTGGCGGTGACGGTATACCAATGGCGGGCCATCAGCGGGGCGGCGACGGTGGCGGTGACGCTGTGGGCGCCGGACGTGGCGCGGGCGATGGTGCCGCCTTGCGGGCCGATGGCCAGGGCGAGGGACCAGCCCGGCATGTCTAGCGCGAGGATGCCCTGTTCGCCATTGGTAGGGGTGGTGGGCCAGATCGTGGCGCGCAGGGTGAGGGGGCCGGCGGGGAGGGCGAGGCCGTCGGCGCGGGCGAAGCTGCCGGCCCAGGCGCCCTGTTCCTGGCTCTGGAGCGTGGCCGGCAGGGGCGAGGGCATTTCGATTTCCTCGTAGCCCGGGCCTTCGGGATTCGGATCGGCGCAGATGTGGCGAACGAAGCGCAGGGCGAAGGGGGCGCTGCCGGCGCTGGCGATGTGGAAGCGGATCTCCGCCCCCTGCTTCTGGCCCCAACGGTTCGGGTAGCCGGAGAGCTTATGCATGGGGGTGGGGTTCCTTTTAGGGGTTAAGGAAGAGTCTTCTTTTTGTGAACAAAAAGAAGCAAAAAAAACTTTATCCGCTTGCACCCGTGCCAAGTGGTCTGGCGCGGGAGCAAGTCGGAAAAGTTTTTTGGTTCTTTTTTTCAAAAAAGAACATGCTTGCTTATGCTGGGACGAGAGCCAACACGCGGAGGGGGGACCCGGAACCGCCCTGGATTTTCAAAGGTGGGGCGATGACGAGGGCGCCGGTGGGGGGGAGTTGGTCGAGGTTACAGAGGCATTGCAGGCCGTAGCGGCCGGCGCCGTGCATGAGGGTGTGGGCGGGGTACATCGGGGTCATGAGGTGGGCCTGGCCGGCGTCGGTGCCGATGGTCTCCACGCCGAAGCCGAGGACGCCGCGATCGACGAGGAGTTGGACGGCTTCGGTGGTGGGGCCTGGGGTGTGGGCGCCGTCTTCCTGGACGTTGGCGTAGGCGGCGCCGGAGCGCTTGGACCAGTCGGTGCGGAAGAGGACCCAGGTGCCGGCGGGGATGGTGCCGTGCTGGGCTTCCCAGGCCTGGATGGTGGCGGGGGTGAGGAGGTAGTCGCCGTTGTTGGCGGCGTCTGCCGAGCAGTCGATGACGCAGGCGGGGGCGATGAGGTTTTGGACGGGCAGGGTGTCGGTGGTGTTGTTGGGGAGATCCTTGCCGGTGACCCAGTGGATCGGGGCGTCGAAATGGGTGCCGGTGTGTTCGCCGACGGTGATGTTGTTCCAGTACCAGCCTGGGCCTTTGTCGTCGTAGCGGCTGATGGTTTCCATCGAGAAGGGGGCGCACTGGCCGAACTGGGGCGGCAGCACGATGGTGGGGAAATCGGGCGAGAGGGTCTGGGTGAGGTCCACGACGCGGACGCGGCCGGTGAGGAGGTCGGCGGCGAGGGTGGCGAGGGTGGTCATGCGTGGTCCTTTCGTGAGGGCACGAGGGGCTTTTCCATGAAGACGCTGAGCGGGTCGTCCCAGTAGTCGGCGAAGGGCGGGATGCGGGCGAAGCCGTGGCGTTCGTAGAGGCGGATGGCGGCGTGGCTGTGGATGCCGGTTTCGAGGCGCAGGGCAGTGACGCCTTCGGCGCGGGCGGCTTCTTCCAGCGTGGCCATGAGGGCTTGGGCGCAGCCGGTGCCGCGGGCTGCCTCCGTGACGAACATGCGCTTGATCTCGGCCGTGCCGTCCTCGGCCATGACGATGGAGCCGCAGGCGATGGCGATGCCGTGGCGGCGCGCGACGAAGAAGCGGACGCTGGGTTTCTCCAGGCTGGAGACGTCGAGCAGGTGGTTGCTTTCGGGGGGGTAGAGGGCCTCGGAGAAGGCATCCGACGCTTCGAGCAGGGCGATGATCTCGGGCTGGCGCGGGGGTTCGGGACGGATTTCAAGCATGGGCGGGTTCGGGGTCCAGGGTGCGGATTGTGGCGATGGCGCCGGCGAGGATCGTGCCGTGTTCATCGGCGAGGGCGGCTTCGCGCAGGCGGCGGATCCAGGCTGCGGCGTCTTTGCGGTGGGCGATGAGGGGGAGGGCGGTAAGGACCTGGTCGAACTTGGCGGTGCCGCGGCTGTGGGTGTCGGAATAGCCCTTCACCAGGCGGCGGCAGGCGAGGAGTTCGGCGGCCAGGGCGGGGTTGGTGGCGTGCGCGCGGACGGTGGCGAGCCAGGCTTCGATATGGGCCATTTCGCGGGCGTGGCGCAGCAGGGTGCGGCGGCGGGGGCGGAGGCGGGCGACGAGCCAGAGCTGAAGGAAGCCCCAGAGCGTGTTGGTGCGGACGCGGCGGGGGCGTTCGAAGGCAGTCTTGAGCAGGCGGCGGGCGAGGGGCGAGCGTTCGAGGCGGGCGCCGAGTTTGGCGGGGAGGGTGGCGAGGAGTTCATCGACGCGCGGGTGCATGAACTCGGTGGTTTCGATCACCTGGGCCGGCGTGGCGGCGATTTCGGTGTGCAGGCGTGTGGTGCGGGTGGGGCGGGTTTTGAGGTCGGCGACGCGGATCGGGTCGTCATAGGCCATGGCGACGGCGATCCAGCGGGCGGCTTCGGTGGCCAGGGTGGGGTCCGAGGTGAAGCCTGCGACGCGGTCGAGGTATTCATGGGCGTAGGCGGCGTCCTGGTAGTCCGCGGTGCGGCGCAGGCCGTGGGTGAGCATCTCGCGCGCGGGCTCGGGGAAGTCGGTGAGGCGGGCGAGGGCGCTGGCGTAGGCGCGTTGTTCGGCGTCGGGGCCGGCGATGTGCTGCGGTGGGGTGGCCGGGGTGACGGGCGCTGGGGGTGGTGCGGTGACGGAGTCGTGCCCGGCGGCGAAGGCGCGCAGGCTGGGTTCCACGCCAAGGCCGGCGCGGCGGATGGTTTGCTCGAAGGCCTCGCGGGGGAAGGGGAGGGCGGCGCTGGCGGCCAGGGCGCCGAACAGGGCGGCGGAGATGACGCTGCCGGCGCGCTCGGCGGCTTCTTGCATGTCCGCTGCCAGCAGGCGGTGGGCGGCCAGCGCGGCGGCTTCAAGGATGGGGGGGCTGGGGGCGGTGCCGTCGCCGGGCTTAATCTTTTCCGCCATCGAAAGGGCGCGATGGGTGGACGCGATGAGGGTGGTGCGGTTGGGGGTGACGAGGCCGCGCTGGATGGCGCGGCCGGCTTCCATCAACTCGGCGGCGATGACAATGTCGACGTCGCCGGGGACGGGCATGAGGGCGAGGATGGCGCCGGGTTGGTTGATGATCTCGACGTAGTAGATGGTGGCCCCGGTGCGTTGGGCGACGCCGGGGACGGAGGTGGATTGCGCGGTCCAGCCGGCGTGTTCGGCGAGGTCCACGATCCAGTCGGCGAGCACGCCGCCGCCCTGGCCGCCCATGGCGGTGATGGCGATGCAGAGCGGGCGGCTCATGAAACGGCGAGCACGCGGGCGCTGCGGCGGGCCTGCAGCCAGGTGATGGCGCGGGCGCGCAGGGCGGCCAGCGTGCGGTCCCACCAGGTGGGGTTGTGGATGATGTCCGCCCGGTAGAAGGAGGGGCAGAGCACGGCGGCCTCGGCCACCTCGCCGCAATTTCCGCAGCCGACGCAGGATTGGTCGATGGCGGCGACGGGGTCGGGCTTCAGCGGGTCGTTGCTCGGCTTGGTGCTGAGCGAGGGGCAGCCGGAGAGGCGGATGCAGGCATGGTCGCCGGTGCAGACATCCTCATCCACGCCGAAGCGGGGCTTCACCATGCGCTCGCCCTTCTTCACCGCGGCGGCGAAGAGGGGGCGTTCGCGGCGCTGGCGGTTCAGCATGCATTCGCTGCTGGCGATGACGAATTTGGGGCCGGCGTCTTTCGTGGTGAGGGCTTCGCGCAGGGTGTCGCGCAGCTTGGCGACGTCGTAGGTGCGGTCGATGCGCCGCACCCAGGTGGCGCCGACGCCGCGGACGGCATCCTCGATCGGGTGGTTGGTGCTGCGGCCCTGCGGTTCCGCGCGCGACGAGAGCAGGTCCTGCCCGCCGGTGGCCGCCGAGTAGTGATTGTCGACGATGACGGTGACGCTGTCGTGCCGGTTGTAGACGGCGTTGCCGATGCCGTTGACCAGGCCGTTGTGCCAGAAGCCGCCGTCGCCCATCACCGAGAGGGCACGCTTGGACGTTTTTCCAGGCTGGGGCGGCACCTGGAAGGCGGAGGCGGAGGCGGAACCGAGGCCGTAGCCCATGGTGGAGGAGCCGATGTTGAAGGGCTCGTTCAGCGCGAAGAGGTGGCAGCCGATGTCGCCGGTGATGTGGTGCGGGCCGAGTTCCTGCTGCACCAGCTTCATGGCGGCGAAGATCGGGCGTTCCGGGCAGCCGGTGCAGAAGCTGGGTGGGCGCGGGGGCACGGCCTGGGCGAGGGCGGCGATGGTGGGCTGGGCGAGCAGGGGGCGGGGGTCGGGTGGCTGCGCGAGGGGGAGGTCGGGCGCGTGCTTGGTGAGGAAGGCGCACATTCCGTCGGAGAGGACTTGGGCGGTGTATTCGCCGGCCATGGGCAAGGCATCCTTGCCGGCGATCCTGGTTTGGATGTCCGCACGGCGCAGGATGGTGTTGAGCGCCTGTTCGAGGAATTCCGGCTGGCCTTCCTCCACCATCAGCACGGCGCGTTTCGTGGCGCAGAAGGCGGCGAGGTCTTCGTCCACCAGCGGGTAGGTGACGTTCAGGACGTGGATGGGGATGCGGGTGGTGCCGTCGATGGTGGCGAGGCCCAGGCCGTGCAGGGCGCGCAGCACGCCGTTGTACATGCCGCCCTGGGTGATGATGCCGAGTTCGGTGATGTCGCCATCGAAGGTTTCGTTGAGGCCGTGTTCGCGGATGTAGCGCACGGCATTGGGCCAGCGGGTTTTGATCTTCTCCTGCTCGTGCAGGTAGCTGGCCGGCGGCAGGACGATGCGCATGGGGTCGCGCACCGGGTTCTCCAGGGCTTGCGCCAGCGGGAAGGCGGGCTTGCGGTTGTCCGAGGCTGCGAAGCTGCCATGGACGTGGCAGGCGCGGATGCGCAGCTGGAGCATCACCGGGGTGTTGGAGGCTTCCGACAGGGCGAAGCCGTGCTCCACGGCGGCCACGATGCTGGGCAGGTTCGGCCGCGGGTCCATCAGCCAGATCTGCGACTTCATGGCGAAGGCGTGGGTGCGCTCCTGCATGATGGAGCTGCCTTCGCCGTAATCCTCGCCGATGACGATCAGCGCGCCGCCCAGGACGCCGCCGGAGGCGAGGTTGGACAGTGCGTCGCACGCCACGTTGGTGCCGGCGGTGGATTTCCAGGTAACGGCGCCGCGGATCGGGTAGTTGACCGAGGCAGCGAGCGTGGCGGCGGCGGCGGCCTCGCTGGCGCTATGCTCGAAATGCACGCCGAGCTCGCCGAGGATATCCTGGGCATCGGCCAGCACGTCCATCAGATGGGAGATCGGCGCGCCCTGGTAGCCGGCGACATAGCCGACGCCGGATTGCAGCAGTGCCTTGGTGACGGCGAGGATGCCCTCGCCCCGGAAGGTCTCGCCGGCGCCGAGGCGCAAATCCTGGACCTCGCGCGCGAAGGACCGTTCCGCCACGAATGTGTCTCCTTGCTGCGGCGGTAGTTGAGCCAGTGGGGTGGGGGGGCGTCAACCGTTTCCCCCTGCGGGCGGTTTGCGTGCGGGCGGTTTTCGCGCGGATGGTTCGGGGGTAGAACGCTGCTGATGTTGCGAAAAAGGCATGGGATGGGCGGGCTTGGGCGGCGCGGCCTGCTCGGCGCGCTGGCTGCGGGCAGCCTGCCGGCGGGGGGTGCAGGGGCGCAGGAGCGTGACAGCGTGGCGATCGCCTGGCCGGCGGATGTGCCGGGCTGGGACCCGCAGCGCCTGCTGCTGGCTGATGCGCAGCCGGTGTACCGCATGGTGTTCGATCCGCCGCTGTAGCGCGATGCGCGGCTGGAGCTGGAGCTGGAGCCGGCGCTGGTGACGCGGTGGGAGATGGCGCCGGATGGGCGCAGCCTGGAGCTGATGCTGCGCGACGACGTGGCGTTCCATGATGGCTCGCGCCTGACCTCGGCTGATCTGCGCTGGAGTTTCCTGGAGCGGTTGCACGCGGTGCCCGGGCTGGATGCGGCGCGTGTGTGGCGCCGGCTGGAGGCGATCGAGACCCCGTCGCCCGATCGGGCGGTGATGCGCTTCGACGGGCCGGCGCCGTGGGCGTTGGCGTGGCTGGGCTTCCTGGGCAGCTTCGTGGTGCCGAAGGGCGCGCAGGGTGGGGCGGTGATCGGCTCCGGCCCGTTCCGGCTGGTGGAGCATCGGCCGGGAGTGCGCATCGTGCTGGAGCGCCACGATGCCTGGTGGGGGCCGAAGCCGGCGCTGAAGCGCGTGGTGCTGGAGATCATGCCCGAGGCCGGCGCGCGGGTGGCGGCGGTGCAGTCTGGCCGGGTGGACATGGCGGTGGGCGTGCCGGCCCGCGAGCTGCCGCGGCTGGGGGCGCGGCCGGAGCTGGAAACGGAGATGCGGCTGGCGAGCCGGCTGGTGCTGCTGCAGGCGCGCGATGATGGCGGGTTTGCCGATGCCAATGTGCGGCTGGCGGCGCATCACGCGATCGACAAGGCGGCGTTGGTGCGCGCCTTCACCTATGGGGTGGGGCAGACGCTGTCGCTGCCGGCGCTGCCGGGCTCGGCGGGGTTCGAGGAGCGGTTCACGTTTCCGCACGATCCCAACCAGGCGATCCTGCTGCTGGAGCGGTCCGGCTTTTCCACGGAGACACCGGCGCAGGTGCGGCTGGCGACGACGCGGGGGCAGTTTCCCGGTGATTTCGACATGGCGCGGGCGATCGTGGCGATGTGGCGCGCGGTGGGGATCGAGGCGGCGCTGGAGGTGATCGACGGGACCCGGCACCTGGAGCTGGCGCGGGCGGGGCGGCTGCCAGACGCGGTGCTGTGGTCGTTCGATGCCGGGGCGGGGGTGGCGGAGGCGGGGATCGGCGCGCTGCTGGACCCCGGGATGCCGTTCTCCTGCTGGCGCGGCGCGGGGCTGGGGGCCAAGGCGGCGGCGCTGGCAGCCGAGATGGATCCGGGCGAGCGCGGCGCGCAATGGCGGGCGCTGGGCCGCGAGGCGGTGGCGGCGGGGGCCTGCATGCCGCTGCTGCAGGGCGTGCAGACGGTGGTGCGGGCCAAGGCGCTGAGCCACCGGCCCTCCGGTACCGGCTGGATACTGCCGCACACGATGGCCTGGCTGTGATCGCGAGCCTGGGATGGCGGCTGCTGGTGGCCGTGCCGGTGCTGCTGCTGGCCACGCTGGTGCTGTTCGTGGTGCTGCGGGTGCTGCCGGCGGATGTGGCGGCGATGGCGCTGGCGCCGGGAGCGACGGAGGCGGAGATCGCGGCCATGCGGGTGGTGCTGGGGCTCGATGGGCTGTTGCCGGTGCAATACGTGATCTGGCTCGGCCAGATGCTATCGGGCGAGTGGGGGCTTTCGGCGCAGATGGGGGTGCCGGTGGCGCGGCTGGTGGGCACGGCGTTGCCCGCGACGCTGGAATTGGCCGCGCTGGCGGGGGTGGTGTGCGGGGTGCTGGGATTTTCCGGTGGGTTGCTGCTGTTCGCGCTGCGGCGCGAGGGCGGCCAGCGGGAAGGGCGGGCGGCGCTGGCCGAGACCGGCACGACGTTGATGATGGCGGTGCCGGCGCTGCTGTGGGCGTTGCTGTTGGTGCTGGTCTTCGCGCTGGGATGGCCCGTTGCACCCGTGGGCGGGCGGCTGGCGCCCGGCTTGGCGTGGCCGCCGGGGACAGGGTTCCTGCTGCTGGATGCGCTGGCTGCGGGTGACCTGGCGGTGTTCGGCAGTGCGCTGGGCCACCTGGTGCTGCCGGCGGTGGCGCTGGGGCTGGGCTTCGCACCGCCGGTGATGCGGGTGCTGGGCGCGGCGTTGGCCGAGGCGTATCGCGCGCCGTTCATCGACCAGGCGCGGCTGCGCGGGCTGTCTGGCGCGCAGGTGCTGTGGGGGCAGGCGCTGCCGCTGGCGGCCGTGCCGGCGCTGGCGGCGCTGGGGCGGCAGTTCGTGCTGCTGCTGGGCGGGGTGGCGGTGGTGGAGGCGGTGTGCGGCTATCCCGGGCTGGGCCGGTTGCTGGTGGAGGCGGTGCGCGCGGCGGACCTGCCGGTGCTGCAGGTGGCCGGCTTGGCCTTCGCCGTGGTGGCAGTGCTGGCGCAGGCGGTGGTGGAGGGGGTGTGCCGCGGCCTCGCCCCGCGGGTGCGGGCATGATGCGGTTCTTGCGGCGCTACTTGTGGCCGCGCTGGGTGCGTTCCGGCCGGGTGTTGCTGGGGTTGCTCTCGGTGCTGGCGGTGCTGGCGATCGCGGTGGTGGCGCCGGTGCTGGCGCCGCATGACCCGCTGGCGCAGGACCTGTCGCTGACGCTGCGGCCGATCGAGCTGCGTGGGGTGTATCCGCTGGGCACGGATGGGCTGGGGCGGTGCGTGCTCTCGCGGCTGATGTTCGGGGCGCGGGCGGCGGTGCTGGTGGCGCTCCCGGCGGCGCTGGGGGCGCTGCTGCTGGGCGGCGGCCTCGGCCTGGCGGCGGGCTGGCTGGGCGGGCGGGTGGAACGCGCGGTGGGATGGCTGGCGGCGGCATGGGTGGCGTTTCCGCCCGTGGTGCTGGCGCTGCTGCTGGTGGCGGGCGGGTCCGGCGTGGCGATGGCGGCGATGCTGTCGGCCTGGCCGCTGTTCTGCCGGGTGCTGCGCGCCGAGCTGCAAGCGGTGGCGGGGCGCGGGCATGTGGCGGCGGCGCTGATGCTGGGCTTCCCGCGCGGGCAGGTGCTGTGGCGCGAGGTGGTGCCGGCGGTGCTGCCGGCGGCGCTGGCATTGCTGGCATGGGTGGCCGCGGGGGCGGTGGGGCTGGAGGCGGTGCTGGCCTTCCTGGACCTGGGCGGCGCGCCAGACCGGCTGTCCTGGGGGCGGATGCTGGCGGATGGGTGGGAGGTGGTGTTCCTGGCGCCGATCAACCTGGTGGCGCCGGGCGTGGTGCTGTTTTCGGTGATGGCCGGGCTGGCGCTGCTGGGCGACGGGCTGCGCGGCACGATGGGGCTGGCGTTGCCTGAAGCCCGGCTGGCGGATGATGCGATGGCGGGAGACGGGCCATGAGCGTGCTCGCCGCGCGCGGTCTGACGGTGGAGGCGCGCCGGCGGGGCGGGGCGGTGCCGGTGCTGCGCGGCATCAACTTCACGGTGGAACCCGGGCAGGTGCTGGGGCTGGTGGAGGAGGCGGGCGCCGGGGCGGCGGTGGTGGGGCGGGCGGTGGCGCAGCGTCTGCCGCCGGGGCTGGCGATGGTGCATGGCTCGCTCTCGTTCCTGGGCGCGGAGCTGATGGCGATGCCGGCGGATGAGATGCGCGGGTTGCTGGGGCGCGAGATCGCCTTCCTGCCCCCATCGCCGCTTGCCGCACTGCATCCCGCGCGCACGGTGGGGGCGCAGCTGGAAGCGCATCTGCGGCGGCTCGGCGTGGCGCGGCGGGAGCTGCGCGCAAAGGCCGTGGCGGCGCTGGCCGGGGTGGGCGTGGCGGAGGCGGTGCTCGGCCGCCTGCCGCACCATCTGTCGCAGGAGCAGTGCCAGCTGGTGCTGGTGGCGATGGCCTTTGCCGGGGCGCCGAAGCTGGTGGTGGCGGAGGAGCCGACGGCAGCGCTGGATGCCGCCGCGCAGGGCCGCGTGCTGGCGGCGATCCAGGCGCTGCGGCGGGCCCAGGGTGCGGCGATGCTGCTGATCACCCGGGACCTGCTGCTGGCCGGCGCGATCTGCGACGAGCTGGCGGTGATGACGGGCGGCGACATCGTGGAGATCGGCCCGGCGGCGTCCGTGCTGCGGGCGCCGCGCCATCCCTACACAAGCAGCCTGCTGCTGGCCACCCCGCCGATGCGCGGTGCCCGGCCGGATCTATACCTGCTGCCGGAGCCTGCTGCCGGCGAACGTGCCCTGGCGGGGGTGGCCGGCTGCCGCTTCGCGCCGCGCTGCCCGGTGCGGGCGGAATACTGCCTGCGCACCGAGCCGCCGCTGGAAGGCGACGCGCATCGCAGCGCCTGCATCCGGCCCGGCCTGGTGCCGACGATCGTGGCCCAGGGCGAGGTGCCGCCGCCGCCCTGGCGCCCGGTAGGCGAGGTGCCGGTGCTGGCGCTGGAGGGGGTGGGCAAGGCGGTGACAACAGGCCCGGCCTGGCGGCGGGAGACGGTGGCGGCGGTGCACGACATTTCGCTGCGCATCACGCCCGGGGAGTTCGTGGCCGTGGTGGGGGAGGAGGGCTGCGGTGCCTCCCTGCTCGCGCGGCTGGCGGCGGGGCTGGAGCAGCCGGCGGCTGGGCGGATCATGCTGGCCGGGGTGGATGTGTCGGTGGACGCCGCCAGCGCGCGGCAGCAGCACGCGGCCACGGTGCAGATGGTGTTCGACGAGGCGCAGGCGGCACTGACCCCGTGGCGCCGCGTTTCGGACATCGTGACGGAGGCGCTGGCGGTGCGCCAGTCGCGGTCCCGGGTGCGGGAGACGCGGGCGCGCCAGCTCCTGGCCGAGATGGGCATGCCGCTGGCGCTGGGCGTGCGGCTGCCGGGGCAGCTGGGCGAGGCGCAGCGCCGGCGGGTGGCGCTGGCCCGTGCCCTGTGCGGCGAGCCGAAGCTGCTGGTGGCGGACGGGCTGTTCGACGGGCTCGATGCGCCGGCGCAGGCCGACCTGCTGGGCCTGCTGCTGCGCCTGCGCCACCGGCTGGATTTCGCGCTGCTGCTGGTGTGCCGCGACCTGGCCGTGGCGCGGCATTTGTGCGAGCGCGTGCTGGTGATGCACCAGGGCGCCATCGTGGAGGACGGGCTGGCCGACACGGTGTTCGGCTGGCCGCGCCACGAAGCCACGAAGGCGCTGCTGGCGGGGTCTCCCCGGTAGCTTCTACTTCAGCTCGAAGCCCAGATTGGCCAGCGCTTCCTTCATGCGGTGGCGGCCGGAGAGGGAGGCCGGGGTCTTCACGCGCTGGATCACGCGTTGGGTCCAGCGTTCATCCGGCATGCGCTGCTCGGTCTGGAAGGCGGACATGCGGCTGTCATAGGCGGCGATCGTCGCCGGATCCAAGGTCGGGTCGTATTGCTCGCGGTGCACGACAACGCCCTGCGGCAGGCGCGGCTTGATGCCGCTGGCGCCCTTCGGGTCCGGCACGCCGATCGACAGGCCGAAAGCGGGGAAAACCAGCTTGGGCAGGCCCAGCTCGGCGGCGACCTTTTCCGGCTGGTTGCGCAGCGCGCCGATATAGACGGAGCCGAGGCCGAGCGATTCCAGCGCCACCACGGCGTTCTGCGCGGCCAGCGCGGCATCGATCAGCGCGACCATGAAGAGTTCGAGGTACTGCAGGCCCTCCACCGGGTCCTGGTTCTGGCGCGAGATCGTGTCCAGCCGGGCGAGGTCGGCGAGCCACACCAGGAAGGTGGGCGATTGCTCGATATGCTTCTGGCCGCCGGCCAGGGCCGCGAGGCGGGATTTGCGGGCGGGGTCCTCCACCACCATCAGGCTCCAGAGCTGCAGGTTGGAGGAGGTGGCGGCCGCGGAGGCGGCGGCGATGATGGCCTCCAGCTTCGCCTGCGGGATCGCATCCGGCAGGAAGGCGCGGCAGGAGCTGTGGCGCAGGATCGTCTCCAGCACCGGGTTGATCTCCAGCCCGGCGGCAATGGCGGGGTCGCGGTAACGGGCGTGGATCAGGTCGGCTTGCGGTTCGGTCACGTGGGGCTCCGGGAGTCGCGGGGGCGGGATGATGGCGGGGAAGGCGGGCCCGGTCGAGGGCAGGATCACGCGCATGGGAGAGGCGGCGGTGCGGCGGGTGCTGGCGCGGGCGGTGCGGAGTGGCTATCTGCTGGCGGACGCCAGACACGTACCGCCCGGAGACGAATGCACCGCGCCCGACGCCTGCTTCTTGCCGCCCTGATGCTGCTGGCCGGCGCCGTGCCTGCCGCGGCGGAGCCGTTGCGGCTGCTGGTGGACACCGCCTACCAGCCGCATCACGTGCCGATCCTGACGGCGGTGCTGCGCGGCCATTTCGAGCGCGAGGGGATCGAGCTGCTGATCGAGCCCGGGCTGGGCCCCAACATGGTGGCGGTGCTGGTGGGGCAGCGCGGCTTCGATATCGGCCACGTGACCGCACCGGCAGCGGCGGCGGCGATTGCCAGCGGCACGCCGCTGCGCATGGTGGCCATCTACCAGCCGCGCACCACGCTGGCGCTGGTGGGCGTGCAGGGCCGGGTGCGGCTGACCACGCCGCGGGCTGTGGAAGGGCTGCGGCTGGGGATCTCCCCGGGCTCGATCGACACCACGGCGCTGTCGCTGTTCCGCCGCGCCCATGGCATCGGCATCAGCGCCATGACGGTGGTGCCCACGGATCGCGCCGGCAAGCTGCCGGACCTGGTGGGCGGCAAGCTGGACGTGGTGATCGGCGACGGGCTGTTGCTGCGCGCGGCCCTGCGCGAGCAGGGGCTGGAGGCGGAGGTGCTGGAGCTGGCCGATCTCGGCGTGCCGCTGATGGGCTTCGGCTTCGTGGTGAACCAGACGGTGCTGGCGGCCAACCCCGCGCTGGTGAAGCGGGCGCTGTCGGCGGTGCGGGCGGGGTTCGTGGATGCCGCGGCAGACCCGGCCGGGGCCTGCGAGGCGGCGCGTCCGCATTTCAGGATGGTGGCGACGCAGGAGGGCTGCGTGGCCGCGCTGGGCGCCTTCCTGGCCACCGTGATGCCGTCCGGCGCGCCGGGCTGGGGGCAGCAACCCGTGGAGGGGTGGCAGGCGATGATCGAGGCGATGCGCGCCGCGGGCGACCTGCAGGGCACCCGCCCGACCTCCTTCTATTTCACCAATACCGTACTGCCGTGAGGGAGATGACGATGGGGGCGATGCCGCAGGGAACCTACCGCTACCCGAACATGGAGCGTGTGCTCTACGGCCAGGATTTCGCCGCCGCGCTGGCGGAGGAACGGGCGCGGCTGGGGGCGGAGCGGGTGTTCCTGATCGCCGGCGGCACGCTTTCGCGTGAGACGGATTTCGTGGCCCGCGCCCAGGCGGCGTTGGGCCGCCACCTCGCCGGCACCTGGACGCGGATCTGCGCGCATACCCCGCGCATCGACGTGGTGGCGGCGGCGAACGCGGCGCGCGCGGCGGGGGCGGACCTGCTGGTGACGCTGGGCGGCGGCTCCGTGACGGATGCGGCCAAGATGATCGGCATGTGCCTGGCCAACGACATCGCGGAGCCGCGCGACCTGGACCGGCTGCGCGCGATCACCGGGCCCGATGGGGTAACGCGGCGGCCGAAAACGCTGGCGGGCATCCGCACCGTTTCCATCCCCACCACGCTCTCGGCCGGGGAGTTCACCAGCTTCGCCGGCTGCACCGACACGGCACCCGCCGATGGCGGGCCGCCGCGCAAGGAAAGCTATGCCTCCTCCAGCATGATCCCGGTTTCCGTGATCCTGGATCCCGCGGTGACGGTGGCGACGCCGGAATGGCTGTGGCTGTCCACCGGCATCCGCGCGGTGGACCATGCGGTGGAGGATCTGTGCTCCAGCAATTCCCAGCCGATGAGCGACGGCGCCTCCCTGCACGCGCTGCGGCTGCTGGGGCAGGGCTTGCGGGCGTGCAAGGCCGATCCCGCCGACCTCGCCGCACGGCTGGATTGCCAGCTCGGCGCGTGGCTTTCGATGGTCGGCTCCCAGAACGGGGTGACCAAGGGGGCGAGCCACGGCATCGGGCATGTGCTCGGCGGCACGGCGGGCGTGGCGCATGGCTACACCTCCTGCGTGATGCTGCCTCATGTGCTGCGGTTCAACCTGCCGGTGAACGCGGTGCGCCAGGGCTGGGTGGCGGACGCGCTGGGAATGCCGGGCGGCCAGGCGGCCGATGCGGTGGCGGCCCTGGTGGGGGCACTCGGCCTGCCGCAGACGCTGCGCGACGTCGGCGTGCGGGCAGACCAGCTGGACGTGATCGCCGAGGGCTCCATGCACGACCGGATGGTGCACACCAACCCGCGCAAGATCGACGGGCCGGCCGTGGTGCGGCAGCTGCTGGATGCGGCCTGGTAGCCGGCTGAGGTTGTCAGGTGAAGCGGGCTGCGGCACATCCCTGGATATGAGCCACGATCCCGAGATCCAGCCCGGCACACTTCACCTGATCGGGCAGTATGATTCGCCCTTCGTGCGCCGGGTGGGCATCGCGCTGACCCATGCCGGCATCGGCTTCCGGCATTTGCCATGGTCCAGCTTCGGCGATGCAAGGCGGCTGCGTTCGGTGAACCCGCTAACCAGGGTGCCGACGATGGTGCTGGAGGATGGCGGCGTGCTGGTGGACAGCCACGCCATGCTGGACCACATCGACCGGCGCGCCACGGTGGCCATGCGCCCGGCCGGCGGGGCGGCGCGCGATGCGGCGCTGCGCATCGAGGGGCTGGCGACGGGGCTGGCGGACAAGGCCGTGGCGCTGTTCTACGAGATGCGCCTGCACGACACTGTTTCCCCGCAATGGGTGGCGCGCTGCCGCGAGCAGATCGCCGCCACCGCGCTGGCGCTGGAGGCGGAAGCGGTCAGCCGGCCAGACGGGTTCTGGTTCGGCACGCTCTCCCACGCCGATATCGCCCTGGCCTGCGCCTGGCGCTTCGTGCGCGAGGCGCATCCGGGGCTGCTGGCCGAACAGCGGCTGCTGACACTGGTGGCGCAGTGCGCCGCGCTGGAGCGCCAGGAGGTGTTCCGCGCCGTGGCCCAGCCCTTCATTCCCCCTGCCTGAGGCCCGCCATGCTGATTCAACCCATTCTGGTTCCCTTCGCCAACGACGTGGCGCGCTGGGGGGCGGCCAAGGGCCCAGCCGCCATGATGCAGGCCGGGCTGGCCGCGGCGCTGGAGGCGGCGGGGCATATGGTCGCCGTGCCGCTCGAAGCGTCGCTGGCCCGTGAGGCGCGGACGCGCGACCCGGTGACCAATCTCGGCATCATCGCCGGCTGGGTCTCGGGCCAGGTGGCGGCGGCGATCGCGGCCGGGGCGATGCCGCTGGTGCTGCAGGGCAATTGCACGCAATGCGTGGGGCCGGCGGGCGGGGTGGCGCGGGCCTGCGGATCGGCCGGGGTCGCCTGGTTCGATGCGCATGGCGACATCCACACGCTGCGCACCACCTCCACCGGGCTGCTGGGCGGCATGCCTTTCGCGGTGGCGCTGGGCTGGGAATTCGATGACTGGCGCGAGGCGGCCGGGCTGGTGCCGGCGGTGCGGCCGGAAGCCGCGGCGGTGATCGGGGCCTCGGACCTCGACCCCGAGGAGGAGGCGGCGCTGGCCGCACACCCCTTCGCGCGGCTGGATGCGGATGCGATGGGGGCGGATGCCGGCGCGCGCACCACTTCGCTGCTGGCGCCGCGCGCCGGGGCGGCGGGCGGGTGGTACATGCACATCGACCTGGACGTGGCCGGGCCGGAGGCGGTGCCGGGGCAGCTGACCAATGCCCCGCACTGGCCTTCACCGCAGGCACTGGCCGATTCGGTAGCGGCGGCGGCGCGGGCGGTGCCGCTGAAGTGCCTGGGGATCGCGGCCTATGATCCCGCCGGTGATCCGGAGCGCCGTGGCGCGCGTCTGGCGGTGGAACTCGCCGTGAGCGCGCTGCGCCACCTCGCCTAGGCGGGGTTCAGCCCTCGGGGTTGAGAACGGTCATCCAGCGTTCGACTTGCTCCGCGCAGCCCGGGTTCGGCGCGCGGCCTTCGGCGGCGCCGCGCTGGATATAGTGGTCCTCCGCCGAAGCGATCTGGCCGGCGGCGATGGCGCGGCCAACATCGGGGTAGGTGGCGAGGTAGTAGGCCGAATCGACCACCGGCGCGGCACCCAGGCGGCCTTCCAGGAAGCCGGCCTCCACGAAATGGCGGTGCAGGTCGCCGATCTCGCCGCGGTTATGGGCGGTGGCAACGTCGTCGTAGGCGGTGAGGTAGAAGGAGTCGTCGAAAGGCTGGGCGGCGACGATCTGGCGCAGGACATGGACCAGAAGGCGGGGGTCCACGGCGATCTTGCTGCGCCCGTCCAGCCTGTCCCGCGAGATGCGCAAAGCCTGCATGAGCAGGTCGACATGCGGAATATAGGTTCCAGGCGTCACATCCGGCTCCGTACGGAAAGGCACGCTTTCCGCCAACGTGTTGCGCCACATATGCGTTGTGACGTTAGGGTATCATAACTCCCAAATGTTAAAATCTGTTGCCCTGGACTGCAAGATAAAAACCGTGACAATAACGAATGGCAACGTTATCGGGCGCGGAGCGGTCAGGCGGCAGGGAAAAGGTAGGGCGCCAGGATCGATTTAGCCTCGGCCAGGATGCGCGCGCGCAGCGCGGGTTCCGTCTGCGCGAAGGCGTGCGCAATCAGCCTGTCGCCAAGCTCGGCGGCGATGCGCAGGCGGAACGGGAAGTCCGCGCCCGGCTCCAGCCCGTAGAGCGTAACGAGCGACTCGCGCAGCAATTCGGCCAGCGCGCCCTCCCCGGCCTCGCGCTCGAACAGGGCGGGGCTGATGGCTCGGGCGGGCAGGGCGGGGGTGCCATAGGCCAGCGTGCGGAAATCCGGGTGGGCGCCGAGATAGGCGGCGAAGGCATCAATCACGGCGCCGAGGAAGGCCACCGGGGTTTCCGGCAGGTCGGCCAGCAGCAGCCCGGCCAGCTCGTCCTGGAAGGCCTCCAGATGGGCCAGCGCGACCGCGTCGATGATCGCCTGCTTGTCCGGGAAGAAGCGATACAGCGCGCCGACGGACAGTGCCGCCTCGGTGGCGATCTGCGCGGTGGTCAGCGCCTGCGCCGCGGTGCCGCCGGCCAACAGCCGCGCGGCGGCGGCCCGGATGCGGCCAACCGTCTCCTGGCTGCGTTCCTGCACGGGATCGCGCCTAGGGGCGGTGGAGGTTCGGCCAGTGGAGGTCTGGCCAGTGTAGGTTGGAGCGGTGGCAGTCGTTGACAGGCCCATGGCGCGACCCTAAAGGGAAAACGAGAACGCGACGTCGCGTTCGTATTTCTTCTCGCACCGGGACCGGCACCATGGCAATCCCCCTGCACCAAGCGCTCCGCGTGGGCGCCTACGTGGTCAAGCAGCATCTGCTGGGGCGCAAGCGCTACCCGCTGGTGCTGATGCTGGAGCCGCTGTTCCGCTGCAACCTGGCCTGCGCCGGCTGCGGCAAGATCGACTACCCGGCCGAGATCCTGAACCAGCGCCTGTCCGTGGCCGAGTGCCTGGAGGCGGTGGACGAGTGCGGCGCCCCCGTGGTGGTGATCGCCGGCGGCGAACCGCTGCTGCACAAGGAGCTGGACCAGGTGGTGCAGGGCGTGATCGCCCGCAAGAAATACGTGATCGTCTGCACCAACGCCCTGCTGCTCGAAAAGAAGATGGAGCAGTTCAAGCCCGACCCCTACTTCACCTGGTCCGTCCACCTCGATGGCAACCGCGACGACCACGACAAGTCCGTCTGCCAGGAAGGCGTGTACGATCGCTGCGTTTCCGCAATCGCCAAGGCGAAGGCCGCCGGGTTCCGCGTGATCATCAACGCCACCCTGTTCAACAACGCCGACCCCGAGCGCATGGCCCGCTTCTTCGACGACGTGACGGAGATGGGCATCGACGGCATCTCGGTCTCGCCCGGCTATGCCTATGAACGCGCGCCAGACCAGCAGCACTTCCTGAACCGCAAGGCCACCAAGGACCTGTTCCGCGGCATCTTCTCCCGCGCGCTGCCGCAGAAGAAGAAGTGGCAGTTCAACCAGAGCTCCATGTTCCTGGATTTCCTGGCGGGCAACCAGACCTTCCACTGCACGCCCTGGGGCAACCCCACGCGCACCTATTTCGGCTGGCAGCGGCCTTGCTACTTGCTGGGCGAAGGCTACGCCAAGACGTTCAAGGAACTGATGGAAACCACCGACTGGGACAAGTACGGCACCGGCAACTACGAGAAATGCGCCGACTGCATGGTCCATTCCGGCTACGAGGCCACCGCGGTCGCCCATTCCATCAAGAACCCGCTGAAGGCGGCGATGGTGGAACTGCGCGGCATCCGCACCACCGGCCCGATGGCGCCCGATATCGACCTGTCGAACCAGCGCCCGGCGGAATTCGTGTTCTCCCGCCACGTGCAGCAGGCGATGGAGAAGCTGAAGCACGAGAAGAAGAAGCCGGAGCCGGTGGAACCGGCGGAGTAATCCGCCGCCGCTACACCATCTGCGACAGGATCATCAGCATCCCCAGCACCGCGGCGGCCCAGGCGGCGGTGCGGGCCCAGGGCACGCCGGCCACATACAGCACGGCATAGGCCACGCGGCCCCACAGAAACAGCTGGGCGCCCAGTACCGTCATGGCGTTGCTGATGCCGGCGGCATGGGCGGTGAGCACCAGGGCGGCGAACAGCACCAGGCTTTCCAGCATATTGCGATGGGCCCGGCCCGCGCGGCCGGCCCAGCCCAGGATATCCGGAATGTTCTATCGGTTGCCGGCCAGCACTGGCAGGCCCACCTGGAGCATGGCGCCGAAAACGGCGACCACAACCTGGATCATCGCCAGGACCACAGCGCCCACCAGCATGGCGAGTTCGGTCTTCATTGCCGCCTCTTCCGGTTTCCCCCGGCGGGGCTGCCGGGGCATTCGGGCGGAACGTTGCGTGAAGTGGCTCGATTCGCGTAACAAAACCTTACGTGCAGGCTAGAGCGGTAGCCGACCTGACAGACGGTCGGCCACCACTCTAGCCCTTTGTTTTGGCGAGCAACTTAAGCCGATCGGATGATTCTATCCGATCGGCTGTTGCTCTAGATCATGCGTCCGCGCAGCCAGGTGCTGGCCCGCTCCACCACCAGCACCAGGGCGAAGATCGCCAGGATGATGGTGGCGGCCTCGTCGTAGCTGAACAGGTCCATGGCCACCTTCAACTCGATGCCGATGCCACCGGCGCCGACAAGGCCAAGCACGACGGAGGAGCGCGTGGCCTTCTCCAGGCTGAACAGCGAGGTGGCGACGAAGGAGGGCATGGCGGCCGGCAGCACCGCGCAGGCCACCAGCGCGCTGCGCCGGGCGCCGAGTGCGGCCAGCGCTTCCTGCGGGCCGCGATCGGCCTCCTCCATCGCCTCGGCAAAGAACCGGCCACAGAAGCCGAGCTTGTCCACGATGATGGCAAGCGCGCCGGCAAACGGGCCAAGGCCGACGGAAACCACGAACAACAGCGCCCATACCAGATCCGGCACGGTGCGGAAGAAGGCGATGGCGGTGCGCGCGGTGTGGTACACGGCCGGGTGCGGCGAGAGTTGGCGTGTGGCCAGCACGGCCAGCGGCACGCTCAGCAGCACGCCGAACACGGTGCCCACGAAGGCCATCTGGAAGGTTTCCAGCAGCGCCCAGCCAACCGGGCCAAGGCGGGCGGTGGAGGGCGGCAGCATCTCGCCCACCAGGCGCACAATCTGCGGCACGCCGCCCACGAGGTCGCCGAACGAGGCGCGGGTGCCAGAGAGCGAGACGGCAAAGAACAGCACCACCGCCAGCCAGGCGGCGAAGGCCAGGATGCCGGGCTGCTCGAAACGGGGCGGGGCGGCTTTCTGCATCAGTCGTACAACGCGCGCAGCTGCGCGACCTCAAGAGTGTCGGCGGGCGCATCCAGCACGATCCGCCCCGCCCGCAGCGCAATCACGCGGTCGGCAAAGGCGATGGCGTGGGCCAGGTCGTGCGAGGTGAACAGCAGCGTCAGGCCCTGGCGGCGGATAAGGTCGAGGAACAGCGCCATCACCTCCTCGCCGGCGGCGGGATCCAGGCTGGCCACCGGCTCGTCGGCGAACATCAGGCGCGGGCGCTGCATCAGCGCGCGGGCGATGGCCACGCGCTGGGACTGGCCGCCGGAGAGCCTGTCGGCGCGGCGCGTGGCGATGTCGGCAAGGCCCACCCGCTCAAGACACTGCATCGCCTCCGCGCGCAAATCCTGCGGGGCGAGGGACTGGAACCAGGCGCGGCCGAACGCGGCGCGGCCGAGGGCGCCGTGCAGCACATTGCTCAGCGCCGAAAGGCGGCCGACCAGGTTGTGCTTCTGGAACACGAAGCCAACCTCGGCGCGCAGGGCGCGCAGCCCGCCGGCATCCAGCGCGCGCACATCGCGGCCAAGCAGGCGGATGGTGCCCGCATCCGGCTCGATCAGGCGCAGGCAGCAGCGCAGCAGGGTGGACTTGCCGGCCCCGTTGGCGCCGATCAGCGCCACCGCCTGGCCGGCGGGCACGGTGAAATCGACGCCTTCCAGCACCTGGGTGGCGGCGAAGCGCTTGGCCACGCCGGCCACCGCGAGGTCGGCGCCCGCCGCAGCCGTTCCCGCCCTTGGGGCGGGCTCCGCGTCCATGCCTAGTTGCCGACGAAATCGGCGAATTGCGGCTGGCCGATCGTGGCGTACATCTTGCGCACGTAGTTGTAGTCGCGGTCGGTGATGCTTGGCACGAAGCGCATGCCCTGGAACTTCTGGTTCTCGTCGGGTCCCAGGAGGATGGCGGCGATCAGCGCGTCCGAATTCTCGGAGAACACCCGGCGCACGCGCGCCACGGTATCGTCCGCCACATGCGGGCCGGCGAGGATCATGTCGTTCGGCAGGTCGCGGCCGCGGGCGATCACCTTGAACACCGCATCGGGGAAGCGGCGCTGCAGGCCGGGCATGTCGGAGCGGTTGATGCCGACGGCGGCGACATCGCCGCGGCGCATCGCCTCCACGCCCACGTTGCGGTTGATGTGGACGATCTGCACGTCCCGCCGCGGGTCCAGCCCGAGATCGGCCATCAGCTGCATGGGGGCGAGATGGCGCGAGGTGGAGCCGACATCGCCCAGCGCGACCTTCTTGCCCTTCAGGTCCTCAACGCCCTCGATCCCCGAATTGGCCAGGGTGACGAGGGTGCCGAAATACTCGTTGCGGGCGAGGCCGACGACGAGCTTGGCATCGGTGCGCTTCTTGAACACCACGTATTCCGCGGGGCCGGTCAGCACCAGGTCCACCTTGCGGGCGTTCAGTGCTTCCACCGCCGCAGTGCGGTTGGGCACCGGGAAGAGCTCGATCTTCACGCCGGCCTTCTCGGAGAGCAGCTTCTGGAACGGCGCATATTCACGCTGCAGGTTCTCCAGCCCCACCACGTCGGTGACAGCGAGCTTGAGGTCCTGGGTCTGGGCCTGCGCAGCCACCGGCAGGGCCATGGCGGCGGCGGCGGCAAGAAGCGAGCGGCGGGGCAGGCGCATGGGATCCCTCCTGGAGAGCGTCGGAGCGGAGGCCTAGCCCGGCATACGTGACAGATCGTCGAACGAAACGGCGACAGATTTGTGAAACAGGTGTGTCAGCCAGTCCGCGCCAGGCTCTCATAGACCAGCACTTCCTCGCCATCGCGCTGGTAGCTCTCGCACAGGGTCATGCCGATGGCGCCCAGCACCTGGCGGGAGCCGATATTGCTGGCCCGCGCCACCGCGATCACCCGCGCCAGCCCCGCCCGCTCATGCGCAAACCGCAGCCCCGCCCCGGCCGCCTCGCTGGCATAGCCGCGGCCCTGGGCGTTCGCATGCAAGGCAAACCGCAGCTGCCACGCCGCGGCCATCCGGGCGGCCATGCATGCCAACCAGGCCCAGGAACCGCTCCCCTTCGGCCTCCCGCACCGCCCACATGCCCACGCCATGCTGGCCCCAGAAGGAAATATCCTCTGCCAACTCGCGCGCCGTCTGCTCGGGCGTGCGGACACCGCCGAGCATAATGGCGAACACACGCGGATCACCCTTCAGGCGAACCAACTCCGACAGGTCACCATACCCCACCGGCCGCATCCAAAGCCGCCCGGTGCGCAGGGCGCGGATGTCGATCATGGCGCGGGGGCGGCGGAGAGAAAGGCCAGGGGCTTTGCCCCTGGACCCCACTGGGGCCTTAGGCCCCAGACCCCGATACCTGTTCCCTCTTCGGCGGGGAGGGGGTGACGGGCAAGGCCCGCCACCCCCTCCCCGCCGAAGAGGGAAAGAAGATGCCGGGCCCAGGGACCGCTGGCTCGTCGCGCGAAGTCGCGCGCCGGTCCTGGTGGGGGTCCAGGGGGCAAAGCCCCTTGGCCTTCCCCTCCGTCCCCCTGCTCCATGTCCGATGCCTTAGCGTTGCAACGGGCGGTATTTGATGCGGTGGGGCTCGGTGGCATCGGCGCCGAGGCGGCGTCGCTTGTCGGCTTCGTAGTCCTGGAAGTTGCCTTCGAACCATTCCACGTGGCTGTCGCCTTCGAAGGCCAGGATATGCGTGGCCAGGCGATCCAGGAACCAGCGATCGTGGCTGATCACCACCACGCAGCCGGCGAACTCGGTCAGTGCTTCTTCCAGGGCGCGCAGCGTATCCACGTCCAGGTCGTTCGTGGGTTCGTCGAGCAGGATGACATTGCTTTCCTGCTTCAGCATCTTGGCCAGGTGCACGCGGTTGCGCTCACCGCCAGAGAGGATGCCGACCTTCTTCTGCTGGTCGCTGCCCTTGAAGTTGAAGGCGCCGACATAGGCGCGCGAGGGCACGGCGCGCTTGCCGATATACAGCACGTCGGTGCCGCCGCTGATCTCTTCCCACACGGATTTTGTGGCATCCAGGCTGTCGCGGCTCTGGTCCACGTAGCCCAGCTTCACCGTCTCGCCCACGCGCAGCGAGCCGCTGTCCGGCGTTTCCTGGCCGGTGATCATGCGGAACAGCGTGGTCTTGCCGGCGCCGTTCGGCCCGATCACGCCCACGATCCCGCCGGGCGGCAGCTTGAAGTTCAGGTCGTCGATCAGCAGCCGGTTGCCATAGGCCTTGCGCAGGTCTTCCGCCTCGATCACCACGCCGCCCAGGCGCGGGCCGGGCGGGATGACGATTTCCGCCACGCCAGAGACCATCTCCTGGCTCTTCTGCAGCATCTCCTCGTATTTCTGGATGCGCGCCTTGCTCTTGGTCTGGCGGGCACGTGCCGAGGAGCCGATCCATTCCTGCTCGGCGGCCAGCGCCCGCTGGCGGGAGCTTTCCTCCTTCTCCTCCTGCTGCAGGCGCTTGCGCTTCTGGTCCAGCCAGGAGGAGTAGTTGCCCTCGAACGGATAGCCGCGGCCGCGCTCGATCTCCAGGATCCAGTTCGTCACGTTCTCCAGGAAGTAGCGATCATGGGTGATCACCAGCACGGTGCCCGCGAAATCGCGCAGCGTCTTCTCCAGCCAGGCGACGCTTTCGGCGTCCAGGTGGTTGGTCGGCTCGTCGAGCAGCAGCAGGTCGGGCTTCTCCAGCAGCAGGCGGCACAGCGCCACGCGCCGGCGCTCACCACCGGAGAGGTTGACCACGGGGCTGTCCGGCGGCGGGCAGCGCAGCGCGTCGAGCGCGATCTCGATGCGGCGCTCCAGCTCCCAGCCATCCTCGGCGTCGATCTTTTCCTGCAGGTCGCCCTGTTCGGCGAGCAGCTCGTTCATCCGGTCGTCGTCCATCGGCTCGGCGAACAGGTTCGAGATCTCGTTGAACCGGTCGATCGCCGCGCGCAGCGGGCCGAAGGCCATCTGCACGTTCTCGGTCACGGTCTTGGTGTCGTCCAGCTTCGGCTCCTGCTCCAGGTAGCCGATGCGCACGCCCTCCGCGGCCCAGGCCTCGCCGCCGTAATCGGTCTCGATCCCGGCCATGATCTTGAGCAGGGTGGACTTGCCGGCGCCGTTCACGCCCAGCACGCCGATCTTCACGCCCGGCAGGAACGAGAGCGTGATGCCCTTGAACACCTCACGCCCGCCTGGGAAGGCCTTGGTGAGGTCTTTCATCACATAGACGTACTGGTAGGCGGCCATCTTCGGCTCCTTGCGCGGCAGGGAGAGGCGGGGCAGGTGTTCTAGGGGGGCGGCGGCGGCGGCGCAATCGCGCGGCGGTCTTCAGCAGAGATATGGTGCGGATGAGCGGAGCGAAGTAGCACCCGCTCGATGGGTTGGCGGGCGACATCGCGCCAGGAAAATGGTGCGCCAGGCAGGACTTGAACCCGCGACCAAGCCGTTATGAGCGGCCCGCTCTAACCAGCTGAGCTACTGGCGCACGCGCGCGGACCTTTGGCGATTCGGCCGCCCGATGCAAGCGGGTTTGCGCCGGGGTGTGTAGACACCGTATGATGTGTCTACACAAAGGAGGCGGCAATGCCCCTGAACATCCGCAGCCGAGAGGTGGACGAGCTGGCAACCCGGCTGGCCGAGCGGCTGGGCACCACCAAGACGGAAGCGGTGCGCCGCGCCCTGGCCAATGAGATCGAGCGGGCGGAGCCACAGCTCTCGCTGGCCGAGCGCATCCGCCCGATCCAGGAGCGCGCCGCCGCCCGCGGCCGCACCGGGCTGGTGGCGGACAAGGCGTTCTACGATTGGCTGAACGACGAATGATCTTCGTCGACGCCTCGGCCCTTGTCGCGATCGTCTGCGGCGAACCCGATGCTCCCCAGCTTGTCGCCCGGCTCACGGCTGCCGGGGCTGCGATCACCTCGCCAATCGCGATCTATGAGGCGGTGCTGGCGATCCGGCGCGTGCTGCGCGGCTCGCTGGAGGACGCACGGCAGGATGTGGTCGACCTGATCGCCCAAGGGAAGATCACCGTGGTGCCGACCACGCCCGAGGAGGCCGAGCGCGCGCTGGCCGCCTTCGCCCGCTTCGGCAAAGGCCAGGGGCACCCGGCGCAGCTCAACATGGGCGACTGCTTCGCCTATGCTGCGGCGCAGCAACATGGCGCGGCCATGCTCTGCAAGGGCGAAGACTTCGCGCAGACAGACATTCGCCTGGCCTGAACGGTGCCGTGGCCTGTCCCTCCGGTTGCCTGCCTCTGTCTTCTCTGTCATATGCCGCGGCCGTATTGCCGAACAGCTCCGACTTGTCCGGGGGCCGGCCGGGCGTGTCCAGACGCCCGTTGAACGCAAGGGGGATTCACCGACATGGCCTTGGCCACAATCATCGTCATCGCCTGCGGGGTGCTTGCCCTGCTCTACGGGCTGGTGGCATCGCGGCAGGTGCTGGCGGCAGACGCCGGCAACGCGCGCATGCAGGAAATCGGCAACGCCATTCAGGAAGGTGCGCGCGCCTACCTGAACCGCCAGTACATCACCATCGGCGGCGTGGGCGTGGTGATCCTCGTCCTGCTCGCCGCGACCCTGGGCATGACGGTGGCGATCGGCTTCGCCATCGGCGCCATCCTCTCGGGCGTGGCCGGCTATATCGGCATGAACGTCTCCGTCCGCGCCAATGTCCGCACCGCCCAGGCCTCGCGCCAGGGCCTCGCGGCTGGCCTGGACATCGCCTTCAAGGCCGGCGCCATCACCGGCATGCTGGTGGTGGGCCTGGGCCTGCTGGGCGTTGCGATCTTCTACTTCGTGCTGCGCAGCGGCATGGCGCCGGATGCGGATATGCGCCCGGTGCTGGAAGCGCTCGTCGCGCTGTCCTTTGGCGCCTCGCTGATCTCCATCTTCGCGCGCCTCGGCGGCGGCATCTTCACCAAGGGCGCCGACGTGGGCGCGGACCTGGTGGGCAAGGTTGAGGCCGGAATTCCCGAGGATGACCCCCGCAACCCCGCCACCATCGCCGACAACGTAGGCGACAACGTGGGCGACTGCGCCGGCATGGCCGCCGACCTGTTCGAGACCTATGCGGTCACGATCGTCGCCACCATGCTGCTCGGCTCGATCTTCTTCGTGCGCGGCGCCGATGCCGACGCCATGATGCTGCTGCCGCTGCTGATCGGCGCCGTGTGCATCATCGCCTCGGTCGTGGGCACCTACTTCGTGAAGCTCGGCAGCTCCAACAACATCATGGGCGCGCTGTACAAGGGCCTCGCCGTCACCGGCATCATCTCGGCGATCCTGATCGCAGTCACCATTGGGGCCACCACGGGCTTCAGCGGCTCGCTCAAGATGAGCACGGGCATGACCATCACCGGCATGAACCTGTTCACCTGCGCGCTGGTCGGCCTCGCCGTCACCGGCCTGCTGGTGTGGATCACCGAGTACTATACCTCCACCGAATACCGTCCGGTGCGCAGCATCGCGAATTCGTCCACCACGGGCCACGGCACCAACGTGATCCAGGGCCTGGCGATCTCGATGGAATCCACCGCCCTGCCGGTGGTCGTGATCTCCGTCGGCATCATCGTCTCCTACCTCACTGCCGGCCTGTTCGGCATTGCGGTGGCCGCCACCACGATGCTGGCGCTGGCCGGCATGGTCGTGGCGCTCGACGCCTACGGCCCCGTGACCGACAACGCCGGCGGCATCGCCGAGATGAGCGAGCTGCCGCCCGACGTCCGCAAGGTGACCGATGCGCTCGATGCCGTTGGCAACACCACCAAGGCGGTGACCAAGGGCTACGCCATCGGCTCCGCGGGCCTCGCCTCGCTGGTGCTGTTCGCTGCCTACACCGAGGACCTGAAGCACTACTTCCCGAACGTGCAGGTGGACTTCACCCTCCAGTCCCCCTGGGTGGTGATCGGCCTGTTCATCGGTGGCCTGCTGCCGTACCTGTTCGGTGCGATGGGTATGACCGCCGTGGGCCGCGCCGCCGGTGCCGTGGTGGTGGAGGTTCGCCGCCAGTTCAAGGAAATGCCGGGCATCATGAAGGGCACCCAGAAGCCGGAATACGGCCGCGCGGTGGACATGCTGACCAAGGCCGCGATCAAGGAGATGATCCTGCCGTCGCTGCTGCCGGTGGCCGCTCCGATCGTGCTGTATTTCGTGGTGAAGGCTGTCGGCGGCCAGGGCGCTGCGTTCAGCGCCGTGGGCGCCATGCTGCTGGGCACCATCGTGACCGGCCTGTTCGTGGCCATCTCGATGACCTCGGGCGGCGGCGCCTGGGACAACGCCAAGAAGTACATCGAGGAAGGCAACCACGGCGGCAAGGGCTCCGACGCGCACAAGGCGGCGGTGACCGGCGATACCGTGGGCGACCCGTACAAGGACACCGCGGGCCCCGCCGTGAACCCGATGATCAAGATCACCAACATCGTGGCGCTGCTGCTGCTGGCGATCCTGGCTCACATGGCGAAGTGATCCGCACCGGGGCGCGCCTGGCGCGCCCCGGCTTCGGTGCATACGAAAACGGCCCCGGAGCGATGCTCCGGGGCCGTTTCTACGTTCGCGAGGCGACGGAATCAGTGGTGATGAGGGACGAGGAAGAACGCCATCAGCGCCAGGGTGATCACCGAAAGCACCACGGAAAGCGTGGTGGCCGAGCAGAAGCCGGCGAACATGCGCTGGCGGTCGGCCGTGAAGGCCTCCTCGGAAACCGGGGCTGGGGAGTTCGACGGGGCGTGGGCCATGGACGCTCTCGATCTGATTCGGTTGGGACGTTGGTTGCTATCTAGAACACCCAGGCCGCGTTGGAAACCGGGGCTATTCGCCGGGGTTGCGCAAGGCCGCACCTGCCGGGGCCTCGCCGCCGCTGCCGGCGATGAAGCGGCGCAGCGCCGCGGGATACAGCAGGTGCTCCTGCGCCAGCACCCGGGCCCCCAGAGTATCCTCCGTGTCGCCCGCCAGCACCGGCACGGCGGCCTGGGCCAGGATCGGGCCCTCGTCCATCCCTTCGGTCACCACATGCACGGTGCAGCCATGCAGCTTCACCCCGGCGGCCAGCGCACGGGCATGGGTGTCCACGCCGGGGAAGCTGGGCAGCAGGCTCGGATGGATGTTCAGCATCCGGCCCGCCCAACGCTGCACGAAGAACGGCGTAAACAGCCGCATGTAGCCGGCCAGGCACACCAGTTCCACGCCGGCCGCCTCCAGCCGGGCCGAAAGCGCGGCCTCATGCGCGGCACGGTCGCGGCCGAACGGCTTGTGCGGCACCGCGGCGGTGGCGATCCCGGCGGCTTCGGCCACGGCCAGCCCCCCAGCCGCTTCCTTGTTGGCGGCCACCAGCACGATCTCGGCCGGGAAATCCGGTGCCGCGGCGGCGCGCAGCAGCGCGGCCATGTTGGAGCCGCGGCCGCTGATCAGGATGCCAACCTTCTTCTTCACGGCGCTGGCCTCAGCCCGGCCAACCCGCGGGCAGGTCGATGCGGATACCGGCCTCGTCCGCCGGCCCAGCCTCGATGCGGCCGATGGCGGCCACCGTCTCGCCCTCGGCCTCCAGGATCGCGCGTGCCCGCTCGGGCTCCGCGGTCACCACCGCCATGCCGATGCCGCAGTTGAACACGCGCAGCATCTCCTGCGCCTCCACCCCCCCGGTGCGGGCCAGCCAGCGGAACACCGCGGGCAATTCCCACGCGCCGGCATCGATCACCGCCTGGGTCCCGGCCGGCAGCACGCGCGGCAGATTGCCCGGCAGCCCGCCGCCGGTGATGTGCGCCGCCGCCTTCAGCAGCCCGGCGCGATGCAGCGCCAGCAAGGACTTCACGTAGATCCGCGTCGGCGCCAGCAACGCATCGCCCAGCGTGCCCGATCCAAACGGCGCCGGCGCCGCCCAGCCGGCATTGCCCGCCTCCACGATGCGCCGCACCAGCGAGAACCCGTTGGAATGCACCCCGCTGCTCGCCAGCCCCAGGATCGCATCGCCGGGGCCGACATCCTTGGGCAGCAAATTGCCACGCTCCGCCGCGCCCACCGAGAATCCGGCGAGGTCGTAGTCGCCCTTCTGATACATGCCCGGCATCTCGGCCGTCTCGCCGCCCACCAGCGCGCAGCCAGCCTGCCGGCACCCCTCGGCGATGCCCGCCACCACGCGCGCCGCCTGCTCCACCTCCAGCCGCCCGGTGGCGAAGTAGTCCAGGAAGAACAGCGGCTCCGCCCCTTGCACCACCAGATCGTTCACGCACATCGCCACCAGGTCGATGCCCACGTAGTCGTGGACGCCGGTATCGATGGCGATCTTCAGCTTGGTGCCCACCCCGTCGGTGGAGGACACCAGCACGGGGTCGGTGAACCCGGCGGCCTTCAGGTCGAACAGCGCGCCGAACCCACCCAGCCCGCCCATCACGCCGGTGCGGTTGGTGCTGCGGGCAAGCGGCTTGATGCGCTCCACCAGCGCATCGCCCGCGTCGATGTCCACGCCGGCCGCGCGGTAGGTCATGCTGGTCATGCGGCTCTCCGGTCCGATGCGGCGGAAACAACCACGGGTGCCCGCCCAGCGCAACCAAGAGGGCGCAACCAAGCGGGTGTTACCCCTGGCCGCGCCACTGTGGCTTCCCACCCCCCGGCCCCGCTATACTGGCGCCATGCCAGACGGCACCAACCCCCCGCCCGCACTCGGCACGGCCACCTTCACCCTGGCCAATGTCGTGACGATGCTGCGCCTCTGCGCCGTGCCGGTGGCGGTGTGGCTGGTGCTGCGCGGGCAATTCCTGGCCGCCTTCTGGCTCTTCGCCGCCGCCGGCCTGTCCGATGCGCTGGATGGCTGGCTCGCCCGCCGCAATGGCCCCACCCGCCTCGGCTCCATGATCGACCCGATCGCCGACAAGGCCCTGCTGGTCAGCATGTTCCTGATCCTGGCCGTGGTGCAGGTCATCCCGGACTGGCTGGCGATCCTTGTCATCTTCCGCGACGTGGTAATCGTCGGCGGCGTCCTGCTGCTCTCCGTCATGGGCCAGGCCGTGGCGATCCGCCCGCTGCCCATCTCCAAGCTCAACACCGTGATCCAGATCGTCATGGTCGCCGCCACCCTGCTGGCCGAGGGCCTGCGCCTCGATTGGCCCGTGCTGGATGCGGTGCTGATCACCACCGTGGCGGCCAGCACGCTGGTCTCGCTCGGCGCCTATGTCCGCCAGCTGGCACGCGGCCGATGACCCCGGTGCCGCCCCCCTACGGCCCGGTGGCCGCCGCCACGCGCACCCAGCGCATCGCCCTGCTGGTGGGGCTGCTGGTGGTGGCCTGGCTGGCACTGCAGCTCTTCGCCTCCATCCTGCTGCCCTTCGTGGTGGCGGCCGGCATCGCCTATTTCCTCGATCCCCCCACCAGCCGCCTGCAGCGCCTCGGCGTGCCACGCTGGCTGGCGGCCCTGCTGCTGCTGGCCACCGTGCTGCTGCTGGCCCTGCTCTTCGTGCTCCTCCTCTACCCCCTGATCCTCGCCCAGTTCGCCATCCTGATCACCCGCCTGCCCATCTACGTGAACCTCGCCCGCACCGCGGCGGACGACCTGCTCGCCCAGTTGCAAACCCAGCTCGGCCCGGAATTCGTGGACGAGCGCCTGCGCGAGCTGGTCGCCAGCCAGACCGGCGCGGTGCTCGCCTTCCTCGTCACCGCCGTCACCCGGCTGATCGGCGGCGGCTTCGCGCTGTTCAACGTCCTGACCCTGCTGGTCGTCACCCCGGTGGTGGGGTTCTACCTGCTGCGCGACTGGCCAGAGGTGGTGCGCCACGTCGATTCCTGGCTGCCCCGTCGCTATGCCGGCGTGCTGCGCGCCCAGGCGCATGAGGTGGACCGTATCCTCTCCGCCTGGCTGCGCGGCCAGGCGATGTGCTGCCTGGCGCTCGTCATCTACTACGCCGTGGCGCTGTCGGCGGTGGGGCTGGATCTCGGCCTGATCGTCGGCATGGCCTCCGGCCTGCTGTCCTTCATCCCCTATGTCGGCAGCATCACCGGCCTGTTCGTCGCCGTCGGCCTCGCCTCCGCCCAGTTCCCCACCTGGATGGGGGTGGTGATGGTGGTGGGCGTGTTCATCCTCGGCAACATCCTGGAAGGCTACGTCATCTACCCGCGCTTCCTGGGCGACAGGGTGGAGCTGCACGCCGTCTGGGTCATCTTCGCCCTCTTCGCCGGCTGGGCCGCCTTCGGCTTCCTCGGCGTGCTCCTGGCCGTCCCCGCCGCGGCCACCATCGGCGTGCTGAGCCGCTTCTGGCTGCGCCGATACCTGCAAAGCCAGCTCTACCTCGACCCCCCGCACGACGACGCCACGCCATGAGCGCGGCGTTGGCCCAACTCCCACTCCCCTTCGCCCCCGTCCGCCGCGAATTCGCCGCCCCGGTGATCGAAGCCCAATCCAACGCCGTCGCCCGCGCCTGGCTGGCCCGCACCGCCGAATGGCCATCGCGCCGCCTCGCCCTCTGGGGCCCCCAGGGCAGCGGCAAAACCCGCCTGCTCGCCGCCTGGGCCGAGCGCAACGGCGCGCAACGCCTCCACGGCGCCACCCTGCGCTTCACCCCGCCTGAAACCGCCGTGGCCATCGACGACGCCGACCGCGCCCCCACGCTCGCCCTGCTGCACACCCTCAACGCCGCCCACGAAGCCGGCCACCCCGTGCTGCTGGCTGCCACCACCCCGCCCGCCCGCTGGCCCGTTTCCCTGCCCGATCTCGCCAGCCGCCTGCGCGCCACCACCGCGGTCGCGATCGAGCCGCCGGAAGACGACCTGCTGCACGCCCTGCTCCCCCGCCTCCTCGCCGAACGCCAGCTCCGCCCCAGCGAGGCCACGCTGCACTGGCTCCTCGCCCGCCTCCCCCGCACCCACGCCGCCCTGGCCGAGGCGGTGGAACGGCTGGACCGCGCCGCCCAGGCCTTCGCCGTGCCCATCGCCCCCGCCCTGGCCCGCCAGGTGCTGCCCGACCTGCTGGCCGACCTGCCCGATTCGCCCGATCCCGCCAATGAAGATTCAGTGTCGCCGTCGCCTTCCCTGGAAGGACTGCTCTAGGATGCCATCTCCCGCGCACGCCGCCTGCCTGCATCAGCGAGCCGCCCCATGAATGTCCACGACCTGGCTGCCCGCAGCCCCGCCATCCCACTGCCCGACCCGGCGCCAGCCCCCCTGGCCGACCCGGAGGCCGCGAGCCCAGACCGGTTCATCAACCGCGAGCTGTCCTGGCTCGATTTCAACCACCGCGTGCTGGAGGAGGCGGAAAACACCCGCCACCCCCTGCTGGAACGGCTGCGCTTCGTCTCCATCTCCGCCGCCAACCTCGATGAGTTCTACTCCGTCCGCGTCGCCGGCCTCATCGGCCAGGCCAAGGCCGGCGTCACCACCCCCTCGCCGGATGGCCGCACCCCCGCCCAGCAGCTGGTGGAGGTGGAAGCACGCGCCGAAACCCTGATGGCCGCACAGCTCAAGGTCTGGCAGCAGCTGCGCGGCCAGCTCGAACAGGCGGGCCTGGTCATGAGCGACCCCGCCCGCCTCAGCGACGGCGAACGCCTCTGGCTCGATGCCTGGTTCATGGAACGCGTCTTCCCGGTGCTCACCCCGCTGGCCATCGACCCGGCGCACCCCTTCCCGTTCATCCCCAACATGGGCCTCGTGCTGGTGCTGCGCCTGGCGCGCGACGAGGATGGCAGCTTCATGCGGGCCCTGGTGCCGCTGCCCTCCCTCATCGAACGCTTCATCCGCCTGCCGGATGCCCACTTGCCTGATGGGGGCGGGCTCATCCGCTTCATCATGCTGGAACAGCTCGTCACCCTGTTCCTGGACCGCATCTTCCCCGGCTACCGCGTCACCGGCGAAGGCATGTTCCGCCTGATCCGCGACACGGATGTGGAGTTCGAGGAAGAAGCCGAAGACCTCGTCCGCTCCTACGAAACCGCCCTCAAGCGCCGCCGCCGCGGCGTGGCCATCCACCTCTCCGTCAACGCCTCCATGCCCGCCGACCTGCGCGAGCTGGTGATCGACGAGCTGGATGCCGCCGCCCAGGAAATCCACGTCCACGAAGGTATCCTCGGCCTTGCCGATGTCAGCCAGCTGATCGTGGACGACCGGCCAGACCTGCTCTTCCCCCCCTACACGCCCCGCTTCCCCGAACGCATCCGCGATTTCGCCGGCGATTGCTTCGCCGCCATCCGCGCCAAGGACATCATCGTCCACCACCCGTTCGAGAGTTTCGACGTGGTGGTGCAGTTCCTCCGCCAGGCCGCCCAGGACCCCGCCGTGGTGGCGGTCAAGCAAACCCTCTACCGCACCAGCCGCGACAGCCCGATCGTCAAGGCGCTGATCGAGGCCGCCGAGGCCGGCAAATCCGTCACCGCCATGGTGGAACTGCGCGCCCGCTTCGATGAGGAAGCGAATATCCGCCTCGCCCGCACCCTGGAAGCCGCCGGCGTGCAGGTGGTGTACGGGTTCACGGAGCTGAAAACCCACGCCAAGATCAGCCTCGTCGTGCGCCGCGAAGGCCACGCCATGCGCAGCTACGCCCATTTCGGCACCGGCAACTACCACCCGATCACCGCGCGCATCTACACCGACCTCTCCTTCTTCACCTGCGACGAAGCCATGACGCGGGACGCCGCCCGCCTGTTCAACTACATGACCGGATACGCAAGGCCGGAACGGATGGACGCGCTGGCCTTCAGCCCGCTCACCACCCGCAGCGTGATCTGCGAGCTGATCGACCGGGAGATCATGTTCGCCCGCGAAGGCAAGCCCGGCACCATCTGGCTCAAGATGAACTCGCTGGTGGACGACAAGCTGATCGACAAGCTCTACGAAGCCTCCCGCGCCGGCGTGAAGATTTCGGCCATCGTTCGCGGCATATGCTGCCTGCGCCCGGGCGTGCCCGGCCTGTCCGAGAATATCAAGGTGAAGTCCATCGTCGGCCGATTCCTGGAACACAGCCGCATCTGCGTCTTCGGCAACGGCCATCCCCTGCCCAGCCGCCACGCGCGGGTGTACATCAGCTCGGCAGACTGGATGACGCGCAACATGGAATGGCGGGTGGAAACCTTCGTGCCGATCCTCAACCCCACCGTGCACGCCCAGGTGCTGGACCAGATCATGGTGGTGAACCTGCGCGACACCATGCAGTCCTGGGAACTCGGGCCCGACGGGCGCTGGCGCCGCGTCGCCGCCGGCACCGGCAAGAAGCGCGTCTCCGCGCATGATTACTTCATGACCAACCCATCCCTCTCCGGCCGCGGCTCCGCGTTGCACGGCCCCGCCTCCGCCGCCCTCGTCGCGCCCGCGCGGCGCCCCGACCGACTGACCCAGGACTGACCCGAGTGGATTCGCTGATGCTACCAGAGGCGGTGATCCGCACCCCAGACACCACGCGCCGCGCGGTGGTCGATCTCGGCTCCAACTCCGTGCGCCTGGTGGTGTTCGAAGGCAGCAGCCGCAACCCCGTGCCGATCTTCAACGAAAAGGCGGTGCTGCGCCTCGGCCGCGGCCTGCAGGCCACCGGGCGCCTCAACGAAGACGGCACCGCCCAGACCCTCACGGTCATGAACCGCTACGCCGCCATCGCCCGCGCCATGCAGGCCCACCCGTTCGAGGTGCTGGCCACCGCCGCCGTGCGCGATGCCCAGAACGGCCCGCAATTCATCGCCCAGCTGCAAGCCCTGCTTCCCGGCGTGCCGATCACGGTGCTCTCGGGGGAGGAAGAAGCGGAACTCTCCGCCGCCGGCCTGCTCTGCGGCATCCCCGACGCGCACGGCCTGCTGGCTGATATCGGCGGCGGCTCCCTGGAACTGGTCCGGCTGGACCGCGGCCACCGCACCCATGCCCGCACCCTGCGCCTCGGCGTCATCCGCCTCGCCGAACGCGCCGGCGGCGACCCCGCCCGCGGCCGCGCCATCGCCGAAGCCGACCTCGCCGCCGAAGCCTGGCTGCCGGACATGGCCGGGCGCGACCTCTATGCCGTCGGCGGCGCCTGGCGCGCCCTGGCGCGCATCCACATCGCCCAAACCAACTACCCGCTCACCCTGCTGCACCACTACACGATCAGCCGCGAGGAAGCCCGCGACCTCGCCGGGCTGGTGGCCACCGCCAGCCGCCGCCAACTGGAAAAACTGCCCGGCATCCCGCGCCGCCGCGTGGACGACCTGCCCTTCGCCGCCGTGGTGCTGCGCCGCCTGCTGCGCATCTCCGGCGTGCGCCGCGTTATCTTCAGCGCCAACGGCCTGCGCGAAGGCTGGTACATGCGCCACGTCGCCGCCGCCCAGCGCCACGAAGACCCGCTGCTGGCCGCCGGCCACGAATACGCCCGCCGCTTCTCCCGCGACCCCGCCCTGCCGCCCGCCCTGCTCCGCTGGACAGACCCGCTCTTCCCCGATGAAACCAATGGCGGCGAAACCGGTGAACTCCGGCGCCTGCGCGAAACCGCCTGCTGGATGAGCGATATCGGCAGCCGAGACCACCCGGAATACCGCGCCGAACAAGCCTTCCTGCGTATCCTGCGCCAGCCCAATATCGGCCTGGACCACCAGGCCCGCGCCTTCCTGGGCCTCGCCCTCGCCCTGCGCTACGAAGCCGAGCCCGAAGCGCCCTACCTGCAGCCAGCCCGCCAACTGCTCTCGCCCGATGCCATCCGCCGCGCCATCGTGCTCGGCGTCGCCCTGCGCCTCGCCTACACCCTCTCCGCCGGCACCGCCCAACTCCTCACCGGAACCCGCCTCGCCCTCGGCACCCGCCTCACCCTGGAACTCGCCGAAGGCAGCGGCGTCTTTGCGGGAGAGTCCGTTACCCGAAGGCTGGACCGGCTGGCGGAAACCCTGGGACTGGACGCGACGACGGTCCTCGCATCCTAGGAAGGAAGAGTCTTCTTTTTGTGAACAAAAAGAAGCAAAAAAACTTCATTTATAGGTGCGGATAGGCGGGAGCATCAAAATCCTCCCGATACCGTCATTGCGAGCGCCAGCGAAGCAATCCAGAACGCCACCGCTCAACTGCAACACATAGAGCGAATCCTTCTGCCTTCCCCCAATAACCACCATCCAAAACCGATTCCGTAGCCCGCGCCTTGGCGCGGGCCACCCCACCCGACATAAGCAAAAAAACCTTTGCGCCGGTTTTCGTCATCGGTGTAAACTAACTGAATGGAGAATTTCCCCAACAGCCGGGCGCAGAGCCCTGCCCATTCCCGCGCCCACGGCGCGGTGGGAGACGTGCGTCTGCACGCCATCCTCGGGGTCCTCCTTTCCCTCCTCATCTCCCTTTTCGGCCGCCGGCCCGCCGCCCACCCCTTCGCACTGCCTGTGTGCGACACCGCCGGGGATGGGTGGATCAACCTCCCGGACTCCGACTCCGATCTGGATCTCGACGACATCCTCGCGTGCGAGCTGCCGCTGCAACTCCGTCGCCTGCTCTATCTCTTCGGCACCCGCCGCAATCGCGGCATGCGCCCGCTCTCGCGCGCAGTACCTGTGCTGCGCGCCCGCATCGCGCGCGGCCCCCCCCCCCGCGCCTTGGAGCATCTTCGTACGCCCCAATCAGCGCCAAATCGCCCCAAGTCGAGGACGATGACTCACGCCTATCCTTCGCTTGGTCAGAAAAGTTTTTTGGTTCTTTTTTTCAAAAAAGAACCGCTTCCTTCCCCTCAGGCCTTCTTCTCCCACCCCCGCACCCCCTGCTGCCAATAACTCAGCGCATGCCCAGCGGCTTTCGCCGTCTTCCACCGCTCCCGCGCCCGCGCCACCGCGCCTTCGTCATTGCCATCGAACAGATCAAACACGCGGGTGAACGCGCCCAGCAGCGCGCTCTCGGCCCCATCCACCAGGAACAGGAATCGCGCCCCGTTCGGGGTCTCGTCCTCGGTGGTGAGCCAGATGGGCTGCAGGTCGGCGTTGCCGGCGGCTTGCGTGCCATGCGGCAGCCAGTCGGGCTCCGGGCAGACCCAGAGGGCCGTATCCAGCGCGGCGAGGCGTTCGGCGCTGCCGCAGCGCACCACGGCGCGCTCCCCGGCCTGCAGGGTGCGGCCGAGCAGGCGGGGCAGGGCGTCGTCCAGCCCGCTGCGGGTCAGGTGGTAGAAGCCGATCTCGGCCATCAGTGTCCTGCCCGCGAAGTTCGTCCGGCTTCGGACGGACGTAGCGGATCAGCAGGCCACTTCAAACAAAGTCCTGATGTCCCGCGCACGGGCGTTGTTGCCAGGGTGGGGCGGCGGTTTGGGCGGGACATCAGGCGGTTTCGAAGTCGCGCGCCACCAGCCGGTCCAGCAGCCGCGCGCCGAAGCCGCTGGGGCCCAGCGCGTGCAGCGTGTCGGCGGCGGCGCGGTTGGCGACCCCGGCAATATCCAGGTGCGCCCAGGGCACGTCGCCCACGAAGTCGCGCAGGAAGGCGGCGCCGTGGCAGGCATCGGGCTGCATCCTGCCAGAGAGGCAATGCCTGATATCGGCGATGTCGGAGTTGAGGTCTTCGCGGTGCCCGTCGCCGATCGGCATGCGCCAGAGGGGCTCGCCCACCGCCTGCCCGGCGGCGGCCACCTTTGTGGCCAGGGCGGCGTTGTTGTCGAACATCCCGGCATGGTGGTGGCCGAGCGCGACCACGATGCTGCCGGTCAGCGTGGCGAGGTCGATCATGGCACGCGGCTTGTGCTGCCGCGCCGTCCAGGCCAGCGCATCGGCCAGGATCAGCCGGCCCTCGGCATCGGTATCCACCACCTCGATCGTCTTGCCGGAGAAGCTGCGCAGCACGTCGCCGGGCCGGTAGCTGGCCGCCCCGGTGGCATTCTCCGCGATCGGCAGCACGGCCAGCGCCGGGGCAGGGGAGTTGCGCAGCGCCAGCGCCAGGATCGCCCCGGCCGCCGCTGCGGCCCCGGCCATGTCGCCGCGCATGTTTTCCATGCCTTCGGCGCCCTTGATGCAGATCCCGCCGGTATCGAAGGTGATGCCCTTGCCCACGAACGCCACCGGCGGCGCCTTCAGCCGGCCTTTCCAGCGCAACACCGCCATCAACGGCGGATGCACCGAGCCCTGGCCCACGGCCAGCAGCGCGCCGAGCCCCTGCCGCTCCAATTCGGCGCGACCCAAAATGCCCACGGCGATGCCATGCCGAGACAGCGCCTGCAGCCGGAGGGCAAATTCCTGCGGCGTCAGCTCGTTGCCGGGCTCGGCCACCAGGTCACGCGCGAACAGCGCCCCGCGCACCCCAGCCGAGGCATCGCGCCACGCCGTCGCCACGGTGTCCGGCATGTCGGTCACAAGATCGACCGCGATCAGCTTCGCCGCATCCTCTGCCGCGCGCCCACGCAGCCGCTCAAAGCGCCAGGCACGCAGGCAGGCCCCGGCGGCAAAGGCGGCGGCAAGCGGGGCAGGCAGCCCACGCGCATCCAGCGCCACATGCGCCACGCCCATCAACGCCGCGGCGGCCCGCGCCCCGGCCTGCCGCAGCGTTTCCTCGCCGGGGGCGCCAATGCCGAGCAACAGGGTCCGGCCGTCGCTGCCCAGCACATCGCACTGCGTTTCGGCAGCGGCGGTGAACCCATCGGCCGCCGCCGCGGCGCGCAGCCCGTCAGGCAGCGCGTCGAGGCTGGCCACCGGCAGGGCGGTGGCCGTTGCGGCCGGGGCAGTGCGCCCGATACGAACTTCCAGCATGGCGGCGCTCCGCCCCTGCGGGCCCTCAGCCTTCGTAGTGCTCGGCCACCATCCGGTCGAGCAACCGCACACCGAACGCGGTCGCCCCCTTCGGCACGGTCGGCGAATCCTTGCCGCTCCACACCGTCCCGGCCACGTCCATGTGCACCCAGGGCTTGCCGTTCACGAAGCGCTGGATGAACTGCGCGGCGGTAATCGCCCCGCCCGGCCGGCCACCGACATTCTTCATGTCGGCGATGTCGCTCTTGATCTGCTTGTCGTAGGCGTCGGCCAGGGGCATGCGCCACACCTTCTCGCCGGTGGTCTCGCCGGCTGCATGAAGCTGCTGGGCCAGCGTGTCGTCATTGGCGAAGAAGCCGGCGTACTCATGGCCCAATGCCACGATGATCGCGCCGGTCAGCGTGGCGAGATCGATCATGAAGCGCGGATCATACTTCTGCTGGCAGTACCAAAGCACATCGGCCAGCACCAGCCGGCCCTCGGCATCGGTGTTGATCACCTCGATCGTCTGGCCGGAATAGCTCTTCACCACGTCTCCAGGCCGCTGCGCGGTGCCGCTGGGCATGTTCTCCACCAGCCCGACCAGCCCGATCACATCCAACTTCGCCTTGCGGCCAGCCAGGGCGGCCATGAGCCCGATCACCGTGCCGGCGCCGCCCATGTCCCACTTCATGTCCTCCATCCCGCCGGCCGGCTTGATGGAGATGCCGCCGGTATCGAAGGTCACGCCCTTGCCGATGAAGGCCAGCGGCTTGGCCGCAGGCTTCGCCTTACCCTTGGCGGCGCTGGCGCCATTCCAGGTCATCACCACCATGCGCGGCTCATTGGCGCTGCCCATCGCAACACCCATCAGCGCACCGAAGCCCAGCTTGGTCATCTCCTTGGGCCCGAACACCTCCACCTTCAGCCCCAGCGCCGTCAGCTTGCGGCAGCGCTCGGCCATCTCGGCGGGATTGAGCACGTTGGCCGGCTCGCTCACCAGGTCGCGGCTGAGGAACACGCCCTCCGCCACCGCCTTCAGGTCGGCCCAGGCATCGCGCGCCTTCGGCATCTCGGTGGTCAGCACGGTGGCCTTCGCCAGCTTCGGCTTGTCTTCCGGCTTCTCCGTGGTGCGGTAGCGGTCGAACCGGTAGCTGCGCAGGGCGAGGCCCATGGCCACGTGGCCTGCCTGCTGGCCCGAAAGCCCCACGGCCGAGATGCTCGCCGCCGCCTCCCGCGCCAGCGCCGCCGCGGCCTGCCCGCCGGCATCCTCCAGCTGGCGCGCGGCAATGCCGTCCAGCTTGCCCAGCCCCACGGCCACCACGCGCGACAGCCCGGCACCCGGCGCCAGGATCGTGGCGATCTGGCCGCGCTTGCCCTTGAACTCCGCCGCCGCCAGCGCCCGGCCGATGGCCCCGCCAGTCGCCTCATCGGCCGCTGCCAGCAATGCCCCTGTGGGGGCGGTGGCCGCCGCCCCTTCCTCCAGCAACAGCACGAGCGCGCCGGATTTCGGCAGAGCGGGCTTGGCGAAGGCGATGTCGAGCATGGGGAACGCTCCGGGCGGAAAATGGATGGCGCGGACTGTAGCAGCGCGCACGCGTTAATCCAGCCGCTTCCGGCCGCACGATTGGCCTCGCCCGCTGCAGCCTGTATGGAATACCGCATGAACGACCGTACCCTGCTCGACCTCGCCTTCGATCTCGCCCGCCAGGCCGGGGAGGTGATCATGCAGGTCCGCGCCCGCGGCTTCGAAACCATGGAGAAGGCCGACGAATCCCCCGTCACGGAAGCGGACCACGCCTCCGAGGCGCTGATCCTGCGCGGCCTGCGCGCTGCCTACCCGAACATTCCCGTGGTCGCCGAGGAAGAGATGGCCGCCGGCCACATCCCGAAAGATGCCGAAACCATCTGGGTGGTCGATCCGCTGGACGGCACGCGCGAATACGCCAAGCGTCGGGACGATTTTGCCGTCTGCATCGGCCTGGTCCGCAATGGCGCCCCCGTGCTCGGCGTGGTCGGCCAGCCCGCCACCGGCGCGCTCTATGGTGGGATCGTGGGGCAGGGGGCCTGGAAGCGCGAAGGCGGCATCGAACGCCCGATCTCCGTACGTCTTCCTCCGCCGCAGGGCCTCTCGGTCGTCGCCTCGCGCCACTACGCCGACGACCCGCGCCTCACCCCCTTCCTGGAAGGCCGCCGCGTGGCCGATGTGGTGCACATGGGCTCGGCGCTGAAATTCTGCCTGGTGGCCGAAGGCAAGGCGGATCTCTACCCCCGCTTCGGGCCCACCATGGAATGGGACACGGCGGCCCCGCAGGCCGTGGTGGAAGCCGCCGGCGGCAGCGTGCGCCTGCTGGAAGGCGGCAGCGTGCTGCGCTACGGCAAGCCGGAATGGCGCAACCCGCCCTTCGTCTGCGTCGGGCGGGAGTGAGCCAAACCCGCCTGCTGCCGGCCGATGCCGCCGGGATCGCCGAAGCCGCCCGCCTACTGTGCGCGGGGGAACTGGTCGGCTTCGGCACCGAGACGGTGTTCGGCCTGGGGGCCGATGCCACCAACGACCGCGCCGTGGCCGGCATCTTCGCCGCCAAGGGCCGGCCGCACTTCAACCCGCTGATCTGCCACTACCCCACCGCCGAAGCGGTGTTCGCCCATGTCGAGGCCGACGAGCGCGCCCGCGCCCTGGCCGCCGCCTTCTGGCCCGGCCCACTCACCCTGGTGCTGCCGCGACGGGTCACCTGCCCCGTGGCGCTGCTCGCGGGCGCGGGGCTGGAGACGCTGGCGGTGCGCGTGCCGGCGCACGACCAGGCGCTGGCCCTGCTGCGCGAAACAGGCCGCCCCGTCGCTGCCCCGTCGGCCAACCGCTCCGGCCAGGTCAGCCCCACCACGTCGGCCCATGTCATGGAAGGCCTGCGCGGGCGCATCGCCGCGGTGCTGGATGGCGCGGCCTGCCCGGTGGGCGTGGAATCGAGCGTGCTGGACCTCACCAGCAGCGGCGCCGTCCTGCTGCGCCCCGGCGGCCTGCCGCGCGCGGCGATCGAGGCGGTGATCGGCCGCGTCGGCACCGGCATCACGCCCGCCCAGGCCGAAGCCGCCCGCGGCCTGCGCTCACCAGGCCTGCTGGTCTCCCACTACGCCCCTGGCCTGCCGGTGCGGCTCGATGCCAGGCATGTGGGGGCGGGTGAAGTGCTGCTCGCCTTCGGCCCCCCCCTACCGGGTGCGGCCATGACCTTTCAGCTTTCGGAGACCGGCGATCTCACGGAAGCCGCGGCGCGGCTGTTCGCGGGATTGCGGGAACTGGATGCGCGCGGCCAAGGCGTGAAGGCCATCGCGGTGATGCCGATCCCCGCGGAGGGGCTCGGCGAGGCGATCAATGACCGCCTGCAGCGTGCCGCGGCCCCGCGTCCCTGAGGTCGCTCAAGGCGGAACGGATCTGGATCCGCCGCAGCATCAGCCCCACCCACAGCGTGCCCAGCACCAGTATCGCGAGGTTCACCGACAGCGTGGAACCGCGGCGCGTGATGGCGGACGGCACCGCCTCCCGGCAATCGGTGCATTCCTCCACCAGCGGTGCCCCGATGCGCAGCCCGGCCACCCCCGCTGGCAGCACCCCCGCCGGCAGCCCCCCCGCTGGCAGCACCGCAGCATGCGCCACCGTGGTCGGCCAGGCTTGCTCGGGCAAACCCGCGCTGGTGCGCGCCGGGGTCTGGCCCTGGATCACCGCCGCGGCGGCTGGCTGCGTGAAGGGTGCAAGAGCCGGGATCGCCAGCATCAGGGCCAGGGCAACGCATCGGAGATTGTGCAACAGCGACATGATCTCATCCTCGCGGCGGGCAGTGCCAAAAGCCTGCTGAGGTCAAGTCTGCAATTGCCGTGCCAGCGTGACATTTCAAAGATTTGACCAAACCCGAATCACGCGACTGTAAAGAATGCCGACATCGCATTCAGACATTCCATTGCAGGAACGGGACGCTACCGGCGCGACGCACCCTCGATTGTTCCCCGCCCGCGCACGGGATAGGCTGCCCGCGGAGGTCCCCGCATGCCCGACGCCATACCCATCCCGCTGGCCGCCGCGCCGCCGGCCGCGCTGCTCGACAGGTTGCGCGCCATCCTCGGCCCCACCGGCCTGCTGACCGACCCCGGCGACACCGCGCCGCATGTGGAAGACTGGCGCCGGCTCTACCGCGGCCAGACCGCCGCGGTGCTGCGCCCGGCCAGCACCGCGGAACTCGCCGCCTGCGTGGCCGCCTGCGCCGAAGCCGGGGTGGCCATTGTGCCGCAGGGCGGCAACACCTCCATGGTCGGCGGCGCCGTGCCGGCGGCGGATGGCAGCGAGCTGATCCTCACCCTGTCGCGCATGAACCGCATCCGCGCCATCGACCCGGTGGACCTCACCCTCACCATCGAGGCCGGGGCGACGCTGAAGGCCGCCCAGGGCGCGGCGGAAGGGGCCGGCTGCCTGCTGCCGCTCTCCATCGGCTCCGAGGGTACCGCCCAGGTGGGCGGCATCCTGTCCACCAATGCCGGCGGCAACAACACGGTGCGCTACGGCAATGCGCGCGACATGGTGCTGGGGCTGGAGGTGGTGCTGCCAGACGGGCAGGTGTGGAACGGCCTGCGCCGCCTGCGCAAGGACAATACCGGCTACTGCCTGCGCCAGCTCTTCGTGGGGGCCGAGGGCACGCTGGGCATCATCACCGCCGCCGTGCTGAAGCTGGTGCCCCGCCCGCGCGAGACCAAAGTCGCCCTCTGCGCCGTCGCCTCCGCCGAAGCGGCCCTGTCGCTGTTCAACCGGGTGCAGATGCACGACCCCGCCAGCATCCAGGCCTTCGAATACATGTCTGGCCTCGGCCTGCGCTTCGTGCTGAAGCACATCCCCGGCGTTTCCCTGCCGCTCTCCACCCCGGCCGACCACTACGCCCTGATTGAGCTGGCCACGCCGCGCCCGAATGCCGGGCTGCGCGAAGCGCTGGAACAAGTGCTGGAAGCCGCGATGGAGGCCGGCGAGGTGCTGGATGCCGTGGTGGCCGAAAGTGGGGCCCAGCGCGCCGCGCTGTGGAAGCTGCGCGAGGAACATTCGGAAGCCCAGAAGCGCGAGGGCGCCAGCGTGAAGAACGACGTTTCGGTGCCCGTCTCCAAGGTGCCGGAACTGATCCGCCGGGCCACCGCGGCCTGCGAGCGCCTGATGCCCGGCATCCGCGCCGTGCCCTTCGGCCACATGGGCGACGGCAATATCCACTTCAACCTGGAACAGCCCGAAGGCATGGACCAAGCCGCCTTCCTCGCCCAGGACCACGCCATCATGGACACGGTGTGCGAGGTGGTGCGCGAGCTCGATGGCAGCTTCTCCGCAGAGCACGGAATCGGGCTGCTCAAGCCCTACATGATGCCGGAGTGGCGCGGCGGCGCGGAGCTGGACCTGATGCGGCGGATCAAGCAGGCGATCGATCCCAATGGGTTGATGAACCCGGGGAAGGTGTTGCCCTAGGGAAGCAAGCGCGTTCTTTTTTGAAAAAAAGAACCAAAAAACTTCTATTCCCTTGCACGCGTGCCAGGATGGCTGGCGCGCGCGCAAGGGAATGAAGTCTTTTTTGCTTCTTTTTTCTTCAGAAAAAAGAAGACCCTCGCTTCCCCCCCCCCCCCCCCGCTAGGCCCCGCCCGCACCAGCGGCTAAACTCCACCCGGCATGCCCTTCGCCACCACCCTCACCCTGTATGTCGCGCGTGTCTTCGCCTTCCACATGCTGGGCATGCTGGCGGCGCTGACCGGCATTGTCGCGCTGTTCGACCTGATCGAGCTGCTGCGCCGCGCGGCCACGCGGCCGGATGCGACCTTCGCCGTGGTGGCGGAGATCGCCGGGCTGCGCCTGCCTTGGGCGATGATGCAGATTCTGCCGTTTGCGGTGCTGCTGGGCGGCATCCTGGCGTTCTGGCGCCTCACCCGTTCCTCCGAGCTGATCGTGGCGCGCGCCACCGGGCTGTCCGCCTGGCAGTTCCTGGCTGGGCCGACGCTGTGCGCGCTGGCGCTGGGCTGCTTCGCCGTCACGGTCGTAACTCCCGTCTCGGCGGCGATGCGCGCGCGCGCGGAGTCGCTGGACAGCACCTACATCAAGCTCGGCGGCGGGCCGCTCGCGCTGAATGGCGGCCAGCTCTGGCTGCGCCAGGCCGACACCGGGCTCGATCCGCAGGGGGTGGCACTGCTGCACGCCAATGTCGTGACGGTGCGTGACGGGCGGTTGGCGGCCCAGGGGGTGAGCATCTTCCGCCTGGATGCCGGCGACCGGCTGCTGGAGCGCATCGAGGCCCGGGGCGGTACGCTGCTGCCCGGCCGCTGGGCACTGGCGGAGGCCCGCACCATCGTGCCCGGCCGCCAGCCCTCCGCAGCGCGCGACCTCGCTTTGCCCACCAGCCTGACCGTCGATCGCGTGCAGGACAGCTTCTCGCCGCCGGATACGCTCTCGGTTTGGGCGCTGCCGGGCTTCATCGCGCTGCTGGACCGCTCCGGCTTTTCCTCCATCCGGCACCGGCTGCACTTCCATTCCCTGCTGGCGATGCCGCTGCTGGCCGGCACGATGTGCCTGCTGGCCGCCGGCTTCTCGATGCGCGCGACGCGGCGCGGCGGCGTGGGCCAGATGATCGGCAGCGGCGTGGCGGCCGGCTTCGCGCTGTTCGTGATTTCCAAGGTCGCCGAGGAATTCGGCCAGACCGGCACGCTGCCGCCGGCACTCGCGGCCTGGGCGCCGATCGCCGCCGGGCTGATGCTCTCCGTCTCCCTGCTGCTCCACCTGGAGGACGGCTGATGCGCCCCGGCCCCATGATGTTCCTGCTGGCGCTGCTGCTGGCGGCCTTGGCCCCGGCCCCGGCCGCCGCCCAGGGCCTGCTGGGGGCCGCCGCCGCCGCCACCCCCGGTGCACCCAACCAGCCCGTGTACTACCAGTCCGATACCGTGGATTACGACCGCGACCGCGGCGTGGTGACACTGACCGGCAAGGTGGAATTCTGGCAGGGCGACCGCGTGCTGATGGCCGACAAGGTCACCTACAACCGCAACACCGGCGTGGCCGCCGCAATCGGCCGCGTGGTGCTGCTGGAGCCCGACGGCCAGACCGTGTTCGCCGAATATGCCGAGCTGACCCAGGGCATGCGCGATGGCGTGATGGCCGGGCTGCGCGCCCTGCTGGCCGAAGGGGGCCGCCTGGCCGCCAACGGGGTGCGCCGCACCGATGGGCGGGTGAACGAACTGAGCCGTGCCGTCTATTCCACCTGCGACCTGTGCCCCACCGACCCCAGCCGCGCCCCGCTATGGCAGCTGCGGGCGCGCGAGGCGATCCAGGACAAGGACAACAAGCGCATCGAGTACCACGACGCGGTGCTGGATTTCTTTGGCATCCCGGTGGCCTACACCCCGTTCCTGGCCCACCCGGACCCCACCGAGAAGCGCGCCAGCGGCATCCTGGTGCCCGGCTTCGGCTATTCCAAGCATCTCGGCGCCTTCCTCTCGGTTCCCTATTTCTGGGCGATCGACGAGCAGTCTGACGCCACGATCTCCCCCATGCTGGCCACCCGCAACGGCCCGGCGCTGGACCTCGAATACCGCCGCCGCTTCAACAATGGCCGCCTGACTATCGACAGCTCGGTCGCCAGCTACGACGACGGCACCAGCCGCAGCCGGGCGGCGGGGCATGTGTTCGCCAAGGGTCTGTTCGCCATCGACGACACCTGGCGTTGGGGCTTCGATTTCAACCGCGCCTCCTCGCTGCGCTACATGCGCGACTTCCGGGTGCAGAACTGGCAGCCCGTGCTCACCTCCCAGCTCTACCTGGAGGGCTTCGGCCAGGGCTCCTACACCCGGCTGGATGCGCGCGGCTACCAGGGCCTGGCCAGCACCGTCATTGCCCGCCGGCTGCCGCTGATCGCGCCGTACTACCAGTATAGCTATGCCGGCGAGCCGGATCGGCTGGGCGGGCGCATCGGCCTCGATTTCGATGTGTTCAACATCCTGCGCACCGAGGGCACCAGCACCCGCCGCGCCCGGCTCTCCCTGGCCTGGGACCGGCCGGAAGTGGACCGGCTCGGCGGGGTGTGGACCCTGATGACGCGGATGGACAGCGCCACCTACACCGCCAGCCAGTTCGACCAGTTGCCGAACTACGGCGCCTTGCGCACCACCAGCGGCTCCCAGGCCATGCCCACCGTGGCGATCAACTGGCGCTTCCCGCTGCTGCGCGATGCCGGCGAATGGGGCTCGCAGATCGTGGAGCCGATCCTGCAGGTGATGGCCGGACCGCGCAGCCCGACCTATCTGCGCAACCGCACCCGCCTGCCCAACGAGGACAGCCTCGACCTGGAATTCAGCGATGCCAACCTGTTCGCGCTGAACCGCTTCCCGGGCGTGGACCGGCTGGAGGGGGGCGTGCGCGCCGCCGGTGCCCTGCGCGGCACCTGGACCCTGCCCGGCGGCCAGCGGTTGGAGGGCTTCGTGGGCCAATCCTGGCGCGCCCGGCGGGACACCACCTTCCCCACCACCTCCGGCCTGCGCGACACGGCGTCGGACGTGGTCAGCCGTGCCACCTTCTCCCCCACCACCTGGCTCGACCTCACCTCCCGCCAGCGCTGGGACAAGAAGAGCTTCCAGCCGCGCTTCATCGATGCGCTCGGCACCGTCGGCACCGACAGGCTGCGGGTGGGAGGCGGCTACATCTACACCACCACCAACCCGTTCCTGCTCTACGAGACCGCCGCCAATCTCGATGCCTTCACCAAGCCGCGCCACGAGGTGACGGCCAATGTCTCCACCCGCCTGACGGATAACTGGCGCCTGGGTGGCTTCGCCCGCCGCGATATCCGCCTGGGCAAGGGCGTCAGCGACGGGCTGCGCCTGACCTACGAGGACGAGTGCTTCGTGTTCGATGCCAGCTTCTCGCGGCGCCTGACCTCCGTGAACGGGGACCGTGGCGCCTCCATCATCCTGTTCCAGCTGACCTTCAAGACGGTCGGGCAGTTCGGCTTCAATGCCATGTAGCCGTGCCGCGGCCGCGGCCGCACTTGCGGCGCCTGTCTTGGCGTGCTTTGCACCCTTTTGGTGCGGCACGCCCCCGGCGCGCCCCCGGCGCGCGCACCGTGCCGGTGCCGCCCCGGCATTGAGGAGCCTGCTGCGTCGATGCGTGTCATGACCCCCGTCTTCGGCCTTCTGCTCACTGCCGTGGCCGCCCTGCCGCTGCCTTTTGCGCCAGTGGCCATGGCGCAGCCTGCCGCGGCGCCGGCCGATGCCCGCCCGCAGCGCATCAGCCCGGCCCAGGGTTCGGCCATCGCGGCCATCGTCAACGGCGACGTGATCAGCATCGGCGACGTGGACAACCGTGCCCGCCTCTTTGCCCTCTCCACCGGCCTGCCCGTCTCGCAGGATGTGCTGGATCGCCTGCTGCCGCAGGTCCGCCGCCAGCTGATCGACGAGCGCCTGCGCCTGCAGGAGCTGCAGCGCCGTGCCATCGCCATCTCCGACCAGGACATCGCGGCGGCCATCGGCGAGATCGAGGCCGGCAACGGCCTGCCGCGCGGCATGCTGCGCCAGCGCCTGGCCTCCGCCGGGGTGGATCTGCGCACCATGATCGACCAGATCCGCGTGCAGATCGGCTGGAGCCGGCTGCTGCGCGGGCTGATCGGCCGCAATTCGGAGGTCAACCCCACGGAGATCACCGAGATGGAGGCCACGCTGCGGGCGCAGGTGGGCCAGACGGAATGGCGCGTGGCGGAAATCTTCGTGCCGATCGGGGAGGCCCGCCAGGCCGCCGATGCCCAGCGCTTTGCCGATACGATCATCGCCCAGCTGCGCTCCGGCGCAAATTTCGGCGTGGTCGCGGCGCAGTTCAGCCAAAGCCAGACCGCGCTGCAAGGTGGCGATCTCGGCTGGGTGCAGGGCAACCAGCTGGACCCCGAGGTGCTGCGCATCGTGCAGCTCATGCCCGCCGGCGCCGTCAGCAACCCCATCCGCGTGCCGGGTGGCATCGCCATCATTACCCTGCGCGCCAAGCGCGTGATCGGCAGTGACAACGCCGTCGTGGCCCATATCCGGCAGGCCTTCTTCCCCTTCGCCAGCCGCCTGAACCCCGCCGCCCCCACGGAGGAACAGCGCGCCATGCTGGAGAAGGCCCGCGCCGCCAGCGCAGCCGCGCGAACCTGCGAGGATGTCGAGCGTGCGAACACGGCCGGCGGCGCCGGGCGCCCGGCCGATCCCGGCGAGCTGCGCGTGGATGGAATCGCCAACCAGGCGCTGCGCGACCTCGTTTCCAGCCTGCCGCCCGGCCGCGCCAGCCCGCCGCTGATCGCCGAGGATGGCGTGGCGGTGCTGATGGTCTGCTCCCGCGAGACCAAGAATCTCGGCGTGCCGACGCAGCGCGAGCTGAGCCAGCGCATCCTGTCCGAGCGCGTGGAACTCACCGGCCGCCAGCTCATGCGCGAGCTGCAGCGCCGCGCCACGATCGATATCCGATCCTGACCGGCACCGCCCTCCCACCGCTGCGCGAGGTCATCGCCCGCCACGGGCTGGATGCCCGCCGCAGCCTCGGCCAGCACTTCCTGCTCGATCCCGGCCTGGTTTCCCGCATCGCCCGCCAGGCCGGCGACCTCGCCGGACGCCACGTGGTGGAAGTCGGCCCCGGCCCCGGCGGGCTCACCCGCGCGCTGCTGGAAACCGCGGCCGAGCAGGTGGTGGCCGTGGAGGTCGATCGCCGCGCCGCCGTGGCCATCCGCGAACTGTCCGAGGCCTTCCCCACGCGCCTGCGCCTGGTGGAGGCCGATGCCTTGTCGCTCGATCTCACCACGCTGGTGCCGGCGCCGCGCCAGATCATCGCCAACCTGCCCTACAACATCGGCTCCCCCCTGCTGGTCGGCTGGCTGAAGCAGGCCGCGCAGTGGGAGCGGCTGACGCTGATGTTCCAGCAGGAAGTGGCCGAGCGCATTGCCGCCGCACCAGGCAGCGATGCCTATGGCCGGCTTTCGGTGCTGGCGCAGTGGCTGTGCAAGGTGGAGCTGCGCATGCGCATCCCACCCTCGGCCTTCGTGCCGCCGCCCAAGGTCTGGTCCGCCGTGGTGGTCATCACCCCGCACGCCGAACAGCCGCCGCCCGACCTGTTCGCTGCCATGGAACGCCTGACCGCCGCCGCTTTCGGCCAACGCCGCAAGATGTTGCGCGGGTCGCTGAAGCCGCTGGGCGGGGAGGCACTGCTGGCGCGGGCCGGAATCGCGCCGGAGCGGCGGGCGGAGACGCTTTCCGTGGCGGAGTTCGATGGGTTGGCGAAGCTGCTTTAAGAAAGCGCGTTCTTTTTCTTCAGAAAAAGAACACTCTTATCCTTTGATGATCCTTGCCGAAGCCACCATCGCCTCCGCCTTGCCGCTCAGCGTCAGCCCGGCCTTCACTTGCGCTTCCATCGCGGCCTCGGCCGTGCGGATTCGCCCGAGCGTTTCCAGCACCTCGCTGGCGCGGGCCTGCGGCACCACCACCACGCCATCGGCGTCGCCCACGATGATGTCACCGGGGCACACATGCACGCCACCCAGCACCACCGGTGCGCCCACCACGCCCGGCCCGTTCAGGGCGGGTGAGTTGGGCACGATGCCCTTGGCGAACAGCGGCAGGCCGGTGGCGATGATCCCCGCCCGGTCGCGCGCCAGCCCGTCGGTGACGAAGGCGGCCACGCCCTTGTTCTTCATCATCCCGGCGGCGAGGTCGCCGATCACGGCGGTGGCGGTGAAGCCGTCGCAGGCCAGCATGATCACGTCGCCGGGCTGCGCTTCGGCCAGCGCGCCGAACATCGCTGCGATATCGGCGGGGTAGGCCCAGGCCGTCAGCGCCGGGCCGCAGAACACGCCGTTGCCGGGGTCCACCGGCTTGATCTGCCAATCGACCGCGCCGCGGCCTTCCATGGCATCGCAAACGTGCGAGGTCTGGGCGCCGCGGAACGCCGCCACCAGGGCAGGGTCGGGCCGAGCCCAGCCGCGGTGGATGGTGAGCATCGGGGGGTTGTCGATCATGGCGGCAAGCTACCTTTGCGGCGCGAAGGGATTGTTCCAGCCCGGCCGGCCGGTGCCGCCGGCGGGAGCCTTGGGCGGGAAGGCCTTTTCCAGGTAGGCGAGGATCACATCCAGATCCTCCTTATCCAGTTCCGGCATGTTGTGCCGCTGCACCATCCACTTGAGCGATTCGTCCCACTGCGCGCGGGTCATGCCCTGCTGCGCCACGATGCGGAAGCTGTGGCAGGCGCCGCAGAACATCACTGCTTCCTCCCGCCCCGGCGCATCGGGGTAGTCGGCCGGATCACTTGGCGCCACGGTTTGCGCGAAGGCGGGCGCCGCCACCAGGGCGGCGCCGAGCAGCAAGGCCCCTGCCAGCCAAGTGGGCCGCATCAGCCCACCAGCACGGCGATACGGTTGATCGGGTTGGCGCCGTAGCCCTGCGGGTTCCAGTTGGTCGCCACCAGCGGCTGTGCGGCGCCGCTGCGGTCGGTGGCGCGCACCCAGATCTCGAAATACCCGTCGCTGGGCAGGTTCAGCGTGTGGGTCCAGCGGGTCCAGTCGAACGGGTTGCGCGGGGCCGTCATCGCTACGGCCTGCCAGGTCTGCCCGGCATCGGCCGAGACATCCACGCGTGCCACGCCGGTGGCGCTGCCCCAGGCCGCGCCACGCAGCGCCACGGTGCGGGTGCCCTTCGCCAGCCGCGTGCCGTTGGAGGGCGCGGTGACGATGCTGCGGATCGGCATCGCCTCCAGGTCGCGGAAGCTCTTGCCGTCGTCGTTGCTGCCCGGAACGATCGGGGTGACCGGCACGCGATAGGAGGTGCCGCCCATCCCGGCGCCATCATGCGGCGTGCTGCGCACCAGGACGGTGCTGAGCCACTTGGTGGAGAGCGAGCCCGGCCAGCCCGGCACGATCAGCCGCGCCGGCCCGCCATGCAGGTGCGTCAACGGCTTGCCGTTCATGCCCCACACGATCATCGTGTGCGGGTCCATCGATTTCGCCAGCGGGTTGCCGCGGCTCATCGCCCGCTTTTCCGGATCGCCGGAGAGATGCGGGTCGGTGCCCCAGCTGCCGGTGAACTTCGCGGTGTCCTTCAGCCCGGCCGCAGCCAGCAGGTCGGCCAGCTTCACGCCGGTCCATTCCGCGCAGCCGACGCCGCCATTGGTCCATTGGTTGCCACGCGCGCCAGGTGCGAAGAAGGCGCGGCCATTGCCGCCGCATTCCATCACCATGCGATGCGTCTGCGCCTGGAAGCGCTGCTTCAGCTCGCCCAGCGTGAGGGACAGCGGCGCGTTCACCTCGCCCTGAACGGTGATCTTCCAGGCATCGGCGTTCGGGGCCTCATCCGGCAGGCCGCCATTGTTGCGCACGAAGAATTTCTCGGTCGGCGTGGTGTCGTCGTCCAGCAGGTGCTCCGGCGTTTCCGCCACCAGCGGCTTGTCGCCGAGCACCACCAGGCCCTCGTGCTTGTCGGGATAGTCGAGCATCTGCGGTCCCTTTCCCTGAGCCTGCGCCGCGGGCACGGCGCCGCCACGGCGGCCTTCCGGGATTGCTCCCATAGGAACCGCCATAGCCAGCGCCGCGCCCAGGGCGGAGAGTGCACTTCCACGCAGCAGGTCCCGCCGCCCGGTGGCGGATGCGCCGGCCTGCTCAGCCTGTTCCAAATGGCCACGCGTCGTGCTGCGTTCAATACGGACCATCATGGACTCCCCCAGGCTTATGCTTGCGGGGGTTGTACAGACTGTTAAGCGTGGGGTGAAGCCACGTCAGCGCTTCTCGAAATCGGTCCGCTCGATCACCGGCAGCCCTTGCAGGTAGCGGCGCAGGCAATCCAGGCCCATTTCCACGGCGCCGAGCCGGATCCACTCTCGCCCGCCCAGGATGCGCGCCCGGCGCACCACCGTGTCCCCTTCGCGGCCCACCGCCACCCAGATGGTGCCGCCGAGATCCATGCGGTCGGCCCCCTCGTCGAGGTCGATCAGCACCGCCAGCGCATGGCTCGCCCCGGCATGCTCGCGCGCCGCCGAGGCCACTTCGGCTGCCATGGCTTCCGAGTATTCGCCGATATCCAGATGCGGCGGCAGGCCCAGCGCCTCGAATACCTGGCCACGCTCGCGCGCCACCAGGCCACGGCGGAACACGGCCTCCGCGCCGGGCAGGTGTGCGAGGCGCATGGCGATGTGCCCGGCGGTGAAGGTCTCCACCACCGCCAGGCGCCCGCCGGCGGCGGCCAGGCCGGCATTGACCACGCCTTCCAGCGTCTGGTCGTCTTCGCAGATGATGAAGTTGCCCAGACGCTCGCGGATCACCGCATCCACCGGCCCCAGCTTGGCAGCGATGTCGGCGGCATCGGTGCCGCGAATGGTCAGCTTGGTCTCGATCTGCGGGTAATGCGCCCTAAAGCCCAGCTTCACGCCGCCGGTCGGGTCCAGATCCTCCACGCCTTGCAGCAGCTGGTCGATATGCGATTCACCCAGGCCGTAGCCGTGGTAGCGCTTCAGCCGGATGGTCGCCGGCGCCCCGGTGCGGGCCAGCAGGCGCGGGATAATCTGCTCCTCCAGCATGCGCCGCAGCTCGCGCGGCACGCCGGGGGTGAAGAAGAACCGCGCGCCGCCGATATCCAGCGCGAAGCCGCAGGCGGTGCCGATCGGGTTGTCCACCATCTCGCTGCCCACCGGCAGCATGGCCTGCTTGCGGTTGTTCGGCGGCATGGTGCGGCCGCGCCGGGTGAAGAAGCCCTCCATCGTGGCGAGCCAGCCCTCGTGCAGCTCCAGCTCCACGCCCGCCGCCTGGGCCGCGATCTCCTGGCTGAGATCGTCCACCGTCGGGCCAAGGCCGCCATTGACGATCACGATATCCGCCCGGCCGGCCGCCAGATGGAACGCGCTGAGCAACGTGGCCCGGTCGTCGCCCACCGTGGTGCCCCACACCACGCTCAGGCCCACATCCTCCAGCTTCTGGGTCATGTAGCTGAAGTTGGTGTTGACGATCTTGCCGGTCAGCACCTCGTCCCCGGTGCAGATGATCTCGATGCGCACTTTCCGTCTCCCCAAGGCCGAACCGGCTTGCCGCATTACAACGCCCCGGCGCGGGATCGCCAAGGGGGGGCTAGCGGCTGGCCTTCTGGCTGTCGGCGAGGCCCTTGCCCATCAGCAGGCCGAGTTCCCCCGGCCGGTCGCGACACTCCCGCATCGTGCGGTAGGGCACCGCGGTGATTTCCGCGATCACGTTCAGCTTGCCGGCCACGTCCAGCGCGCTGAACTTCCGCGCGCCGGGCCGGCGTTCGTAGAGGGCCGCCACCGCCTGCACCGTGCGAACCGGCACCACGCCGAGCACCTTGCTGTGCTCCGGCGTGATGTCGGCGGCCACCAGGATGCGCGGCGGGGGCGCATAGCCGGCCTGTTGTGGCGCCGGGCTGCGCGATGCGCCGGCAGGTGGCGCGGCACGCAGCTCGGTTTCGGGGAAATCCAGCTCCGAGCCGTTGTCCTGCACGAGATAGACCCGGCCCGAATCACTCTCCAGCACCCGGCCGCTGCGCTTGCCGTCGCGGTGCCATACCATCTGCCCGACCGTAAACATGCTGCCGTTCCTCTCGTCGCGCCCGACGGAGTTGCCGGCACGGGGCACCCTACGCCTTTGTGATCTCCGCGATGGCATCTTTCCAGGCCGCGATCGTCAGTTTCACGTCCGCCTCGGTATGCGCGGTGGAGACGTAGTACTTGCTCTCGCCCTTCATGATGCCGCGCTTGCGCAGGGCGGCGTTGAAACGCTTCAGCATGTCGGTGTCGCCCTTCAGCGTGCCGCGGTAGTCGCGCACGGGCTCGCGGGTGAACACCACGTCGAACAGCACGGGCTCGCCCAGCACCTGGGCCGGCAGGCCGGCGGAGGCGAGCAGCTCGGCCAGCGTGCCCATCAGCTCGCGCCCGGTGGCAAACACGCGGTCATAGGTGCCGGGGCGCTTCAGCACCTCCAGCGTGGCCAGGCCCGCCACGGCGGAGACGGGGGCGGCGGAAAGCGTGCCGACCTGCATCAGGAAATCCTCGTCGGCCACGGCGGCGCGGTCGAAATGCGCCATCATGTCCGCCCGGCCGGCCACGGCGGCCAGGGCGAAGCCGCCGCCCATGATCTTGCCCAGGGTGCAGAGATCGGGCGTGACGCCGTAGTATTCCTGCGCGCCGCCATAGGAGAAGCGGAAGCCGGTAACGACCTCGTCGAAGATCAGCGGGATGCCGAGTTCGGCGGTGATGCGGCGCAGGCCCTGCAGGAAGCCGGGGGCGGGCGGGATCAGGCGCTGGAACGGCTCCACGATCACGCCGGCCAGGTCGTCCTGGTGTTCGCGGATCAGGCTTTCCACGGTTTCCAGGTCGTTGAACGGGGCCACCAGCATCGTGTCCTGGATGGCGCGCGGAATGCCGGCGGAATCCGGCACCGGGAAGGGGAAGTTGCCCGGGCGCTTCGGCGCCAGGGACATGAGGGAAAAATCGCTCATGCCGTGGTAGCCGCCCTCGAACTTCAGGATCTTGTCCTTCCTGCGGAAGGCGCGGGCGACGCGCATCGCATACAGGTCCGCCTCCGTGCCGGTGCAGACGAAGCGCACCTGCTCGGCGCAGGCCATGGCGGCGACGATCTCCTCGGCGAGCTGGATGCCGTGGCGGTTGTTGGCAAAGAACGTCGTGCCCTGCGGCACCTGGGCCTGCACCGCCGCCGTCACCTCCGGGTGGCCGTGGCCGATGAACATCGGGCCGGAGCCCAGCAGGAAATCGACGTATTCCCGCCCCTCCTCATCCCACACCCGGCCCGCCTTGCCCTCGCGGATCATCATCTCCGCCGGCAGATTGCCGAAGCTGCCACCGGGCAGCACGCGGCGCGCCTGTTCAACCAGCGTCTGGGTGGGGGTGGTGTCCATCTGGTGCCTCCGCCGTAGGGTCTGGCGGGAGCCTACACGCATTTTGCCGCGGCGCGATGGGTCAGGATCATTGCCGGTTTGACGTGCATCAATGCCGGCCCCCGCGCGGCATGGCTTCCTACGCTCACTCTTGCGAAGGACCCATCCCATGACCTCCGGCGAACAGCTCTTCCTGGCCCTGGCCCTCGCCACCATCGGCGGCTTCGGCCTGTGGCTCTTCTTCATCACCTCGCGCTACGACCGGTTCCGTGCCGGCAAGCCGGAAGCCCGGCGCTACGAGGCAGACCACGACATGGCCCACGCCGGCGCGGACTGACCGCCAGCCCCAAGGGCGAAGGACACACGGGCCTCCCGGAAACGGGGGGCCCGCTTCGATTCCGGTGGGAGAGGCAAAGGCCAGGGCTCTGCCGTCGCGGCGCGAAGCCGCGCCACGGGGACCCGCTGGGGCCTTAGGCCCCAGACCCCTCTACTTTTGGCATGAGTCTTCGCCGCGAGACGCGGGGGCCAAAGGACGGATTCAGGATGATTTGTGACGCGCGCCCGCCTATGGCGGCGCGCGAGCGGTGCCAGGAGGGCAAGGCTCCGGCGCGCGCTTGCCCGAAAGGCGCAGGCCGAGTCCTGGCAGGCAGCGCAGAATCCAGCCGATCCAGGCGCGTTGGCGGCGCAAACGGCGCAGGGCGCGCGGGTGGAGTAAGGGCGCGAGGTCGTCGATGGTTTCGCCGGTGGGGGAGAAATGCCAATCCCGGCACGGGGTGCGCCAGGTACGTCCGTGGGCCGGGACCAGGGTGGCCACGACGGATTTGTTCCCGATGAGGACTGCCAGTAGGGCGAGCAGGAAGTGCAGCAGGGGCGCCGGAAAATGGACGCGATTCATCGCCTCCGCCAAGCGGCGAAGGGCGTCGGCTTCTCTCGGAGCGGCGACGGGATGTGGCATCACCGGTGACTATGCCAAACGCAACACCGATGGAAAAGGTTTATTATCCCGTACGTACTCAGAATTTTGGTATTAGGGATAACCTAAGGTCAAGGGGTCTGGGGCCTAAGGCCCCAGCGGGTCCCCGTGGCGCGGCTTCGCGCCGCGACGGCAGAGCCCTGGCCTTACTCAACCGTGACAGACTTCGCGAGATTCCGAGGCTGGTCCACATCGGTGCCTTTCAGCACGGCCACGTGATAGGCCAGGAGCTGCACCGGGATGGCGTAGAGGATGGGCGCCACGAAGGGGTCCACTGTTGGCATCACGATCGCATCCACTGAGATGCTGCGCAGCTTTTCTGCCCCCACGGCATCGCTGAGCACGATGATCTGGCCACCGCGGGCGGCGGCTTCCTGCACGTTGGAGGCGGTTTTTTCGAAGAGCGGGCCGGAGGGTGCGATGGCGATGATGGGCACGGATTTGTCGATCAGCGCGATCGGGCCGTGCTTCATTTCGCCGGCGGCGTAGCCTTCGGCGTGGATGTAGCAGATTTCCTTCAGCTTCAGCGCGCCTTCCAGCGCGATGGCGTAGTTGGCGCCGCGGCCGAGGTAGAGCACGTCTCGCGCTTCGGCCACGCGGCGGGCCACGCGCTGGATGGTCGCGGCCTGGTCCAGCACTTCGGCGGCGGCCGCCGGCACTGTGAGCAGCGCCTGGGTGAGGGCGGCTTCCCGCGCCTGGTCGATGGTGCCGCGGGCGCGGGCGAAGGCGATGGCCAGGCAGGCGAGCACCGTGAGCTGCGCGGTGAAGGCCTTGGTGGAGGCCACCGCGATTTCCGGCCCCGCGACGGTTTGCATCACCACATCTGATGCGCGGGCCATGGTGCTTTCGGGCACGTTCACCACGGAGAGCACCGGCATGCCCTGGGCGCGCATGTAGTCCATCGCCGCGATGGTGTCGGCGGTTTCGCCGGACTGGGAGACGAGCACGCCCAGGCTGCCGGGGATCACCGGCGGCTCGCGGTAGCGGAACTCGCTGGCCACATCCACGTCGGCCGGCAGGCGGGCGATTTCCTCCAGCCAGTGGCGCCCGGCCATGGCGGCGAAATAGGCGCCGCCGCAGGCGCTGAGGCTCACGCGGGAGAGCTTGGCGGGATCGAAGGGCAGCTTGGGCAGGTTCACCGCGCGGGTGGCGGGGTCCACCATCTGGTGCAGCGTGTCGCCGATCACGCCGGGGTGCTCATGGAGTTCCTTCTCCATGAAGTGCCGGTAGTTGCCCTTGCCCACGGCGGCGCCGGACAGCGCGGTGAGCTTCACCTCGCGCTTCACCTCCGCGCCCGTGGCATCGAGGAACACGGCGCCGGTGCGGCTGAGCACCGCCCAGTCGCCATTGCCGAGGAAGGCGATGCGGCGGGTGAGCGGTGCCAGCGCCAGGGCGTCGGAGCCCAGGAACATCTCGTCCTCGCCGAAGCCCACCGCCAGCGGCGCGCCGTGGCAGGCGCCCACCATCAGCTCCGGGTGGCCGGCGAAGACCATGGCCAGCGCGTAGGCGCCTTCCAGCCGGCGCAGCGCGGCACCGGCGGCCTCCACCGGGGCCATGCCTTGCTTCAGGTAGAGATCGACCAGCTGGGCCACCGTTTCGGTGTCCGTCTCGCTGCTGAAGACCTGCCCGGCCGCTTCCAGCTCCGCGCGCAGTTCGGCGTGGTTCTCGATGATGCCGTTGTGGACGATGGAAACGCGGGCGGTGCCGTGCGGGTGGGCGTTCCCCTCGGTGGGCGCGCCGTGCGTGGCCCAGCGTGTGTGGCCGATGCCGGTGGTGCCCGAAAGCGGGGTCGTCTCCAGCACCGCGGCCAGGTTGCCGAGCTTGCCCGGCGCGCGCCGGCGCTCGATATGCCCGTTCACCAGGGTGGCGATGCCCGCACTGTCGTAGCCGCGGTATTCAAGCCGCCGCAGCGATTCCAGCACCAGCGGGGCCGCCTGCCGCGTTCCGATCACGCCGATGATGCCGCACATACGCTGCCAATCCCTGTTGCTGAAAAGAAGCTATTTCGTCTTCTTGCGGCTGGCCCGGAAGGCCGCCGCGCGGCCGGCCTTGATATCCTGCCGGGCGCGCCCGAAGGCCATGGCATCGGCCGGCACGTTCTCCGTGATCACGCTGCCGGCCGTGACCATCGCGCCGTCGCCGACCGAGACCGGCGCCACCAGGATGGAATCGGAGCCGATGAACACATCCGCCCCGATCACCGTGCGGTGCTTGGCGAAGCCGTCGTAGTTGCAGGTGATGGTGCCGGCGCCGATGTTGGTGCGCGCGCCGATCTCGGCATCGCCGATATAGGAGAGGTGGTTGGCCTTCACCCCGCGCCCCAGCTTCGCGGCCTTCACCTCCACGAAGTTGCCGACATGGGCTTCCTCGCCCACATCGGCGCCCGGGCGCAGCCGCGCGAACGGGCCGATGACCGCGCCAGCGCGCACCGTGCAGCCTTCCAGGTGGCTGAAGGCGCGGATCTCCACGTTCGATTCCACGCTCACGCCGGGGCCGAACACCACGTTGGGGGCGATGCTGACATCGGTGCCGAAGCGTGTGTCGGTGGAAAGGAATACCGTCTCCGGTGCCGTCATCGTCACGCCGGCATCCATCGCGGCACGGCGCAGGCGTTGCTGTACGGTGGCCTCCGCCTCGGCCAGTTCTGAGCGCGAATTGATGCCGCGCAGCTCCGCCTCCGGCCCCACCACGGCGGCCACGCGCTTGCCCTCGGCGCGGGCCAGGGCGACCAGGTCGGTGAGGTAGTATTCGCCGGCGGCGTTGTCGTTGCGCACGGCGGCCAACCAGCGCGCCATGTCGGCACCGGGGCCGCACAGCACGCCGGCATTGCACAGGCCGACCGAGAGTTCCTCGGGCGTGGCGTCCTTCGCCTCCACGATGCGCTGCACCTCGTCCTCGGTGCCGATCACCCGGCCGTAGCGGCCTGGCACCGCCGGGCGCATCGCCACCAGCGCCAGCCCCGCGCCGCCGCTGCGCCGTGCGAGAAGTGCCCGCAGCGTTTCCTCCGACATCAGCGGGTTGTCGGCATAGAGCACCGCCACATCGCCCGTGCCGAAATGCGGCACCGCCTGCAGCGCCGCGTGCGCCGTGCCCAGCCGCTCGGCCTGCACCACGCAGGCATGGGGGGCAGCGACCTTTTCCAGGGCCGCCATATCCGGCCCCACCACCACCACGATCCGCTCGAACACCGCCTCGCACGCCGCCAGCAGGTGGCGCAGCATGGGCCGGCCGGCGATCGGGTGCAGCGCCTTCGGCAGGGCGGACTTCATGCGTGTGCCCATGCCGGCCGCCAGCACCACGGCCGTTGTGCCAGCCATCGGGGGGGAAAGGGCAGGGGATGCGACCGTGCTCATGCCCCGGGGAGTAGCGGCCCGGACTGTGCCGTGTCAAAGGAAGCGCAATCACGCTTCGTTTCCCGAACACGCCGGGCACCAGGAATCGACCGCATGCAACCACTGATGGTCTTCGACCTCGACGGCACCCTGGTGGATTCCGTCCCCGACCTGGCCGCCGCGCTGAACCGCCTGCTCGCCAGCCGCAACCTGGCCCCCTTCGGCCGGCCCGAGGTGGCCGGCTTCGTGGGCGACGGGGCCCGCGTGCTGCTGGAACGCGCCTTCGCCGCCCGCGGCACCACGCCCGATGCCCGCGCCCTGGCGGATTTCCTGGATGACTACGGCGCCCATGCCGCCGTGGAAACCGAGCCCTACCCCGGTGTGCGCGAAACCCTGGATCGCTTCGCCGCCGCCGGCTGGCGCATGGCCGTGTGCACCAACAAGCCGGAAGCCCCCGCCCGCACGCTGCTGGATGCGCTGGACCTCTCCCGCTACTTCGCGGCGCTGGGCGGTGGCGACAGCTTTCCCGTCCGCAAGCCCGATCCCGGCCACCTGCTGGCCACCATCCAGGCCGCCGGCGCCACGCCCGCCCAGGCGATCATGGCAGGCGACCACCACAACGATGTGCTCTCGGCCGCCGGGCTCGGCATGCCCAGCATCTTTGCCGCCTGGGGGTATGGGCCGGCGGATACCGGGGACCATGCTTCGGCGACGGCGAAGGCGTTCCCCGAGTTGTTTGCGTTGGCGACAGGCCTGAGGAAGTAAGTCTTCTTTTTGTGAACACAAAGAAGCAAAAAAACTTCATGACTTTGCGCCGGGGCTAGCCTCGGCGCAAAGTCGTAAAAGTTTTTTGGTTCTTTTTTTCAAAAAAGAACCGCTTACCTTACCAATGCGCCGCCATCCACCGGCAGTTCAACGCCGGTGATGAACCCGGCCTCGTCGCTGGCCAGGAACAGTGCGGCATTCGCCACGTCCCAGCCTGAGCCCATCTTTCCGCGCAGTGGCACCTTGGCATCGCGCTCGGCGGCGATTTCGCTGCGGGGGCGGTTGGTGGCCCGTGCCCGCGTGTCCACCGCCATCGGCGTGTCCATCAGCCCCGGCAGGATCACGTTGGCCCGGATGCCGTAGGCCGCGTTCTGGATCGCCAACTGCTTGGTGAATTCCACCATCGCCACCTTGCTCGCCTTGTAGGCGACGTAGGGATAGTTCTCGTAGGCGGCGACGGAGGAGATGTTGAGGATCACCCCGCTGCCCTGGGCCCGCATGATGGGCACCGCATGCTTCGCCGCCATGATGCAGCCGCGCAGGTTGATGGCGAACAGGCGGTCGAACGCATCCTCGGTGAAGTGCTCCAGCATCGTGTCGCCGCCGCCCAGGGAGACGCCGACATTGTAGTGCAGGATATCCACCCGGCCCCAGCGGGCGTGGCAGGCCTGGATCGCGGCGGCCAGGGCGGCCTCGCTGGTCACGTCCGCCTCGAACGCCTCGCACACGCCGCCATCTTCGATCACCAGGGCAGCGGTTTCCCCGGCGCTGTCCAGCCGCCGGTCCACCGCCCAGACCTTGGCGCCTTCCTGGGCGAAGCGCATCACCGTGGCGCGGCCGTTGCCCACGCCCTCCCCTGGGCTCTGGCCCGCGCCGATCACCACCGCGACCTTGTCCTGAAGCCGGTTTCCGGTCCGGGGCATGGGCATCTCCTCCGTGTCGTGTTCTATGGCCTGGAGATCAGCACCCACCCCCACCAGGGTCAACCAGCACCCGCATGACCTACGATGCCATCATCCTTGGCGCCGGCGCTGCCGGCCTCATGTGCGCCATCGCCGCGGGGCAACGCGGCCGCCGCGTGCTGCTGCTCGACCATGCCGATGCCCCGGGCAAGAAGATCCTGATCAGCGGCGGCGGGCGCTGCAATTTCACCAATTTGGGCATCGCGCCGGATCGGTTTCTTTCGGCCAACCCGCACTTCGCCCGCTCGGCGCTGGCCCGCTACACCCAGCACGACTTCATCGCCCTGGTGCGCAAGCACGGCATCGCCTTTCACGAGAAGACCCTTGGCCAGCTTTTCTGCGACGGCTCCGCGCGTGAGATCGTCGCCATGCTGCTGGCGGAATGCCAGGCCGCTGGCGTGGACATTCGCCTTTCCTGCCGCGTGACCGGCGTCACCCGCGCCGAGCACTTCCGCGTTGAGACCTCCCTCGGGACGTTCACCGCCCCCGCCCTGGTGCTGGCCACCGGTGGCCTCTCCATTCCCAAGATGGGCGCCACCGGGTTCGCCCACGCGCTTGCGGGCCAGTTCGGCCTTGGGCTGGTTGCGCCGCGCCCTGGCTTGGTGCCGCTCACCTTCGAGGGCGAGGCGTTGGACCTCATGCGCCCGCTCTCCGGTCTGGCTACCCAGGTTGTCGCCACCGCCGGCAAGCGCAGCTTTACTGAGGCCATGCTGTTCACCCATCGTGGCCTGTCCGGCCCTGCCATCCTGCAGGCCTCGTCCTACTGGCAGGAAGGCGAGCCCCTGACCGTCGCGCTGGCTGAGGACCCGCTCCCGCAGCTTCTCGCCGCCAAGAAATCGCGCCCCAACGCCACTTTGCGCACGGCGCTGTCGGACCTTCTCCCCGCCCGCCTTGCCGCCGCGCTCGCCCCGGGGGATACGCCGATGGCGCAGCAGCGCGACAAGGCGCTTGCCGACCTTGCCGCCACCCTGCGCGCCTGGCGCCTGATCCCGGCCGGGACCGAAGGCTATGCCAAGGCGGAAGTGACGCTGGGCGGCATCGACACCGCGGCGTTGGACCAGAAGACGATGGCCGCCAAATCCGTGCCGGGCCTGTTCGCCATCGGCGAGGCGGTGGACGTGACCGGGTGGCTCGGCGGCTACAACTTCCAGTGGGCCTGGTCGTCGGGCTGGGTGGCCGGACAGGCGATCTGAAGAAAACGACCTCATTCGTTTGCGCCGCAGCGGGCCACGGCGCAAAGTAGCAAAAGTTTTTTGGTTCTTTTTTTCAAAAAAGAACACCTTTCTTTCCAGGAGATCCGCATGGACAAAGACACCCTCACTGCCTGGGCGCTGGCCAATGGCTGGCAGATGATTGCCGGCTGCCTCAGCCTCACCAAGCCTTCGGCGCCGAAGGAGGCCATTGTGCGGATGCAGCTCAAGGCCACGGTTGTCACGGTTGAGGTGAAGAAGCCGGCCGGCAAGTGGGAGAAGGCGGCGAGCCAGCCCTACGGCAAGCTGGTGGCGGATGAGGAGACGGGCATGCCGCGCGGCCTCGGCTTCGAGGTGATTCCCGGCTTCACCATGCTGATGCGCGACAACAGGGACCGCCAGGTCTTTGCCAAGATGACGGGCGGCTAGAGGCCAGGGCTTCACGCCACCGCCCGCGCGCGCCAAACTCCGGGCAACGCGGGAGAGAACGGCATGGCGAAACGATCGAAGGTGTTTGAAAGCTTCGCCGATGCGGTGGCGGATATCCCGGATGGCGCCAGCATTGCCTTTGGCGGCTTTGCCTATCCTGGCGTGCCGTTCAACCTGATCGCGGCGCTGCTGAAGCAGGGGGCGAAGGGGCTCACCTGCGTCACCAACGGCACCGGTGGCTCCGCGCCGGACCGGATGCCGGATATCGGCATGCTGGTGCAGAACGACCAGGTGGCGAAGGTTGTTGCCTCCTTCACCGCGCCCACCCGCGCGTCGGACCGCATTCCGCTGACGCAATACGTCGCCGAAGGCAAGGTCGTGGCCGAGTTGGTTCCGCAGGGCACGCTGGCCGAGAGGCTGCGCGCCGCCGGCTGCGGCATTCCGGCCTTCTACACCCCCACCGCCGTGGGCACCGAGCTGGCCGCCGGGCGCGAGACCCGGGTGTTCGGTGGGCGCGAATACCTGCTGGAGGAGGCGCTGCCGGTGGATGTCGCCTTCATCCGCGCCTGGAAGGCCGACACGGCCGGGAACCTGTTGTTCCGCCGCAGCCAGCGCAACTTTAACCCGCTGATGGCCATGGCGGCGAAGATGACCATCGTGGAGGTGGAGGAGGATTTCCTGGAGCCTGGCGCCATCGACCCGGACGACGTGCATACTGCCTCCATCTTCGTCCATCGCATGGTGAAGATCCCCGCCGCGCCCGAAGGCCTGTGGCCCGGCCGCAGGCCTGAACGGGCCGCGGCCCCAGGAAATCAGGCCAAGGAGAAGCAGTCATGAGCGGCCTCGAACGCCAGCAGATCGCCGACCGCGTCGCCCAGGAATTCCAGGACGGCTGGATCGTGAACCTCGGCGTGGGCATGCCCACCATGTGCAGCAACACGCCGATCGATGCCGACATCCTCTACCACGCCGAGAATGGCGTGATCGGCTATGGCCCCGTGCTGCCGGCCGGGCAGGAGGATGTTCACCTGGTGAACGCCGGCGGCCAGAACGTCTCGCTGAACCCCGGGGCCGCGATCGTTCATCACGCCGACAGCTTCGGCATCATCCGCTCCGGCCGCATCGACGTGACGGTGCTGGGCATCTACGAGGTGGCCTGCAACGGCGACTTCGCCAACTGGAAGGTGGCCGGCGCGAACGGTGGCGGCATTGGCGGCGCCATGGACCTGGCCGCCTGCGCCAAGCAGGTCTTCGTGATCCTGGAGCACACCACGCGGGATGGCTCGCCCCGCCTGCTGCGCGAATGCGCGCTGCCGGTCACCGCCCGCGGCGTGGTTTCCCTGGTGGCCACCAATCTCGGCCTGTTCAAGCCGCTGGGCGACCGCTTCCTGCTGCGCGAGATCGCCCCCGGCGTGACGGTGGAGCAGGTTCGCGCCGCTACCGGCGCGCCCATCGAGGTGCCGGCCGACCTCAAGGTGATCAAAACCCTTTAACGTGGCCACCATTGAGCCGGCGCAGTAACGGTGCTTTGTTCCGGCTGTTGCATGCCTCGCACATTGAAAGGACCCTGCCTCATGATCCGGCTTGCCGCCCCCCTCGCTGCCGCCCTGTTGGCCGCCACCCCGGCCTTCGCCCAGGCGCCCGCCCCGGCGCCGCTGCCCCCCGCGCCGACCGCACCCGCCACCCCGAAGGACGTGCCGATGGCCCGGCTGATGAGCGACGGCGCCTTGGTGCGCGGCGGCCTTGGCGATCGCATCCTGCTCCAGCTTGGCAAGTTCGTGTTTGCCTGCAAGTACGAAGAGGGCAAGCCGGCCACCTGCGACCTCGTCCCCTGAGCCTGAAGGAGCGGCGCGCATGACCACGCAGGACGGCCCGGCCTGGGCCCACGCGATGTATGACGCCCTGCGCGCGCAGGGCGTTACCCAGATCGCCTACGTGCCCGATGCCGGCCATCGGGTGATGATCGACCGCTCCCTCGCCGACCCCGAGGTCCACTCCATCCCCCTCACCACCGAGGAGGAAGGGGTGGCCCTGCTGGCCGGCGCCGATCTTGGCGGTGCCCGCGGCGTGCTGCTGATGCAGTCTTCCGGCGTGGGCAACTGCATCAACATGCTCTCTCTGACCAACGGCGCCCGCTTCCCGCTGCTCACCATTGTTTCCATGCGCGGGGATTTCGGGGAGGGGAACCCGTGGCAGTTCCCCATGGGAAAGGCCACCCAGGCGGTGCTGGAGGCCATGGGCGTGATCGTCCTGCGCGCCGAGGCCCCGGACGACGTGCTGCCCACCATCCAGGCCGCGAGCACCATGGCCTTCCAATCCGGTGAGGCCGTTGCCGTCCTGCTCTCCCAGCGCCTGCTTGGCGCCAAGAAGTTCTAGTGGTCCGATGCTGGCAGGCACTTCAGCCTGTCAGCTGAATCGGCCCACTCACCAAAGGCCCGGAGGGTAAGAGATGGCCCAGCTCAAGCGCATCCCTGGCACCAACCAGCCCGCCGCCACGCTGGACCGGCGCGATGCCGTTCCCGCCCTGATCGAACGCCCGACCGATTGGCTCGTTGTCGCCGGCCTCGCCGGCACCGCGCAGGAACTCTGTGCGATGACGGATGACGGCCCGAACGTGTTCGGCCTCGGCGGCGCCATGGGCGCGGGGCCGATGATGGCCCTCGGCCTCGCCCTTTCCCAGCCGAACCGCAAGGTGCTCGGCATCACTGGCGACGGCGAGTTGCTGATGAATGTCGGGGCGCTCGCCGCCATCGCGCTGCAATGCCCGCCCAACCTCAAGCTGGTCTGCGTCGATAACGGCCACTATGGCGAGACCGGCAACCAGGACAGCCATACCGGCCTCGGCGTGGCGCTGGATCGCGTTGCCGCCGGCTTCGGCATCCCCACCGTGCACACCATCAACACCATGGCCGAGATCGAGGAAGGCAAGCGCATCCTTGCCGCACCGGGCCTGGCGTTCATCCTGCTGCGCGTGAAGGATGGGCCGGCGTTGAAGAAGCCCCGCAGCCTGCGGCCGCATGTGGTGCGGGATCGGTTTCGGGCGGCGTTGCTGGGGGAAAAGTAAGCAAGAGTCTTCTTTTTCTGAAGAAAAAGAAGCAAAAAGACTTTTCCGACTTTGCGCCCGGTTCTTTTGGGCCAAGTTATGAAAGTTTTTTGGTTCTTTTTTTCAAAAAAGAACATCCTTCCTTGCCTTCCCTGTGTCCGCCCCCACATCCCGGCCTCCAACCGGAATGGCGAGCCTCATGGCGGAACTGGCAGTGGTTATCGGCGCAACCGGCGGCATTGGCGCCGCCCTTGCGACCGCCCTTGAAGCGGGAGGCCACCACGTACTGCGCCTCGGCCGCGCCACCACCCCGCCGCTCGACCTGCTCGATGAGCCCTCCATCGCCGCCGCCGCCGCCCACATCGCCACGCTCGGCGCGCCCACGCTGGTGATCGACGCCACCGGGTTCCTGCACGGCGAGGGCATCGCGCCGGAGAAATCCTGGCGCGAGCTGGATCCCGCCCATCTCGCCCGCGCCTTCGCGCTGAACGCCATCGGACCGGCGCTGCTGATGAAGCACCTGCTGCCGTTGCTGCCGCGCACCGGCCGGCCGGTGTTTGCCACGCTTTCGGCCCGCGTCGGCTCGATCGGGGATAACCGCCTGGGCGGCTGGTATGCCTACCGCGCCAGCAAGGCCGCGCTGAACCAGCTCGTTCGCACCGCCGCCATCGAGCTGCGCCGCCGTGCCCCCAATGCGATCTGCGTGGCGCTGCACCCGGGCACCGTGGATACCCCGCTTTCCGCCCCCTTTGCCCGCACGGGGCTGGAGGTGCGGCCGGCCTCCGAGGCTGCCGAGGATCTCCTGCGCGTCATCGCCGGCCTTACCCCGGCCGAGAGCGGCGGCTTCCTGGACCACAAGGCCGTGCCCATTCCGTGGTAGGGGGCTATCCCGCCGCGCTGCGCCGTGCCTCCGCCGCCGGCGTGCGCAGCGCCAGGCGGAACACCGTCCCTTCCGGCGTTGTTCGCACCAGGCCGATCTCGCCGCCCTGCGCCCGCACCAGGTCGCGCGTGATCGCCAGACCCAGCCCGCTGCCGCCCTTCTTGCCGGAGGTGACGAAGGGCTGGAACAGGCCGGCGCGCACCACCTCCGGCAGGCCGGGCCCGTCATCGGACACCGTCAGCAGCACCAGCTCGCCATCGGGGGCGGCCCCGATCTCCACCCGCTGCGCCCCGGCCTCGGCGGCATTGCGCAGCAGGTTGGAGAGTGCCCGGCGCAGGGAGGCCCGGTCGCCATGCGCGGCCAGGCTCGGCTCGATCCGCACCACCACTTCCAGCAGCGGGTGGCGCGTGCGCACCTTCTCGCCCACCTCCTGCACCAGGTCGCGCAAGGCTACCCGCTCGCGCGGCGGCGCCGGCACCTCGCCGGCGAAATCCAGCGTGTTGCGCATCAGTTCGGTCGCCCGTTCCACCGTGCGCGCGATCGAATCGCCGATCCGCCGCAGGGTCGGGTCCGTGTTGCCTTGCAGCCGTTCCGCGGTCAGCAGCGCCGGGGCCAGGATGCCGCGCAGATCATGGCTCACCCGTGCCAGCGCCGCCCCCAGTGCGGCCAGCCGCGCGTTGCGCCACAGCGCCGCGCGCAGCTCGCGCTGCATCGCTGCCAGCTCGCGCTGCGCCAGCGCCATCTCGTCGCGCGTTTCCGGCGCCGCGTGGGGTTCCTCCATCGGCGCCGTACGCTCCGGATCGGCCCGGAACGCCGCGATGCTCTGCGTCAGCCGCCGCATCGGCCGCACCAGCAGCACCAGCAGCGCCACATGCACCAGGATGCCGGTGGGGATCGCCACGGACAGCCCGTGCAGCGCCACGGTGGCCGCTGCCTCCTTCAGGTGGTCGTCCAGCTCGCCCTCGCGCAGCACGATCGACAGCACCGCCTGCGGCCGCTTCGGGCTCGGCGCCACCACCATCAGCAGCCGGTCCCCGTCGCGCGTCAGTGCCGCCAGGGTGGCCACCAGGCGGGACCAGGTGGTTTCCGTGCGCAGATCCAGCAGCGTGGGCGACAGCATCTGCCCCACCGGGGCCAGCGCCACCATCGGCCGCCCGGGTTCCTGCAGCCGCACGGAGAGCACGCCGACCAGCCGCAGCAGCTCCTCGCGCGCCGCGCGTTCCGGCGTTCCGCCATCGGGCAGCGCCTGCACCGCGATCTGTGCCGCCACGATCCGCGCATCCAGCCATTTCTGCCGCTCGCGCTGCATCGCCGGCAGGAACAGCAGCAGCTCCACCCCCACCATGGCCGCCAGCGTGAACCACATCACGCGCCATGAGAGGCTGCGGCGCGGCGCAGGTGCTGGCGCCGTGTCTGGCCGCTCGCTCTCGATCAGGCTCATGCGGCGATGATCGGGCCGCATCCCATGGAGTGCAACCGTTACTTGAAGCGCCCTACGGCAGCTTCGCCAGCCACCCCACCAGCCGCTTGGTGCCGGCCGCGAACAGCTTGGGCACGAAGAAGCTGCCGGCCGCCCGCTTGCCCGCCTCCGCGCGCGTGGGATACGCCACGATCATCCCGGCCAGGGCGGAAAGCTTGATCCCCTGCGCGATCGCCAGCGTCCAGGCGCCGAGCATCTCCCCGGCATGGGGTGCGAGGAACCCGGCGCCGAGCACCTTTCCGCCCGGGGTTGCGACGATCTTGGCCAGGCCCTCGGTGCGGCGCTCCGCCTGGGCCCGGTCGTTCTCGGCCATCGGCCAGCGCAGGATGCGCAGATCCGTGTGCCCCGCCGCCCGCGCCTCTGCTTCCGTCATTCCCACCTGCGCCAGTTCGGGATCGGTGAAGGTCACGCGGGGCAGGGCGGCGTAGTCCAGCTTGGCCGGCAGCCGGAAGATCGCCCGCCGCACCACGATCCCCGCATGGTAGCTGCCCACATGGGTGAACAGCCGCGGGCCGATCCCCCCCGGCTTGTCACCACCAGGGTCCGCGATGTCCCCGGCGGCGAACACGCGCCGGTTGCTCACGCTGCGCAGCCCGGCATCGGTGGCGATCCCGCGCGCGGAAGCCGTTACCCCGCCCGCCTCCAGCCCGAGCCCATCGAGGTTCGGCACGCGCCCGGCCGCCACCAGAAGATGGCTGCCCGCCACGCGCCGCCCATCGGACAGCACCAGGGTCGGGCCCGGCTCCACCCGCGCCACCTCCACCCCCTCAATCAGATCGATGCCATCCGCCGCCAGCGCCGTGCGCAGCCCCGCCACCAGTTCGGGATCGTCCTGCGGCGCGATGGTCCGCCGCTGCACCAGCGTCACCTGGCAGCCAAGTGCGGCATGCGCCTGTGCAATCTCCAGCCCGATCGGCCCGCCGCCCAGGATCAGCAGATGCGCGGGCTGCGGCGTTACCTCGAAGATCGTCTCATGCGTATGGAACGCCACCTCGGCCAGCCCTGGCAGAGCGGGGATCGCCGCGCGCCCGCCGGCCGCTACCACGATGCGCTTGGCCGTGATCCGCCTTGTGCCCTCCGGCAGGGACACCTCCAGCGCATCCGGCGCCACGAACCTGGCGTTCCCCTGCAGCACCATGGCCCCCAGCGCCGTGAAGCGCGCCACGCTGTCCATCGGCGCGATCGCCGCGATCACGCCATGCACATGCGCCTGCACCGCCGCCCAATCCACCTCCGGCTCCGCGATGCGGATCCCCAGCACCCCCGCCCCGCGGGCCGACCGCACCGCATGGGCGCTGGCCAGCAGCGCCTTGCTCGGCACGCAGCCGGTGTTGAGGCAATCCCCCCCCATCCGCCCGCGCTCCACCAGCGCCACCCGCAGCCCCAGCTGCGCCGCCACCGCCGTGACTGACAGGCCCGCGGCCCCGGCCCCGATCACCGCGATATCGAAATCAGCCATGCCGCGCCCTCCACCATTTCCAGGCCGGCGGCAGCATCGCCAGCAGCGCCAAGCCCAGCAGCGGCCCCAGCACCGGCCAGGAGACCACCACCGAAAGATCCGGCGTCTGCCCGGCCTCCAGCACATGCCCCAGCCCAGCGCCGATGGAGGCGAACACCACCGCGCCGGGAATGATCCCCAGGGCCGTCGCCGCGATGAACGGCCCCAGCCGCATCCCCACCAGCGCGCACACCAGGTTCAGCAGCGCGAACGGCACCAGCGGGATCAGCCGCAGCGCCAGCAGCACATGGAACCCATCCCGCTCCAGCCCTGGCCGCAGCCGGTCCAGCCACGGCCCGGCCTTGCGCGCCAGGAACGGCCCCAGCGCCGTCCGTGCCGCCAGGAACAGCCCCACCGCCCCCAGCGAAGCCCCGGTCACCGCCAGCGCCGCCCCCAGCGCGATGCCGAACAGCAACCCGCCCGAGGCCGTGATCACCGCCGCCCCCGGGATAGAGACCGCCACCGCCGCCGCATACACCGCGATATACCCCAGCGCCGCCGCCACCGGCCGCGCCGCCACCAGCTCCGCCAGCGCCGCCCGCCGTGCCGCCAGCCCCTCCCAGCTCAACGCCTGATGCCACCCCATCGCCCAGATAAGCGCGAGCAGCCCAACCAACCCCAGCAGCGGCAGCACCCTGCGCATCGCCAACCCTTCCATTCCCGGATACGACTCTGCACCCGGCCCGGCGTGACACCGCACGCCCGCGGTTGGCGGCCCACCGCGCCACGCGGTTGACTGGTGAAGCGGCCACCCCCTATAAGCCGGCCCCTGCAACGGGACCTCCAGCCGAGGTCCCGCCCCACCTGCTTGACCCCCCGACCATACCCGGGCACGGCCGGCAGACCTAGGCGAGATCGGAGACTGTCGTGAAGCGCACCTATCAACCGTCCAAGCTGGTCCGCAAGCGCCGCCATGGCTTCCGCACGCGCATGGCCACTGTCGGCGGCCGCAAGGTTCTGGCGAACCGCCGCGCCAAGGGCCGTTCGAAGCTTTCGGCCTGACCGGCCCGGCTTCCCACCGCCCGCCCATCCCGTTCGCGGAGGCGACCATGGCGCCGGCTCCGCATGCTTCCGGCCCTCAGCAGCCCGCCGGCGACCCCAGGCCCCGCAAGCCGCACCGCCTCACACGGCGCGCGGAATTCCTTGCCGTGGCCGCCAAGGGCCGCCGCGCCGCCGTGCACGGCCTCGTCCTCCAGGCCCTCCCGCGGGAGGATCTGGGGCCCATGCGCCTGGGCTTCACCGTCACCAAGAAGGTCGGCAATGCCGTGGTGCGCAACCGCACCCGCCGCCGCCTCAAGGAAGCCGCCCGCCTCGCTTTGGCTGAAGCCCCGCTCACGGGCGTTGATCTCGTGCTGATCGGCCGTGACAGCACCCGCGCCCGCCCCTTCGCCGAGTTGCAGGACGATCTGCGCCGCGCGCTCAAGAAAGCCGGCGTGCCATGACCCCCGCGGCCCTCCTCCTCACCGGCGCCGTGCGCACCTACCAATGGACCCTGCGCCCCTTCATCGGCGCCCATTGCCGCTTCGAGCCTTCTTGCAGCCACTACGCCTGCGCCGTCCTGGCTTCCCACGGCGCCCTGCGCGGCACCGCCCTTGCCACGAAGCGCGTCCTGCGCTGCAACCCCTGGCACCCCGGCGGGCTCGACCTGCCGCCCGCGCCTGAAAACTCCACCCACCGCCAAGCTGGAACGCCCGCCTGATGGACCAGAAGCGACTTTTCCTGGCGATCGCCATCTCGGTGATGATCCTGCTCGGGTTCCAGCTGATCATGCCGGCGCCCAAGCCCGTGCTGCCCCCGCCCGCGCAAACCGCCGGCACGCCCGCGGCCCCTGCCGCGCCGCAGGGACAGTCCCTTACGGCCACCCCCGCCGGCCCCGCCGCCGCCACCGCCACCACCGTGCCGCGCGAAGTTCCGCGCCTGCAGATCGACGGCGCCCGCGTGCAGGGCAGCATCTCCCTCCTCGGCGCCCGCATCGACGATTTGGTGCTGAAGGGCTACCGCACCTCCGTCGCCCCCGCCGCCCCGCTCGTTCGCCTGCTGGAGCCGCGTTCGGAGAAGGACCCGTACTACATCCAGGTCGGCTGGTCTGCCGACCCCGGCACCACCGCCAAGCTGCCCGACAGCGACACGCTCTGGACCGGCACCGGCACCGTTACCCCCACCACGCCCGCCATCCTCACCTGGAACAACGGCGAGGGCCTCACCTTCGAGATCGAGGTCGGGCTGGACGCCGACTACATGTTCACCCTCACCCAGCGCGTGCAGAACGCCACCGGCGCCGCCGTGGCGCTGCACCCCTGGGCGCGCATCCGCCGCGACACCAAGCCGCACACCGAGGGCTACTACATCCTGCACGAGGGCATGCTTGGGATCCTCGATTCCCGCCTGAAGGAAGTCAGCTACGACACCGCCAAGTCTGACGGCGAGAAGAAGGCCGGCGTGGCCCTTGAACAGACCTCCACCGGCGGCTGGCTCGGCTTCACCGACAAATATTGGCTCACCGCCATCATCCCGGACCAGAAGGCCGCCAACCTCGCCGCCGTCCGCCATGTCAAGGAAGCCGGCGCCGATCGCTTCCAGGTTGATTTCGTCTCGAAGGGCGCCGTGGCCGCCCCGGCCGGCGGCACCGCTTCCGCCACCTGGCGCGCCTTTGCCGGCGCCAAGGAAGTCCATATTCTCGATCGCTACGAAGACACGCTCGGCGTGAAGTGGTTCAGCTACGCCGTTGATTGGGGCTGGTTCTTCTACATCACCAAGCCGTTCTTCTACGCGATCGACTGGCTGTTCCAAATGACTGGCAATTTCGGTGTTGCCATCCTGGTCTTCACCCTCATCGTCAAGCTCGCCTTCTTCCCGCTCGCCAACAAATCCTACCGGTCGATGAGCAAGATGAAGCTCCTCGCCCCGAAGATGACCGCGCTGCGCGAGCAGTACAAGGAAGAGCCGCAGAAGCTCCAGCAGGCGATGATGGAGATGTACAAGACGGAGAAGGTGAACCCTGCCTCCGGCTGCTTGCCCATCATCATCCAGATCCCGGTCTTCTTCGCCCTCTACAAGGTGATCTTCACCACCATCGAGATGCGCCACGCCCCCTTCTTCGGCTGGATCAAGGACCTCTCGGCGATCGACCCCACCAACATCTTCAACCTCTTTGGCCTGCTGCCCTTCGATCCCGGCCAGTACAGCCACTTCCTCCATCTCGGCGTCTGGCCGCTCGTCATGGGCGTCACGATGTGGGCGCAGATGAAGCTGAACCCGGCCCCGCCGGACCCGGTGCAGGCCAAGATCTTCGCCTGGATGCCGGTGCTGTTCACCTTCATGCTGGCCTCCTTCCCCGCCGGCCTGGTGATCTACTGGACCTGGAACAACCTCCTCACCATCGGGCAGCAATGGCTCATCATGCGCCAGACCACGCTCGAGAAACCCGGAGCAGCCCGCGCCTAGGCGCGTGCTTGAGGAAACCAGCTTGAACCCAGCCACCCGCACCCCCGAAGAGGAAGCTGCCCGCATCGAAGCCGGCCGCCTCCTCTTCGCCGGCGACTGCCAGTTCTTCTTCGCCGCCCAGCAGCTTGAAAAGCTGCCACCCGCCCTGCTGCCCGAAATCGCCTTCGCCGGCCGCTCCAACGTCGGCAAGTCCACGCTGGTGAACGCGCTTACCGGCCGCAACAGCCTCGCCCGCGCCTCCAACACCCCCGGCCGCACCAAGCAGCTGAACTTCTTCGACCTCTCCGGCCGCCTCGTGCTGGTGGACATGCCGGGCTACGGCTACGCCCAGGCCGAACGCAGCGTGAAGGAGGATTGGCAGGGCCTGATGTTCGAATACCTGCGCGGCCGCCCCACCCTGCGCCGCGTCATCCTGCTGCTCGATTCCCGCATCGAGATCAAGGAATCAGACCTCGCCGTGATGGGCCTGCTCGACCGCGCCGCCGTTACCTACCAGCTTGTCCTCACCAAGGCCGACGGCCCCAAGCCCGGGGCCCTGGAACGCAAGCAGGAAGAAGTCCAGGCGCTGGCCCGCAAGCACCCCGCCGCCTACCCGGAGATCGCCACCACCAGCAGCGAAACCGGCCTCGGCATCGCCGAACTCCGCGCGGAACTGGCCGGCCTCGCGGAAGAGTAAGCGTCTTCTTTTTCTGAAGAAAAAGAAGCAAAAAGACTTTTCCGACCAGATGCGGCGACCGCCCATTCGCCACGCGGACACCGCCAGCCCCTCCCTTGCCTTGCTCCTCTGTGTCTCTGTGCCTCTGTGGCCCCTTTCTTCCTTGCTTCCCCACCGCGACTGCAGCGCAGGCCGCCCCTCCTTGACCCCGCCCAAACTCCGCCCCACAAGGCCCGCCGAATACGCCCGCAAGAGGACGCCAGCATGACCGACTCCGCCCAGCGCAGCGCCGAGGAGCAGGCGCGTATCCTCGCCCACGCGCTGCCCTTCCTGCGGCGCTACGCCGGCGCCACCATCGTGGTGAAATACGGCGGCCACGCCATGGGCGAGGAGCACCTGGCCGCGATGTTCGGCAGCGACATTGCGCTGCTGAAGCAGGTCGGCATCAACCCCGTCGTCGTCCACGGCGGCGGCCCGCAGATCAACGCCATGCTCAAAAAGCTGGACGTGAAATCCACCTTCATCGACGGCCTGCGCGTTACCGACCAGGCCACCATGGACGTGGTTGAGATGGTCCTCGCCGGCACCGTCAACAAGCATGTCGCCGGCCTCATCAACCGCGCCGGCGCGCTCGCCGTTGGCATCTGCGGCAAGGATGGCGGCCTTATCACCGCCGAAAAGGCCCGCCGCACCCGCAAGAACCCGGAAACCGGCGCCACCGAGGACATCGACCTCGGCTTCGTCGGCGATCCCTCCCATGTCGATGTCCGCGTCATCCACGCGCTCACCGGCGCCGGCCTCATCCCGGTTATCTCCCCGGTCGGCGTCGGCGCCGATGGCCAGACCTACAACATCAACGCCGACACGGTGGCCGGCGCGGTGGCCGGGGCGCTGGGCGCCATGCGCCTGCTGATGCTGACGGACGTTCCCGGCGTGCTCGACAAGAACAAGGCCCTCATCCCCGAGATGACCCTGTCCGACGTGCAGGCCCGCCTGGACGATGGCACCATCACCGGCGGCATGATCCCCAAGGTCGAAAACTGCGTCGATGCCGTTCAGCGCGGCGTCAAGGGCGCCGTCATCCTCGATGGCCGCCAGCCGCATGCCTGCCTGCTGGAACTCTTCACTGAGGGCGGCTACGGCACGTTGATCCGGGGCTAAGCAAGAAAGCGGTTCTTTTTTGAAAAAAAGAACCAAAAAACTTTTATGACTTGAGGGCGCCTGGGAGACCGGGCGCCCGACGCGCGCGAACGAATAAAAGTCTTTTTGCTTCTTTTTCTTCAGAAAAGGCAGATTCTTTCTGCCCCAGAAACGCCCCCAACCCCTCCCCCAACACCTCGAACGCCGCCCGCACCGCGGCATTCCCGCGCTGGTCCTCGTGCATCGCCAGCCACACCTCCAGCCCCAGCTGCACCTCCGCGGCCAGCACCGGCACCAGCTCGGGCATTTCCGCCGCCAGACGGTGCTGCATTGCCCCGATCCCCAGCCCCGCCCGCAGCAGCGCCGCCTGCGCCAGGTCGCTGTCGCTGCGCACGCGGAACAGCGTCCGGTCGATCGGCAGCGTCCCTTCCGCCACGGCCCGCGCCGAACTGTCGTCGCGGTCAAACCCGATCACATGAAAAAGCGGCAACTCGGCCACCGAACGCGGCGCCCCATGCCGCGCCAGGTAGTCCCGGTGGGCATACAGCCCCAGCCCCACATGCCCGATTCGCCGGGCCAGCAGTGCGTCCTGCTTCGGCCGGAACATCCGCACCGCGATATCCGCATCCCGCCGCAGCAGGTCGCCGGCCCGGTTCTCCAACGCCAGCTCCAGCACCAGCCCGGGGTGCCGCCGCTGCAACTCCGCCAGGATCGGTGGCAGCACCTGCGCGCCCATCACCTCGCTGGCGGTGATCCGCACCGTGCCGCGCGCCGGATCGTCCGCCCCCTCTGCCGCGCGAAGCAAGGCGGCGGCCGCCTGCTCCATCGCCTCGGCCATCGGCCGCATCGCCAGCGCGGCGGGCGTCGGCGCCAGCCCGGCCGGCGCACGGGTGAACAGGGGCTGGCCCAGATCACCCTCCAGCGCGGCGATGTGCCGCCCCAGCGTCGGCTGCGCCAGCCGCAACCGCCGCGCCGCCGCGGAAAGGCTGCCGGCACGCAGCACCGCAAGGAAGGATCGGATCAGCGTCCAGTCGGGGTCGCGGGCCATACTAAAATGTAGGGCAACCACACGGAATTGGCGAATTCCGTAGAGCCTCCGCGCCAGGGAAACTCCGCCCACCCAAACGGAGCCACCGCCATGCCGCCTCGCAAGACCCTCATCCTCGGCATCACCGGCGCCATCGGCGGTGCCGTTGCCGCCGCGCTGCGCCGCGATGGCTGGTCGATCGCCGCGCTGTCCCGCCGGCCCGCCACCGCGCCCTTTCCGGTCGAATGGCACCAGGGCGACGCCTGCGACGCCGGTGCCGTCCGCCACGCCGCGGAAGGCTGCGCGCTGATCTTCCACGGCGCCAACCCCCCGGGCTACCGCCACTGGCGCGAACATGGCCTGCCCATGCTCGCCGCCGCCCTCGCCGCCGCGGAGTCCGTGGGCGCTCGCCTGCTCTTCCCCGGCAACACCTACGTCTTCTCCCTGGCCAGCGGCGCCCTGGTCGATGAATCCACCCCCCACACCCCCACCACCCGCAAGGGCGCCGTCCGCGCGGAGATGGAGGCGATGCTCGCTGCCTCCCACGCCCGCACCCTGGTCCTGCGCGCCGGCGATTTCTTTGGCCCCGGCGTGGTGAACTCCTGGTTCGCCCAGGTCCTCGCCAAGGGCGGCACCCAGGCCCGCACCCTACGCACCCTCGGCCAGGCCGGCCATGCCTGGGCCTACGTGCCGGATCTCGCCAAGGCTTTCGCCCGCCTCGCCGCCATTAAGGCCACGCTCCCCGCCCACGCCACCTACCACTTCACCGGCCACTGGGACGACACCGGCCGCGGCATGGCCCAGGCCACGCAACAGGCCCTCGCCCCCCGCAGCGTTCCCATCCGTCCCTTCCCCTGGTGGCTCACCCGCCTCGCCGCCCCCTTCGTGCCCTTCCTGGCCGAAGCGCGGGAGATGCGCTGGCTCTGGATCCGCCCCCTGCGCCTCAACAACCGCGCGCTCGAAGCCGCCATCGGCCCGGAGCCGCACACCCCGCTCCCCACCGCCCTCGCCGCCGCCCTCGCCTGATCCCCCCTCCAGGAAATCCATCCATGTCCGCCCCATCCCGCACCGCGCTCGCCGCCCTTCTCGCCCTCCAGCCCGCGCTCTTTGCCGTGCCCATGGTCGTGCTCGGCCAGGCCATCGGCTGGCCCGGCAGCCTGCGCCTGCCCGCCGCCGAGATCCTGCCCCTCATCCACGCCCATCCCGGCGCCGTGCAGCTTGGCTACACCGCCTACCTGCTGGTCTCGCTCGCCCTGGTCTCGCTCGCCCTGGTCCCGCTGGCCTTCGCTCTGCGCGGCTGGATGGCCGCGAAAGGGCAGGGCGGCTGGCACGCCGATGCGCTGGCCTTCCTCGGTGCCGCCGCGGGCATCCTCAAGATGCTCGGCATCGTCCGCTGGCTCTCCGCCATGCCCGTGCTCGCCGCCCAGCACGCCAGCGCGGACGCCGCCGGCCGCGCCATGCTCGAAGCCAGCTTCACCGCGCTCAACGCCTATGCCGGCGCTGTCGGTGAGCTGCTCGGCGTGCAGCTCACCAGCGGCCTCTGGCTGCTCGGCCTCGGCACCATCCTGCTGCGCGCCGGCCATCGCTGGCTGGGCGCCTGGGGGCTGGCCAGCGGCGCGCTCTTCCTCGCCACCACCCTGCGCATCGGCCTGCCGGAAGCCGCGGCCCTCCAGGCCGTTGCTGTCCCTGTCACCCTGCTCTGGTTCGCAGGCTTCGCCGCGACGGTGGCGAGGGGCAGGGCGTAAGGAAGCATGTTCTTTTTTGAAAAAAAGAACCAAAAAACTTTTCCGATTTTGCGCTGTGGGCCGCCTCGTTTCCAAATCAGGGAAACGAGGCGCTTCCGCGCGCAAACGAATGAAGTCTTTTTGCTTCCCTTTCTTTAGAAAAAGAAGAGTCTTGCGTCCTTTCGCTGGCCGCGGCCTGCCCCGCCGCTCCCGCCTGGTCCGCCCCCGCATTGCCCGCGGGCCACCTGCATCCGAGTGTCATTGTCATCCCGGTCGGCAAATCGAGGCGGTGCAGCACGGACATCCCGTTTCTCCTCAAATGCGAATCACTCGCATTCGCATTTAAACACCTATCCACGACGTCACGGCAACACTCGGTACAACACCACACGCCGCTCCTCCCGGTCCTCCAGCTCCCGTGTCGTCGGCACCACATACTCGCCGAAGGCTTCCATGCCCTCCTTGGGCAGATAGGCCCGCCCGGGATCGGCCATCCACACCTCGGCCGTCCGTGCCATCCGGCGCAGCCACGGCATGATGTGCCCCGCGGTGGCCGCCTCGTAGCAAACATCCCCGGTCACGATCACATCCCACCGGCAGTCCTGCCCCACCACGTCGCCACCCACCCGCACCGAAACCCCGTTCAGCTCGGCATTCATCACCGTCGCCGTATCGGCCAGCCGGTCGATCTCCGCCGTCTCCGCCCAGGCGGCGCCGGCCATCACGCAGGCAATCGCCGCCAGCCCGCCGCCGGCCGCGAAATCCAGCACCCGCTTGCCCGCCACCAATTCGCGATGATCCAGCACATGCCGCGCCAGCGCCTGGCTTCCCGGCCAGGCAAACGCCCAGAAGGGTGGGGCGATGTTCCGCTCCGCCAGCCAATCCTCGGTCGCCTGCCAGATCGGCGTGATCTCGGTGGCCAGCAGCAGCCTCACCTCCGGCACCAGCGCCGGCACCGCCGCCACCGTGTTCTCCCGGATGAACCCCTCGATGCCCGTCACAGCCGGCCCACCAGCAAGGCTAGCCCGACCGCCAGCCCCACCTCCCGGTTCGCCTTGAACAGGCGCAGGCACAGCCCGGGATCGTGAATATCCAGCCGCACCACCTGCCACCCCAGCACCCCCACCGGCAGCAGCATCACCCCGAAGAACCCCCACCCCAACCCCGCCAGCCACCCCGCCGCCAGCAACAGAAGCACCGTCAGCGCGTAGCAAACCCCCACGAATTCCCGCGACCGCGAAGCGAACAGCCGCGCTGTCGATCGCACCCCCACCAGCGCATCATCCTCCCGGTCCTGGTGCGCATAGATCGTGTCGTAGCCGAGGATCCACAGGATCGCCGCCGCATAGAGCAGCCCCGCCGCCACCGAGAAACCGCCGGAGGCCGCCGCGAACCCCATCGGCGCCCCCCACCCGAACGTTACCCCCAGCATCAGCTGCGGCCACCACGTCACCCGCTTCGCCAGCGGATACAGCGCCACCAACAACAGGGACGCCACGCCCAACACCTGCGCCAGACCATTCAACTGCAACAGGATCGCCAGCCCCACGGCCAACAACACCCCCAGGAACCACGCCGCCTGCCGCATCCGCAGCGCCCCGCTGGCCAAGGGCCGCCCCGCCGTGCGCGCCACCTGGCGGTCCAGATCGCGGTCCCACATGTCGTTCACCACACAGCCCGCCGCCCGCATCACGATGCTGCCCACCCCGAACAGCAACACCAGCCACAGCGCCGCCCGCACATCCGCAGCCGCAAGCACGATCGCCCACAGGCCGGGCAGGAACAGCAGCCAGAACCCGATCGGCCGATCCGCCCGCGCCAGCAGCGCATACGGCACCCATGCGGCCGGCAGCCGCGCCACCCAGCCGGTAAGAACGATGTCGGTATGCGCCATGGCTGCTACTGTGCCCGTTCCCATGACCCACTCCAACACCACCCCCCGCCTGTATGTCCCCGAACCCCTCGCCGAGGGCACGGAGATCGCCGCCACCCCGGCCCAGGCGCATTATCTCGGCACCGTCATGCGCCAGGCCGCCGGCGCCCCCTTGCGCCTGTTCAACGGGCAGGACGGCGAATGGGCCGCCCGCATCGCCGCCATCCGCAAGGACCGCGCGACCTTCGCCGTGGAACGCCAAACCCGCCCGCAGGCGCCGGAACCCGATCTCTGGCTCGTCTTTGCCCCCCTCAAGCGCGACGCCACCGACCTCGTGGTGGAAAAGGCCACCGAGCTCGGTGCGTCGGCCATCCTTCCGGTGTTCACCGAACGCACCAACACCGCCCGCCTCAACCTGGATCGCCTGCGCGCCATCGCCACCGAGGCCGCTGAGCAGTGCGAACGCCTCACCTTGCCACGCATGGCAGACCCGCAGAGACTCACCGACCTCCTCGCCACCTGGCCCGCCGACCGCAAGCTGCACGCCGCCCTGGAACGCGCCGAAGCCCCACCCGCGCGCGGCACCGACTCGCCCGCCGCCCTGCTGATCGGCCCGGAAGGCGGCTTCACCGCCGCGGAGGCAACGATGCTCCGCCGCCTGGCCTTCGTGCGGCCGGTTTCCCTCGGCCCGCGCATCCTGCGGGCGGAAACGGCGGCCATCGCCGGGCTGGCCCTGTTGCTGGCGCCCGCCTGAGGCTATCTAGCCCAGCAAGCCGGACCACCGGCAGAATGATGCGGCCAGAACGAACGGAAGATACATGTCCAATCCCGGAGACGGCGACGCGACCCCGATCACCTCGCTGCGCCAGCTCGCGGAGCACATCGCCGTCGGCTGCAAGCCGCGCGAGCGCTTCAGCATCGGCACGGAGCACGAGAAGTTCGGCTTCCGCCGCACCGACATGACCACACCGGCCTACGAGCCAAATGGCATCCGCGCCGTGCTCGAGGGCCTCGCCGCCGGTGCGCCGGCCGGCACCTGGACCCCGATCCTGGATCGCGACCAACCGATCGGCCTGTCCAGCCAGAGCTATGCCGCCATCTCGCTGGAGCCGGCCGGCCAGCTGGAACTCTCCGGCGGCCTCACCGCGGACCTGCACGCCGCCCGCGCCGAGCTGGAAGCCCATTATGCGGAAGTTCGCCCGGTGGCCGATGCGCTCGGCATCGGCTTCGCCCCGCTCGGCTTCCATCCGCTGAACACCCGCGAACAGATGCCCTGGATGCCCAAGGGCCGCTACGCGATCATGAAGGCCTACATGCCCAAGGTCGGCTCCCTCGGCCTGGATATGATGACCCGCACTTGTACCGTGCAGGTGAACCTGGATTACGAATCCGAGGCCGACATGGTGCGCAAGATCCGCATCGGCCTGGCGCTCCAGCCCCTCGCCTCGGCCATGTTCGCCAACTCGCCCTTCGTGGAAGGCAAGCCCAGCGGCTTCCTCTCCTACCGCTCCCAGGTCTGGACCGACACCGACAACCACCGCAGCGGCATCCCGGCCGTGTTCTTCGAGGACGGCTTCGGCTTCGAGCGCTACGCGCAATGGCTGGTCGAGAGCGTGCCGATGTATTTCGCCTATCGTGGCGGCAAGTATATTGACCTCTCCGGCGCCTCCTTCCGCGAATTCCTCGATGGCAAGATCGGCCAGGACGCCGGCCAGGCCACGGTGGGCGATTTCGCCGACCACATGACCACCGCCTTCACCGATGCCCGCCTCAAGCGTTACATCGAGATGCGCGGCGCGGATGCTGGCAGTGCCGAGATGATGATCGCGCAATCCGCCTTCTGGGTTGGCCTGTTCTACGATCCCGCAGCCCTGGAGGCCGCCTCCGCCCTGGTGCGCCGCCACGCCTGGACGGATTTCGCCGCCCTGCGCCCGCTGGTACCCCGCACCGCGCTCGACACGCCCTGGCAGAAGGGCACCCTGCGCGACCTGATGCGCGAAGCACTCGCCATCTCCCGCGACGGGTTGCGCGCGCGCGCCCGGCGCAACGCAGGCGGGCAGGACGAGACGATCCACCTCGCGCCCCTGGAAGCGATCGCCGCCGGCGGCCCGACCCAGGCGGAGCGCTGGCTGGAGCGCTATCACGGCCCGTGGCGTGGCGATGTCACGCAAATGCTGCGCGAAGCGGCCATTTGAGGCTGTTCGGCATGCTATCGCACTCGTGATCGGCCGATGTCTTCAATTGTTACCTAAAACGTTAACGCGGCGCTTGTCACGGTGCACAACTAGGAGTTTTATGCGGCCGCCCACGCACCCCTGAACGGGAGCCCGTGCCACGTCCGCCAGCCTGCCATCCCCCGCCGATCCCGTCCTCGTCCGCCTGCGCCTTATCGGCCAGATGGAGGCCTGGACGCTCACGAGCGAAAGCATCCTGCCGACCGGGCGCAAGACGCGCGCCCTGCTGGCCATCCTCGCCCTGTCCTCGCCGCGGCCGATGCTGCGCAGCAAGCTCGCCGAACTGCTCTGGAGCCGCCGGCCGGAGGAGCAGGCCCGCGCCTCCCTGCGGCAGGAGATCCATCGCCTGCTGGAAGCGCTGCATCCCGTTGGCCAGCAGATCATGTCTGTCCAGCGCGACCACCTCACCCTGCGGCCTGGCACTGTCTGGGTGGATGTGGAGGAGGTGCTGCGCGCTTCCACCAGCAAGCCCCAGGCGCTCTCTCTGCTCGATGGCGAGTTGCTGGAAGATCTCGATGGCGTCGACCCCAGCTTCGACCAATGGCTGGCCGGCGAGCGTGAACGCCTGCGCGACCGGGCCCGCGGCCTGGCCGAAACGCTGCTGCGCGAGAAGGACGACCCGGAAACGGTGATCCCCGCCGCCCAGCAGCTGCTGGCGATCGACCGCACGCATGAGGGCGCCTGGCGGGCGCTGATGCGCGCCTATACCAACCGCGGCGAGCGCGGCATGGCGATCCAGGCCTATGAACGCTGCCGCGCCGTGCTGGCGGACATGCTGGATGCCCAGCCTTCGGACGAGACCCAGCGCCTGCTGGCCGATATCCGTGCCTCCAGCCCGCCCGCGCCGCCGGCCCCCCGGCCGGTCGGCAACGCCACCCCGGCCCCCGCCCCGCCGCCCACCCCGCCGCGCCCGGAGCCGCGCATTCCCACGCGCGACTCGCGCTACGACATGATCCGCGAGCCGCGGCCGGAAACGCGTGGCCCGGAGCGCAGCGAGGCGCGCGCCACCACCACCCGCGGTGGCGCCCGCGTGGGCGTGCTGCCGCTGCAGATGATCGGCACCACGGAATCGGAGAACCATCTCTCCACCGGCCTGGCGGACGAGATCACCTCGGCCCTGGCCCGCTTCCGCTGGATGTTCCTGGTCTCCTCCAGCTCGTTGGCCCGCTACGCCACGCAAACCCGCGACGAGATGCAGATCCGCCGCGCCTTCGACATCCACTTCCTGCTGGATGGGACCATCCAGCGCGTGGGCGAGCGGCTGCGCATCAATTTGCGGCTGCTCGATCTGCGGGCGGGCAACCAGGTGGTGTGGAGCCAGCGCTTCGACCGCGCCGCCGACGACCTGCTGACCCTGCAGGACGACATCGCCGCCGAGGTGGTGGCGCAGATCGACCCCGAGATCCTGCTGATCGAATCCCAGCGCGTCACCTCCCGCCCGTCGCACGACGCGAACGCCTACGACCTGGTGCTGCGTGCCATGCCGCTGATCAGCCGGCTGGACAAGCCGCTGTTCCTGGAAGCCGGCGACCTGCTGCGCCGCGCGGTTGAGCTGGAGCCGGACTACGCCGCCGGCCATGCCTGGTACGCCTACTGGCTGATGTTCCTGGTCGGCCAGGGCTGGACCGACGCACCGGCTGATGCGATGGCGGAAGCAGGGCGGCTCGCTGAGCGTGCCATCACGCTGGATCCGCAGGACGCCAAGGCGCTGACCATCGCCGGCCATGTGCGCGCCTTCCTGCACCACCGCCTGCGTGAGGCGATCGCGCTGCACGAGCGGGCGCTGATGCTGAACCCGAACCTGGCGATGGCGTGGAACCTCTCCGGCGTGGCCTTCGCCTATCTGGGCGACCTGCAGGAGGCGGAGCGCCGCGTGGCGCGCTACAAGCAGCTCTCGCCCTTCGATCCGCAGGCCTATTTCTACGACACGGCGCGCATCATCATCGCGCTGCTGAAGCGCCAGCATGAGCAGGCGGTGGAAATCGGGCGCGAGGTGAGCCAGATGAACCCGGCCTTCTCGGCGGCCTGCAAGCCCTACCTTGCCGCGCTCGGCCATCTCGGCGCCAAGTCGGAAGCGGACTCGGTGCGGGCGCGGCTGCTGGAGATCGAGCCCGAGTTCAGCATCAGCCGTTTCACCGCGGCGAGCCCGTTTGAACGCGCCGAGGACCGGGACCATTATGTGCGCGGGCTGAGGCTGGCTGGGATCCGGGAATAGGACGTAGAAACACGTTCATACACGGTGCAGGGGATAGCCCCCGGCGCCGTATATAAAAGTTTTTTGGTTCTTTTTTTCAAAAAAGAACCTCTTGCCTACAGGAAGCTTGTCCCGATCCCGCCATCCACCGGCAGCACCTGCCCGGTGATGTATTGGCTCTCGTCGGACAGCAGGAAAGTGATCGCGCGGGCCATGTCGTCCACTTCGCCCAGGCGAGCGAGTGGGGTTTGGGCGATGCGCTTGGCGTCGCGTTCGGCGTTGCGGTTGCGCATGGTGCCTTCAGTCGGCGTCGCCGAGGGGGCGATGGCGTTGACGCGGATCTTGCGGGCGCCGAGGTCCACTGCCGCGGCGCGGGTCATACCCATCACGCCAGCCTTGATGCCGCTGTACACCACGGAGCCCGGGGTGGAGCGGAAGCCAGCGGCGGAGGCGATGTTCACGATGCTGCCGGGGCCGGCCATGTGCTCGGCGGCGGCCTGCATGCCCCAGATGATGCCCTTGAAGCCGATGTTGAGCATGCGCTCCACCGTCTCCGGCGCGATCTCCGCCAGGGGCTGGTAGCGCACCCAGGCGGCGTTGTTGACCATGCCGTCCAGGCGCCCGGCTTCCCCGGCGAAGCGGGCGACCACCTCGCGCATCAGGTCGCGCTGGGCGACGTCCTGGGTGATACCCACCGCCCGGCCGCCTTCGGCCTCGATCGCGGCCACGGTTTCGGCCACGAAATTCTCGCGCAGGTCGTTCACGCCAACCAGCGCGCCGAGGCGGGCGAGGTGGAGTGCCGTTGCCTTGCCGATGCCGTTGCCGGCACCGGTGATGAGGACGGATTTTCCGGCGAAGGTGCGGTGGGGTTCGCTCATGGGATCAGCTGCCCTTGAACACGGGCTTGCGCTTTTCCAGCATGGCGGTGCGGGCTTCCACCGCATCCTCCGTGTGGGCAAGCTGCATGGTGAAGTTCTGCTCCATGCGGTAGCCGTCGCGCTGGGGCATCAGCTCGCACATGTTCAGGCTGTTCTTGGCATATTTGATGCCGAGCGGGCTCTTGCCGGCGATCTCTTCGGCCAGCTTCATCGCTTTGGGCACCAGGGTCTCCAGCGTGGTGACCTCCTCGATGATGTTCATGCGGTAGAGATCCGCGGCCGTCAGGCGCATGCCGGTGTACATGATGCGGCGGGCGGTGGATTTGTTGAACATGCGCTGCACCATCGCGGCACCGCCGGCCAGGCCGACATCGATCTCTGGCATGCCGAAGGTGGCGTTCTCGCTGGCGAAGAAGATGTCGCTTGCGGCCATCAGGCCGAGCCCGGCGCCCAGCGCCGCGCCATTCACCGCGCAGATGATCGGCTTGGCGCATTCGTGCAGCGCGTTGCCGGTTTCGCGGGTGACGCGGTTGTGTTCGTGGAAGGCACCGATCTTGGTCACATCCGGGCGGGCGCGGAGGTCGGCGCCGGCGCAAAACACCTTGCCGGCGCCGGTGAGGACGGCGACGCGGATGTCGTTGCGCTCCGAAATCTCGTCGAAGATGGCGATGATGCGGTCGCGCATGGCGCGATCCAGCGCGTTCACCGGGGGGCGGTTCAGGGTGACGAGCGCGATGTGCTTGTCTACCTCGAACTTGATGATATCGGAGTCGCTCATGGCCTTGGTCCTCTTGGTCGGGACCGGATGGTGGCAAGGCGTGGGGGTGTTGGCCAGAGCAAGGAAGGAAGTCTTCTTTTTCTGAAGAAAAAGAAGCAAAAAGACTTCATTCGTTTGCGGTTTCCGCCGCCTCGTCGGGAGAACGAGACGGCGGGGACGGCGAACGAACAAAAGTTTTTTGGTTCTTTTTTTCAAAAAAGAACCGCTTGCTTACCCAAGCACATCCACCAGCACCACCTCCGCGGTTTCATCCGCCGTGATGGTGAGGATGTCCTCGCCGGTGATGGTCGCCCCGTCGCGGGTATTCACCTTGGTGCCGTTGACGGTGACGCTGCCGGTGGAGGGCACCAGGTAGGCGACGCGGCCGGGGGGCAGGGCGTGGGTGACGGACTGGCCCTTTTCCAGCGTGGCGGCGAGCACGGCGGCGTCGGCGTTGAGCGGCAGGGCGGAGCCGTCCGCCACGTCGCGGCCATCGGCGAGGGCGACCAGGCCGCCGCCCTGGCGGGGGAACTGGCGGGTGCCCCAGCCGGGCTGGGCGCCGCGCTTGCCGGGGATGATCCAGATCTGGAACAGGCGGGTGGCGGTGGTTTCCTTGTTGTATTCGGCATGCACGATACCGGTGCCGGCATGCATCACCTGCACGTCCCCGGCTTCGGTGCGGCCTTCATTGCCCAGCGAATCCTTGTGGGTGATGGCGCCTTCGCGAACGTAGGTGACGATCTCCATGTCCCGGTGGGGGTGGGGGTCGAAGCCGGTGCCGGCGGCGATCTCGTCGTCGTTCCACACGCGCAGGGCGCCGGCGCCCATGCGGGTGGGGTCGCGGTAGTCGCCGAAGCTGAAGTGGAAGCGGGCGTTCAGCCAGTCGTTGCGGAAGCGGCCGAGGTTGGCGAAGGGCTGGACCTGGATCATCGGGCTCTCCTGTCGGTTGTTGTTCGATGTCGAACAATTCGACGATGAAGTAGTGCGCCGAAGCGGCGGGTTCAAGCCCCCCGGTCGGCGGTGCCCAGCTTGCGCAGGAGATGGCCCAGGGTTTCCAGTTCCGCAAGGCTCAGGCCGCCCATGGCGTGGGCGATGTCGGCAGCGTGGCGGGGGAAGATATCCTCGATCAGGGCGCGGCCGGCCTGGGTGAGTTCCACGCGCACCTGGCGGCGGTCTTGCTCGGCGCGAACGCGGGTGACGAGGCCGCGCTTTTCCAGCTTGTCCACCACGTCCGTCAGGTTGCCGGGGGAGGTGAGCAGCTTGCGGCCGAGTTCGCGGTGGGTGAGGGGGCCGAGATGCAGCACGGCCTCCAGCACGCCCAACTGGGTGAGCGTGAGCGCGCAGGCGGAAAGCGCCGGTTCTAGCCGGGCGACCACGCCGCGCTGGGCACGCATCAGCTTCACATAGGCGCGGACGGCGGCGACCGTGGCCGGGTCGTCCACGCCGAACATCGGAAGGTGGGTCCGGCTAGCGGGTCATCATCACCGGCAGGTCGGCGTTTTCCAGCACGTGCCGGGTGACGCCGCCGAGGATGAGCTGGCGCAGGCGGGAGTGGGAGTAGGCGCCCATGCTCAGCAGGTCGCACTGGAAATCTTTCGCGGCGCGCAGCATGCCGGCGCCCACTTCGCGGTCGATCGGGCGGAACACCGCGGTATCGGCGGTGATGCCGTGCAGGGCGAGGTAGCTCAGCAGGTCGGCCGCACCAGGGCCGCGGCGGTGGTATTCGTCGGCGGTGAGCACGCGCACCGCCTCGGCCTGCTGCATCCAGGGCAGGGCGGCCTGCACGGAGGCGGCGGATTCGGCGGTGCCGTTCCAGGCGATGCAAATGCGCGTGCCGATGCGGGCGGGGGCGACCAGCGGGGCGATCATCACCGGGCGGGCGCTGTCGAACAGCACGGCGTGCAGCGCATCGGAGGAGGAGACGTCCTCGCCGGCTTCGGGGTGCGGCACCACGGTAAGGTCGGCCAGGCGGGCCTGCTGGGCGACGAGGTCTTCCTCCCGGCCCACCACGGTGGCGAAGCTGGCGCTCATCTCGTTCAGGCGGGCCTCACCGACGGGCACATGGTTTTCGGCCACGTAGCGGTCGAACATCGCACGCACCGCGCGGGCGCGTTCGTTGCTCTCCTTTTCCGTGGCGGACATCATTTCCTCGATCATCGCGCCGGACAGGCCCTCGCCGGCCAGCGGCGCCACGTCGCGGCTGTCCACGCGCACATGGAGCGCGGTGACATGGGCGTTCCAGATGCGCGCGATGCGCACAGCGGTATCGAGTGCCGCCTCCCCGGCGGCAGTACCGGTCAGCGGCAGCAGCAGCTTGCGGATGGCCATCGCACGGACTCCCTTCGTTAGCGCCCCCTATATGTGGGCTTTTGGGGAACGTATCGCAAGCGAGGCACGGATTGTGGCGGCGGCTTCGTTCGTGCGGGTGCCGTCGACGGCCAGCCAGGTGCCTGCGGAGGCGCCGGCGCGGGCGGTGCGGCGGAGGATGGCGAGGTCGGCATCGGAGGCATCGCCGGTGCGGGCGGCCACGCGGCGTTCCAGCTCAGGCAGGGGCACATCGAGCCAGGCGCCGTGGAACGGCAGGCCGGCCAGGGCGGCTTCGAGCCGGGCGCGGTGGGCGGGGTCCATGTAGGTGGCGTCGGCAATCACGCAGTGCCCGCCTGCGACGATGCCGTGGGCAGCCTCCGCGATCTCGGCAAAGACGGCCTCGCTTGCCGCGGCGGTGTAGCCCTTGGGGCCCAGTTTCTGCTCGGGCGTGAGGCCGAAGCGGCGCTTGCGGATCTCGTCGCTGCGCAGGATCACCGCCCCTGGCGCGGCGCCGAGGCCGGGGGCGAGCGCACGCGCCACGGTGGATTTGCCGGAGCCGGGCAGGCCACCGATCGCCACCGCGCCGGCAAAGGCGGGGGAGAGGCTGGCCAGGGCGTGGTCGAGGTAGCGGCGCGACTCGGCGGGGTGGCCGCGTGCCGCTTCCACATGGGCGCGCACCATGGCGCGCATGGAGAGCCACAGCGGCAGCAGGGGCACCAGCGCCCAATCGCCGGTGCGGGCCAGGTAGCGGTTCATCACCCGGTTGGCGGCGGCGCGGTCCACGCGCAGGTCGAGGTCCATCAGCAGGAAGGCGAGGTCGTAGCCGATGTCGATCGTGGCCAGCGCCTCGTCGAACTCCAGCGCGTCGAACGCCACCGGGGCGCCGTGCCAGAGGCACATGTTGCCCAGATGCAGGTCGCCATGGCAGCGGCGCACGAAGCCGGTGGCGCCGCGAGCGCGGAGCGTTTCGGCGTGGCGATCGAGCTGCGCCTGCATGCCGGTGCGCCAGGCGGCGATGTCGGCGGGATCGAGCCCGGCCTGGCGGGCGGCGAGCGCGTTGCCGTCCGCCACCTGGCCGAGGGCTTCGTGCTGGTCGCGCGGGATCACAGGGTTGCCCGCGTGCAGTGCCACGACGGCATCGGCCATCGCATCCAGCAGCGGGGCATCGAGCGTGCCGCGGGCGGCGACCTCATCGAGGAAGTCGCCCGGCGGCACGCGGGCCATGCGGACCACCCAATCCACCACCTCGCCGCCCTCGCCGAGGGCATGGGTGCCATCGGGGCGGCGGGTAACGGGCACCACATCCCGATAGAGGCCGGGAGCGCTGGCGGCGTTCAGCTCCAGCTCGCGCCGGGCGGTGCGTTCGCGCTCGGGCAGGGTGGTGAAGTCCACGAAGGCCAGCTTCACCGCCTTACGCAGCTTCCACACCGTGCCGGCGCCGAGGAACACGGCGGAGATGTGCGTCTCCACCGGCGCGGCGCCGGCGATGTGCCGCAGCATCGCGGCGGTTTCAGCCTGGTCTGGAGGAAGGGTCACGGCCGCTCCGCGGCCTGGGGGATCAGGGGAACAGCTTCTGCACGGTCCAGCCGTCGCCCACGCGGGTGTACACGCTGCGGTCGTGCAGGCGGAACGGCATGTCCTGCCAGAACTCGATCATCTTCGGGATCACCCGGAAGCCGGACCAGTATTCCGGGCGGGGAATGTCCTCACCGGGGTATTGCTTCTCCGCCTCGGCCAGCCGGGCTTCCAGCACCGAACGGTCCGCCAGCGGGCGGGACTGGTCCGACGCATGGGCGCCAAGGCGGGAGATGCGGGGGCGGGAGTTGTAGTAGGCATCGGCCTCTGCCGGGGTGGCGTCCACCACCGGGCCTTCGATGCGGATCTGGCGGCGGCGGCTTTTCCAATGAAACAGCAGGCAGGCCTGGCGGTTGGACAGCAGCTCGCCGCCCTTGCGGCTTTGCAGGTTGGTGTAGAAGACGAAGCCGCCCTCATCCCAGCCCTTCAGCAGCACAGTGCGCGCCGCGGGGCGGCCCTCGGGCGTGGCTGTGGCCAGGGTCATCGCGTTCGGGTCGTTGGGCTCGCTGGCCTCCGCCTCTGCCAACCAGGTGGCGAATTGGGCAAATGGGATACTCAGGGCGGCGTCGGACATCGCGTATGCTCCTTCGATCCGCAACAGATGACTCCGCCCCGCGCATTCGCCAAGGGCGCGTTGTGCACTCCCGGCACTTGCCCGCCGCATGCGCCCTGTGTCACCACAGGCCCGGAAACCCAGGCCGAAAGCAGGATTCCCCATGCCAGAGACCGAAGCCGCCCCGCCGCCGCCGCCGAAGGGAACCCTTCTTGCGGGAAAGCGTGGGCTGATCATGGGCGTTGCCAACAACATGTCCCTCGCGTGGGGCATCTCGGCCGCCTGCGCCGCCCAGGGGGCGGAACTCGCCTTCACCTACCAGGGGGAGGCGCTGGGCAAGCGCGTGAAACCATTGGCGGAAAGCCTCGGCAGCGACATTGTGCTGCCCTGCGACGTGACCGACGACGCCAGCATGGATGCCGCCTTCGCCGCCGTGCAGGAACGCTGGGGCAAGCTGGATTTCCTGGTGCATGCCATCGGCTTTGCCGACAAGAACTTCCTGCGCGGCCGTTACGTGGATACGCCACGAAACGTGTTCCTGCAGGCGCTGGATATCTCCTGCTTCTCCTTCACCGCCGTGGCCAAGCGGGCGGCCGCGATCATGAACGATGGCGGTTCCATGGTGACGCTGACCTACCTGGGGGCCGAGCGGGTCATTCCGCACTACAACGTGATGGGCGTGGCCAAGGCGGCGCTGGAGGCCAGCGTGCGCTACCTCGCCGCCGATCTCGGGCCGAACGGCATCCGGGTGAACGCCATCTCCGCCGGGCCGATCCGCACCCTGGCGGCAAGCGGGATCGGCGATTTCCGCTATATCCTGCGCTGGAACGAATACAACTCACCGCTGCGCCGCAACGTGACGATCGACGACGTGGGCGGGGCCGGGCTCTATCTGGTCAGCGACCTCTCCCGCGGGGTGAGCGGGGAGGTGCATCACGTGGATGCCGGGTACCATTCGGTGGGGATGAAGAACCCGGATGCGCCGGATATCTCGGTGGTGCATGAGTAAGGGAAGAATGTTCTTTTTTGAAAAAAAGAACCAAAAAACTTTTGAAAGTTTTTTTGCTTCTTTTTTTTCAAAAAAAGAAGACTCTTTCTTGCTTGGATTTGCCTGAATGTCCCACAACACCTTCGGCCATCTCTTCCGCGTCACCACCTGGGGCGAGAGCCATGGCCCCGCCATCGGCGGCGTGGTGGATGGCTGCCCGCCGGGCCTTGCGCTGACCGAGGAGGACATCCAGCCCTGGCTGGATCGTCGGCGCCCGGGCCAATCCAAGTTCACCACCCAGCGCCAGGAGCCGGACCAGGTTCGCATCCTCTCGGGCGTGTTCGAGGGCCGCACCACCGGCACGCCGATTGCGTTCATCATCGAGAACGTGGACCAGCGCTCGAAGGATTACGGTGAGATCGCCACGCGCTTCCGCCCGGGCCATGCCGACCTGACCTACGCGCTGAAATACGGCATCCGCGACTATCGCGGCGGCGGGCGCAGCAGCGCGCGCGAGACGGCGATGCGGGTGGCCGCCGGCGGCGTGGCGCGCCGCGTTCTGGAGGGCGTGACCGTGCGCGGCGCGCTGGTGCAGATGGGCCCGCACCGGATCGACCGCAGCCGGTGGGACTGGGCGCAGGTGAACGAGAACCCGTTCTTCTGCCCCGATCCGGTGGCGGCGGTGGAATGGGAGGCGTATCTTTCGGCCATCCGCAAATCGGGCTCCTCCTGCGGGGCGGTGATCGAGCTGGTGGCCGAGGGCGTGCCGCCCGGGCTGGGTGCGCCGATCTACGGCAAGCTGGATGCCGATATCGCCGGGGCGCTGATGAGCATCAACGCCGTGAAGGGCGTGGAGATCGGCGACGGGTTCGAATCCGCCGCGCTGTCCGGCGAGGACAATGCCGACGAGATGACGATGGAAGACGGCCGGGTGCTGTTCGGCTCCAACCACGCCGGCGGCATCCTGGGCGGGATTTCCACCAGCCAGCCGGTGGTGGCGCGCTTCGCGGTGAAGCCCACCAGCTCCATCCTCGCCCCGCGCCGCAGCGTGGACATGCAGGGGCAGGAGGTGGAGGTGGTGACCAAGGGCCGCCACGACCCCTGCGTGGGCATCCGCGCGGTTCCGGTGGGGGAGGCGATGCTGGCCTGCGTGCTGGCCGACCACCTGCTGCGCCACCGCGCCCAGAACCCGGATGCGCCGACGGAGGCCCGGCTGCCGCGGAATTGACCGCCCGACAAGCGCATGACAGCATTACGTTCCACGCTATCCGAAGGGTGTGCATTGGGACGTTCCGCCGTTGCGGTGATGGCGCTTCTGTTGTCTCTCTGCGCTTGCGGCGGGGAGAATTGGCGCCCCTCAACCGGTGATATATCCGGCTCTTCCGCCCAGCGCGAACTCGCTCCTGGCGTGTGGCACTTGGCCCATCGCGGCGATCGTTGGCAAAGCCGAGAGACTGTGCAGACATTCTGGCTGTTTCGCGCAGCAGAACTGGCGCTTGCCCAGGGGCAAGACGGATTTGCCATTCTCAGCGAATCCGTATTGGCAAACACCGGCCAGCCGGCTCCAGATGCTCCGGTCATGGTCGCAGCCACAACCCTGATCCCGATCATGATCCCGCTCGGCGGCAGTTCGCCTCCAGCACAGATCGAAGTGGTGGGCGATATCCGCCTTGTGAAAGGGCCGGTCGCGGCTCGCCCACCTCATCTGTTCGATGCCCACCGCCTGCGCCAAGCCCTGGCGCCGCATGTCACGGGACCACGCTGTACAGGCGAGAATATCTGTCCGCACCGGCGAACCTACCTGTCGGAGCCGTGATCATGCACCCGCCCGCTCGTCCGGCTGCGAGGGCCATGGTTCTGTTCGGCTTGCTATGCAGTGTCCTTCTTGCCGGCTGCAGCCCGGTCTACGGCCCTGCCACCTCGGCCGGCAGCAACGGCTTCAGCGAGCGGCAAGTGGCACCCGATGTCTGGCGCGTTCGCTATCAGGCCGGCCCTGGCATTAACTGGAATTCGCTGCGGTCATACTGGCTTCAGCGCGCGGCCGAAGTGACCTTGGCGCAGGGATACGACGGGTTCGAACTGATCACCGACGTGGCACTCGGCAGCGCGACGCAGCCGACGGATGAAACGCCTTTCCAGCTGGCCAGCATCATGATCATCCCGGTCTTTATACCTGCCGGCGCCCCACCGACGAACTATGCCCTGCTTGAAGGCGACATTCGCCTGCTGCGTGCGCCTATTCGTCCGGTTCCCTTCAAGCTGCTCGATGCCCGTCGACTACAGGCCGCGCTGGCACCCTATTTGGCCAACCTCACTTGCAACGGTCGTAACGTCTGGCCACACGAGACAACCTATCTCAAGGCTCCATAGGAGCCGGTCGTGGTTGCGGGCGAAGCTCGATGCCCGCCTGGACACGGACGATTGATCCAACCGCGCGTGCCGGTCGTTAAGGGGATGTAGCACCCGTTCGACCACCAGCGCCGAGGATCCGATGCCGCTTGTCCCGGAGCATTTCCTGTTGCCGCCCCAGCCCGCCACCGCCGCGGCGTTCATCCGCTTGGTCGGCGCGAAACCGTGGAAAACGCGCATGGCGGAGCTGGCGGAGCGCGCCTGCTGCGGCGTGCGCGGCGGCAAGGCCCTGGTGCAGCGCCACGCCATCGAGCTCACCCTGGATCGCCAGGCGCGCGGCGCCATGCTGGACAGCCGGGCCGTGCAGATCGTCGCCGGGCTGGCGCAGGAGGCGGTGGCGACGCATGCCAAGCTGTCGCCGACGGGCCGCGCGGCGCTGAAGGAGCGGCTGCGGGCGGCGCTGTCGGGCGAGGCCACGCTGGCGCCGGTGATGCACCTGTTCCGCACCGCCGCGCTGCAACGCTCGCGCGGTTTCGTGGTGCGCCACACCGGGCTGGAGGAGGGCACCCCGCACGACCTGCTGATCGCCCGCGAGGATGCGGAGGCCGAGATCGCCTGCGACGCCATCTCGGCGGAGGAGGGGCGGGACGTGCATCGCGGCGCCTGGAGCCACCTGGTGGATATGGTGGACCCGGATCTGCAAACCTGGCTCGCCGCCCATCCCGGCCGCTACGTGCTGAAGCTCACCCTGCCGCAGGGGCTCCGGGCGGACCAGGCCGGCCTGTCCCAGCTGCACGGCCGCATCCGGGCCATGCTGGAATCGCAGCGCCGCGCCGATCACGACGAAGCGGCGGTGCTGCGGCTGGATCCGCTGATGCTGGCCGGTGCCCAACTGCCTGATCACGCCGCGCCGGGCATCATGGGCTCGCTGCGGCGCGAATTCGGGGCGGAGGCGAACCTTGCCGTCACCACCGGGGCCGATGGCGTGTTCGTGCTCGCTGCCCGTGCCTCGCGCGCCGACGAGGTGGCGGTGGCCATCCGCAAGCGCCTGTCGGCCATCGCGCCGCTGCGGCTGTCCGGCACGCGGCCCGGCATCCTGGCCATGCTGGTGGAGGATACCGACCGCCTCGAATGGCGCGCCCTGCGCGAGCGGCTGGAGCTGGAAGGCGAGGCGCGGCAGTTCCTGGCCTATCCCAGCTCCCGCGGCGTGATCGCTGTTACCTGCGCCTCCCGGCTGGAGATGCTGGGGGCTGGTGCGCCGGATGCGGCGCCGGAGGGCGAGATGCGCTTCCGCAACCCGTCCCACCCCGCGGCCAAGGTGGCGGGGTTGGCGCCGGCGGTGCTTTCCTCACTCTAGCGTGATCTGCTAACCGGCTGGCATGACCCGCATCCAGGCCACCTACCGCATCCGCGGCGACGCCACCTCCATTGCCGCGCGTGCCCAGGGCATCGCCGTGGAGCAGAGCGTGGAAATGCCGCTCGGCGCCATCACCGACGAACGCGTGCTGCGGGAAGTGGTGGGCGAGGTGCAGGATATCACCGATCTCGGCGGCGGGATATTCGACGTGCGGATCGGGCTGGCGGCGGAGACGGTGGGCCAGGACGCTGGGCAGCTGATCAACATGCTGTTCGGCAACACCTCCCTGCACGAGGACGTGACGCTGCATGATTTTGATCTGCCATCGGCCATGATTGCCGGGTTCGGGGGGCCGAACCATGGCGAAGCCGGCATGCGCGCGCGGCTGGGCATCGGGGCGGGCAGGGCGCTCACCTGCTCCGCCATCAAGCCGCAGGGTGCGCCGGTGGAGCTGCTCGCCCAGCTGGCCGGCCGCTTCGCCGAGGGCGGGATCGACTGGATCAAGGACGACCACGGCATGGCGGACCAGGCCTATGGCCGCTTCGCCCACCGCATGGCCGCCTGCGCCGCCGCGGTGCGCGTGGCCACCCGGGCCACCGGCCACAACACCCGCTACGCGCCGAGCCTTTCCGGCACGCTGGAGACCATGCGCATCCAGATCCGCCAGGCGCGCGAGGCTGGGCTCGATTCCGTGGTGATCGCGCCGATGGTCTGCGGGCTGTCCACCTTCCACACCCTGGTGCGCGAGACGCCGGATTTCACCTTCCTCGCCCATCCCAGCATGGGCGGCGCGGCCCGAATCGCGCCCCCGGCGCTGATCGGCAAGCTGTTCCGCCTGCTGGGTGCCGATGCCGTGGTCTTCCCCAGCCATGGCGGCCGCTTCGGCTACTCGCGGCAGACCTGCACCGGTCTCGCCACCAATGCCCGCCAGGACTGGCATCGCTTGCCCGGCGCCGTGCCCGTTCCCGCCGGCGGCATGACGCTTTCGCGGGTGGGCGAGATCCTTGACTTCTACGGTCCGCGCACGATGGTTCTGATCGGCGGCAGCCTGCTGGAAGCGCGTGAGCGCCTGGCCGAGGAAACCGCCGCCTTCACCCGCGCCGTCGCCGCCCACCCCACCGGAGCCTGAGCATGGACAGCGAACACACCGGCACCGTCCGCCCCTTCCAGGCCTGGCGCTGGAACGAAGTGCCGCTGCATCCCTACAAGGAAGAAGGCGCCGCGCCCTTCAAATCCATCACCCGCCAGACCCTGTTCAACGACCCCGGCTTCGGCTGCGAGCTGCGCTATTTCGAGATGGATGCCGGCGGCCATTCCAGCATGGAGCGGCACGAGCACATGCACGCCGTGCTGATCCTGCGCGGCGAGGGCCACTGCCTGCTGGGCGATACCGTGCACCTAGTGAAGCAGAACGACCTCGTCACCATCCCGCCCTGGGTCTGGCACCAGTTCCGCGCCACCGCCGGCGCCCCGATGGGCTTCCTGTGCATGGTGAACCAGCTGCGCGACAAGCCGCAGCTGCCCAGCGAGGCCGAAATGGCGGAGCTGCGCCGCACCCCGGCCGTGGCCGCCTTCCTGGACAACAAGCTGCCGTAGCAGCTCCCCCCGCAACCAACCGGCCAGGCGCGCGTTGCCCCCTCGCACGCCGCGCCTCCGCCTTGAAAGAGTCCTCACGCAGTCGTCATTCGTCTGTGCGATTTCGGCCATCTGCCGGCCATGATCTTGGGGCCATCTGCGCGCCGTGGAACCAAGCGACACCTTCCAGGAGCCGCCCGATGACCGAGTCCGACTACAGCCGCAAACTCGACGAACTCGACCGCCTGCTGAACGACCCCGACGTGCGGCTGGAACCCGGCCGCGTCTGGGCGCTGCTCGCCGAGGTGAGCCAAGTGGAAACGGCCCGGCAACCCGCCGAGCGGCCGTAACTACCCCCCACGCCGCGCGCCGATCAGGAACTCCCGGTTCCCCTCCGGCCCCGTGATCGGGCTTTCGGCGATCCCCAGCACCTCCCAGCCCGGCAGCCCGGCCAACCATTCCCGAATTTCCGCACACACCCGCTCATGCACCGCGGGATCGCGCACCACGCCCTTGCTCCCCACCTCGCCCGGCCCCGCCTCGAATTGCGGCTTGATCAGCGCCACGGCCCAGGCCCCCGGCGCGCACAACGCCAATGGCGCCGGCAGCACCGTCCTCAGCCCGATGAAGCTGGCATCGCACACCAGCACCTGAGCCGGCTCCCCGATCGCCTCCGCCGTCAGGTGCCGGGCATTGGTGCGCTCATGCACCACCACCCGGGGATCGCTGCGAATCTTCCACGCCAGCTGCCCATGCCCCACATCCACCGCATGCACCCGCATTGCGCCATGCGTCAGCAGCACATCGGTGAACCCGCCCGTGGAGGCGCCAATGTCTAGGCACACGCACCCCTCCGGCGACAGCCCGAACGCCTCCAGCGCCTTCGCCAGCTTCATCCCGCCGCGCGAAACCCAGGGATGCTCCTGGCCCTTCACCTCCAGCGCCACCCCGTCCGCCACAGGCTGACCCGCCTTGTCGATGCGAACCGTGCCGGAAAATACCTTCCCCGCCAGAATCAACGCCTGCGCCTTGGCGCGCGACTCCACCAACCCACGCTCCACCAACGCCACATCCGCGCGCTGCTTCATGGGCGTGACGGCAGGAAGGCCAGGGCTCTGCCCTGGACCCGCTGGGGCCTTAGGCCCCAGACCCCTTCACTTTTCCGCCTTCGGCGGGGAGGGGCCGCCCGGGTCCCTCCACCGCCTCGACGGCCCCTCCCCGCCGAAGGCGGAAGGTCACGTGGGTCCAGGGACCTCAGGTCCCTGGTGGGGTCCAGGGGCAAAGCCCCTGGCCTTGCTTCCGTCATCCCAGGGCCGCCCGGACAGTGGCGATGATGTCGCGGGTGGTGAGGCCGGCTTGGGCGAGTTGTTTGGCCGGCGTTTCGTGGTCGATGAAGGTATCGGGCAGGGTCATCGGGCGGATCTTGAGGCGTCCGTCCAGCAACCCTTTCCAGGCCAGGTGGTGCAGGACGAGGGCGGAGAAGCCACCGGTGCTGCCTTCCTCGATCGTGACGAGCAGTTCGTGCTCGCGCGCCAGGCGTTCCAGCAGGGCGCCATCCAGCGGCTTGGCGAAGCGGGCATCGGCGACGGTGCAGGAGATGCCGTCGGCGTCCAGAGCTTCGGCGGCCTTCAGGGCATCTGCCAGGCGCGTGCCGAGGGAGAGCAGGGCCACACGGGTGCCTTCGCGCAGGATGCGGCCTTGGCCCAGGGGCAGGGCGGTGCCGCGCTTGGGCACCTCCACCAGCCCGGTGGAATCGCCGCGCGGGAAGCGCACGGCGCTGGGCCGGTCGTCGATACCGGCCAACGTGGCCACGGCGTGGGCGAGTTCGGCCTCGTCGGAAGGCGCCATCAGCACGATCCCCGGCAGGCAGCCGAGATAGGCGAGGTCGAAGCTGCCGGCATGGGTGGCACCGTCGGCGCCCACGAGCCCGGCGCGATCCAGCGCCATGCGCACCGGCAGGGACTGGATGGCCACGTCGTGCACCACCTGGTCGTAGGCGCGCTGCATGAAGGTGGAATAGATCGCCACGAACGGCTTCAGGCCTTCGGTGGCCATGCCGGCGGCGAAGGTCATCGCGTGCTGCTCGGCGATCCCCACGTCGAAGGTCCGGGTGGGATGGGCCTTGGCGAAGCGGTCGAGCCCGGTGCCGGAGGGCATGGCGGCGGTGACGGCCACGATGGTGGGGTCCGCATCCGCCTCGGCCACCAGCGCATCGGCGAAGATGCGGGTGTAGGTGGGCGGGCCCGGCGGCGGCTTGGCCTGCTCGCCGGTGAGCACGTTGAACTTGGAGACGGCGTGCAGCTTGTCGGCACTGGCTTCGGCCGGCGCGTAGCCGCGGCCCTTGTTGGTGATCACGTGCAGCAGGATCGGGCCGTGGTCTTCCGCCTCACGCACGTTGCGCAGCACCGGCAGCAGGTGGTCCAGGTTGTGCCCGTCGATCGGGCCCACGTAGTAGAAGCCCAGCTCCTCGAACAGCGTGCCGCCGGTGAGGATGCCGCGGGCGTATTCCTCGGCGCGGCGTGCGGTGCGCTCCAGCGTCTTCGGGAAGCGCCGCGCCATCTTGGCGGCGAGCTCGCGCAGCGACAGGAAGGATTGCGAGGAGAGCAGCCGCGAGAGATAGGCGCTCATGGCGCCGACCGGTGGGGCGATCGACATGTCGTTGTCGTTCAGCACCACCACCAGGCGGGAGCGCAGGTGGCCGGCATTATTCATCGCCTCATAGGCCATGCCGGCGCTCATCGCCCCGTCGCCGATCACCGCCACCACGTGGCGGTCATCTTTCGGCATGCCGGGGATGGCGTTCTTCAGGTCGCGCGCCACCGCCATGCCGAGCCCGGCGGAGATGGAGGTGGAGGAATGCGCCGCCCCGAACGGGTCGAACTCGCTTTCGCTGCGCTTGGTGAAGCCCGACAGCCCACCGCCCTGGCGCAGGGTGCGGATGCGGTCGCGCCGCCCGGTCAGGATCTTGTGCGGGTAGCACTGGTGGCCCACGTCCCAGATCAGCCGGTCGCCGGGCGTGTCGAAGATCGCGTGGATCGCCACGGTCAGCTCCACCACGCCCAGCGAGGCGCCGAGATGCCCGCCGGTGGTGGAAACCGCGTCGATCGTCTCCGCCCGCAGCTCGTCGGCCAGCTGGCGCAGCTGTTCCGCGGAGAAGTTGCGCAGGTCCGCCGGCACCTGCACCCGGTCCAGCAGCGGGGTGTCCGGCCGTGTTGCGGTGCTGGAGGGAACTACCGGTGCGTTCATGCCCATCCTCCTGGCAACACTGGGTCACCATGCGGAAACGCTAGCCCAGCCCGCAGGCACTGGCCAGCCGCGTCAGGCGGGATACTGCACGATCGTGTGCGTTGCAGCATGGCTGCTCGCTGCTTAAGGTATGGATCGTCAGGATACTGAAGCCCGGCGTACCCTGGCGCCGGGGAGAGGCATTTGATGTCATGCACGTTTGAAACGCTCGGCAACGCCTCCATCCAGGTGTGCGAGAATGGCCGGCCCATCCTCATCACCGATCCCTGGCTGGTCGGCACCTGCTATTTCGGCAGCTGGGCGCTGGATCACCCGATGGATGAGCGCCAGATCGCCAACGCCACCGGCAGCGAATACCTGTGGATCTCCCACGGCCACCCGGACCATCTGCACCACGAGTCGCTCGACCTGATGAAGCCGGGCCAGAAGGTGTTGGTTCCAGACCACTACCACGACGAGATCGCCGTCTCGCTCCGCGAACGCGGCTTCGAGGTAACGGTGCTGCCCTACCGCAAATGGGTCCGCCTCTCGCCGGAGGTGGAGGTGTGCTGCATCGAAAACATCAACCAGGACGGCGTGATCATCATCCGCGCCGGCGATGCGCTGCTGATCAACATCAACGACAGCCCGATCGATGGCGAGGTGGGCTTCCTGCGCGGGCTGGTGAAGGCGCATCCCAACGACAAGACCTACCTGTTCGCGCTCTGCGCCTTCGATGCCGACATGTTCAACTTCGTCGATCCCGATGGCCGCTCCATCGTCGGCCCGCCGGAGGAGCGCAAGCCGGGCGTGGTCTGGGCGGTGGCGCGCAAGGCGGCAATGCTGGGGGTGAGGAACTTCTGCTGCTCCTCCTCCCAGCACATCTACGTGCGTGCCGATTCCATCTGGGCCAACCCGTACCGCATCACCTGGCCGGACATCCAGAAATACTGGTCCCGCCCGGAGATCCGCCTGCTGGAGGCCTTCGTCACGGTCGATCTGGCCACCGGGGCGGTCACCCGCAACCACCCCAGCCAGACATCCGACGAAAGCCAGATCACCGATCGCTGCGGCGACGACGACTGGAGCGAGACCCTCTCGGAGGAGGAATGGGGCCGGGTGGAGGCCTTCTTCCATCGCTTCGAGATGATGTGGGAGTACATGGATTTCGTCGCCGTCACCGTGGGCGGTGAAACGCGGCGCTTCGCCAAGCCCGGCGGCCTGCCGGCCAACCCGGCCGGGCTGAACCTGTTCGTGCCGCGGCATTCCCTGCTGGAGACGGTGCAGTGGGGCTATATCGACGACCTGCTGATCGGCAACTTCATGAAGGTGAACCTCACCAACGCCGCGCTCTACCCGCGCTTCACGCCGATCGTGGCCAAGTTCGGCGGCAACGCGAAGGTATTCACCCGCGCCCAGTATCGCACCTTCCTGTGGCGCTACTACCGGCGCAATCCGATCGGCACCGCCCAGTACGTCTTTTCGGTGGGGTGGGGGCATGTGTACCTTCCCTGGCTGCGCCAGAAGGCGGAGGCGATCGGCGTGAAGCCAATCCTGAAGCGCATCTACCGCGGCATCCTGGGCGACCCCGTTGGTCGCTGAACGCATGCAGCCCTTGGCTATCCGTTCCTCGACACCGGCGCGCTAGCGAAGGTAGAAGGCGAATATGGATGAGCAACATCCGCCGCAGGGCGACGCCGAGTTGGTGTGGGCGAAAGCAGGGGCCGCCCCGCCTGTCGTCAGTGTGGTCATCCCCTGCTTCAACAGCCAGGAACTGATCGCCGGCACCATTGCCTCGGTCGTCAACCAGACCCTGCAGGGTATCGAGATCATCCTCATCGACGACGCGAGCAGCGACGCCACGGTGGAGGTTGCCCGCCGAGCGCTGGAGCAGTCGGGCCTTGCCGGTTGCGTGGTGCGCTGCGGCACAAATGGCGGCCCGGCCCGTGCCCGCAACGAGGGCGTGCGCCGTTCGCGCGGGGAGTTCGTCGCCTTCCTCGATTCCGACGATACTTGGCTGCCGGAGAAGCTGGAACGCCAGGTGGCATTGATGCGTGCCGACCCCCACGTCACGCTGTGCGGCTGCCAAGCTCGCTGGGTGGACCAGGAAAGCCAGCGCGAGTGGTTGCTGTTCAAGGACCTGCCCACCTTCAACCCCGAAGGCTGGCGCCTGCTGCTGTGGCGCACCTACATCGCCACGCCCTGCGTGATGGCCCGCCGCGACGACCTTGGCACCGCCCCGTTCGATGCGCGGCTGCGCGTCGCGGAAGACCGCGACCTCTGGTTCAAGCTGGCCACAAACGGCACTGTCGCCCTGGTGCAGGAGCCTATGGTGCGCATCCGCGTCTCGCGCGGCAGCTACATGTCCAAGCACGTGGAACTGATCCGCGACCACACCGTGCCGATGATGCGCCGGAACATGGCACTGTTCGCGGACAAGCTCACCCTGCGGGAGCGCGCGCTGGCCCTGGGGCGCCTGCATGCCGAGCTTGGCCGGTCCATGACCGACGGGCCTGGCCCCTGGATGAAGGGGGCGCCGCATCTCGTCTGGGCCGCGATCCTCGGCGACCGCACCATGGACAACCTCACCAAGGTCATCGCCACCGCGCCCTGGCTGCGCAGCGTCATCGCCGCCGTGCGCCGCCGCCGCCGCGGCATGGCGCGCGCCGCCTCGCCCTGAGCATGAGCATGGCAGCCCCCCCCGAACCTGGCGCTGCGGCGGGCAGCCCGCCCCCCGTGCCCCTGCCGGTCCGCGTGGCGAACATCGATCGGCCGCTGCTGCACGTGGTGGTGGATACGGAGGAGGAGTTCGACTGGTCGGCGCCCTTCGCCCGCTCCAACACCGCGGTTTCGGGCATCAACGGGCTGCTTCTCGGCCACACGCTGTTCCGCCGCTACGGCATCGTGCCGGCCTACCTGCTGGACTATCCCGTGGCGAGCGACCGCCGTGCCGTCGACGCCCTCGGCCCCTGGCTGGAGGATGGCAGCTGCCTCGTGGGTGCCCAGCTGCACACCTGGGTCACCCCGCCCTTCGAGGAGGTGGTGTGCCCGTTCAACACCTATGCCAACAACCTCCCGCCGGAGCTGGAGCGCAGCAAGCTCCAGGCCCTGACCGCGATCATCACCGAACGCTTCGGCGTCCGCCCGCTCATCTACAAGGCCGGCCGCTACGGGCTTGATGTGCGGCGCGAGCAGACGCTGCGCGACCTCGGCTACCTCGTCGATACCTCCGTGGTGCCGTACCGCAGCTATACCGGGCTTGGCGGCGGGCCGGATTTCTTCGGCTTCCCCGACCAGCCCTTCTGGCTCAACCCCGACCGCGGCTTCCTCTACCTGCCCAGCACCCATTCGGTGTTCGGCCCGCTGCGCCCGATCTTCGGCGGGCGCAGCGCTGCGCTCATCTACCACGGCGTCGGCCTGCGCCTGCGCCTGCCCGGCCTGCTGGCGCGCACCGGCCTGCTGGAGCGCATCAGCCTCACGCCGGAAGGGGTGTCGCTGGAAGACATGTGCCGCCTCACCGCCCGGCTGCATGCGGTGGGCCACCGCGTGTTCGCGCTCTCGCTGCACTCTTCCTCCTTCGTGCCCGGCGGCTCGCCCTACACGCGCTCCGCGGAGGATCTGCGCCAGATGCTGGACCGCATCGAGCGTTTCCTGGATTTCTTCTTCGGCAAGCTGGGCGGCGAGGCCACCACCGCGATCGACCTGCTGCACCGCTTCCAGCCCGCCGCACCCGTCCCGCCGCACCGGGCTTGAGGGGCGGCCGGCGCGGCCCCACACTCCGCGGCCCCACCCGCGGAGTCGGCACATGAAGATTGCACGCATCGAGGCCTTCCAGGTGCAATGGGCGCCGGGCGACACGCCGGCCCAGCGAAGCGCCTTCGTGCGCATCCATGCCGATGATGGCCGCGTCGGCCTGGGCGAGGCCTCCCCCATGCAGGGCGGCCTGGCCTCGCTTGGCATCATCAATGCCAACATCGCCCCGGCCCTGATCGGCGCCGATCCGCTGGACCACGCGGTGATCCAGGACCGGCTGATGCACACGCTGGTCAAGCTCGGCCCCGAAGGCGCGCTCACCGGCGCGCTGGCGGCGATCGACATCGCGCTGTGGGACCTCAAGGGCCAGCTGCTCGGCCAGCCGATCTGGAAGCTGCTTGGCGGCGCCTGGCGCACCGCGCTGCCGTTCTATTCCTCCATCGGCGGCAATGGCCGCGAACGCAGCCTGGAGGACGTTCTGCGGATCGTGGAGAAGCGCCTGGAAGACAAGCCCGCCGCGATCAAGATCCGTTTTGACAATGACCGCGTGGACCTGGACGGCGACATCCCCGACCACCTCGCCAAGGCCCGCGCCGTGCGCAAGCTGGTGGGGCCAGACTTCCCCTTGGCCTTTGATTCCAACAACGGATATTCGTATTCCGGCGCCATGCGCGTCGGCCGCGCGCTGGAGGAGCTGGGCTTCTGGTGGTTCGAGGAACCGATCCAGCACTACAACCGCCGCATGCTGGGCGAGCTGGCACAGCGCCTGTCGATCACCGTTTCCACCGGCGAGCAGGACTACACGCCGTCGGCCATCGCCGAGCTGATCGATTGCGGCGTGCGCATGGTGCAGCCGGATATCGTGAAGATGGGCGGCATCACCGGCCTGCTGCGCTGCGCCGCTTTGTGCCAGGCGCACGGGGTGGAACTGGTGCCGCACCAGACCCAACCGACCATCGGCCACATGGCCAATCTGCACATCGCCGCCACCCAGCTGCACGCCACCAAGCCGGTGGAGCTGAACGACCCCTCGCCGCGCATGCACGCCCCGTTCCGCAACCCGCCGAAGCCCGACGCCGAGGGCCTGTTCCACCTGCCCACCACGCCTGGCCTGGGGCTGGAGATCGACGAGGCCGCACTCGCCCGGCTGCGCGTGCCCGCCTGATGCTGCACATGACCAAGCTGTGTGTCGGCATCAGCGATGTTGCCGATTTGCGGCGCCTGCAACAGGCGCGCGCCGCGCGCGGCGAACCCCTGCGCCACCTCACCCGCAGCTTCCCCCGCCGCGCGCAGGAGATCCTGGATGGCGGCTCGCTCTACTGGGTCATTGCCGGTGCCACCGTAGTGCGCCAGCGCGTGATCGACATCCAGGAAGCCGCCTACGACGACGGCTCCAAATGTGCCGCGCTGTTCTTCGATGCCGAGCTGGTGCCGGTGGCGGCCCGCGCGACCAAGCCGTTCCAGGGCTGGCGCTACCTCGACCCCGCTGCCGCCCCCGTGGACCTCGGTGCCACCGCCACGGCGGAGGGCAGCGAAGCCCTGCCGCCGCAGCTGCGGCGCGAGTTGGAATCGCTGGGGCTGCTCTGACCCCACACCTGTGACCTTTCGGCCACGGTTCCCATCGTTTCACACACAGCGCCCTGCGGCCCGCAGCGCGGCCTTGCACCGTGTTTGCGGTTCCTTTACATGTCTTTTTAGTAAGATACAGCCCGCAGTTCGCGCACTACCTGATCATAGGATCCGGTACGGCGCGTTTGGGCCCGGAGCACCACCCATGTTCTCCCGCCGCAGCCTGTTCGTCGCCCTGGGCCTTGCCCTGCCGCTCGCCGCTGCCGGCACGGCCGAGGCCGCCACCGGCGCCACCCGCCGCCGCCGCTCCGGCAAGGCCACCGCCGCCGCCAAGCCGCGCCGCCAGCGCCGCGCCGAGGCCGAGACCACCCAGCCCGCCAAGAGCTGACCACCCGCCGGTTGGCCGCGGCGCGCAGCACAGCCTGCCGCGGCCGACCACCCTCACCTCCCCACCGGAGGGGCGGATGGCGCGGATGCGCGCGATGTTCGGCTTGGCGATGGCTCTGGCCCTTCTGGCCGGGCCCAGCCACGCCCAGAAATCCGCCGATACGCTGCGCATCGCCTGGCGCGATGCCGTTACCAACCTCGATCCCTACTACAACCAGCAGCGCACCGGGCTGATCCTGGCGCACCACCTGTTCGACGGGCTGGTGCACCGCGACCCCGAAACCTTCACCCTGCGCCCGCTGCTCGCCACCGCCTGGCGCTACATCGACGACATCACGCTGGAATTCGAGCTGCGCCGCGGCGTGACCTTCCACGACGGCAGCCCCTTCACGGCCGACGACGTGGTGTACACCGTCGCCACCATCCTGGCCGACCCAGACATCTCCGTGCCCAGCAACTTCACCTGGCTGGAAGCGGCGGAGAAGGTCGATAGCCATCGCGTGCGCCTCAAGCTCAAGCGGGTCTTCCCCGCCGCCATCGAATACGTCGCCATGGTGCTGCCGATCTGGCCGCAGGCGGCGCGCGAGGCCATGGGGGCGAAGTCCTTCGCGGAGGCCCCGGTTGGTGCCGGCCCCTACCGCCTCACTGGCCGCGAAGGCTATCGCCGCCTGCTGCTGGAGCGCTTCGAGGGCTACTACGCAGACAGCCCCAAGGGCCGCCCTGCGATCGCCAAGCTGCAGATCGACCAGGTGCCGAATGCCGCCAGCGAGCTGGAAGGGCTGCTCGCCGGCCGCACCGATTGGATCTGGAACTTCCTCGCCGAATCCAGCGACGCCATCGCCCGCACCCCGGGGCTGGCCGCGCTGCGCGCCGAGAGCATGCGCATCGGCTACCTCTCGCTCGATGCCGCCGGGCGCACCGGGGCCGCCAATCCGCTCACGCAGCAGAAGGTCCGCCAGGCGATCTTCCATGCCATCGACCGGCAGGCTTTCGTGCGCCAGGTGGTGCAGGGCGGCTCGCGCGTGCCAGAGGCGCCGTGCTTCCCCACCCAGTTCGGCTGCGAGGCCGCCGCCGCCGTACGTTACGATTACAACCCCACCCGCGCCCGGCAATTGCTGGCTGAGGCCGGCTACCCCGACGGGTTCGACACGGAGCTGGTGACCTATGCGCTGCCGCAATGGTCGGCGGCGATCCAGACCTACCTCGCCGCCATCGGCATCCGTGCCCGCATCACCCAGCGCCCGGTGGCCGCGGTGGTGCGCCAGACGCTGGATGGGGACGTGCCCGTTGGCCAGCTTGCCTGGGGCAGCTTCTCGATCAACGATGTCTCGGCGATCCTGCCCTTCCTGTTCACCGGCGGCGGCAACGACTACAGCCGCGACCCCGCCCTGGCCACGCTGGTCACCCAGGGCGGCGCCAGCACCAATCCGAACGATCGGCGCCGCTACTACAGCCAGGCGATCCGGCTGATCAGCGAGCAGGCCTACCTCGTGCCGCTGAACACCTATGTCACCACCTACGGCCTCAGCCGCAGCCTGGCCTTCCGCCCCTACCCCGATGAGCTGCCGCGGTTCTATCTCGCCTTCTGGCGCTAGGCGCCGGGGGCCTTCTGGCGCTGACCGGCATTTCGCGCTGTGATGCTGCCGGCATTCCAGGAAGGAGCGCGCGATGAGCACGGTGATGGGTTGGGACGAATGGGTGCGCCACGACGCCACCTCCCTCGCAGGCCTCGTGCGCCAGGGCCAGGTCACCCCGGCTGAACTCGCCGCCCAGGTGGCCGAGGGGATCGCGAAGGTCGACCCTGCCATCAACGCCGTGGTGGAGGTGTTCGCCGATGTCGTGGCCGATCCGCTGAAGGATGGCATGAATGCCGCTGGCCCCTTCGCCGGCGTGCCGTATCTGATGAAGGATCTCGGCCCCACCCTGGCCGGCCGCAAGCAGGAGATGGGCGCGCTGCTGATGATGGGCCACGTCGCGCAGGAGGATGCCTTCCTCACCACCAAAATCCGCCAGGCCGGGCTCAACATCATGGGCCGCACCACCACGCCGGAATTCGGCACCTGCGGCTCGGTGGAGAACGAGCGTGTGTACGTCTCGAAGAATCCGTGGGACCAGGCCTACACCACCGGCGGCTCCTCGGCCGGCACCGGGGCGGCGGTGGCCGCCGGCGTGCTGCCGATCGGCCATGCCAGCGATGGCGGCGGCTCCATCCGCATCCCGGCTGGGATCAACGGCAATATCGGCCTCAAGCCCTCGCGCGGCGTGTTCTCCTCCGCGCCGAACGGCTCGGACCTGATGGCGCTGGTCTCCACCCAGGGCTGCCATTCCCGCACCATCCGCGACACGGCACTGTTCCACGATGCCTGCCGCGGCGGGGCCCCCGGGGAGTTCATGCCGTTCTGGTCGCCGCCCGAGCCCTATGCCGCGCTGGTGCAGCGCGATCCGCGCCCGCTGCGCATCGCGCTGTCGCATGAGTGGGGCGACTACAAGGCCACCCCGCATATTGCGGCGGAGCTGGAAAAGGCCGGCAAGTTCCTCGAATCCCTCGGCCACGACGTGTCGTGGGAGACGCCGGAGGTGGATTTCCGCGCCGGCTACGCCGCGCAGACCACCTGCTACATCACCAACATCGCCCAGAACGTCGCCCGGCTGTCGCGCCTGCGTGGCCATGCCAGCCCGCCGCGCGAGCTGATCGAGCCGATGAACTGGCGCATCTGGGAATACGGCCGCGACCTGTCGTATGGCGTGCGAGCGGACATGCAGGCGGCGTTCAACAGCACCAGCCGCGCCTTCGGCCAGTTCCTCACCGAGTGGGACGTGATCCTGACGCCGATCTCCACGGCAACGACGCATCGGCGTGGCACGATGGACTACCTGACGCTGAACGACACCGACACGCCGCTGGCCTGGTTCGAGAAGCTGTGGGGCATGTACGCCTACACCCCGCTGGCCAACCTCACCGGCATGCCGGGGCTGTCGCTGCCGATGGCGGCGCACGAGAACGGCCTGCCGCTCGGCATCCAGGCGCTGGCGGCCCAGGGCAATGACGGGTTGTTGCTGCAACTGGGCGCGCAGATCGAACGCGCATTGGGGGGCAAGTGGAATGGCGGGCGCGTGCCCGGGGTCCACGTCACCCGCTAGCTATTCTTCCGGCTCGGTCGTGAATGTCAGCGGGTGCCCGGCCTTGCGGCCGGCATCCGTGGCGCGGGTCGCCTTGGTTTCGGCCACGTCGCGGGTGAACACCGCCACCACGCAAGCGCCGCGCTGGTGGGCGGTCATCATCACGCGGCTGGCGCTGCCCTCGTTCATGCCGAACTCGCCCTTCAGCACCCGCACCACGAACTCGCGCGGGGTGTAGTCGTCGTTCAGCAGGATCACCTTGTGCAGCTTCGGCCGCTCGGTCTTGGGCAGGACCGTGGTGGTGGGGGCAGTGGTGGTTTCTGGCATCGCGGCGGAGGCTCCGGCAGCGCAGTGGCCGCCGGTATATCGGTCTGCCGCGGCCCATCGCAACACGCGGCTGCGATCTTCGTTGCAGCGGGGATCCTGGCGGCCTGCCTTGCCACAAGGGCACGGGCTCGGGCGCAGGACATCGCGCTGGGGCTGGCCGACACGCCGCGGGCGGGGGGTTACATGCCGGCGAACGAGCGGCGCAGCAGAAGCCCCTGCACGGCGCCCATCAGGGCGAGCTGGGCGGCACAGGCGAGGAAGGGGATCTCCCAGCCCCAGTGCGGCACGGCGGCGGCGAACAGGGTGGGGCCGATCACGTAGCCCATGAAGCAGAGCATGGTGGAGCCGGCCGTGGCATCGGCCACGCCGCCGGGGGCGGCGAGGCGGGCGACTTCGGCGAGGTAGATGCCGTTCCAGGAGGCGCCGAAGAAACCGGCGATGGCGGCCAGGGTGGCGACCCACCAGAGCGGGGCGTCGGACGGCATCAGGGCATAGGCGGCAGCGGCGGCGGCGGCGAGGAAGGCCTGCACGACGAGGTTCGCCGCGGCGTGGCCGGTGCGGTCGGCGACCCAGCCGAGCAAGATGCGGGCGATGGTGCCGGCGGCTTGCAGGCAGGCGAAGGCGAGGCCGGCGGCGGCGAGGCTCAGGCCGCGCTGTGTGAGGAAGGTGACGGAGAAGCTGAACAGCGCCCCCTGCAGCACGGCGAAGGAGAAGGCGAGTGCCGTCAGCGGCAGCAGGGCGGGGGAGCGGGCCAGGGCGCGGAACGGGGCGGCGAGGTTGCGGCGGCTGAACAGCACGCGGGGGTGGACGGAGGCGGTGCGGTCGCGGTCGGCATCGAGCGAGCGGCGCAGCGGGTTGGTGGCGAGCACGCAGAGCAGGCCGGCGACGATGGCGACGGTGAGGGCGGGCACGCCACCATAGAGCGTGGCGATGGGGGCGATGATCAGGCCGGCGAGAGCACCACCGGCGGGTGCGCCGGCCTGCTTGATGGAGAAGATCAGCGAGCGGTGGGCGGGCGGCGCGGTGGCCTGCAGCATGCGGCTGCCGGCGGGGGGCGTGGGTCCGTAGCCGGTGCCCATCAGCAGCGCGCCGGCGAGCAAGGCGGGCCAGGTGCCGATGGCGGCGACGGCCAGGCCAAGGACGGCGATGGCGGTGCCGAGCTGCAGGCTGGCGACGGGGCCGAGGCGGGCGAGGATGGGTGCGCCGAAGGCCATGTAGGCGATGGAGGCGAAGGAGGAGAGCGAGGACAGATTGCCGATCCGCTCCGGCGCCACGCCGGCCGAGGCGGTGAGTAGGGGGGCGAGCACCGGCAGGGACTGGCCCATGAAGGTGGAGATGGTCTGCGCCAGCATCGCGGCGCCGAGGGCTTGCAGCCAGAGCGGGAATTTCATTCGCGGCACGGTGCGGCGGCATTCCGGTGCGGTCAACCGGCGGGATTGATCGCGATCAAGGCATGGCACCGAAGGGCGTGCGAGGCGTTGCATCGGCAGCAACGCAGGAGGACGCCATGGCCAAGCGCATGAGGGCCGCCGTGTTCGTGGAACCCGGTCGGATCGTGCTGGACGAGAAGCCCATTCCGGAGCCGGGTCCGCTGGATGCGCTGATGCGGATCACGACCACGACGATCTGCGGCACGGATGTTCATATCCTGAAGGGCGAGTACCCGGTGGCGAGGGGGCTGATGATCGGGCACGAGCCGGTGGGGGTGATCGAGAAGCTGGGCTCGGCGGTGCAGGGGTATCGCGAGGGGCAGCGGGTGATCGCCGGCGCCATCACGCCCAGCGGGCATTCGGCGGCGTGTTTGTGCGGGTGCCTTTCCCAGGACGGGACGGGGACGAAGCACGGGTTCAAGGCCATGGGCGGGTGGCGGTTCGGCAATACGATCGATGGGTGCCAGGCGGAATACGTGCTGGTGCCCGATGCGATGGTGAATCTGGCGCCGGTGCCGGATGAGCTGACCGACGAGCAGGTGCTGATGTGCCCGGACATCATGTCCACCGGGTTTTCCGGGGCGGAACGTGGCGGCATTCGGATCGGCGATTGCGTGGCGGTGTTTGCGCAGGGGCCGATCGGGTTGTGTGCCACGGCCGGGGCGAAGCTGATGGGGGCGACGACGATCATCGGCGTGGACGGGATCGGCAAGCGGTTGACGATGGCGCGGGCGGTGGGGGCGGATGTGGTGATCGACTTCCATGGGGTGGACCCGGTGGAGGAGATCATGCGGATCACCGATGGGCGCGGGGTGGATGTGGCGATCGAGGCGTTGGGGACGCAGCAGACCTTCGAAAGCGCGTTGCGGGTGTTGCGGCCGGGCGGGACGCTTTCGAGCCTGGGGGTGTATTCGACCGATCTGCGGATTCCGCTGGGGGCGTTCGCGGCAGGGCTGGGGGACCATACGATCGTGACGACGCTGTGCCCGGGCGGGAAGGAGCGGATGCGGCGTTTGATGGAGGTGATCCGCAGCGGGCGGGTGGATCTGACGCCGATGGTGACGCACCGGTTCAAGCTGGATGACATCGAGGCGGCGTATGAGCTGTTCAGCCACCAGCGGGATGGGGTGCTGAAGGTGGCGATCACGCCTTAGCGGAATTTTCTGTTATCGGAACAAAAAGGCCGCGGCTGGGGGTGCTCAGTCGCGGCCGAATTTTTTGTGGAAGGCGCGGATGGCGGGGCGTTCCCAGGGGCGGAAGCGCAGATCGGGGTCGTTGAGGGAGGGGCGGCGCGGGCGGGGAGCGCGCGGCTTGCGGGTGGTTCTGGGGCGGGGCGGGCGTTGGAGCCAGGCGGGCTGGTCGACGCCGAGGGCGTGGCAGAGCGGGCGCAGGAGGCGGGCGGCCTGGGGGGCGGCCTGGACGAAATCCTGGATGTGAGGCTGCTGCTGGAGATCGTGGAGGTGGCCGGCGCTGGGGCCGGCTTCGGGGATGCGCCTGGTGATCCAGCCGCGGCCCTGGGGGAGGCGGGTGGGGGCGTCGACCAGGGGCATGCCGGGGGCGGGGAGTTCGGGGATCTGGGGCGGGGGATTGCGGGCGGTTTTCGGGCGTTGGGTGGTGGGGCGGGGCTTGGGGAGGGTGCCTTGCTGCCAGTGGCCGTAGAGGCGGATGAGGCGGTTGGCGAGGCGTTCCAGGCGGAACCAGAGGAGGGTCCAGACGGGGCCCGGGAGGTTCGGGAGGTCGCCGTGGGGGGCCATGATCCAACGGAGTTCCGGGCCGGCCCAGATCGGGCGTGCGGGCGCGCTTACGACCGGGGCTGCGCGCGCGATGACGCGGCGCAGGCCCTGGATCAGGCCGGTGATGAGGAGGGATAACTGGATCATGGGTATATAAATAACTAACTAATGATGGCGATGCAAGAGGGTGCACGGATTTTTTTCTGGGTGGTTAGGGTGGTGGAGATCCCAAGAGCCCCCCTCCGGCTCCCCCCGCCTGCGGCGAGGGGAGAGAAGTAAGCAAGTAAGTTCAGATTCAACACGGAGGCACGGAGGAGCAAGGCAAGGGAGAAGGAAGGTAGGGGAACCGCGTCGCGTTCCGCATTGCTCCGCGTGGTGGAGTGCGTTGGGAGGACGTCTTTGTGCTTCTTTTTCTTCAGAAAAAGAAGGGCTTGCTTGGGATGGCCGGGGCGGTGGGGGTGTAACACAGGGGGGCGGTGCCGGGTCGGAGTTGGAGTGGTGGCCGGTGTGGCGATTGCTTGGGTGGGAGGCTCGGATGCGGCGGCGGGTGTTGATGGGGGCGGGGCTGGCGGGGGTGGGTGGGGTGCCGGCGTGGGCGGTGCCTGGGCGGCGGCCGGTGGTGGTGGAGTTGTTCACCTCGCAGGGATGTTCTTCCTGCCCGCCGGCGGATGCGCTGCTGGTGGAGCTGGCGCGGACGCGGGCGGATGTGCTGCCGCTGGCGTTCCATGTGACCTATTGGGATCGGCTGGGATGGCCGGACCGGTTTGCGCTGGCGGCCGCGACGGCGCGGCAGCGTGGGTATGCGGCGATTGCCGGGGTGGGCACCGTCTATACGCCGCAGATGGTGGTGGACGGGGTGACGGATGTTGTTGGTTCCGACCGGCCGCGCGTGCTTTCGGCGATCGCGCGGGCGGGGCGGGAGGCGGCGGTGCCGGTGAGCCTGGCGCGGGGGCGAGAGGGGTTGACGGTGGAGGTGGGGGCCGGGGTTGGGAGCGGGCAGGTGCTGCTGGTGGGGTTCGACCCCGAGCACCGGACGCCGGTGGCGCGGGGCGAGAATGCCGGGCGGGTGCTGGTGGAGGCGAATATCGTGCGGTCGTTGACCGAGCTTGGGCCCTGGGCGGGGGTGGCGCGGACGGTGCAGGTGCCGGTGCCGGCGGGGGAGCGGCACGCGGTTCTGGTGCAGGCGGTGGATGGAAGGATGCTGGGTGTCGCGGCGGGAGAGCCCGTCTGATAACTCTACTCCAGCGGCCATCCGACGGCGATTTGCTGCGCTCCGGTGCTCACGGCCTCCAGGCCGCTCCGCTCCGGTGCTCACACATCACCGCCGGGCGGCGGCCAAGGGGCCGCCTCTGACTCGCCGGAGCGAGTTCTCAAACGGGCTCTAGCGAAATGGCCCGCGGCGCGAATGCTGTTGTGGGCAGCGAGACACGCGTGGGTTCCCTTGGCATGGTGAGGGGATGGACGCTGAGGGGGACGCGATGAGGTTGTCGGGGTGTGTGGAGAGCCTGTTCCTGCGCGAGCATGGGGATGTGGTGGCGCGGATGCGGGCCTGTGCGGCGGCGGGGCTGGAGGCGGTGGAGTTCTGGTTGTGGCGGGACAAGGATCTCGGCGCGATCGAGCGGGTGCTGGGGGAGACCGGGTTGGCGCTGAGCGGGTTCTGTGTGGAGCCCGGGTTGCCGATCGTGGACCCAGGGACGCATCGGGCGTGGCTGGCGGGGGTGCGGGAGAGTTTGGCGGTGGCGACGCGGTTGGGGGCGCCTGCGTTGATCGTGCTGTCGGGGGATGAGCTGGCGGGGGTTCCGCGCGGGGTGCAGCTTGATGCGGTGGTGGCGGCGCTGAGGGCGGCGGCACCTTATGCGGAGGCCGCGGGGGTTCGGCTGCTGCTGGAGCCGTTGAACATCGCGCGCGACCATGTGGGGTATTTCGTGCACTCCACGGCGGAGGGGCTGGATATCGTGGAGGCGGTGGGGAGCCCTGGGGTGGGGCTGCTGTACGATATCTACCACTCGGCGATGATGGGGGAGCGGCAGGAGGTGGTGCTGGCGGGGCGCGGGCACCTGGTGGGGCATGTGCATGTGGCCGATGTGAACGGGCGGCACGAGCCGGGGAGTGGGTCGGTGGATTGGGGGGCGCGGATGCAGGGGCTGCGCGCGGTGGGGTATGCGGGGGCGGTGGGGTTGGAGTTCTGGCCGACCGGGGGGACGGTGGAGGCTTTGGGGCGGACGCGGGCGGTGCTTGGGGGGTGATGTTGTCGTTTGAACCAATTTCTGCGCCTGCCCATCGGCTCGTTTGGGCACTGAGACGGGCTTGCCGCATTGGCGTTTCTTTCCCGGAGGCGCTTTGCTGATCGACCGCTCGGCTCGGATGATCCTGTCGTCGCAGATGGCATGCCTTGGCAGCCAGTGGCGGGACATGTTCGGCGAGCTGAGAGCTGCGGGCTTTGGACACTACTCTGAGTGGCGAATGGACGATGCCCGTAAGTTTGCCCGGTCCAGGGACGGGAAAGTCGATCTTGAGCTGTACTGGGACGAGTATGCGAAGGAGCGACTGGCTGCGTTGGCTGGGCCGGTGGATGTTGTGCGTGGTGTCTTTCCGGACGGATGCGCGTATCGCTCGCCCTTTATGGATCGACTGAGGCGCGAAGCACGCGATTTGAGGCTTGGAGCAGGCGATGAGCATTTCCGGCGCTTCATTGAACCTTCTCTCAGAGAGATGTTTGCGGGGCGCTACTGGAAGGAGACCGCGGGGCAAGGAGATGCTCTAGTAAGAAAGGTTGTGGAGGAATTTTGGCGTGATAATAAATTTATTTGTCCAGGAGAATTATATGCTATAGATAATAAAAACTATGTCAAGTACTTATCTTTGGCGATGCCTGGATTCGATTTTGTTGGGGACTTGCCGCATAGGAGCCAGGGGTTTCGGCGGGATATTCCAGGTACGCCGTGGTCATTTCTCATTCATGATAACTCCTGCGGGGGGCATATTGAACTTGGCGTGCTGCAATATGGATTTGCGGTGTTTCCGTCTGTTATGAGACGGAAGTCTGATCTCCGACAGGCTCATTTTTGCGCTACCTTTCGAATGAGCGACATATTCCCATTCTGGAATCACAAATTCGACAATAATTCTCTTGAGCAGTTTTATTATATGATGGCGGAGTTGGCGGAGTCGGTGGATGTTATTTATCGAAGATTGGAACGTATTTTGACTCGTTAATGATTTGTGGAATCGTGCGGGCATCCCGAAAGCAAAAGAGAAGGCGGCCACCTGACCACCCATCAGTTTTATCCTGATGCCCATAGCGGTGGCAGGGGCAGTCCGAAGGTGAGCAGTCTGACGATGCGCCGTAGGCCTCTGGTGAACCACGACAGCCGACTTCGGCTCATGTTTCTCGGTTGACGACGTGC
>JAPLOI010000030.1 GCA_026400815.1 Alphaproteobacteria bacterium
CGCACGGCTATGTTGCCGGCGGCTGGTCGGGCTCCACATGTGATCTCCGGCAAGGCTTCGAACACCTGCCCAGAATCACACCAAACCCGGCCAGCCAACCCCTCACGTCATACGTTCCGCGTTGATTCCGAAATGGGCTCTAAGCAGGTACTTGGCGTAGATCTGCCCCCCTGTGCGATAGCTCGGGCCCCAGCCGATCGACCATGGGAAGTTTTCGGGGTCGGCCCATTTGGCGGCGCCGCTGGCGACGAACAGATGCGGCACCTTCTTGACGTTGACGTATCTTTGGATGGCTGAATTCGGCGCCGTACCCAAGAGTGCAAACAGGCAGGCGACCTGATCCTGTTCCACCAGACGCCGAACCTGCTCGACCGTCTTGGCTGGATTGTAGCCGTCATCGGGCGTGATGACATTCATTTTGCGACCGTTAATGCCACCTTTGGCGTTGACCATGTTCAGAAAGGCGATCGCCGACTTGGCGCCGATTGAATATGCCGATGCGGGGCCGCTATAGGCCGAGGTGTTGCCAATCTTGATTTCGGTCTTGCTGACGCCGACTGTTGTCGCATGGACTGGGCCCACGCCCCCTACCGCAGCAATGCTTCCCAATGAGGCCAAGACGGTACGACGTTTCATGGTGTTCCCCTGATTTTTTTTGCTGTTCCAGTCTGACAGGTGGGGTCGTCACGACTCTTCGACGTCACTTGGAGCGGTCTTCGCCGTCCCATATCTTTCCATCATCGACGTTAGGCAGGGTGCCGCTGCCCGGCAATCGTTAATTTAATTTTCTTGACGGTTATGCATCGAAAGATCGTCGACATCATCGATGCCTCGCGTCGTGTACCGACGAGGGCTTGGAATGTTGATGAGCGCGCATCGCCTTCTGTTCAGCCCATTCCACCGGACACCCCTGCCGAAGCACGTGGCCCCCCAGCTGGGGCGGCTGCCGCCCATCCGGGATCGCCTCGGCGATATCCGGCGCCAGCAACGTCAGCATCAGAATCTTCCCGAGCTAGCCTCGATCCAGCGTCTCCCGCCGCCACCTCGGTAACCGACCCGTAGCGGCCGTCGTCCAGCATCTTCTTCCACCGGTAGGTGCGTGCCAGTGCCTTGATCAGCGTGTTGTCGATCCATGCCCGCGGCCGCGACCAGGGCGCGCCGTCCGGCGCCACCGCCAGCCGCCGCCCACCGCGCTTGCGGATGGTGACCGGCACCCGGACCGTGATGCTGGCCGACATCAGGCGGCCTCACGCACGGACGATACCCGCGGGTCGCGCACCAAGTCCCACAGATCCTGGGGCGCGATCGCATGATGCTCGCCTCGATAGACCTTCCCATGGTGGGCTCCTGCCGAGGTACTTACGGAAGTTCAGCGTCTTGTAGATGGCCCCCTTGTCGAAGGGTCGGCCCATCTTGGTGAACAGCCCCTCGGCACGGAGCTTCGGCACCAGCTTGGCAAAGTCCATCAGCGACCGGCTGAGCCTGTCGATCTTGTAGACGAAGGCACGGTCGACCTTGATCGTGACAGTATGGTCGACGCCCTGGTAAGCCCGCACTTGGCGTGTACCCGCAACCGGCCGGTCGTCAAGGCTGACTCTCTCATTACACATTGACCGAGTTCAGGGGGGGAGGTCACGCGCCGGGACGATCACGAATGAAGCCGCCCGGCGCAATTCCACCCTGCCGCTACCGCACCCGCCGGTCCATCATGGCGACGCACCGATCTGCCCGGAAGGAAAGTGCCGCCGTGTCGCCAGCCAAGCCCCAGATGAACCTCACCGCCTTCTGCTTTCCGCCCGGCAACTGGCGCATGCCCGGCGCCAGCCCCACCGACATGGACTTCGACGAGGTCGTCCACCTTGCCCAGGTGGCCGAGCGCGGCTTGTTCGACATGCTGTTCTTCCAAGACAGTGCCGCCGTGCCGCAGGCCTTCTTCCTGCCCGGCAGCACCCCCGATATCATCGCCCGTGCGTCACGCTGCGTGCGGCTGGAACCGCTGACGATGCTGGCAGCGCTGGCCACCGTCACGCGGCGCATCGGCCTGGTTTCCACCGCCACGACCACCTACAACGACCCGTTCAACGTCGCGCGCAAGTTTGCCACGATCGATCACATCAGCAAGGGCCGCGCCGGCTGGAACCTGGTCACCTCGCAGAACGAGGACGAGGCGCAGAATTTTGGCCGCGACAGCCATGTCGACCATGCCGACCGCTACGCCCGCGCCGAGGAGTTCCACGACGTGGTCAAGGGCCTATGGGACAGTTGGGAGGATGACGCGATCCTCCGCGACCGCGCGAGCGGCCGTTATATCGATCCGGCAAAGGTCCACATCCTCGACCACAAGGGCCCGCATTTCTCTGTCCGCGGCCCGCTCAACGTCGCCCGTTCGCCGCAGGGTCACCCGATCGTCGCTCAGGCCGGCTCTTCTGAACCCGGCCGCGCGCTTGCCGCGCGCACCGCCGACGTCGTGTTCACCGCTCAGGTCGAGCTCGGCGAGGCTCGCGCCTTCTATGCCGATGTGAAGGGCCGCATGGCGGCCCACGGCCGCACGCCGCATGAGCTGAAGATCATGCCCGGCATCCGCTACGTGCTTGGCGCGACCGAAGGCGAGGCGCAGGAGCGCTACGCCCAGATGACCGAGGAGGTATCTGACGACGCCGCGCTGATGACCATCCAGCGCCTGACCGGCGGCGTCGACCTGCGCCAGTACCCGCTCGATGGACCGTTGCCGGCACTGAAACCGAGCAACGCGGCCAAGGCGCGGCAGAAGATGATGGTCGATCTGGCACAGCGCGAGAGCCTTTCCATCCGGCAGCTGGCCCGCCGCTTTACCTTCAGCCTGGGCCATTTGGTGTATGTCGGGACCGCGATGGGTCTTGCCGATCTGATGGAGGAATGGTTCCGCGCCGGTGCGGCCGACGGCTTCACCATGCTGTCACCCTACTACCCCACGCCGTTGGAGGAATTCGTCGAGAGCGTGGTGCCGGAGCTGCAGCGCCGCGGGCTGTTCCGCACCCAGTACGAGGGCACGACCCTGCGCGACCACCTGGGCCTCCCCCGTCCCGCCAACCTCCTGGCACGGCAGCGTGCCACGGTCGGCGACTGATGCGGATGGCGGCGTGGTGACCGCCGCCAGCGCCGGTGGTGCCACTGTTGTCTATGCTGCCCGGTTCAACTGCAACGGCCGCCGCCAGGCCTGCGGCAAACAGCGGTTCGGCCATGACCAGGGCACCCAGCAACGGCGCGGCCACAAGGCCGATCTCGGTCGTCGGCCCGCGATCCGTGTCATGGCTCTACAGGTAGGATAGCGACGTCAGCATGATGACCCCGGCCAAGGCGACGGCCAGAAGTACCATCCCGCCCAGATGCGTGGCCACGGCCCCGAGCAGGATGGCCAGGGCAAATGTCCGAATGCCGGCCGGGCGCCGGGTCGGGCCGTCGCCCTTGCTGCGTTCCCGCTCCAGGCCGATCAGCAGCCCGATGCCCAACGCCACGGCGAAGCCTTGCCAGGGGATCATCACGTTAGCAGCCGCTTGCGCCAATGCGGCTTCAGCACTTCCAGGATGAGGATCGTTGCCAGCCCGGCCGCCACCGTTACCGCCAGATCGTCTGCGTGCAGGGGCCCGAAGCGGAACATGCGCTGCGCGAACGGCACCAGCAGCGTGAGCGCCAGCATGACCGCCACGACCAGCATCACCCAGCGCAGCGCCGCGTTGCGCCGGCGAAAAGCGGTGATGATGGAGGCGCTGAAGGAGCGGTTGACGAAGATCAGCGCGACGATGCCGGGCACGAGGGCGAAGAACGTCAGCGACCGCACCTCGGCCTCCGGCATGCTGCGATCCAGCGCCACCAGGTAGATGCCTGCCGTCAGCGCCAGCACGACGGCGCCCTGCAGCACGCTCCAGCCGATCAGTGCCCCGGAGAACAGCGGCGCTGCCGGGTCGCGCGGTGGGCGCCGCATGATCCCCTCCTCCTCGCTCTCCGCTTCGAAAACCAGCGTACAGACCGGGTCGATCACCATCTCGAGGAAGGCGATGTGCATGGGCCACAGCAGGATCGGCAGCCCAAATATCAGCGGCAGCAGTGCCAGGCCCGCAATCGGAACATGGATGGCGATGATGAAGCCAACCGACTTGCGCAGATTGTCAAAAACGCGCCGGCCCAGGCGCACGGCAGCGACGATCGAGCCGAAATCATCATCCAGCAGCACCAGCGACGACGCCTCCCGCGCCACGTCGGTGCCGCGCCCACCCATGGCGATGCCGATATGCGCGGCCTTGAGCGATGGCGCGTCGTTCACGCCATCGCCGGTCATCGCCACCACCTCGCCATCCGCCTTCAAGGCCGCGACGATGCGCAGCTTCTGCTCCGGCATGATCCGCGCGAACACGGTTGTGCTCCGTGCCTGCGCCGCCAGAGTTGCATCGTCCATGCCAGACATGGCGTCGCCGGTTACGATGGTCCCGCCCTCCAGCCCGGCCTGTCGTGCGATGGCCTCGGCGGTGGCCGGATAGTCGCCGGTGATCATGACAACGCGGATGCCGGCCGTGCGGCATTCGGCCACCGCCTCGGCCACGCCGGGCCGCAGCGGATCCGCAAGCCCGACCAGGCCCAGCAGGTGGAAGTCAAACGCGAGCTGGGTCTCCGGCCAAACATCCCGGTCGAGCATGGCGTGGGCCACCGCGAGCACGCGCATGCCCTGTGCTGCCAACGCCTCGACCTTTGCGGTCAATTCGGCACGGGCAGTGGTATCGAGGTGGCACATCACCGCGATGGCCTCGGGGGCACCCTTTGCGGCAAGGACCGCCCCGCCGCCTGCCGCGCCAGACCGCCAGCCATTCGTCATCGCCAGCAGGTCTGGTCGAAGGCCATAGGTGCGCAACAGATGGGATGCCACCGGCCGCACCGCATCAGGGACCGATGCGGCCAACGCATGGAATGCCTTTTCCATCGGGTCGAAGGGCTGCGGAGCACTGGCCAGCCTGCCGGCTTCGACGAGTTGGCGGAACGGCACAGGGAGCGCGCCATCCTGCGGCGTGAACACCGTGCCATCCGGCAGGCACAACCTGGCCACCGTCATGCGATTCTGGGTCAGCGTGCCCGTCTTGTCGGTGCAGAGCACGGTGGCGGACCCAAGCGTTTCGATCGCCGCCGCGCGGCGCGTCAACACCCGGGCCTTGGAGATGCGCCAGGCGCCCATCGCCATGAAGACGGTGAGTACGACGGGCAGTTCCTCCGGCAGCATCGACATGCCGATGGCGATGCCGGCAAGCAATGCATCGAGCCAGCCGCCACGCAATGTTCCATAGAGCGCAACGGCCAAGATGCTGACGATGCCGCCGAAGGTCGCGCAGAGCTTCACCAGCTTACGCATCTGCGCCTGCAACCGCGGCGGCTCGGTCTCCAACGCGTTCAGTGTCTGGCCGATCTTGCCGATCTCGCTGTGGCGCCCCGTTGCGGTCACCTCGGCGATGCCGCTGCCGCGCACCACCAGCGAGCCGGAGAACACATGCGGCAGATCATCGCCGCCCGGGCGCGCCGGGGGCGACGTCGCGCTCGCCACCTTGCGCACCGGAACCGACTCTCCGGTCAGCAGCGATTCATCGGTCTGGACGTCGTTGGCCTCGATCAGCCTGGCATCGGCCGGCACGCGATCACCTTCGGCCAGCACCACCAGATCGCCGCGCACGACCTCGCGACCAGCAATGCGCTTGCGTTCGCCCCCGCGGATCACCAGCGCGCGCGGGCTGGTCAGGTCACGCAGCGCCTCCAGCACGCGCTCGGCGCGGCTTTCCTGGACCACCGTGATGACGATGGAGAACAGCGCGAATGCAAGGAGGATCAACGCCTCCTCCGGGCTACCGAGCAGAAGGTAGAGGGCGCCACCGCCCAGCAGCAGTGCCAGCATCGGCTCACGCAGCACCTCCAGCACAATCCGGAATGGCGTGCGCCGCCCAGCGTGCGCCAATTCGTTGGGGCCATCGGCCTTCAGGCGTGCCGCAGCTTCCTGCTCGCCGAGGCCGCTGCCGATCGACCCGGCGATTGGTGCATCCAGCATGGTGGCTATCCCTTTAGGCACCTGGTGCCGAATGCCCCGGACCGAAGCAGGGGGGCGCACTGGTACAACGCGCGGCCGGCAGGATCGGCCCAAGGGTGATCCCGGATAGTTCGAACCACGGGGCGCCCGGCCAGCTGGCGAAATATGTTTCGCCGATGGCGGGCCTTTTCCCGTTCTCGCGCGTTGAACCCCGGCAAGGACGTTGGCCACCGGCCGCGCGTATGTCGGGCTCGTGGAATGGCGACACCGGCCGGGCAGGCAAAAGCCTGCGCCTGGAGCCATACACGATGAGGTCACCATGACGATCAAGGATACTGGCCCAGAGCCGCACTCCTTCGACATCGAGAGCTCGACGAAGGAAAACCGGGACTATCGCGCCGTCGCCTGGAGCGGGCGCCATTTGCAGGTCACGCTGATGTCGATCCCCGTTGGCGGCGATATCGGCCTTGAAGCGCATCCGGAGACGGATCAGTTTCTGCGCCTCGAGGCCGGCCGCGGCCACGTGCAGATGGGGCCAGCGAAAGACGACATGCCCTTCGAAAGCAACGTATCCGACGGTTGGTGCGTTCTTGTTCCGGCCGGCACCTGGCACAACATCACCAATATCGGCGCCACACCGATGCAGGTGTACGCCATCTATGCGCCCGCCCATCACAAACCCGGCAAGGTGCAGGGGACCGCGGCGGTGGCGGCGGCGGATCAGGACGACAAACCGGCCGACTGGTCGGTACAAGGACGCCAGGCGCTCGACAAGCACGGGTGACGGCGCTCCAACTCCTTTCCTATATCTGCGCAGCGCTGCTGATTCAGTTCACCATCGGAACCGGCGTGGCAGCCTGGCGCTGGCGGCGCAGCGACAGGCTGCCGGCGCTCCCGCCGATCGAGGCGGGCGACGGTGCAGAGGCACCCGCCTGGCCGGGCCTGCGTGAGTTCCGTGTGCTGCGGCGCCAGTTCGAGGATGCGCTGCGCACGCAATGCTCGTTCCAATTGGTGCCAATGGACGGGGTGGCGCTGCCGCCGTTCCCGGCTGGCCAGTTTCTCACCTTCGCGCTCGACATCCCGCACCCTTCAGGCGGCACGAGCAGGCCGGTCACGCGGTGCTACTCCGTCTCCGAGGCACCGCGGCCGGATTCCTATCGCATCACGGTCAAGCGGGTTCCCCCGCCACCGGACCGGCCGGGGCTGCCACCCGGCATTGCCTCCAACCATCTGCATGACCGCGTGCGGGAAGGCGACCTGCTTCGGGTGAGAGCCCCGGCCGGCCACTTCAGCATCGATGCCGATGCCGGGGTTCCCGCCGTCTTCATCGCCGACGGCATTGGCATCACGCCCATGATGAGCATGCTGACCTGGTGCCTGGAGCAGCAGCCCACGCGTGCAATGTACCTCTACTACGGGCTGCGGCACGGCGGCGAACATGCGTTCAAGGCAAGCCTGGAGGCGCTGGCGGCCGCGCACCCAACCTTTCACCTAAACGTGGTCTACAGCCAGCCAGCGCCGAGCGATGTCCTCGGGCGGGACCACCAGCACACGGGCCATGTCGACCTGGCGCTGCTGCGGCAGACGCTGCCGCATGTCCGGCACGCCTTCTACATCTGCGGACCGCCAGCGATGATGGCGAGCCTGGTTCCCGGCCTCATCGAATGGGGCATCCCGCCGCAAGATATCCACCACGAGGCGTTCGGGCCGGCCTCCCCTGCCCCGCTTCAAGCCGCGTCCGGCGAGGCGGCCATCGCCACCGGTGTTGATGTCCGGTTCCGTCGCAGCGGGCGCACGCTGGTCTGGAGCGGGCAGGATGCGAGCCTGCTCGACTTCGCGGAACGTCATGGGGTTGCCGTAGAGTCCGGCTGCCGGTCCGGCAGTTGCGGCAGTTGCGAGATGGCTCTCGTCTCCGGCTCCGTCTGCTACGCGGTCGCGCCAGACCGCGATGTGGCGGCGGGGCGCTGCCTGCTTTGCGTCGCCACGCCAGGCTCCGCGTTGGTGCTCGACGCATGAGCGGCCACCTCATCGATCGTGAAGTCCTGCCCTTCTTCCTGGCGCTGCTGGCGCTCGCGGCCGCTGCCCTGTTGCTTGATGCGGCGCTACATCTCGCCAACGCCGTCTGGATCGGCCGCTATCTCGGGATTGCAGGCACGCTGCTGATCCTGGTCTCGCTGCGATATTCACTGCGCAAACGCAAGATCATCACAACCGGCACTCCGGTGCAGCTCCTGCGCCAGCATGAGTGGCTGGCCTGGGGCGGGTCGCTGCTGGTGCTCGTGCACGCCGGCATCCATTTCAACGCGATCCTCGGCTGGCTGGCGGTCTGGGCGATGCTCATCACCGTCGGCAGCGGGCTGACTGGCAAATTCCTGCTGGCCCGGTCGCGCCGCCGGATGGAAGCGAGCCGCCGGCACTTCCAGGATGAGGGGCTGTCTGTCGGCGCCGTCGAGGAACGGCTCTACTGGGACAGCCTGACATTAGACGTGATCAAGCAATGGAAGGCCGTGCACCTCCCGATCACGCTTGCATTCGCAGTGCTGGCGACGGCGCATATCGTGAGTGTCTTCCTGTTCTGGGGCTGGCGATGAAGCGGCCCTGGCTCCTGCTCATCGTCGTGGCGAACCTGGCCGTGATCGTGGCACTGGCCTTCCTCTATCCGCATCTGATGGTCAGCCCCGGCCCGCTGGTGCCGGCGCATGCGAAGCTGGCGACGGATTGCATCGCATGCCATGCGCCGCTGCGTGGCGCCTCGGCGGATCGCTGCATCAGCTGCCATGCCGTGGCGGATATCGGCGTGCGAACCACCGCCGGTGGTGCCCGGGCGAGGACAGGAACCGCGCCGCAAACACCCTTTCATGCGCAACTCTTGGCGCCGAACTGCCTGGCCTGTCACAGCGACCACCAGGGCTCGCAGATCGGCCAGAGCGCACGCATGCGCTTCTCCCACGCCCTGCTGAAGCCAGCGACCCAAGCAAACTGCGCCACCTGCCATACGGCACCCGCCACCACGTTCCATCGCGGCCTTGCCACCGGATGCGTGCAGTGCCACGGCACCGAGCGCTGGACACCCGCCACCTTCGATCATTCACGGCACTTCCTGCTCGACCGCGATCACAACGCACCCTGCGCGACGTGCCATGTGAACAACGATACCAGCCGTACCACCTGCTATGGCTGCCATGAGCACCAGGCCGACCGGATCAGTGCCAAGCATCTGCGGGAAGGAATCCGGGACTTCCAGAACTGCGCATCCTGCCATCGCAGCGCACATGGCGAGCCAGCAGGTGGCGGTCGTCGCGAAGGACGCGACGGTCGAAAGAAGGACTGGGCTGGAATACTGGCAGCCACTGTCAAAGGTCATCCCTATGCCACGCCTGCACCTGCACCCGGAACGTCACCTCGTCTCGCGCATCGGTTGGTTGCGTGCCGCTGTACTCGGCGCAAATGATGGAATTGTCTCGACCGCCAGCCTCATTGTGGGTGTCGCGGCCGCGGCGACGACGCAAAGCGACATCCTGATCGCCGGCGTCGCGGGGCTCGTGGCCGGGGCCATGTCCATGGCCGCGGGAGAGTATGTATCCGTCAGTTCCCAATCCGATACCGAACACGCCGACCTGGATCGCGAGCGCCAGGAATTGCGCGACACGCCCGACTTCGAGCTAGACGAGCTTGCCAGCATCTACGTTCAGCGCGGGGTGGAGCCACCATTGGCCCGGCAGGTTGCGGCCCAGCTGATGGCCAAGGACGCTCTCGGTGCCCATGCACGGGATGAGCTCGGCATTTCGGAGATCACGACGACCAGGCCGATCCAGGCCGCCCTCGCATCTGCCGCGACCTTCGCGGTCGGCGCCGCCATGCCGCTGCTGATGGTCATCGTTTCGCCCGCGGCCCTGCTTGTCCCGGTCGTGTCGGGCGCCTCACTGGCATTCCTGGCGCTGCTGGGGGCCATCGGCGCCAAGGCTGGTGGCGCCGGGGTGCTGAAGCCAACCATCCGCGTCACATTCTGGGGTGCATTCGCGATGGGTCTCACAGCAGCCATCGGCGCCATCTTCGGGAAGGTGGTCTAGGCGCAGGCATCAACATCGAAGCCAGAACATGACGGTGGCTGCGATGCAGAGGGCTGAGAAGAAGGTGTGGGCGGTGTCGGTGCCGCTGAGGACGAAGCGCTCGAAGGTAAGGTGCCTGGCGCAGGGCGGCTGCGACGCGGGAGACGTCGGCGATGATGTCGTCTTGGTTGATTTGATGTTCTTGCCATCGCCGGAGCCAGCCGGATCGACCGGACGCTCCCTTTTTCGGCATCCTTGTCGCTCTGGCTGCCGATGTCCGGCACGCGACTGAGCGTGACGATCGCAGCCGCTGGGCTGGCCGCGTGCCCGGCCTGTACACGGCACCGCTGGCCACCGCGTGCACGCCGATCGCCTGCGTTTTGCCGCCGCGTTTCACCGGCGGGATCACCGGTCCGATCAGCGCCTGTTCCTCGTCGGTCAGGTCGCTGGGATAGCGCAGGCCAGGGCGCGCGTAGCGGGCGCGATTTGTGCTCCTCCCCATGGGGGAAGCAACGACGCAACCTCCACGACGGCCAAAATCCTAAAGCCTTTCCCTGAGCCTTTCGACCGCCGCGATCAGGGCGCGCCGGACGCCGGGCTCCAGCGCGGAATGCCCGGCATCGGGAATGACGGTAAGGCGGGCGCTGGGCCAGGCGTGGGTGAGGTCGAAGGCACTGACGGGGGGGCACACCATGTCGTAGCGGCCTTGGACGATATCGGCCGGGATATGGGCGATGCGGCTCATGTGGGCGAGGAGCCCGCCTTCCGGCAGGAACAGCTTGTGAACGAAGTAGTGGGCTTCGATGCGGGCCAGGCCGAGGGCGGTTCGGTCCTGGGCGAAGTTGGCGACGGTATCGGGGCTGGGCAGCAGGGTGGAGCAGGAGCCTTCGTACATCGACCAGGCGCGGGCGGCGGGCATGTGGATGCCGGGATCTGGGTCGGTGAGGCGCTTCATGTAGTTACCAAGGAGATCGCCGCGCTCGGCTTCCGGCAGGTGCCCGGCAAAGGCGGCGTGGGCCTCGGGGAAGACCGCGGCAAGGCCGTGCATGAACCAATCCACTTCCGGCTGGCGGCCAAGGAAGATGCCGCGCAGCACGCACCCGGCGACGCGATCGGGGTGCGCCTGGGCGTAGGCCAAAGCGAGGGTGGAGCCCCAGGAGCCGCCGAAGAGCAGGAATTTCTCGACGCCGAGGTGCTGGCGCAGGGTTTCGATGTCTTCGACGAGGTGGGGGGTGGTGTTGGCGGCGAGGCTGCCCATGGGGCGGGAGCGGCCGGCGCCGCGCTGGTCGTAGATGATGACGCGCCAGAAGCCGGGGTCGAAAAAGCGGCGGTGGATGGTGCCGGCGCCAGCACCGGGGCCGCCGTGGAGGAACAGGACGGGCACGCCGCGGGGGTTGCCGACCTGCTCCCAATACATGGTGTGGCCTTCGGAGAGCGGCAAAAAGCCGGTCTGGAAGGGTCCGATATCGGGGAAGAGGTCACCGCGTGGCATAACCAACACTATATCGGGGGCGCATGGCGGAACAGGGGAACGGAGGATATTCTCGGCACATGGACAGGATCTGGTTCGGGCTTGGGGCGTTGGCGGGGCTGGGCGGGGTGGCGATGGCCGCCGTGGCCGCGCATTTGAAGATGGACCCGGCGGCGGCGCTGGCGGTGCGCGACGCCGCGCTGGCGCAGGGAACGCATGCCATCGTGCTGCTGGTGTGCGGGGTCCGCGGCGGCCGGTGGTGCAATTTCGCCGGCACGTTCTTCGTGCTGGGGCTGCTGGGCTTCTGCGGCGGGATCTATGGCAAGCATCTGGGCGGCTGGCCGGTGGGCAGCGTGGCGCCGTTCGGCGGCGTGATGCTGATGATCGGCTGGCTGATGCTGTTGCTGGCGGCGTTCAAGAAGCGCGGGCGTTGATCCTAAGCGCCTACCTGGCGGCCGAGGGGCTGGAGCCGGTGCTGGAGGAGGAGCTGGCGCGGGCCGGCGTGGCAGTTTCGGCCTGGCATGGGCGGCTGGCGCTGAGCGAGGCGGCCCCGGTGGCGAGTGCCTGGGCGCTGGAGGTGTGGACCGATCCGCGCGAGATCGAGGTGGCCTCCGTGAAGGGGGCCGCGGATGCGTTGCGGGGGATGCAGCGCAACTGGGCGGCCTATGGGGTTTCGCATCATCGGCGGATGGCGCTGATTGCGGAGCGGCTGCCGCCAGTGAAGGCGCGGGCGCTGGTGTTTCCGGAGCCGGCGCCCACAGCGCATCTCGGCGCGTGGACGCTGCTGGCGCCGGACCGGATGCTGGCAAGCCCGACCAAGACCAGCCCCTTCGTGAACGGGGAATGCCGGTTCGAGGAGGACCGCGTGGGGCCACCGAGCCGGGCCTATCTGAAGCTGTGGGAAGCCTGCACGCGGATCGGGGCCTGGCCGGGGCCGGGCGAGACGTGTTTGGACCTTGGGGCCTCGCCGGGGGGGTGGACCTGGGCGATTGCCAAGCTGGGCGCTTCGGTGGTGGCGGTGGATCGGTCGCCGTTGGAGCCCAGGGTGGCGGCGATGCCGGGGGTTTCGTTCCGGCAGGGCAGTGCGTTTACCGTGGTGCCGGAGGCGGTGGACTGGGTGTTCAGCGATGTGATCGCCTATCCCGGGCCGCTGCTGGAGATGGTGGGGAAGTGGGTGGACTCAGGCTTGGCGGGGCGGATCGTCTGCACGATCAAGTTCCAGGGCGACACGGATCATGCCGCGGCGGAGGCGTTCGCGGCCATTCCAGGTGGCCGGTTGTTCCACCTGTTCCACAACAAGCATGAGCTGACGTTCGCATGGAAGAAGGATTTGGCTCTTTCCTGAAGACATCTGTTCGCAGGCATGAAGGAACGGACGCAAACTCATAAAAGTCTTTTTGCTTCTTTTTCTTCAGAAAAAGAAGAGTCTTGCTTGAGGGAGATGACGATGCGGAGAAGGTCCCTTTTGGCGGCGGGCGGGATGCTGATGCCGGGCGTGGCGGCGGCGCAGGTTCGGCCGGCGGTTGTGGCGTCTCCCTTGCCGGTGGCCGCGCCGGATGCGGTGGGGTTGTCGCCGCAGCGTCTGGCGCAGGTGACCGAGGTTCTGGCTGCGACCGTGGCGGAGGGGCGGATCAACGGGGCGGTGCTGGGGGTGGCGCGGCAGGGCAAGCTGGGCTGGCTGCGGGCGGTGGGGTTTCGGGACAGCGGGCAGGCGGAGGCGTTGCGGCCGGATGCGATTTTTCCGCTGGGCGGGATGACGCGGGCGCTGGCGGCCGTCGCGGCGATGGTGCTGGTGGAGCGCGGGCGGCTGAAGCTGTCGGACCCCGTGGCGGCGCATCTGCCGGCGTTCCGCGAGATGAAGGTGGCGGTGGAAACGCGCAAGGAAGACGGCACGGTGGAGGTGGCGCTGGAGCGGGCGCGGCGGCCGATCACGGTGCATGATCTGCTGCGGCAGACCGCGGGGTTCACCGAGGCGGAGGCGGTGCCGGAGACCGGGGTGGGGCGGCTGTATGCCGAGGCCGGGGTGCAGGCGCCGGACAGGACACTGGCCGAGGCGGTGGAGGCGCTGGCGCGGCTGCCGTTGCTGCGCCAGCCGGGGGCGGTGTGGGAGGAGCAGGTTGCGGCCGATGTGCTGGCGCGGGTGGTGGAGGTGGTTTCGGGCACAGGGTTCGACCGGTTCCTGGCGCGCGAGGTGACGGGGCCGTGGCGGATGGCGGATACGGCGCATGCGGTGCCGGCGGCGGCGCTGGGGCGGGTGGCCTGGCCACGGATGGATCCGCTGACCGGGGCGCTGCCGCCGCATCGGGACCCGGCGGTGGCGGTGGCGCGGATGGGCGGCAGCACCGGGCTGTTCGGCACAGCGGGGGATGTGCTGCGGTTTGGCCAGGCGATGCTGGCCGGCGGCATCCTGGATGGGGTGCGGGTGCTGGGGGCGGGGACGGTTTCGCATATGGCCAGCGACCATCTCGGCCGCATCGCGCGCGACAGCCCGAGCGGGCAGGCCTGGCTGGGCGAGGGGCGCGGCTATGGGCTGGGGTTCGCGGTGCGGCTGGGCGACGGGGTGAACGCGCTGCCGGGCAGTGCGGGGGATTATGATGGGGCGGGGACGGACGGGGCGATGTTCGTGGTGGACCCGGCGCGGGAGCTGGTGGCGGTGCTGCTGGTGAACCAGGCCAACCAGTTCGGGCATGTGTTCCCGCTGTTCCGGACGCTGGTGTACCAGACTCTGGCGCGTTGAGGTGGCGCCGCCTTTGGCTTGATCTCGATCAAATCCAGGGCGGCGGCGCAGGCGCAGACTTCTCCTGTTGACCCATCGCGCACCGTGGCGTGCGCGCGGACAGGAGACGATCGATGCGTAGGTTTCTGCTTGCTGCCAGTGTTCTGGCCGGCATCGGCATGGCTGCGGCGCCGGCTTTGGCGCAATCCCAGGGTGGGAAGAAGGCCGGTGACATCATGGTGCGCGGGCGGTTGATCGGGGTGATTCCGCTGGACAGCTCCAGTTCCACTTCAATCGGCGGGCGCGTGGAGAGCGGGGCGGCGGTGACGCCGGAGGTGGATTTCTCCTACTTCATCACCGACAACATCGCGGTGGAGCTGATCGCGGCGACGAGCAAGCACACGCTGAAGGCCAAGGGCACGGCGCTGGGCGATGTGAAGGTGGGCTCCACCTGGGTGCTGCCGCCGACGCTGACGCTGCAGTACCACTTCATGCCGAAGGAAAAATTCAGCCCCTATCTCGGCGCGGGCCTGAACTACACGATGTTCTACGGGTCGAAGCCGGCGGCCGGGATGGGCAACCTGAAGCTTTCCAACAACGTGGGGTACGCATTGCAGGCGGGCGTGGATTACGCGCTGACCGACAAGGTGTATCTGAACGTGGACGTGAAGCAGATCTTCCTGTCCACCGATGCGAAGGTACTGGGCGGGGCGGTTCGGGCGAAGACGAACCTCAATCCGCTCGTGGTGGGTGTGGGCGTCGGATACAAGTTTTAGGGTCTGAGGGGCTGGGTGAGGGGCGCGTGGCGGTGGCTGCGCGCCCCTTTTTTATGCGGTGAGGGCCTCGGCGCGTAGGGCTGCCTGGTTGAGGGCGGCCTCGATGGCGGGGAGGGAGGATTCCCAGCCTTCGCGCGGCACGGGAATTGGTTCGCCGATGACGAGGATACCGCGGCCGAAGGGCAGCGGGAGGAGCATGCCGTCCCACGTGGGCAAGCGGCGGGCGCGGGTGGTGCGGGCGGCGCAGGGCAGGACCGGAACGCCGGAGAGGGCGGCGAGCTGGGCGACGCCGGGGGCGGCGCGGCGGGCGGGGCCGCGCGGGCCGTCGGGCGTGAGCACGACGTGGCTGCCCTGGGCGAGGACATCGAGCAAGGCGAGCACGCTGGCAGCACCGCCCTTGTTCTGGCCGGCCCCTCTTTGACCAGTGCGGGCAGTGGAGCCGTGTACCACCTCCACCCCGAAGCGGCGCATCACCTCGCCGATCAGCCTTCCGTCATTGTGGCGGGAGGCGAGCGCGTGGACGCGGGCGCCGGGGCGGCGGATGCGCAGCCAGAGGGCGGGCATGAGGGGCAGGCATTCATGCCAGAGGGCGGCAACGGCGGGCTTTCCGGCGGCGTGGGGGGCCAGGTGCGCCTCCCCTTCCAGCGCCCAGCGTGTGGTGCGCAGGGCGAAGGCCAGGTAGCGGCCGACGAGGGCGGCCAGGGCGGCCTGGACGCCGGGCCGCCGCAGGAACGACTTCAGCATAGGGCGGCGCCTAGCACGGGGGCGTGAGCGGCGGAAGGCAGCAGGAGGCTTGCGTTGCGGCCGCGATCCGGACGATTAACGTCTTGGCCCCCATTTCCTGGCACGAACGGGGCAATTTTAGGAAGGGTGCATCATGGCGGGACGCACGATCAGCGCAAGCTATGCCGGCGGGATCACGCTGGCGGTGGGCGACAGCCCGGTGACGGTGACCGCCACGGGAACGGTGGCGAATGCCAATGCCGCGGCGCTGCAGACCACTGGCAAGGCGGATTGGGTGATCGGCAATGCCGGCACCATCGCCGCATCCGGCACCGCGGCGGCCAGCGTTGGCATCCAGATGAACGGCACGGCGGGCTCCGCCGGCGGGACGATCACGAACGAGGCGACGGGGGCGATCTCCGGCGGGCAGTTCGGCATCTACAGCAACCAGGCCGGAACGCTGACCAATGCCGGAACGGTGTTCGCGGCCGGGGCGGTGACGGGCACCACCACGATCACGCCGACGGCGGTGGGGGAGAGCTGGCTCGGTTTCTCGCTACAGCGTTTCAGTTCCGATAAGTGGATCGCCTGCCGGTTGATACGCACGTTGTGCCGCTGCCGTGGAGCCGCGCAGGGTGGGCGTCGCCCGACCGGAGCGGCTCCACGGCAGCGGC
>JAPLOI010000060.1 GCA_026400815.1 Alphaproteobacteria bacterium
GCCACCAGTCTGGATCGAAGGTCATTGGAGAGTGGCTTGCCCATGCATACTGGCCCCCTGACCAGCCTGCACGGTGAATCACATCTCAACCGCGTCGGGGAATCCAATCTGATTCATATCGGACGGCTTTTGCTCTAGCGCTGAAAATCACACTCGCTTTCATTGAAACACAGGTAGTGGCAGCAGTCCAGAGTTGGCCAAATATCTCGCCTTGAGACTTCGATAGGCCATTCGCAAGCGGTCAACCCTTCGAGGGTCGCACTGCCCAATGCTACGGCAGCACGGCGTGGCGCTTCTGGAAGCCCATGCTGGCATCGGGTTCGCAGTCGGTGCTGGGGAGGTAGGGCTTGATGTCCAGCAGGGGGGTGCCGTCGACGCAATCGAGGTAGCGGACGTGGAGGAGGCCGGGGGTGGGGATGGCTTCGAGCTTCACGACGGAGAGGCCGATGGGGTTGGGGCGGCGGGGGGTTCGCGTGGCGAACATGCCGCGGGGTTCGGTGTCGTTGGGGGGTGTGAAGACCATCTCGGGGGGGCCGGACTGGTTGAGCCAGTAGAGCAGGATGAGGTGGGTGTAGCCTTCGAGGTCCTTGAGCCCCGCGATGTATTCGGGGTCGACTTCCACGGAGCAGAGCGGCTGGTCGCCGCGGCGGCCGTTGCGGGGGCATTCGGAGGTGGTTTTCCAGGGCGTGCGCAGGCGGCCGATGGGCGTGGCGATGAGTTGCATTCGTGGCTCCCTTTACGCTTCACGGCGCCGAAGGGTTTCCCCCACGGCGCCGCTTCTAACGAGAAAAGTCTTTTTGCTTCTTTTTCTTCAGAAAAAGAAGACGCTTGCTTGCCTTACCAATCCATCTTGGGCCGCTTATCGGCCCAGGGCTGGATGCGTTCGAAGGCGCGGGCCGCTTGCATCACGCCGAGGTCATCGAAGCGCCGCCCCACGATTTGCAGGCCCACGGGCAGGCCGTCCTTGGTGAAGCCGGCGGGCACGGTGGCGGCGGGGTTCCAGGACATGTTGAAGGGGTAGGAGAACTCGGCCCATTGCAGCCAGTCCCAGGCGTGCTGGGGCCAATGGTCGGGGATGAGTTTTTCCGCCGGGAAGGCGGCGACGGAGACGGTGGGGGTGATGAGGAAATCCCAGTCTTCGAACCACACCTGGATATCGGCGCAGTAGGCCAGCTTGCGCATGCGGGCATCCTGGTAGTCGGCCATCGAGACCTTCATGCCGTCGCGGATGCAGGCGACCAGGCCGGGGTCCATCTGGTGTTCGAACTTCGGCAGTTGGGCGGCGGTGCGGGTCATGTGGGCGGACCACATGGTGCGGGCGAGATCGCGGCCCACGGGGCCCCAGGCGGGGTTCACGTCGGTCATGGTGAAGCCGCCGTTCGCCGCGAAGTTCTGGGCGGCGCGGCGGACGATGTCGGCCACTTCGGGGTCCACGTTGGCATGGCCGAGATCCATCGAGAAGGCGATGCGGCGGCCCTTCACGCCATCATCGAGGCGGCCGGTGTAGTCGGCGGGCCAGGCTTCGAGGCTGGTGTGATCGAGCGGGTGGGGGCCGGACATGACCTGCATCATCAGCGCGCCATCGCCCACGGTGCGGGTCATCGGGCCGATATGGCTGGTGTAGTCGCCGGCGCCGACGGGGTGGTTGGGCACGCGGCCGTAGCTGGGCTTGAGGCCGAAGAGGCGGCAGAAATGGCTGGGCATGCGGACGGAGCCGGCGCCATCGCTGCCCTGGTGCAGGGCGGAGTAGCCGGCGGCGGCGGCGGCACCCGCGCCCGCGGAGGAGGCGCCGGCGTTGTAGCCCTGCTTCCACGGATTATGGGTGATGCCGGTGAGCGGCGAGCGGGAGACGCCGGTCCAGCCGAATTCGGAGACGGTGGTCTTGCCGATGACGATGGCGCCGGCATCGCGCAGGCGGGTCACGAACGGGTTGTCGATCTTGGACTGGAAGCCCTTGTTGATGTGGCTGCCGGATTCCGTGGGGAAATCCGTGGTCCAGGCCAGGTCCTTGATGGTGACGGGCAGGCCGTGCAGCGGGCCGAGGGCGGCGCCTTTCAGAAGGGCGTCTTCCGCCTTGCGGGCGCGGTCCATGGCGAGTTCGGGGTTGAACGCGGCCATGGCGTTGATCTTGGGTTCCAGATGCTCGATGCGCTTGATGAGGGTGCTCATCACCTCCACCGGCGAGATCTTCTTCTGGCGGATCATCGGCGCCAGCTCGGTGGCCGGCAGGAAGCAGAGATCTTCCTCGTTCATGGTCGTTTCCCCCTCGTGTGGTCTGGAATCGAAAGGGGCCGGGGTAGATTGGTAAGTTTGCGCGAGCAACTAAAGCCGTTGAGGTGATTCCACCTCAACGGCTGTTGCTCTAGCCGCCCGGCCCCATGGTTCAGCCGATCAGTTCGGCAGTTCGCCTTCGGCCTTCAGCATCTTCAGCGCCTCGCGCCAGGCGGCGACGGTTTCGGCCACGTCCTGCGCGGTGTGGCTGGCAGACAGCAGGCCGCCGATGCGCGGGTTGGTATCCACGCCGTTCACCAGCAGGGCGATGCGCATGCGGTTGTTGAGCTTCTGCGGCTGGGACTTCAGCTCTTCCATCTCCACCGCGTAGGAGTCGAAGCCGTGCGGCGTGATGTCCCGGTTCTTCGGGTTCACGAAGAGGTGGAAGCCCGAGTAGGTGCCGTAGACGGACCATTTGAGGCCGTATTCGGCGAGCACGTCGTTCAACCCCTGGCGCAGGCTGGCGGCGGTGTCAGACGCCTTCTGCACCGCATCCGTCTCGGCCAGGATGGTGAGGCAGGCGATGCCGGCGGCGGCGGAGACCGGGTTGGCGTTGAAGGTGCCGGGGTGGCCGATCTTCTCGCGGCCGGCCTTGGCGGAGGCGGTGAAATCCAGCAGGTCCAGGATGTCCTTGCGGCCAGTAACGCAGCCGCCGGGCATGCCGCCGGCGAGGATCTTGGCCCAAGAGGACAGGTCGGGCGTGATGCCCCAGGCAACCTGCGCACCGCCGGGGGCGGCGCGGAAGCCGGTGACGACCTCGTCCATGATCAGCAGCGCGCCGTATTTGGTGGTGAGGCGGCGCAGTTCCTGCACGAACTCGGCCTTCAGCGGCACCTGGCCGAAGCTGCTGCCCGTGGGCTCCAGGATGGCGGCGCAGATGTCGGGGTTGTTCTTGAGGGCAGCTTCGACGGCGGCGATGTCGCCGGGGTTCACCAGCACCGACTTCTGCGCGACCGACGGGAGCACGCCCGGGGTGGGGGTGCCGTCGTAGTGGTTGGAATAGCCGTTGGCCATCTGGTCGTGCCAGCCGTGGAAATGGCCCTTGAAGCGCAGCAGGGTTTCCTTCCCGGTGAAGGCACGGGCGAGGCGCACGGCCATCAGCGTGGCCTCGGTGCCGGAGGAGGTGAAGCGCAGGCGCTCGGCGGAGGGCACGAGGCGCTTCACCGCATTGGCCCAGCCGATCTCACGCGGGTGGCTGGCGCCGAACTGGCTGCCTTCCTGCATCGCCTCGGTGATGGCGGCGACCACCTTGGGGTGGTTGTGGCCGAGGATCAGCGCGCCGTGGCCGCCGAAATAGTCGATATACTTGTTGCCATCCACGTCCCACTTGTGCGGGCCGGCGGCGCGGGCGACGTAGATGCCATAGGGGTCCACGTTGCGCGCGTCGTGCGTGATGCCACTCGGGAACAGATCCTGCGCCTGGCGCGACATCTCGGCCGAGCCCGGGGTGCGCTGGCGATAGGCGGTGACGATCCGCGAATTCGTCCGGGAATCGTCAGATACCGTGGTGCTCATGGAGGCTCCTGCGTGGTGCGCGAAACGCGTTCGGGGGAAGCGTTGCGGTATTCTGCACCAGATTTCCCGCTTGGCGAGGGGTTGCGCGAATTTTCCCGCACCGCGACGATGTCAGCCCCCTTCAGAGGACGTGACGGATGTTCGACCTGGTGCTGGCCGGCGGACGGGTGATCGACCCGGCGCAGAACATGGATGCGGTGCTGGACGTGGCGTTCGCCGACGGCAAGGTGGCCGCAGTGGGCACCAACCTGGGTGCCGCGAAGGAGACCCGCAACGTCGCCGGCAAGATCGTGACGCCCGGGCTGATCGACCTGCACACCCATGTGTATTGGGGCGGCACCTCGCTGGGCGTCGATCCCGACCAGTATGCGAAGTGGAGCGGCTGCACCACGCTGATCGATGCCGGCAGCGCGGGGCCGGGGAACATCCATGGCTTCCGCAAGCACGTGATCGAGCGGGCGGATGTGCGGATCATCCCGTTCCTGAACCTGTCCTTCGCCGGGATCTTCGCGCTGCACTGGGATGTGTATGTGGGCGAGAGCTCCGACATCCGGCTGCTGAACAGCCGGCTGTGCCTGAAGGTGGCCCGCGAGCATGCCGACCTGATCTGCGGCATCAAGGTGCGGATCGGGGCGGTGACCTCCGGCGCGCTGGGGATCGAGCCGATGAAGATGGCGCTGGAGGTGGCGCGCGAGTTGGGCCTGCCGCTGATGGGGCATCTGGATGGGCCGCCGCCGCCGCGGGCGGAGGTGATGGCGCTGCTGGGCAAGGGGGACATCCTGACCCATTGCTTCCGGCCCTGGCCGAACTCGCCGGCCGCGCCGGGCGGCGGGGTGGAGCCGGATGTGCTGGATGCCCGCGCGCGCGGCGTGATCTTCGATATCGGCCACGGCGCGGGCAGCTTCGGCTTTGCCAGTGCCATGGAGATGGTGAAGCACAATTTCCTGCCCGATGTGATCAGCAGCGACGTGCACCTGACCTCGATCGGCGGGCCAGCCTACAACATGCTGGTGACGATGACGAAGTTCCTGGCGATGGGCGTGAGCCTGGGCGAGGTGGTGCGGGCCAGCACGATCAACCCGGCCAAGGCGATCCGGCTGGAGGATCGCGGCACGCTGAAGCCGGGCACGCTCGGGGATGCCACGGTGCTGGACCTCGAATCCGGCGACTTCACGCTGAAGGATGCGGTGGGCGAGACGATGAAGACCGACCGGCACCTGCAATGCCGCGGCATCGTGCTGGGCGGGAAGTGGTGGCACGACGGGGGCTGATCGGCGGTGATTCCGGGCGGCGGGATGTGATAGGCTCGGGCGCATGAGCGAAACCGAGCAGATCACCGTCTCCCTGCCCCGCGACGTGGTGGAGCGCGTGCGCCGCGCGGTGCAGGCGGGGGAATATGCGTCCGTTGCCGAGGCGGTGGAGGCCGCGGTGATCCTGTGGGACGCCGGGCAGCATGCCGATGAGCCCGATACCGAGACCTTGCGCCGGTTGGTGGCGGAGGGATTGGCGAACGGGGAGCCGATCGACACCGATGACGTCTTCTCTGCGTTGAATGCCCGGCTTGCGAAGCTGCGCGCCGCCGAATGAAGCGGCTGGTCATCGCACCCAGCGCCGCCGCTGACCTAAACGAGATCTTCGACTACATCGTACGTGACAGGCCTGCCGCGGCATCGTGCTGGGCGGGAAGTGGTGGCACGACGGGGGCTGAGAGCTCCCACAAAACTAAAGGACTTGCAGGAGAGTAGTGAGTGATAAATTTACCCAAGGCATCTCTGCTTATGCTCTTAATGATTTCTGCGGCTGCGGTCTGGCATCAAGCAGGGTCTTCAGCGCAAGAACAATATCTATCGTCTAGAGCTTCAAGAGCGATCGATCACACAATTGAATTGATGCAGAAGGAAGTCGGCATAGAACGACTAGGCCCAGATGGATCTTATTTTCGTTATCGATCAATAACAAAATTTCAAGATCGATTTATATGGACGTTGATTGACACAAATTCTACTGCTAATGGCGAATATCTTTCTGTCAGAGAGCTTGATAATTTAACAATTTCTATGAAGAACGCAGTATGCACGTCGCACAATCGTCTTCCAGGATCTGGCATTGGATTTCGTTATAGCTATCACAACACATCAGGTTGGATGATTCGTGACGTAAGATTTACATGTTGATAACTTCGTGATTCCATTCTATTCAGATTTAATTTTTCATTTTTTGAAACAAAATTCGAGCCGCTCTTCATCCAAAGAGCTTTATTCTCACTGGCATTCGGCCACGAGAGATAAAAACTGCTCAGGCGATCGGCGCCGCGCCGATTTCCTCCAGCCGCCGCGCCTGCCGCGCCAGCAGGAACTCCACCTCCGCGATCTCGCGCGCGCCAATGGCGCCCACCGGGCGGCGCTGGGCCGGCGAGGCAATGGCGCCGCGCTTGTGCAGGATATACTTGCGCACCGCGAGGCCGGGGCCGGGCTGCTGTTCGTAGCGGGCCAGCGGCAAATAGGCGTCGAAGATGTCGCTGGCGCGCTGGTCATCCCCGGCGTTGCAGGCGGCAATCACGCCGGCCATCATTTCCGGGAAGGCGAAGCCGGTCATCGCGCCATCGGCGCCGCGGCGCATCTCCTCCGGCAGGAACACGCCGCCATTGCCGACGAGGATCGAGATGCGGCGGATCTCCTTCTGGTCGCGCAGCGCGGAGATCTTGGGCAGGCCGGGCCAGTCCTCATGCTTCAGCATCACGCAGGAGGGGTCGGAATCGACCACGCGGCGGATCACGGAAGGCGAGATGAAAACGTTGGTGGATTGCGGGAAATCCTGCAGCACCCAGGGAATGCCGCCGAGGGTTTCGGCCACCTGGGCGAAGTAGCGGAACACCGCGTCATCCGTGCGCAGCGCACCGGAGGGGGCGACCATCACGCCGGAGGCGCCGGCATCCATCACGGCCTTTGCGAGTTCGCGCATGGCGGCGAAGCCGGGGCTGGAGACGCCCACCACCACCGGCACGCGGCCGGCCACGCGCTGCACCACGTGCCGGGCGAAGGCGACGGATTCGGCGACCGACAGCTTCGGCGCCTCGCCCATCATGCCAAGGATGGTGAGGCCGGTGGCACCGCGGGCGAGGTAGAATTCCACCATGCGGTCCGCGCTGGCGAAATCGATCTCGCCCGCCTCGGTGAACGGCGTGACGGAGATGATGTAGACACCAGCGGCGGATTCATCGAGCAGCGCCATCGTGGCCTCCCGTTTGGGGCGTCGCGCGGCGACGCCCCGGACGCGTATCAGAGCTTCTTGTGGGCGCCGTCGCAGAGCGGGGCCTTGGCGGTGCCCTTGCAGGCGCAGAACCAGGCATCACCGGTCTTCTCAGCGGTGTACTTCATCGGGGTGAAGCTGGTGCCCTTGTGCGAGCCGTCGCAGAACGGCTGCTTGGCGGACTTGCCGCAGGAGCACCACCAATAATCCTTGCCTTCTTCCACGGCGATCTTGATCGGCGCCTTGCCGGCCACCACAGGCATGTCGGACATCGTTGGCCTCCCTTCGTTTGGCCCCCAGCGGGCCCGTGTGCGGACTCTACAAAGCTGGGGGCGATGCCGCCAGCCTGGACAGCAAGGCGCCTGGCGTGTTCGATCCCGCCGAATCAATCCCCAGAGGCCCCGCCATGTCCCTCCGCTGCGACCTGATCCTGCGCGACGCCACCATCTTCGACGGCACCGGCAACGCCCGCACCAAGGGGGACGTGGGTGTCACCGGCGACCGCATCGTGGCGGTGGGTGACCTCGGCGCGTATTCCGCCGATCGCGAGGTGATCGCCACCGGGCGCGCGGTGGCGCCGGGCTTCATCGATGCACACACGCATGACGACCGGGCGGTGCTGTGCGGGCCGGCCTGCATGTTGTGCAAGATGAGCCAGGGCGTTTCCACCGTGGTGGTGGGCAATTGCGGCATCAGCCTGTCGCCGGTGCGGATGAAGCAGCGGCCGATTCCGCCGCTGGACCTGCTGGGCGACGAAAGCTGGTGGACCTTCGACAGCTTCGGCGACTACGCCCGCCGCCTGTCCGACGAGCCCGCGCCGGTGAACACCTACGCCATGATCGGCCACATGCCGCTGCGCGTGGAGGCGATGGGCGGGGATGTGAAGCGCGCGGCGACGGACAAGGAGGCGGAGCACATGCGCGCCCGCCTGGCCGCCAGCCTGCGCGAAGGCGCCTCCGGGTTTTCCACGGGACTCTACTATCCGCCGAACATGGAGGCACCGACCGACGAGGTGATCGCGGTGGCCCAGGCCCTGCGCGATGCCGGCGGGATCTATGTGAGCCACATGCGCGACGAGGCCAACTTCGTGCTGGACAGCATCAACGAGACGGTGCGGATCGGCGAAGGGTCGGGCGTGCCCGTCGTGATCTCCCACCACAAATGCTCGATGCCGGAGAATTTCGGCCGTTCCGTCGAAACCCTGGCGCTGATCGAGCGCCTGCGGGAACGCCACAAGGTGGATTTCGACGTGTACCCCTACTACGCCGGCTCCACCGTTCTGATGCCGGACCGGGTGCGGCCGGATGTGGCCATCAAGATCGCCTGGTCGAACCCGCATCCGGAGATGGAAGGCAAGTTCCTGGCCGACGTGGCCAAGCAGTGGAACATGGGGCTGAAGGAAGCCGCCGAGAAGCTGCTGCCGGCCGGCGCCATCATGTTCCAGATGGAGGAGGCCGATGTGCGGCGGATCATGCAGCACCCGCTGAGCATGATCGGCTCCGACGGCCTGCCGCACGACACGTTTCCGCATCCGCGCCTGTGGGGCTGCTTCCCGCGCGTGCTGGGCTACTACAGTCGCGAGCTGAAGCTGTTCAGCATGGAAACCGCCGTCCACAAGATGACCGGGCGCGTGGCCGAGGTGTTCGGCATCGTCGACCGCGGCGTGATCCGCCCGGGCGCCTATGCCGATCTGGTGCTGTTCGACCCCGCGACGGTGAAGGACGCGGCGGATTTCGACCACCCGACGCGGCCTTCCATCGGCATCGCGGAGACCTGGGTGAACGGGCAGAGCGCCTACGTGTTCGGCCAGGGCGCCACGGAAGCGCGCGCGGGCCGGCTGGTAACGCGGGGGCGCGGCTAGGCCCCGTCGCGCCGGAAGACGAAATACTGGATGTCGGACGGGAACAGCCCCGCCACCGCGCGGGCCGCCAGCGCGGCGGCATACAGCACCGCCGCTCGGCCAGCGCCCACGGAGCGGTCGTAGCGGATGCGGGCATAGAGCCCCATGGTGACGATCGAGGCGAGGTCCCCGCGCCGCACCAGACGCAGCCCGGCATCGGCGAACAGCCGTTCCAGCGCCGGGGCGGTAAAGTAGCTGAGATGCGGGGAGGGCAGGCCCTCCTGCCACATGCGCGCCAGCGGCCCGCGCAGGCCCAGCCGGGCCAGCAGCCGGGCGGCGCGGAAGATGAAGCCCTCCGCGACCGGCAGGTTCACGATGGCGATGCCGCCGGGCGCCAGTGCACCAGCCACGGCGCGGGCCATCCCGGCGGGGTCTGGCAGGTGCTCGAACACATCGTTGAAGATGATCGCCTGGAAGCGCGCATCGGGCGGAAGTGCGGCGGGGAAGTAGCCCTCGCGCACCTTCAGCCCGGCCGCCTGGGCGATCGCCAGCATGGCGCGGTCCGGCTCCAGCCCCTCGGCGGCGATGCCGCGCGCGGTGGCGGCCTGCAGGAACCAGCCATGGGCGCAGCCGACATCCAGCAGCCGCGTGCCCGGCGGCAGCAGGTCGGCGCAGGCATCCAGCAGTTGGGTGAAATTGGCATCGCGGATCGGCTTCAGGGCGATGGCGCGCACGTCTTCGTCGATCGCCTCGGCGGCGTTGATGCGCACGGGCAGGTCGCTGGACAGGAAGCCACAGCGCGCGCAGCGGAAGGTGCCCGGCAGCACGCCCGGCCGCATCGGGCTGCCGCAGGCGGCGCAGGCCCGCCCGCTCACGCCGCCGCCCGGCTGCAGCGCGCCACGCCACGCAGCGGAAAAAGTGGAGTGGCTTCGGCGCCGTCGCGCGGCGGCAGCAGCGGGCCAACCGGGCGCTGCGGCACCGCCGCCATGTCGAAGGACAGGAAGGAGAGCAGGAACTGCACGCCCAGCAACACCGGCAGCGCGGCCAGAATGACGGTGCCGGTGGTGGCCGGGATGCCGCTTTTCCAGCTCGCCCACCATCCGGCCACACCCACCGCCGTGCCGAAGGGCAGCAGCGCCAAGCCCAGGAGCAATTGCAGCGACGCCACCGAGAAGCCGCGCAGGAAGTAGTTGTAGAATACCCGCTTGCCGAGGTTGCGCAGATGCCCGCCCAGGAACTGCGGCACAATGCGCAGCAGGTTCATGTTGCTGCGTTCGTCGCCGTACACCGCCTGCATCGGCAGGTCGAGCACGCAGGCATGCAGCGTGCCGAGGCGGAACAGCATGTCGGATTCGAAGAAGTAGCGCGGCGCGATCTTGCCCGCCGGCAACGCCCGGGCAACGCGCGCGGCAATGGCGGTGTAGCCGTTGGTGGGGTCGAACATATGCCAGTAGCCGGCCGAAAGCTTGGTGAGGAACGGCAGCGCCGCGTTCCCCAGCAAGCGCGAGGCCGGCATGGCGCGCACGTCTTCGATATTGTGGAAGCGGTTGCCCTTCACGTAGTCGGCGCGGCCCTCGGCGATCGGGGCGACGAATTGCGGGATCAGCGCCGGGTCCATCTGGCCGTCGCCGTCCAGCTTCAGGATCACCTCGGCCCCCGCGGCAAGCGCCTGCTGGTAGCCGGTGAGCACCGCGCCGCCCACGCCCTGGTTGGCCTCGTGCTGCACCACCGCCACGCGCGCGTCCGTGCATTCGGCCAGCACCAGCGCGCCTGTCGCTTCGGGGCAGGCATCGTCGATCACCCAGATCTGCGCCACCTCCGGCCCGATGCCGGCCAGCACGCCCAGTATGTGCCGCCGCACGCGGAAACACGGGATCACCACCGCCACCACCGGGGCGGGCGAGTGCCGCGCCACGGTCATCGCGCCAACAGCCCTTCGGGCCCGCGCCAATCTTCCCGCGCCAGCGTGATGGCGCAGACCAGGTTGAAATCCACCACCGGCACGCGCGCGGGAAACCAGCGCAGCCCCACGTGCCCGAAATAGTAGCGCGCCAGCTTCAGCACACGCTGCACGGGTGTCACATGCTCGCGCGACATCACCAGGTCGTATTCCGCGAAGTCGATGCCGAGTGCCGCGCGCCGGTAGCCCAGCACCTGGCCCATCCGCCACATCCAGCCGGGATCGCAGGGCAACGCCAAGGACATCACGCCGCCCGGCGCCAGCAGCGCGGTCCAGCGCAACAGGGCGCGTTCCGGCTCCGCCACGTGTTCCAGCACGTGGGAGGCGACGATGCGGCTGTAGCCGCCCGGCAGCGTGGCCAGAGCCGGATCGGCATCGAAATCATGGCGCAGGATCTCGGCGCGGCCGCCCCACTCCGCCTCCAGATTCGCCATGGTGGTGCCGTGCAGGGCCATGCGGTCGGAGACGGTGAAGCGGCGCAGCTGCGTGGCGTCCATCCAGCCCAGATGCGGCATGCCGCCGCCGCCGATCTCCAGCACATCGATGTTCTGGGCGGGCGCGATGCCGCGCTCCATCAGCCGGTGGCTGGCACGCATCACAAGGCCGGAGGCGCCGGCATAGAGGTCGCGCACATAGTCCCGGGTGCGATACCGGTCATCGATATAGGTTCGCAGCGGCAGGTCCTGCTGGATCATGGCGCGGCGTGCTGAACCATTCGGGCAATGAGGCTTCTCTTTACCTTCGGGGGCACGCTGTCGCAATTATCCGCTGCGGCGGCGAGGCATCGCGACTCGGCCAGCCCGGCGGGAGGGGACAGGGCGCGTGAGGGATATCGACGGCATCTTCGCGGCGCTGCGCGCGCTGGGCACGGCGCGGCTGCTGGCCGTCCTCTACGTTGCCTACGGTTTGGCCGGCTGCGTGGTGTTGTCCCTGGCGCTGCCGCCACTGCAGACGCCGGACGAGAATCGCCACGCCCTTCGCGTGTCCCACTTGGCCAATGGCCACCTGCTCGGTGAACCCTTCGAGATGCCGGGGACGAACGGCAAAATGTATCCCGTTACCGGCGGTCCGGTGGACCCGGCGCTTGTGGCCGTGATGGAGCCTTTCCTCAGCCTTCGGTCCCAGCCGGCCCAGCGCGCCAAGGCCGCGATGTGGGAGCCGCGCCACCTGTGGTCGGCCGAACGCGTGCGGATGAACTTCATCACCTCGATGTATGCCCCCATGCTCTACCTGCCGCAGGTGGCAACGGTTCAGGTGGCGCGGGCGACGGGCGCCAGCGTGGTGGATACGCTGACCATTGCGCGGATCGCCGCCGGGGCGTGCGCGGTGGCAGTGGGCGCGACCGCGATCGCGATGGCGGGTGGGTCGGCGGTGTGGCTGTTCGCCTTGCTGATGCTGCCGATGTCGCTGGCGGGTATGGCGACGATTGGGCCTGAAGGGCTGCTGCTCACCATCTGCGCCCTGGTGGCGGCGCTGCTCTGGCGCATGGCGCGCGGCGAGGCCCGGGCGGGCGCACTGGCCGTTGTGGTCGCGGGGCTGTGCCTCGTGGTGATGACGCGGCCAGCCTATGTCGCGCTGGCGCTTCTGCCGCTGGCAGTGCGGTCGATGGCATGGCGATCGCGACTGGCGGGCATGGCAGTGGTGCTGGTCGCGGCGCTGACGTGGTCGGCGGTGGCCACTGTGACCGGGGTCCCCAACGTCGGTGCCTATCTCGGCGCGGACCCCGCGGCGCAAACGGCGCTGCTACTGACCGAGCCGTGGCGTGTGTTGAACCTTGTCACGAACACGCTGCAAGCGAACTGGCTAGGCTACTGGTACAGCTTCATCGGTGTGCTGGGCTGGCTCGATACGTTGCTGACGCCGACCTACTACCGCTTGGCCGGCTGGATGCTCCTGGTCGCCCTGGCTGCAACTTTGCTGCGGCCCCGCGCTGCCCAGGCGAGCGGGGGGGAGGCCGACTGGGGCACGGCAGGCTGGATCGCCGCGACCATTCTGGGGATGCTGGGCGGCATCTTCGGCATTCTCTACCTCACCTGGAGCCCGGTGGGGCATCCGATCATCGACGGGGTGCAGGGCCGCTACTTCCTGCCGATAGCCATGCTGGCGGGGGTTGCCCTGCCAGGGCTCGCGCGCGGAGCCTGGGTGGTGCCCATACGGCGGGCGCTGGTGGCCGCAGTGGCACTGTTCCCCGCCTATTCGCTGGGAACCGCGCTTTCGGCCGTGATCGCGCGCTATTACCTGACCTGAACCGCCACCTGAGGGGAGCAACGCCATCGAAGCCATCGTGCACGCAACACTGGAGTTCATCCGGGCCAACCAGGCCTGGGCGGCCCCGGTGGTGTTCCTGCTGGCGTTCGGCGAATCCCTGGCCGTGATCTCGGTGCTGCTACCCGCCACCGCCATCCTGTTCGGCCTCTCCGGCCTGCTCGGCGCCAGCGGCATCGCGTTCTGGCCGTGCTGGGCGGCCGCCGCGCTCGGCGCGATCCTGGGCGACTGCGTCTCCTACTGGATCGGCCACATTTTCAAGGACCGCCTGGCGCAGCTCTGGCCGCTCACGCGCATGCCCACCCTGCTGCCGCGTGGCCAGGCCTTCTTCGCGCGCTGGGGCGTGGCCGGGGTGTTCCTGGGCCGCTTCTTCGGCCCGCTCCGTGCCGCCGTGCCGCTGGTGGCCGGAAGCTGCGCCATGCCGATGCTGCCGTTCCAGATCGCCAATGTCGCCTCCGCCCTGGTCTGGGCCACCGGCATCCTCTCCCCGGGCCTGCTGGCGATGCTCGCGCTGCGCTGACGGGCTGGCATGCGCTGGCGGCGCTGGACCAAAACAGGTCAATGGTGCTGCCATATCCCCATGGAAGTACCCCTCCTGCCCCTCGTGGCCTTCGCCTTCGCCGCCTCGGTCACGCCGGGGCCGAACAACGCGTTGGTCACCGCCAATGCCGCGGCGAACGGGCCCTGGGCGATCTGGCCGCACATCCTGGGCATCGGCGCCGGCTTCTCCATCATGATCATGCTGGTCGGACTCGGCCTGGCCGGCTTCCTCTCCGCCCACCCGCTGATGGCCGCCGCCATGCGCTGGGCCTCCATGGCCTGGCTGGTCTGGCTGGCCTGGAAGATCGCCAGCGCGCCCGTCGGCAGCCCGGAAGCGCCCCCCGCGCTGCGCTTCGGCTTCTGGCAGGCCGTGCTGTTCCAATGGGTGAACCCCAAGGCCTGGCTGCTGGCGCTCTCCATCGCCGCCACCTGGGTGCGGCCAGACGCACCGGCCATCCCGCAACTGGCCACCATTGGCGCCGTGTTCTTCCTTGTCACCCCGCCCAGCTGCATCCCCTGGGCGCTGCTGGGCCATGGCGCCGCCCGCCTGCTGGGCCACGGCCCACGCCTGCGCGCCTTCAACATCGCCATGGCGATCCTGCTCGTGATCTCCATGCTGCCGATGGCGCTGGAAGGCTAGGCCCGCGCCTGCCAGACTGCCCCTGCAACCCAGGGAAAGGCGCCATGGCCACCGTCCTCACCGACACCGGCACGCACGACGTGCCAACACCAGGGGGGCTGCTGCTCACCCCCGACGACACGGAGCGCGTCACCGGCTGGACCCTCAAGCCCGAGGGCATGTGCCAAGCCGAGCTCTGCGTCCCGCTCACCCAAGCGATGAAGCACGGCGACCGGATCGACGCCGCCGCCTTCTGGCGCCACCTCGGCAACCCCGTGGCATCCGACCGCGCCGGCGAAACCTGGGTGCTCGGCACCGGGCCAGACCAGCGCAACCAGGCCCTTACCGGCCTGCAGGCACCGGATTTCGCCCTGCCGGACCTCAACGGCAAGATGCACCGCTTGTCCGACTACCGCGGCCAGAAGGTGTTCCTGACCACCTGGGCATCCTGGTGAGGCTGCAGGCTTGACCTCTCCGTGTGGGAGGACCTGCAGACTTGCGTATTCGATGCCCCCTTCGTCGTCATCGCCGTGGCCGAGGAAGGCCGCGGAGCCGAACAGGCGCGCCCCTGGATCGAGAAGGCCAGGCCCAGCTACCCCTGCCTGATCGACGAGAATCACGTCGTCTCCGCGCTCTACGGCATGGTCAACGTGCCGCAATGCGTCTGGATCGATGAGCGCGGGGTGATCGTGCGCCCACCGGAGACGGCTGGTTCCACGGACCATTTCCGCAAGATGGACCTCACCACCCGCACCCTGGCGCCGGAGTTGCTCGCCGAGCGCAACGCCGCTCGAACCGCCTATCTGAACGCCGTGCGCACCTGGATCCGAACCGGCAAGCACGCCCTGCCCGGCGACGAAGCCCGCGCCCGGCTGCCGGTGATCACGCCGGAGATGGCGATGGCCGACGCGCTGTTCCGCCTCGCCCTCCACCTGCGCCGGCACGGCCGGGAGGCGGAAGCGGCGGAGCACTTCGCCGAAGCCAGCCGCCTGCATCCGGAAAGCTGGTGCATCTTCCGCGACGCCCAGGCCCTGGAACCCTCCGGCCTCGCCGGCGGCCAGGCGTTCTGGGAGCGGGTGAACGCGCTGGGCGACAAGCCGTACTACCCGCCGCCGGTGCTGTGAGGCACACGGGGCGATGCACCTGCGGGGCCGTTCACTACGAAGTGGACGGCCCCTTCGCCAGCATCGCCCGCGCCGACGGGCTGCCGGAGTTCGTCGAGTTCCCAAAGTAAGGCTCTTCTTTTTCTGAAGAAAAAGAAGCAAAAAGACTTCACACCTTTGCGCCGGGGCTAGCCTCGGCGCAAAGGTATGAAAGTTTTTTGGTTCTTTTTTTCAAAAAAGAACCGCTTACCCGTTGTAAAGCGCGGCCTGCCGCGCCCGAACCTTGATCAGCGCGATCAGCGTTTCCAGCGTCGGCAGGCTCACCCCCACCATCTCCGCCAGTTCCAGCGGCGTGGAGTAAAGCGCGTCCACCTCCATAGGCCGCCCCGCCAGCAGGTCCTGCAGGATGCTCGGGCGATGCCCCAGCACCCGGTTCCCCGCCACCACCTTCTCCTGGTCGATCGGCACGTTGCGGCCCATCGCCGCCATCAGCGCCGAGACTTCCGTCATCACCTGGCGGGAGGTGCGCACCAGCGCCTCCTCCACATGCGTGTCCTTCACCGGCGAGGTGGTCAGCACGCACATCGGCCCGGCGGAGAGGTTGAAGCTCAGCTTCTCCCAGATCACATCGCGAATATCCGGCGCCACGGTCAGCTTCAGGTTCCCGGCCGCGAAGGCCTTCTCCAGCAGGTCCAGCCCCGGATGCGGCTGCCCGTCCGGAGAGCCGATCACGCAGCCGCGCGCGGCCCCGGCGCTCATCTTGATCACGCCCGCCTCCGGCACGGAGCTGGCCGGCCAGGCGATGCCGCCGATCAGGCGCTTGCGACCGATCGCGTTGCGCAGCCCGTCATTCGGATCCAGCCGCGGCAGCGAACGGCCATCCAGCGCACCGCCATGCCCAATGAAATACCACCACGGGATGCCGTTGGTCAGGAACGCCACCGGCGTGTCCTCGCGCAGCAGCGGGCCGATGGCGCCGGCAACGCTGGGCAGGGACGGCGCCTTCACCGTCACGATCACCCCATCCTGCGGGCCCAGATCAGCCGGGTTGTCGCTGGCGTTCACCTTCACCGTGTAGCGGTCATCCGGCAGTTCCAGCGTCAGCCCGTTCTCGCGGATCGCCTTCAGATGCGCGCCGCGCGCCACCACGGAAACCTCGATGCCGGCCTTGGCCCCCCCATGGGCCATCGCCGCCGCCAGCCAGCCGCCGATTGCCCCCGGCCCATAGACGCAAATATTCACCGCGAAGCCCCTTCATTGTGCAGTGCGATGCTGCCCCACCCACCCCGCCGCGGCAACCGCCCGGCTTTACGCCTGCCGGGGCGCGCCCTTAGGGTAGCGGCCTTGTCTCATTCCGGAGCCCGCCATGAACGCCATCTCCGATTTCGGCGCCAATGCCGGCCTGCAGGAGCGCCTGCGCTTCCGTGCCGGCGCCTATACCGGCCAGACCGCCGGGCTCGCGCGCGGCAACGTGCAGGCGAACCTGGCGATCCTGCCCCGCGCCCTGGCGCATGATTTCCTGCGTTTCGCCCAGGCCAACCCCAAGCCCTGCCCCGTGCTCGCCGTCTCCGAACCCGGCGACCCCCGCCTGCCCGGCCTGGCGCGCGACCTGGATATCCGCACCGACGTGCCGCGCTACCGCGTGTGGCGCGACGGGGTGCTGGTGGATGAACCCACCGACATCTCCTCGGTCTGGCGCGACGATCTCGTCACCTTCGCCATCGGCTGCTCCTTCAGCTTCGAGGAAGCGCTGGTGGAAGACGGCATCGACGTGCGCCACATCACCTGCGGCAGCAACGTGCCGATGTATCGCACCAACATCGCCACCACCCCGGCCGGCGTGTTCCACGGCCCGCTGGTGGTCTCCATGCGCCCGCTGAAGCCGGCGGATGCCATCCGCGCCATCCAGATCACCTCGCGCTTCCCCTCCGTGCACGGCGCGCCGGTGCATATCGGCCTGCCCGAATCGATCGGCATCGCCGACATCAACAAGCCCGACTATGGCGATGCCGTGCCGATCGCCCCAGGCGAACTGCCGGTGTTCTGGGCCTGCGGCGTGACACCCCAGGCAGTGATCGCCCAGGTGAAGCCGGAATTTTGCATCACCCACGCCCCGGGCTGCATGCTGATCACCGACCTGCGCAACAGCAACCTCGCCTCGCTCTGATGAACCACGTGCCGGCCCAGCGCGCGCTGGTCGACCAGATCGAAGCGCTGGTGCAGGAGGAGGTGGGGCGCAACATCTCCCACCTCTGCAACGCCGCGAAGGGCGGCCTCTTTGCCGCCGCCGCCTCCCTGGCCGCAGCAAAGGCGCCGGTGGTCGGCGTCATCACCGGCTTCTACGTGCCGCGCGCCACTCCGCCGGCGGCGGAAACCGACGGCCCCATCGGCGCTGCCCTGCTGCTGCGCGCCCTGGAATCCGCCGGCGTGCCCGTGCGCCTGGCCACCGACGAGCCCTGCCGCGCCACCTGCGCCGCCTCCCTGGTCGGCGCCGGCATCGGTGATACGCCGATGGACGTCGCCGCCCTCGGCGCGCCCCTCACGCCCCTGATCGCCGCCTGGCAGCAGGCCGGCATCACCCACGCCATCTCCATTGAACGCTGCGGCCAGGCCTTCGATGGCCGGCCCCGCAACCTACGCGGCGTGGACATCGGCGACTTCACCGCCCCGCTGGACGAGCTCTTCCTCGGCGGCCCCTGGGCGAAGCTCGCCGTCGGCGACGGCGGCAACGAAATCGGCATGGGCGCCCTGCCCCGCGCCCTCATCGCCCAGGATGTCGCCCATGGCGAAACCATCGCCTGCGCCACCGCGGCCGACCACCTGATCGTCGCCGGCGTCTCCAACTGGGGCGCCTGGGGCCTCATCGCCGCGCTGGCGGTGCTCCGGCCCGATTGGCGCGACGCGATGCTGGAAGCGCTGGACCCGGCGCGGGACCGGGCGATCCTGGAACACGCCGTGCGCTACGGCCCCGCCGTGGATGGCGTTACCGCGCTGGCGGAACTCACCGTCGATAGCCTGGACATGTCGCGGCACCATGCCAAGCTGGATGCCATACGTGCAATAGCAAGTAAGGAAGCGGTTCTTTTTTGAAAAAAAGAACCAAAAAACTTTTATCACTTTACGTCGCAGCTATCCTCGACGCAGAGTTAAAAAGTCTTTTTGCTTCTTTTTCTTCAGAAAAAGAAGACCTTCCTTGATCGCCTTGCTTCCCTTCGCCTGGCTGTTGGCCTTCATCGCCGCCCCCGCCGCGATCCTGCTCGCCATCGCGCTCGCCACGCCGGTCGAGGCCGTGCCCCCCTTCGCCCTGGGCTGGAACACGGAACCGCTGGCCCTGGCGCTGACGGACCCGCTCTACCACGCCGCCCTTTGGGGCAGCCTGCGCATGGCCGCGCTCACCGCCGGGCTGTGCCTGGTGCTGGGCTATCCCATGGCCATCGCCATCGCCCGCGCGCCTTCCCACTGCCGCCCCGTGCTACGCGCCCTGGTGCTGCTCCCCTTGCTCACCGGCGTGCTGCTCCGCCTCACCGCCTGGATCGCCATCCTGCGCGACGAGGGTTACCTCAACGCCGCCCTGCTCGCCCTCGGCCTCACCGACGCCCCCCTGCACCTGTTGCACACGGAGGGCGCGATGCTGGTGGGCCTCGCCTATGTCTACCTGCCCTTCATGATCCTGCCGATCGAGGCCCGGCTCTCGGCCGCCGACCCCAGGCTGGAACAGGCTGCCGCCGATCTCGGTGCCCCGCCCTGGCGGGTGTTCCGGCACGTCACCCTGCCCCTCTCCCTGCCCGGCGTGCTCGCCGGCATCGTGCTGGTCGCCGTCCCCGTCAGCGGCGAGGTCATCGTCCCCGCCCTGCTCGGCGCCCCGGAAAACCTCACCCTCGGCCGCGTGATCTGGGACGCCTTCTTCCAGGAGCGCGACTGGCCCCAGGCCGCCGCCCTGGCCGTGATCCTGCTTGCCCTGGTTCTGCTACCGTCCCGCTGGGCCAAGCCATGAGAACCGGCGCACTGCTGTTCGGCTACGCCTTCCTCTACGCCCCGATCGCCCTGCTGGTGCTCGGCAGCTTCAACGACTCCCGCCTCACCACCGCCTGGAGCGGCTTTTCCCTCCGCTGGTACCGCGCCCTGCTCGCCGACGAAGCCCTGCGCGAGGCCGCCTGGCTCTCCCTGCGCATCGCCGCCATCTCCGCCACCGGCGCCACCATCCTGGGCACGATGGCCGGCCTCGCACTCGCCCGCCTCGGCCGCTTCCCCGGCCGCACCGGCTTCACCGCCCTGCTCGCCGCGCCCCTGGTGCTGCCGGATCTCCTGCTCGGCCTCGCGCTGCTGCTGCTGTTCGTGCTGCTGGAACGCACACTGGGCTGGCCCGGCCGCGGCGCCGGCACGGTCATGCTCGCCCAAATCACAATCGGCATCGCCTACGTCGCCTTCACCGTCCGCGCCCGCCTCGCCGGAGGAGGCACGCTGCTGGAACAGGCCGCCGCCGACCTCGGCGCCCCGCCGCTGACGGTCCTGCGCCGCATCACCCTGCCCCTGCTCGCCCCCGCCCTTGCCGCCGGCTGGGGCCTGGCCTTCGTGCTCTCGCTGGACGACGTGGTGGTGGCCAGCTTCGTCTCCGGCCCCGGCGCCACCACCCTGCCGATGCTGATGTTCTCCACCCTGCGCCTGGGCCCCACCCCGGTGCTGAATGCGCTGGCAACCGTCCTGCTCGCCCTCACCCTGCTCATGGGCTGGGCAGCATGGCGTTGGCGCCCGGTTGCGGGGGGCAAGGCGCGGCATTAGGGTGCCCCGTTTTTCGCGCCACCCGCAAAGGTTCCGCCTCATGTCCCACCTGACCGCCGAACGCCTTGATCGGATCAGCCCGAGCCTCACCATCGCCATTTCCACCAAGGCACGGGCCCTGAAAGCGGCGGGGCGGGACGTGATCACCCTCTCCCAGGGCGAGCCCGATTTCGACACGCCCCAGTTCATCAAGGACGCGGCAATCGCCGCCATCCAGGGCGGTGACACCAAGTACACCGACGTCGCCGGCACCCGCGCCCTGCGCGAAGCCGTCGCCGCCAAGTTCAAGCGCGACAGCGGCATCGACTACAAGCCGGAGGAGATCATCATCTCCACCGGCGGCAAGCAGGTGATCTTCAACGCGATGGTCGCCACGCTCGACAAGGACGACGAGGTGGTCATCCCCTCGCCCTGCTGGGTCAGCTACCCCGACATCGTCTCGCTGGCCGATGGCAAGCCCGTGCTCGTCCCCTGCGGCCAGAACAACGGCTTCAAGCTGCGCGCCGAGGACCTGGAAGCGGCGATCACGCCCCGCACCAAGTGGTTCATGCTCAACAACCCGTGCAACCCCACGGGTGCGGCCTATTCCGCCGAGGAACTGCGCGCCATCTGCGACGTGCTGCTGCGCCACCCCAACGTGTGGATCTTCACCGACGACATCTACGAAAAGCTCGCCTATGACGGCTTCAAGCCCGCCACCATCGTGCAGGTGGAGCCGAAGCTGAAGGACCGCACGCTGACCATGAACGGCTGCTCCAAGGCCTATGCCATGACCGGCTGGCGCATCGGCTTCGCCGGCGGCCCGCTCCAGCTCATCAAGGCGCTGGACAAGCTGCAGAGCCAGAGCACCTCCAACACCTCCTCCGTCAGCCAGGCCGCCGCGGTGGCAGCCCTCACCGGCCCGCAGGAATTCATCACCGACATGGTGGAAGCCTTCCAGCGCCGCCGTAACCTGGTGGTGTCCATGCTCAACACCTGCCCCGGCATCACCTGCGCCAAGCCGGAAGGCGCGTTCTACGTGTTCCCCTCCGTGCACGGCTGCATTGGCAAAACCAGCAAGTCCGGCGTGAAGATCGACAGCGATGCCGATTTCGTCACCGCCCTGCTGGATGAGGAAGGTGTCGCCGCCGTCCATGGCAGCGCCTTCCTCTACCCCGGCCATTTCCGCATCAGCTACGCGCTCGACGACGCCACGCTGGAAGACGCCTGCAACCGCATCAAGCGCTTCTGCGAAGGGTTGAAGTAACATGCCGGCCCTCGCGCAACGCCTCGGCCGCGTCAAGGTCGCCGCCACCGTCCAGATGACGATCCGCGCCCGCGAGCTGCGCGCCGAGGGCCACAACGTCATCGCGCTCACCATCGGGGAGCCCAACTTCGCCTCCCCGAAGCACGCCATCGAGGCCGGCTTTGCGGCCGCCATGAAGGGCGACACCAAATACCCGCCGCAGGATGGCGCGCCGGCTCTCAAGCAGGCCATCCAGCGCAAGTTCAAGCGCGACCACGGGCTCGACTACGCGCTCGATGAGATCATGGTCGGCAACGGCGGCAAGCAGGTGCTCTACAACGCCATCATGGCCACCGTGGACGAGGGCGACGAAGTCATCGTCCCCGCCCCCTACTGGTCCGCCTACGTGCTGATGTCGCGCCTGGCCGGTGGCGAGCCCGTCATCGTCACCTGCCCGCAGAACAACGGCTTCAAGCTCCGCCCCGAGGATCTCGATGCCGCCATCACGCCCAAGACCAAGCTCGTGATGCTGAACTACCCCAACAACCCCACCGGCGCCGCCCCCACCGAGGCGGAGCTGATCGCCCTGGCCGCCGTGCTGCGCAAGCACCCGCATGTGTGGGTGATCTGCGACGACATGTACGAGCACCTCGTCTATGGCGACTTCAAGCACACCACCCTGGCCCAGGTGGCGCCCGACCTGAAGGACCGCGTCGTCACCGTCTCCGGCGTGTCCAAAACCTACGCCATGACCGGCTGGCGCATCGGCTTCGCCGGTGGGCCGAAAGACCTGATCCGCGCCATGGTCAACATGCAGGGCCAGGCCACCGCGGGCGTCTCCACCGTCGGCCAGGCCGCTGCCGCCGCCGCCCTCGATGGCCCGCAGGAATGCGTCGCCGACATGAAGGCCCAGTACAACACCCGCCGCGACATGGTGGTCGATGCCCTGAACAAGATGCCCGGCATCTCCTGCCACAAGCCCGAAGGCGCGTTCTACGTCTTCCCAAACATCGCCGGCTGCCTCGGCAAAAAAACCCCCGCCGGCAAGGTGATCGAAACCGACGCCGATTTCGCCATGGCCTGCCTGGAGGAAGCCCACGTGGCCCTCGTCTCCGGCGCCTCCTTCGGCATGTCGCCCTACCTGCGCATCAGCTACGCCACCGACGACGCCAGCCTAGAAGAAGCCATGTCCCGCATGGCCAAATTCGTCGCCAGCCTGGCATGAGCGACTGGGCATGAACCCCACCCCCGTCCTGCGGGCGGGGCTCGACGACGATGCCGCCGGTTTCATCGCCCTGGTCGATACCTGCTGGGCCGAATACCCCGGCTGCGTGATGGACCTCGACGGCGAGGTGCCGGAACTGCGCGCGCTCGCCACCTACTACGCCCAGCAAAACGGCGCCCTCTGGGCCGCCGAACAGGATGGCCGCGTCGTCGGCATGGTCGCCACCAAGCCCTTGGCAGATGGCACCTGGGAACTCTGCAAGATGTACGCCTATGCCAACCAGCGCGGCACCGGCCTTGCCCAATCCCTCGTCGCCGCCGCCGAAACCCACGCCCGCAGCCACGGCGCCACCGAAATGCGCCTCTGGAGCGACACCCGCTTCGACCGCGCCCACCGCTTCTACGAAAAATCCTCCTACCTGCGCGCCGGCCCCATCCGCTCCCTGAACGATTTGTCGAACTCCATGGAGTTCGAATACGCCAAGCCCCTCACTGGCGCCCACGTGCAACGCCTCAACGCCGCCGCCGCCGTCTCCGCCGTCCCCCGCCTCGCCGCCATCCTCAAGGATTGCGTCGATGCCGGCGGCAACCTCTCCTTCCGCGCCCCCTTGCCGCAGGAGAAAGCCGCCGCCTACATGCGCCGCGTCGCCTCCCAGGCCGCCCGCGGCGAACGCATCCTCTTCGCCGCCTGGTCCGACGGCATCCTCGCCGGCAGCGTCACCCTCGACCTCGCCCTGCCAGACAACCAGCGCCACCGCGCCGAAATCAAGAAACTGATGGTCGCCCCCGCAGCCCGCCGCCGCGGCCTCGCCCGCGCCCTGCTGCACCAGGCCGAAGCCGCCGCAAGCGACGCCGGGCGTGACATCCTCACCCTGGCCACCCACGAAGGCGGCGAAGCTGAACACCTCTACGCCGCCGAAGGCTGGCAACGCGGCGGCTCAATGCCGGACTACACCCGCACGGCCGATGGCACGCCAGAGGCGGTGGTGTTCTTCTGGAAGGCAATCAAGTAGTAACAACCACCGACCCATAACTTCCCCGTCATTGCGAGCGCAGCGAAGCAATCCAGCTCTTCCCCTCCGCCGCAGCATCGGTCATTGATTGCGCCAACTGGGATAAGAATTGTTCTTTTTTGAAAAAAAGAACCAAAAAACTTTTCCGACCTGGCGCCGGGATAACACCCCATCGAAGCTGCAAATGAATAAAGTCTTTTTGCTTCTTTTTCTTCAGAAAAAGAAGAGTCTTCCTTCCTTCAGAACGACATACAACTCTCGCCCACCACCAGCCCCACGCTCTCCTGCTGGAACCGCGCGCGATACGCCCCCCGGATCTCCTCCAGCTTCGCCACCACCTCGGCAGTCCGCGGCGCCGCGACCTCGATCACCGTCGAGGCCTCCTGGATGATCCGCCCGGTGCTGCGCTGCTGCCACTGGCCATAGCCATCGAACACGCTGAACCCCGAGGGGAAGCGCGGCGTCACCGCCTCGGCCAGGAAGCGCTGCCAGGCGGCATCATCCACCTTCCCACCCCCCTTGATGGTGCGCCCGAAATACAGCCGCGCCGTAATCGCCGGCTCCCCCGGCAATCCCGCGCACATGCCCGACGGCACGTTGGTCGGCTGCAACCCCGCGCCGCATCCAGCCAGTAGCACCAAAGCCAGCAACACTCGCATCGCATCAGCCCTCAACTAAATCCGCACACATCGTTAGGCATATGAATGAGAATTTGCTACTCTATCCGGTATGGCAAGGAGGTAAATCCTGCCCTCAACGAGGTAATGCTCGACATGAAGTTTGGCCGCACGATATTCGCCCTCGCATCCAACAAGGCGCTTTCTCTTCTATTTTCTTATGTAATTCAGGTTATATCTCCATTCGTGGCAGCCTTTATGACAGCATCGGCAGGATATATACAAGATATTCCAATCTCTCACACTATCTCCCTAACTCTCGTTACGTTCTGCGCAACTGTAATTTCAATATCGAAAATCCAAGAAATGTTACGATATTACGATGTTGAGTATAAGCTCTCACTTCCAGGGCTCCAATTGGGCCTATCTCCTCAGCACCCATCAGTTTTTTGTAACTGCGGATTGACGCCCCGAATCGGCGCGTGATTCAAGGAGTCCGCCCTTATTCGGAGCGGGTTCTGGATGGTTGGTGGGATCGCTCGGCAAGCCGAAGGCATTGCCCAGGAAC
>JAPLOI010000003.1 GCA_026400815.1 Alphaproteobacteria bacterium
CAGCCCGCCCGCGACGGCAGCCACCAGTCTGGATCGAAGGTCATTGGAGAGTGGCTTGCCCATGCATACTGGCCCCCTGACCAGCCTGCACGGTGAATCACATCTCAACCGCGTCGGGGAATCCAATCTGATTCATATCGTACGGCTTTTGCTCTAGGGTTCCCGGCTCAGCCGCCCAGCGTGGGGTCTTGCCGGCGGAACCAGGCCAGGGCCTCGTGCAGATGGGCGGGGGTGAAATCGGGCCAGAAATCGTCGATCACATGGAAATCGGCATAGACCGACTGCACGGGCAGGAAGCCGCTGAGGCGGCGCGCGCCGCCCCAGCGCACGATGAGGTCGAGGCGCGAGACCTCCTGCGAGCGCAGTTCGCCCTGGTGCAGGCCGGCGAGGTCCCAATCCCAGCCGTAGTTCACCAGGAAGTTCACGCGCATGCCGCTGCCGTGGCGCTGGCGGAACGGCAGCAGGGCGCTGGGGAACTGGGCGGAGGTTTCGTCGCCGAGCACCAGCAGGGCGCAATGCGGCGCGATCGCCTCGGCGAATCCGGTGCAGGCGGCGCGGAAGCGTTCCGTCTGGGCGGTGGGGCGGCGGGTGTTGTCCTGGGTGAAGCCATAGACCGAGACCTCCTCGATGCCGAGGCCCTGGCAGAGTTCGAACAAGGCCACGCCGGGGGCCATGCCGTGCTGGTAGCCTTCCTCCCGCGCCAGGCCGTGCGTTTCGGCCCAGCGGCGGTTGCCGTCTGGGATGAAGCCGATATGGCGCGGAAGGGGCTTGGACATGGCACGCTCGCGGGTGATCTGCCCGGTGAACGCGCGAGACGCCGACCCGCGGCGGGGTCGGCCGGTCAACAGACGGTCATGTGCCTAGATGAACTGGCCGCGCAGGAAGCCGAGGGCGGGCAGGGGTTGCCAGCCGCGCGGCAGGTCGGCGCGGCGCATGGGGGCGACGGAATAGCGCGGCGGGGGCTGGCGGCTGCCGCTGAGGAAGGTGGAGTGGGCGGCCACCTGGGCTTCCCGCCAGGCGCGGTCTTCCAAGGCGGCGGCGCGGCTGGGGTAGATGTTGGCAACCTTGGACAGCTTGCCGATGGAGGCGATGACGGCCCACATCGTGTCGTCCCGCGCGCGGGGGAGGGCGACGACCTCGCTCATGGCCGTGCCCCGGGAACGCTTGCCTCGGGGGTATCTTCCGGAATCGGACCTGGCATCCGCACCTCGTCCATCGTCCTGTCACAAATGATAGCGGCGGGCGCCGTGGCGTCCAGCGTTATCAGAGGCCTGAGATGGGGGGCATGGTGGCCTGGAACAACGGGGTGGCGGTGGCCTCGTCGAACCAGGCGGCGAGCGCGGGGCGGCCCTGGCGCCAGGCCCAGGCGGTGTGGCGGCGCTCGCAGTAGCCCAGCGCACAGGCCAAGGCGAGGCGGGCCGTGGGATGGTGCGGCGGGGCGGCTTCCAGCCGGTCGGCGGTGCGGTTGGCGCGGGTCTGCTCCAGCGCGATCACGCCGGGGGAGCGTTCGTGCGCCGGCCGGCGCAGTTCACGGTTCCAGACCGCGATGCCATCCAGCAGGCCGAAGGCCTGGCCGAGCTCGGCGAGGCCCTGGGGCGAATCGGGGATCAGGCGCGGGCCCGGGTGCAGCCGATCGAGATGGGTGAGGATCAGCAGGGTTTCGCTGAGCGCGGTGCCGTCGGCCAGCACCAGCGTGGGCACGCGGCCGACCGGGTTGTGCGGCAACAGGTCGGAGCCGGGGTCGCGCAGCGTGGTCTCATGCTCCGCGATGCCCGCGATGCGGCGCTCGCGCCAGGCGATGCGGACCATGCGGGCATAGGGCGAGCCCGGGACGTAGTGGAGGATCATCAGGCGGCCCCGCGCTTTAGGCAGCCAACGCGCGGCCGAACACGTCCGGGTCGATATTGCCGCCGCTGAGCACGAGGCCGACCACCTTGCCCTTCGCATCGAACTTGCCGGCGAGCAGGGCGGCGAGGCAGACGGCGCCGCCGGGTTCCACCACCAGCTTCAGGTGGGCGAAGGCGAACTTGATGGCGGCGAGCACTTCGGCATCGGTCACTGCGAGGCCACCGGCCAGGCGCGGGCGGTTGACGGCGAAGGTGAGCTTGCCGGGCGAATGGGCCAGCAGCGCGTCGCACAGCGTGGAGCCGCCGGGGATGTTGGTCTCCCGATTGCCGGAAACGAGGGAGCGGCCGGTATCGTCCCAGCCTTCCGGTTCCACGGCGTAGAGGCGGGTATCCGGCGAGGCGCCTTCCACGGCCAGGGCGCAGCCGGCGATCAGGCCGCCGCCGCCGGTGCAGGCGAGCATGGCATCCATGGTGAAGCCGGCCGCCTTGGCATCCTCCACCAGCTCCAGGGCGAGCGTGCCCTGGCCGGCGATCACGTGCGGGTGGTCGAAGGGCGGGACCATGGTGGCGCCGGAGGCCTCGGCATGGGCGCGGGTCATGCCCTCGCGGTCGTCCTTCATGCGGTCGTAGCGGCGGATCTCGGCGCCCCAGCGCTGGGTGCTTTCCACTTTGATGGCCGGCGCGTCGTCCGGCATGAAGATGGTGGCGTGGGCGCCCACGGAGGCGGCGGCATAGGCGGTGGCCTGGGCGTGGTTGCCGGAGGAATGGGTGACGACGCCGGAGCGGCGCTGGGATTCGCTGAGCTGCAGGATGGCGTTGCTGGCGCCGCGCAGCTTGAAGCTGCCGGTGCGCTGCAGCGGTTCGGGCTTCAGCAGGATGGTGCCGCCGGTGATCTTGTCCAGCCAGGGGTTGCGCAGCATGGGGGTGCGGACCACGAGCGGGGCGATGCGGGCGCGGGCGGCCTGCACATCCTCGTAGGTTGGCATCTCGTCGAAGCTGGCGGGCTGGGTCATGGGCTGGGGTCCCGGAGGGGGGCGTGCGGGCGCGGCATCAGTGCCGCGGGCTGCTCGCCGTGGCGGCCGGTGGCACGATACAGGCGGAATTGCTCGGCCGCCATCCCGTCCCGCCCGCGGGTGAGGGTGGCGATCTGCTGCGGGGCGGCCAGGGCATCGGTGTGCAGGCGTTCGTCGCGCCGGGCGCTGTGCAGCAGCAGCAGGGGGCGGCCGGCGAGGGCGGGGCGGGCATCCGGCAGGCGGAACAGGGCCCAGCGGCCTTCCAGCCCCACCACGGCGATGTCGGGCGGCAGCAGGCGGGCGAGCAGGGCAGCGTGGCCGTAGTTGGTGGTGGCAACGACGGGGATGCCCTCGCGCCGGGCGGTGGCGGCGATGTCGGCGGCCAGGGCATTCCATCCCGCCAGGCGCAGCAGTGTGGGGTCCAGCGCCAGGGGCAGGGGGAGGGGGGCGAGCGTGGCCTGGAGCCACACTGCGGTGGTCGTGGCGAAGCCGAGGGCCAGGCCGGGGCGGACCCAGCGCCGCCAGCGCGCGGCCAGGGTGGGAACGATGGCGGCGGCGGCGATGCAGGCGGCGGGGTAGGCGATGCCGGGCCAGTTGGCCTGCACGCGCTCGCCCAGGGCATGCAGCGTGAACACCACGGCGGGCATGCCCGACAGCCCGGCGAGCAGCACCCAGCCCGGCCGATCCCGCGTGCCCAGGCGCAGGGCGGTGAGCAGGCCGGCGGCGCAGAGCACGGCGATCACCGGGGTGGCGAGCGCAAGCTGGCCGGCCACCAGCTCGGCCAGGAATTGCAGCGCGCGCAGTGGTGACCCGTCGCCGCCGCGGACGCTTTGCTTGAGGATGCTGGCCCAGCCATGGGCGGCGTTCCAGGCCAGCACCGGCGCCACCACGGCAGCGGCCAGGGCGGCGCCGGCCCAAAGCGGCCAGGAGAGCAGCCAGCGCCGGTGGGCGGGGATGGCCAGCACCCAAAGCAGGATGGCCGGGGCGATCAGCAGGGCGGAATACTTGCTGGCCCCGGCCGCGCCGATGAACAGCCCGGCGGCGAGCCACCAGCGCGGATCGGCGCCGGCCTGCAGGCGGCCCAGCGCCCAGATCGTGGCGGTCCAGAAGAACAGCAGCGGCGTGTCTGGTGTCATCGTCACGCTGCCGGCGCCGAACAGCAGGGTGGCGTTCAGCAGGGCGGCGGCCAGCACGCCGGCTTCGCGCCGTGCCGTCTCCTCCCCCGGCAGCAGGTCACGCGCCGCGCGGGCCAGCATCAGCGAGCCGAGCAGGGCGGCGGATGGGGCGAGCAGGCGCACGCCCAGCGCGCCCTCCCCGGCCAGGGCGGTGCCGGCGGCGATCCAGAGCGCCACCATGGGGGGATGGTCGAAATAGCCGGGGGCCAGGGCGCGAGACCACACCCAGTAGTAGGCCTCGTCCGGCAGCAGCGGCATCCAGGCCGCGACAACGAGGCGCAGCGCGGTCAGGCCCAGCAGGGCGGCGAAGGCGAGGCGTTCGATGCGCAGCAAGGGTGGGTGCGGGGCCGCCGCCGTCAGAGCGGCACGCCGGCCAGGCTGCGGCTGGTGCGGATGGTTTGCAGCGTCTGCACGCGCGCGACGGCGGCGGCGCCGGTGAGGCGTTGCGTCAGCTGGTTTTCATGCGCGGTGTCGCGCGCCACCAGCTTCAGCAGGAAATCGCCGCCGCCGCGGATCATGTGGCATTCCCGCACCTCCGGCCATTCGGCGACCATCGATTCGAAGGCGGCCAGCACCGCCTCCTTCTGGCTTTCCAGGCCGACGATGGCGAAGAAGGTGATCTCCCAGCCCAGCTTCTGCGGATCGGAATCGGCGTGGTAGCCGCGGATGATCCCGGCTTCCTCCAGCCGGCGGACGCGGCGCAGGCAGGGGGGCGCGGAGATGCCGGCGCGGCGGGCCAGCTCCACGTTGGTCATGCGCCCATCGGCCTGGAGCTCGGCCAGGATGCGGCGGTCGATGGCGTCCAGCACGGGGACGTCGGAGGGCAGTTTCATCGGTGGACAGGTCTTCCCCAAGGGAGGAGGCAGTGTGAGGCGGGCAAGGCGGTTGCTGTTTGGCGCAGCATGACGAAATATTATTGCACAACGGCGGCGGCACAAGGCCCGCTTCCTTGATGCGCAACGCCGCTGGGCCCTATTGTGCCGTGCACAACGCTGGAATGCCCTGCATGGCTGCCACCACCCACCGCACCCGCCTGTTGATCATCGGCGCCGGGCCCGCCGGCTACACCGCCGCGATCTATGCCGCGCGCGCCAGCCTGGATCCGATTCTGGTGGCCGGGCTGCAGCCGGGCGGGCAGCTGATGATCACCACGGATGTAGAGAACTTCCCGGGCTTCGCCGCGGCGATCCAGGGGCCGTGGCTGATGGAGCAGATGCAGAAGCAGGCCGAGCATGTCGGCACGCGCATCGCCTATGACCTGATCACCAAGGTCGATTTCACTCGCCGGCCGTTCCGCTGCGAGGCGGATTCGGGGGATGTATACATCGCCGGCTCCGTGATCATCGCCACCGGGGCGCAGGCGCGCTGGCTGGGGCTGGAATCGGAGAAGAATCTGCAGGGCTTCGGCGTTTCGGCCTGCGCCACCTGCGACGGCTTCTTCTTCCGCGGCAAGCGCGTGGCCGTGGTGGGCGGCGGCAACACGGCGGTGGAGGAGGCGCTGTACCTGGCCAACCTCGCCAGCGAGGTGACGCTGATCCACCGGCGCGACAGCCTGCGGGCGGAGAAGATCCTGCAGAAGCGCCTGTTCGCGCATCCGCGGGTGAAGGTGGTGTGGAACGCGGTGGTGGAGGAGATCGCGGCCAGCGCCGCCCCGGTGGGCGTGAGCGGCGTGGCGCTGCGCGATACCGTAACCGGTGCCGCGACGCAGCTGGATCTTGACGGAGTGTTCATCGCCATCGGGCATTCGCCTACCACCGAGGTGTTCCGCGGCCAGGTGGAGCTTGATACGGAAGGCTACGTACTGACTCCGCCGGGATCGACCCGCACTTCGGTGCCCGGGGTGTTCGCGGCGGGCGATGTACAGGACAAAGTGTGGCGACAGGCGGTCACAGCCGCAGGAACAGGTTGCATGGCAGCCCTGGAAGTCGAAAAGTGGCTGGCAGAGCATGCGGTCGAGTCGCACGCGGCCGGGAGCGATGTGGAAGCGCCCGTGCCGACGTTGGCGGGCGGCCGATAGGAAGCGGAATCGTCCCTGTTTCAGTGAGGCGGGGACCAAGCAAATCGTTGTCCCGCTACGGGCGGGGTAACAGGGGAATGGCTGCATTATGGACTGGGACAAGTTGCGTGTGTTCCACGCGGTTGCCGAGGCAGGTAGCTTCACGCATGCCGGTGACACGCTGAACCTGAGCCAATCTGCCGTGTCGCGGCAGATTTCGGCGCTGGAGGAGGCCCTGCAGGTGCCTCTGTTCCACCGCCACGCGCGCGGGCTGATCCTGACGGAACAGGGCGAGAGCCTGAACCGGACGGTGCGCGAGGTGTTCGCCAAGTTGGCGATGACCGAGGCGTTGCTGACCGAGAGCAAGGAGCGCCCGGCCGGGCGGCTGAAGGTGACCACCACGGTGGGCTTCGGCTCCTCCTGGCTGGCGCCCAGGCTGCACGTGTTCCTGGCGCAATACCCAGATGTGACGATGCAGTTGCTGCTGGACGACACCGACCTCGACCTCGCCATGCGCGAGGCGGACGTGGCGATCCGAATGCACGCGCCGAAGCAGCCAGACCTGGTGCAGCGCCACCTCACCGCCATCGAGTGGCATGTGGTGGCCTCGCCCGAGTATCTGAAGCAGCACGGCACGCCCAAGACGGCGGAGGACCTGGACAACCATCGGCTGATCCTGTTCGGCGAGCATCACCCGCCGGTGCCGGACATCAATTGGCTGGCCGAGGTCGGCCGGCGGCCGGGCAGCCCGCGCAAGGCGGTGCTGGAGACCAATTCGCTGCGCGCCATGCTGGCCGCCGCGCGCTCTGGCCTCGGCATCGCTGCCATCCCCGACTACATGCACGTCGACGAAGGGCTGGTGCAGGTGCTGGGCGAGGTGAAGGCGCCGAAGGTGGACGTGTATTTCGTCTATCCCGAGGAGCTGCGGAATTCGAAGCGCGTGGCGGTGTTCCGCGACTTCCTGTTGGCCCAACTCGCCCAGCGCAACTGATCGGCTTGATGTGATTCGGTACGGGCCGGCGCCAGGAATGGTGCCGGCCCGAAGCACGTACGGCCTTCGCATGCCGCCGTATGTGCGTGGGGTTGCCGTTGGCGCGGGTCTGGCCGCCCGGGCGATTTCGTCACGCCACTTTAACATCATTGCCATGCGAACGTCGCAAAATCCTGCGGAATCAACAGGGATGCCGCGTGATTTGCGCGACCGGCATGGCCGCGTCCGGCATTTCGCCATGGTCCGGCACCGCAACGCACCATAGCTTCAGGTCACGGGTTCGGACGGGCCCGGGGCGCTGCCACGCAGGCCGGCCCCTGGTTCCTCCCATCGGTTTCCCGGCCTCTGCGCCGGGGAAGGGGGCCTTCGGGCTCCTGCGTCTCCCAGACGTGAAGCCTCCCTGTACACTTGCCCTGCGGCTTCGGCCGCGGGGCTTTTTTTGGTCTGCGCCCTGCGTCAGTCTGGCAGGGTCAGCGTGGCGCGCAGCCCGCCGGCGGGGCGGTTCTGCAGCGTCACGTCGCCGCCATGGGCGCGGGCGATGTTGCGGGTGATCGGCAGGCCCAGCCCCATGCCGCCAGTCTCCCGGTTGCGGCTCGGCTCCAGGCGCTGGAAGGGCAGGAACACGCGGTCCAGATCCTCGGGCGGGATGCCGGGGCCGTCATCGTCCACGTGCAGCACCACCTGGCCGTCCTGCGGTGGCATCAGCATCACTTTTGCCGTGCCGGCGTAGTTCAGCGCGTTGGTGACGAGATTGGTCAGCGCGCGCTTCAGTGCCACCGGGCGGGTGGTGATGGTGAAGCGGTCTGGCCCCGCATAGCTCACGGCCTCGGGTGGCAGGTCCGGCCTGGCGTCTCCGGCCTCGGTCAGCACCGTGTTCACCAGGGCGGCGAGGTCCACCGGCACGGCCGGCTCGCTGGTGGTGGCGTCGCGGCCGAAGGCGAGCGTGGCGCTCACCATCGTCTCCAGCTCATCAAGGTCGGACAGCATGCGGGTGCGCTGGTCGTCGTCTTCCATGAACTCCGCGCGCAGGCGCAGCCGGGTGATCGGGGTGCGCAGGTCGTGGCCGATGGCGGTGAGCAGGAAGGTGCGGTCTTCCACGAAGCGGCGGATGCGCGCGGCCATGGTGTTGAAGGCGGCGGCCGCGGTGGCCAGCTCCGCCGGGCCGGTTTCCGGCAAGGGGGGCGCATTCACGTCGCGGCCCAGCGCCTCCGCGGCATCGGCCAGGGTGGCCACCGGCTCCACCAGCCGCCGCACCGCCCACAGCGTGAGCAGCGCCGCCACCGCCGACATGATGCCGAAGGTGGCCAGGAAGGCGTTGGAATGCCAGGGCCAGACCGGCCGCAGCGACAGTTCGGCCACCAGCCACTGCCCCTCCGGCAATTGCAGGCTCACGGCCACGCGGGCCTGGTCTTCCGTGCTGTGCACCAGGATCTGGCGCGGGCGCAGGGATTGCGGCAGCGGGACAATCAGGGTGTGGGACTGCATGTGCCGCTGCAGCTCCGGCGAGGCGAGCGGCAGGTTGAACACCGGCGCCGCCTCGCTCAAGGACAGGGCGATGTCGCCGGGCATCCGGGCCTCGTCGATCAGGTTGCCGCGCTGCTCCGGCCGCGCGAGGACCAGGCTGCGGTAGGTGGTCATCACCCGGCGCGCCATCTCATGCTCCTGCGCCGATTGCAGCATCTCGGCACGGTCCAGCGCGTGCAGCATCAGCCCGCCGATCTGGGACAGCAGCAGGCCGCCCAGCAGCACCAGCGCGGTGCGGGCCGCGAGGCTGGCGGGCCAGATCCGCAGGGCGCGGATCCGGCTCAGCACGGCAGCCGGGCGTTCAGCCGCGCGTCACTTCGGCGGCCAGCACGTAGCCGCCGCCGCGCACGGTCTTGATCAGCTGGGCGTGGCGCCCGTCGTCTTCCAGCTTGCGACGCAGGCGGCTGATCGCCACGTCGATCGCGCGGTCGAAAGGCCCGGCCTGGCGGCCGCGCAGCAGGTCCAGCAGCATGTCCCGCGTGAGCACCTTGTTGGCGCGGTCCAGCAGCGCCACCAGCAGGTCGTACTCGCCGCCGGTGAGCGGAACCTCCGTGCCTTCGGGGTTCAGCAGCCGACGGCGGGCGGATTCCAGGGTCCAGCCGTTGAAGAACAGCGTTTTGCTGCCGCTTTCGCGCTTCTCGCCGGCCTCGCTGGCACGGCGCATCACGGCGCGCATGCGGGCCAGCAGCTCGCGCGGGTTGAACGGCTTGGTCAGGTAGTCGTCCGCGCCCAGTTCCAGGCCGATGATGCGATCGTTCTCCTCGCCCAGCGCGGTGAGCATCAGGATCGGCACGTCGCTCTCGGCGCGCAGCCAGCGGGCGAAATCGAGCCCGCCCTCGCCGGGCAGCATCAGGTCCAGGATCACCATCTGGAAGGTGGTGCTTGGCCAGATGCGCCGCGCCTCGCGGGCATCGCGCACGGCGGTGACGCGGAAACTCTGCCGTTCCAGATAGCGGGCGAGCAGGTCGCGGATTTCTCGGTCGTCGTCGACCACGAGGATATGTGGGTTAACCGTGATGGTGGCTGTTTCCATAAGCGCGAGACTATCCATGTAACAGCCGCGTCGGCAAAGTGCCTCCCTGTCTGTGTTGCAGTTTGCAATCTCAAAGGGTTTCTTCCGCTCCATCCGGCGGTCTGCTAGTGCGGCGCGGTGACATTTCCCCACCCCCCCGCCGCCGCGCGCGCGGCGCTGCAGCTGCTCGTCGCGGCCGATCCGGACCTCGCCGGGATCGAGGCGGCGGCCGGCCCGCTCCCCTGGCGCCGTCGGGCGGCGGGGTTCGAGGGGTTGCTGCAGGCGATCGTGGGCCAGCAGATCAGCAACCAGGCCGCCGCCGCGATCTGGGGCCGGCTGCGCGCGGTGCCCGGGGCGCTGCAGCCGCAGGGCCTGCTGGCGCTGGACGAGGCGGATCTGCGCACCGCCGGGCTGTCGCGGCCGAAAGTGGCCCATGCCCGCTCGCTCGCCGCCGCGTTTGCCGACGGCACGCTGGAGGAGGGCGCGCTGGCGGCCATGGAGGATGAGGCGGCGATCGCGGCCATCGCCTCGGTGCGCGGCATGGGGCGCTGGTCGGCGGAGGTGTACCTGCTGTTCGCCTTGGAACGGGGAGACGTGTTCCCCGCCGGCGACCTCGCCCTGGCCGGGGCTGCGGCGGACCTGAAGGGGCTGGCCGCCCGGCCCGGCCCGGTGCCGCTGCGTGCGCTCGCGGAGGGCTGGCGGCCCTGGCGGGGGCTGGCGGCGCGGCTGCTGTGGCACCATTGGCGCCACCTGACCGGCCGTCCCGCTTTCGACGATCTGTCCCCGGGGCCGCGCTGAGGCGCTGCTGTCAAGGCGCTGTTCATCTTTTGGCGTTTTATTCTGGCGCTGAATAGTCAGGCACTCGGCATGTCCGCGCACACCAGCGCAAACATCACGCTCCCCAAGCCGGTTCTGGGTTACCATCCCGGCACCTTCCTGGAACGCGGCGCTTCAGTGCCGTTCATCACCCCGCAGCTGAATGGCGCGCGGGCGCGGCCGGGGTCGCGCGGCGGGTTGGAATTCACCGTGCCGAACCCCTCCGGCGGCAAGGGCATCTACATCGTGCCGTGGGAGGGGCTGTACACCCTGTGCCGGCCCACGGTGCATGATTGCCGGCTGATCTCCCTGCTTTCCACCCAGCGCGCCGTGACACCCGGCTCGATCCGCGAGGCGGCGCGCGCCATCGCCGCCGAGGGGCTGGCCGGCCGTGCCGCGCGCACGGCGGCGGAAGGGGCGATTGCCGCGGACGCGCAGGTGCGCATGGTGGTCAATTTCCAACTGCTGCTGGAGCTTGTCGGCCAGGTGGAGGCGGAGGAGGGCAAGCAGCTCGCGCGCGCCTCCCCCGCCGACCTGGAAGTGCGCGCCCGCCGCGTGGTGGCGCAGATCGCGCCCGCGCTGGGGCGCACCAGCGAGCAGTTGGCGGCCATCCTGGAGGAGATCTCCGGGCTGTTCGCCCCGATCGGACTGCGCCCCACCAATGTCGCCGGCAGTGTCGGCCGCACGCTGGCCGGGCTGGCCACGCTGCGCGACGAGATGGTGGAGTGGGCCCGCCAATACCCCGATGAAAGTGGCGGGGATGCCGCGCGGGTGGCCGAATCCGCCGATGTCACCCTGGTTTGCGCGCGCTCCGTGCTGGCCGACGTGCAATCCCTGCCCGCCAACATAGAGTCGCTGCTGGCCGCCTGGATCGCTGACCCTGCCACGGTAGCCGCGCGCATCGCCCGGCCGGAATGGCTGCTGGACGGGTGGGAGCGGATCATCATGTTGTGGCAGACCGCCGAGCGGCTGGGCCGCGCCGTGACCCTGGTCGAGATGGCCAGCCTGATCCCCGTGCTGCCCAAGGAGGCGGCCGATTGGGCCAGCATCCGGGTGCCCTCCGCCAACGACGCCCCGCGCCGGCGGCTGGTGGCCATGATGGAGGATTGGCGCACCGGCATCTCGTTGCACGACCTGATCGCGCGCAACGAACACCTGCGCGCCGTCTCCCCTTGAGGACCGAGAGCGGAGAATCCCAGATGTCCCAGCCGACCGGACCCTCCCGCCTCGCCGAGATCAGGGCACTCAACCGCCATCTTGTTTCCGCCCAGGATGCCAAGATCCTCAAGGTGGTGGCGATGGTGGATGCGCTGCCGCACCGCGGCGAGGCCGACAGCCTGATCGAGCCGCTGCGCGCACGCCTGGCGCAGCTGCGGCCCGGCCGGCCGCTGGCGGTGGGGCGGCTGCTGTTCATGCCGCTGGATCCCGTGCTGGTGGCGGCGCCGCAATGGCAGCGCGGGGCGCTGACCGTGCCGCGCACCGTGGTGCCCTGCCTGATCCGCCAGGTGACGGCGATGGACCCTGCCCTGATGGCCGACATCGGCGCCCAGGTGGCCGGCGGGCGCACCGACGACCTTCCGTTGATCCTGCGTGCCGGGCCGCGGCTCTGGGCGCGCGCCGCCGAACTGCTCACCGATTCCCGCCCGCCGGCCGATTGGGTCGATGCCACCGGCCTGCAGCTGGCCGATCATGCCGCGCTGCGGCGCATGGTGGTCTCCGTGCTGCGCCAGGCCCCGGCCATCGCCCGCCAGGTGCCGCGCAACCCGCCCAATCGGGTTGCCATCGGTGAACTGCTCACCGAGGCCGCTGCGGAGCCGGAGACGCTGGGCGTGCTGATCAGCGTGATGATGCAGTGGATCCCCAGCGCCGCCGCGATGATCCTGTCCATCACCTCCGCCCACGCCTCCCCCACCGGCCTGCCCGGCCGAACCGCCACCGAGCGCGCCGTGGAGCACGTGCTGGACACCATCGAGGCCGACCCCGTGGTGGCGCCCGATGGTGCCCCGGGGCTGGACAAGCTGCGCCGCACCGTGGCGATGCTGGATGAGCTGTCCGAAGGCTCCGCCGACCGCCCGGCCCGCAGCGCGCGCATCACCGCCACCCGCGCGCGCATCGACACCACCTGCCGCAGCCACTTCGAAACCTCCCTGCAGGCGCGCGTGCTCGCTCCGCTGGCAGCCCCGCTGCCGCAGCAGGCCGAGGCGAGCGAGGCGCTGGAGGATGCCGCGCGCGACCTGCGCCGCTTCGAGCAGGTGGCACGGCGCATCAACAATTCCGACGCCTACGACCGCATGCTGCGCAGCACCGGCCCGCTGCTCTCCCCACGCCCTGGCGACGACGCCCAGTCGCGCGTGGACCGGCTGCGCCTGGCGGAGATCCTGTTGGGGCCCGAGCAGGCGCTGCAGATGCTGGTGGAGGCGGAGAAGGAAGTCGCCTAGCGCCTGCCGAGCAGATCCCGCACCAGGGCGCGCCATTCCTCGTCCAGCGTGGTCTTCGGCATCGCCCGGCCGGCGCGGGCATACCAGTAGCCGGCATTGCCGAGGTCGCCCTCCTTGCGATGCAGGTAGGCGTGCACCGCGGCCCCGATCCGGTCGTCCTGGTCCTGGGCGCAGCCATGGGCGCGGGCCCAATCGCCCTTGCCGTCCCACCACAGCCCCTGCACCGCCAGGGACAGCCCCGGCGGCGGCGCGGCGGCAGTGAGCGAGGCCTGGAATTCCTCCAGCGTCATCACGCGGCGCCCAGCAGGCGCTTCAGCTTGCGCACGGCGCTGTCCGGCGTGGTCAGTAACGGCTTGCCGGTGGCCCGTGCCACCGCCTCCGCCGCGCGGGCCAGGCTGAACTGGGAGAGCGCGATGGCGTCGCAGCCCTTCAGCGCGGCAGCGGCCAGGGCGGCCAGCCGGTCGTGCTCCGCCCCGTCGCCGCGATCCAGTGCCGCCAGCGATCCCTCGGCCAGGCACGGCACCAGCGTCATCCCCGGTGCGGCGGCGGCAAATTCCGGCGGCATGGAGGCCAGGGTGGGCGCGAAGCTGGCCATCAGCCCGATGCGGCCGGTGGGGCCGGCCAGGGCCAGCGCCTCCTCGATCATCGCCTCGTTCGGCTTCAGCACGGGCATCGGCGCGAGCGCTTCGGCACAGGCCTCGATGCTGGGGCCGAAGGCGGAGCAGGTGAACAGGATGGCATCGGCCCCGGTGCCGGCGGCATAGCGCGCCAACGTCAGGAACCGCTCGGTCATCGCAGGCGTCAGCGCGCCGTCGCGGGCGAGGTCGGCCGAGAGGCTGTCATCCAGCAGGTTGGTGCGCCGCACCTCGGGCCACAGCCGCGCGAAGGCGGCTTCGATCGGCGGGGGCGAATGGGCGAGGGCGTGGATGAGGGCGATGCGCATGGCCGGACGATACTCGCGGGCCCGCGCCGTGCAAGGTTGAACCACGGCCCCGCGCATGGCACAGGGGGCCTCTCCATCGGGATGTGGTGATGCTCAGGCGCCTCTATGATCGCGTGCTGGCCCTGGCCGGCAGCCGGCGTGCCCCGGCGTGGCTGGCGGTGATCAGTTTCGCCGAAAGCAGTTTCTTTCCCATTCCACCGGATGCGTTGCTGATCCCGATGTGCCTGGCCCGGCCGCAGCACGCCTGGCGCTTCGCCCTGATCTGCACCGTCAGCTCCGTGCTGGGCGGCGCGCTGGGCTACTACATCGGCTATGCGCTGTTCGAGGTGCTGGCCCAGCCGATCATCCAGCTTTACCACTACGAGGCGGCGTTCGAGCGCTTCAAGGCCACCTATGCCGAATGGGGGCTGTGGGTGATCCTGGTGAAGGGCGCCACGCCGATCCCGTACAAGATCGTCACCATCGCCTCCGGCGCGGCCAGCTTCAACTTCGGCGTGTTCATGCTGGCCAGCATCGCCACGCGCGGCCTGCGCTTCTTCCTGGTGGCCGGGCTGCTGCGCCTGTACGGCGAGCCGGTGCGCATCTTCATCGAGCGGCGGCTGACGCTGGTGACCACCCTGGCGGTGCTGGGCATCCTTGCCGGCTTCGCGCTGCTGAAGCTGCTATGATGTGTGCCCATCCCGGCCCCGCGTACCGGGCCGGGGCCGCCATGGAAGGCCTTGCCCCCGGGCACCGGGGGGGCTAAGCCCGGCGCTTCCATACCGCCTCCTCGCTGCGCTGCAACAAGGTTGCCCAGATGTTTTCACGCCTGCTCGGGTTCATGTCCGCCGACATGGCCATCGACCTCGGGACTGCCAACACGCTCGTGTATGTGAAGGGCCGCGGCATCGTGCTGGACGAGCCCAGCGTGGTCGCCATCGCCGACGTGCGCGGCAAGAAGCAGGTGCTGGCCGTGGGTGACGAGGCCAAGCTGATGCTCGGCCGCACGCCGGGCAACATCCAGGCCATCCGGCCGCTGCGAGACGGCGTGATCGCCGATTTCGAGGTGGCGGAGGAGATGATCAAGCATTTCATCCGCAAGGTGCACAACCGCCGCGGCTTCGCCTCGCCGATCATCATTGTGTGCGTGCCCTCCGGCTCCACCGCCGTGGAACGCCGCGCCATTCAGGAGAGTGCCGAGAGTGCGGGTGCGCGCAAGGTGCTGCTGATCGAGGAGCCGATGGCGGCCGCGATCGGCGCCGGCCTGCCTGTCACGGAGCCCAGCGGCTCCATGGTGGTGGATATCGGCGGCGGCACCACGGAAGTGGCGGTGATTTCGCTCGGCGGCATCGTCTATGCCCGCAGCGTGCGCGTGGGCGGCGACAAGATGGACGAGGCGATCATCAGCTACATCCGCCGCCACCATAACCTGCTGATCGGCGAAAGCTCCTCCGAGCGCATCAAGATGGATATCGGCGCCGCCTCCGCCCCCTACGACAACGACGAGGGGCCGCTGCGCGAGGTGAAGGGCCGCGACCTGATGAACGGCGTACCGCGCGAGATCGTGGTGAGCCAGCGCGCCATCGCCGAAAGCCTCGCCGAACCCGTCACCGCCATCGTGGAAGCGGTGAAGGTGGCGCTGGAGAACACGCCGCCGGAGCTGGCGGCCGATATCGTGGACAAGGGCATCGTGCTCACCGGCGGCGGCGCGTTGCTCAACCGGCTGGACCAGGTGCTGCGCGATGCCACCGGCCTGCCGGTGGTGGTGGCGGAGGATGCGCTGCAATGCGTGGCGCTGGGCACCGGGCGGGCGCTGGAGGAAATGAAGCGCCTGCGCAACGTCCTCACCTCCATGTATTGACGAAAAAGAAAGATTCCTCTTTTTCGGAAGAAAGCACGGAAAAACAGAAGCTTCGGTCGCGCTGCCCGCGCGGTTGGCGGATCGGTGCAGTCCTGCACCGCACAGGGTGAGCAGAAGAAAGTTTTTTGGTGGGCTGCCATGGCCTGCCGTTGGTTGTTTTCTTTCAAGCGCTTGTCGACTTATCCACAGGTTTCCGGTTTCGCTGCCGCCGCCAGCGTCCGACAACAGTTGTGCCAATAGGCCGAATCGGGCTCGAATACGAAGTTGGTTTGCCTAAGTGTTGAAATGTGTCGTGTTGTCTGGTGTCCGCAAGCGGTGATGCGGACCCAGACAGCACGGAGTTGAGGTGATCCAGATATCAATGCCGCTGCGACAGGCCCTTTCCAAGCTGACGCTGCCCATCTTCATGGTGGCGTCCTTCGGCCTGATGCTGCTCGGCAAGGCCGACGCATTGCTGGCCGAACGGGCGCGCATGGCCGTGGCCGATGCCCTGTCCCCGCTCTATGCCGCCCTGGCCGAACCGCTCTCCGTGGTGCACCGCGGCATCGAGGGTGCGCAGCACCTCGCCACGCTGCACGAGGAGAATGCCCGCCTGCGCGAGGAGAACGACCGCCTGCGCCGCTGGCAGGCCGTGGCCCTGGCGCTGGATGCGGAGAACGCCACGCTGAAGGCGCAGCTGCGCTGGATCCCCGATCCCGCGCCCAGCTTCCTCACCGCCCGCGTGGTGGCCGATGCCGGCGGCGTCTATGCCCGCGCCGTGCTGCTCTCCCTCGGCCCCAACCACAGCGTCGCCCGCGGCCAGATCGCGCTGGACGACCGTGGCCTGGTGGGCCGCGTCACCGAACTCGGCACCCGCAGCGCCCGCGTGCTGCTGCTCACCGACATGAACAGCCGCGTGCCCGTCACGCTCGAAGGCAGCCGCGGCCGTGCCATCCTGGCCGGCACCAACGGCCCGCGCCCGCGCCTGATGTACTGGGCCGAAGGCACCCAGCCCGCCGAGGGCGAGCGCGTGGTCACCAGCGCGGAAGCCAACGCCTTCCCCCCCGGCCTGCCCGTGGGCGTGGTGCGCTACAGCACCAGCAACGTGCCGGAAGTGGTGCCCTTCGCCCAGTTGGATCGGCTGGAGGTGGTGCGCCTGTTCGATTACGGCCTGAAGGGTGTCATCCCGCCCGAGGCCAGCGTGGCCCGGCAGTCCGAGCGGCGGCGCTGAGGATACGGCCGATGGATGACCGCACCCCCGGCATCCGCCCACGGCAGACTGTCGGCCGCAGGCTGGATGCCATGGCGCGCTGGGTCTTCCCCCTCGCGATGACAGTGGCGCTGGTGCTGATCACCTCCGCCCCCTTCCGCCTGCCCGGCCAGGCAGAGCTGCAGAATGCCGCCGCACTCGCCTGCGTGTGGTTCTGGTCGGTGTTCCGCCCGCTTTCCATGCCGCCACCGGCCGTGTTTCTTGTCGGGCTGCTGGCCGACCTGCTGGATTTCGCCCCGCCCGGCGTGGGCGTGGTCACGCTGCTGGTGGCCCATGCCGTGGCGCTGCGCTGGCGCCGTTCGCTCACCCGCCAGGGCTTCCTGATGATCTGGCTGGCCTTCGTCACGATGGCCATCGCGCTCGCCGCCGTGCAATGGCTGCTTACCTCGATGCTCACGCTGCGCCTGGTGCCGCTGGGGCCGGCGCTGTTCCAGGCCATGCTGGCCGCCGGGCTCTACCCGCTGCTCGCCGTGCTGCTCGCCCGCGCCCACCGCACCATCGCCGAGCCGGCCAATGCCTGACCACGCCGCCCCAGGAAGCGGCCGATGAAGCGCGAGGCCCAGCGCAGCGGCGTGTTCACGCGCCGCGCCCTCATCATCGCCGGCGCCCAGGTGGCCGCCATCGGCGGGCTGGCCGCGCGCCTCTACCAGGTGCAGGTGGAGGAAGGCGCGCGCTACACCACCATGGCGGAAAGCAACCGCATCAGCGCCCGCCTCATTGCCCCCCCGCGCGGCCGGCTGCTGGACCGCGGCGGCGCCATCCTGGCCGGCAACCGCCTCAACTGGCGCGCCCTGCTGGTGGCCGAGCAGACCGGCGACGTGGGTGCCACGCTGGAGAATTTCGGCCGCATCGTGCCGCTGTCCGAAACCGAGCGCGCCCGCATCGAGCGCGAGCTGCGCCGCCACCGCCGCTTCGTGCCGATCATGGTGCGCGAGTTCCTCACCTGGGAGGACATGGCCCGCATCGAGGTCAACGCCCCCGAGCTGCCCGGCATCCTGGTCGATGTCGGCACCACGCGCGAATACCCGCACGGCCCCGCCATGGCGCATGTGATCGGCTACGTCGCCCCCCCGGCCGAGGCCGACGTGGCGGAAGACCCGCTGCTGAGCCTGCCCGGCATCCGCGTTGGCCGCGCCGGCATGGAGCGGGTGCACGACACCGTGCTGCGCGGCCGCGCCGGCGCGGTGCAGCTGGAGGTGAACGCCGTCGGCCGCGTGATCCGCGAGCTGGACCGGCGCGAGGGCACCCAGGGCCAGGACGTGAACCTGACCATCGATCTCGACCTGCAGAAATCGGTGCTGGAGCGGCTGGGCGACGAAAGCGCCAGCGCCGTGGTGATGGATGCGCGCAACGGGGAGGTGCTGGCGATGGCCACCAACCCCAGCTTCGATCCCAGCCTGTTCAACTCCGGCGTCTCCCAGGCGCAATGGGTCGCCTGGACCTCCAACCGCCGCGCCCCCCTCATCAACAAGGCCGTCGCCGGGCTGTATGCCCCGGGCTCCACCTTCAAGATGATCGTGGCGCTGGCCGGGTTCGAGGCACGGGTGATCACCGTGGGCGAGACGGTGTACTGCCCGGGCTACCTGGATTTCGGCGACCGCCGCTTCCATTGCTGGCGCAAATACGGCCACGGCTCGGTGGACATGCGCGCGGCCATCAAGGTCAGCTGCGACTGCTACTTCTATGAGGTCGCCAAGCGCGTCGGCATCGACCGGATCGCCGCCATGTCCAACCGCTTCGGCCTGGGCACCAAGCTGGACATCGAGCTGCCTGGTGCCCGCGCCGGCCACGTGCCCACCCGTGCCTGGCGCATCGCCCAGGGCAAGGCGTGGAACATCGGCGACACCATCGTGCATGGCATCGGCCAGGGCTTCTTCCAGCTCACCCCCCTTTCGCTCGCGACCATGACAGCGCGGCTGGCCACCGGCCGGCAGGTGGAGCCGCACCTCACGCGGGCCATCGGCGGCACCATGCAGCGCGGCTCCCGGCCGGAGGATTGGCCGGCGCTGGGCGTGGCGGAGCGCGGCCTGCAGGTGATGCGCGATGCGATGTGGGCGGTGGTGAACGAGCAGGGCGGCACCGCGCTCATCGCCCGCCTGCCCGCCGCCCCCGGCAGCACCGCGCCGCCCGCCCAGATGGCCGGCAAGACCGGCTCCGTCCAGGTCCGCAACGTCACCCGTGAGCAGCGCGAACGCGGCTTCAAGTCGGAGAACCTGCCCTGGGAATACCGCCCGCACGCGCTGTTCGTCGGCTACGCCCCGCATGATGCGCCGCGCTATGCGCTCGCCGTGGTGGTGGAACACGGCAATGCGGGGTCGGAGGCCGCCGCCCCCATGGCGCGGGACATCATGGCCGCCACCATGGCGCGCGACCCGGTGATCCGCAGCGAACGCCCCCGCGTCGCCGCAGGCGGCGCTCCATGAATCCCGTGGCCGAGGGAGGCCCGCCGCGATGAGCGGGATGGAACGCCGCCTGATCCGCGACAACTCCTTCGACATTACCAGCAAGCTGTTCCGCATCAGCTGGATCTACGTGCTGCTGCTCTCGGCCCTGGCCGGCGTGGGCTACGTGGCGCTTTATTCCGCCGCCGGCGGCGCGCCGGACCCCTATGCGGCGCGCCACATGTTCCGCTTCGCCGTCGGCCTGGTGCTGATGCTCAGCATCGCCATGATCGACATCCGCTTCATCCAGAAGATGTCCTGGCTGGCCTGGCTCGGCGGCGTGGTGCTGCTGGTGCTGGTGCTCAAGATGGGCAATGTGGGCAAGGGCGCGCAGCGCTGGATCGAGCTGGGCGGCATGCAGTGGCAGCCCTCGGAGCTGATGAAGCTCTGCCTCGTGCTCGGGCTCGCCTCCTGGTTCCACCGCGCCAGCTGGGAGAAGATGGGCAACCCGCTGTTCCTGATCCCGCCGCTGATCGCAGTCGCCATCCCGGTCGGGCTGATCCTGAAGCAGCCCAACCTCGGCACCGCCGTGATCACCGCCGTGGTGGGCGGCACGGTGTTCCTGGGCGCCGGGCTGCGCTGGTGGAAAGTGGCACTGGCTGCGGGCGGCGTGGTGGGCGGCGCACCGATCGCCTACAGCCACCTGCGCGACTACCAGCGCGCCCGCATCGATACCTTCCTGAACCCCGAGAGCGACCCGCTCGGCGCCGGCTACAACATCATCCAGTCCAAGATCGCGCTCGGCTCCGGCGGCATCTGGGGCAAGGGTTACCTGCAGGGCACCCAGGGCCATCTGAACTTCCTGCCGGAAAAACAGACCGACTTCATCTTCACCATGCTGGCCGAGGAATTCGGCCTGGTCGGCAGCCTGGCCGTGCTGGGCCTGCTGGCCTGCATCATCCTGGGTGGCATGCTGATCGCGCTGCGCTGCCGCCACCAGTACGGAAGGCTGGTGGCGCTGGGCATCAGCATGAACTTCTTCATGTATGTCTTCGTGAACATCGCCATGGTGATGGGCGCCATCCCCGTGGGCGGCGTGCCGCTGCCGCTGGTCAGCCATGGCGGCTCGGCGATGATCATGGTGATGATCGGCATGGGCGTGTTGATGAGCGTGCACGTCCACCGGGACGTGGAGTTCGACGAACGCCAGCGAGATTTGTGAAGGGCCTCCGCCCTCAGTTGGCGGCAGCCGCGGTGGTGTCCGCCCGTGCGAGCCGCGCCTCTTCCGCCACCCTGGCCAGGAACAGCAGCACAAGCCGGCCCACCGTCTGCCATCCGGTCTCGCCGATCAGGAACTCGTGCCCCCCGTCCGTCAGGTGCCACTCCACGTGCTCCGACAGCGGGATGTCGCGCAGGTCCTCGGCAGTGCCGTAGGGGTCGTCCCGCCCCTGGATGATCAGCGTGGGCGTCTGGATCGTGGCGAGATGGGCATGGCGCTCCGGCTCCGGCACCCGCCCGGGCGCATGGAACGGAAAGCCCAGGCACACCACGGCGGCCACGTCCGCCTGGCGCGCATGCAGCGTGGCCACCCGCGCGCCGGAGGAGCGGCCGAACAGCACCGCGCCGCCCGCCTGCCCCTGCAGCGCCGCGGCCAGCCGCTGCTGCCGGGCGGCCAGGTTGCGCTCGTGATGGCCGCGATGGTCCGGCGCCAGCATGTCTGCCTGTCCCACCATCGTGCCGGCCAGGAACGGCGCCAGCACGCGGCATAGATGCGTCTCCACATAGCCGTCCGCCGGCCAGGAATCGCCGCACAGGAAGGCGCCGTGATGGCTTGGCGCGATCTCCGTGCCGGGCGCCCCGTAGCCGCGCACCACCAGCACCGAAGGCCGGTTGAGCCCCTCGAACATCGCCGCCGGCAGCACCGCCTCGGCTCCCGTCCAGCGCCAGCCATTGGCTTCCTGCGCATGGAAGCCGGGGCCGAACGCCGCGGAGCCCGCAGCGAAATGCCGCCGCCCGCCCGCCGTCACGATGTCGATGCCCGTCACCGCGAAGCCCAGTTCCCGCCGATCCGCCGAGGGGCCGTGGTCGCAGGGGCGGAACGTCGCCGCCCGCAGCACAACCTCGCCCGGCATGGGTGGCAGCGCGAACGCAAGCCAGCCCGGCGCGCTCAGCACCGGCAGCTGCTCGGCGCCCTTGTTCCTGCTCGTGACGAGGCGCAAGCCCCGGAGCCCCACCCCAGCCGAAATCAGCATCCAGCCTCTCCGACCATCGAATCGTGCCAGGACGCTAGGGCGGGGTGGTTAATCGAAAATCACCAGATGTCTCAAAAGAGTATTTATTCTCGGCCTGTGATGGGTTGTCCAGCTCCGGCTACCCCCCCAGCAAGGCGCCCGCCGCCGCGGCGGCAACCACCACCGCCCAGGGCGGTGCCTTCCACAGCACCAGCGCCACGAAGGCGGCCAGCACCAGCGCGAAATCCGCGGGCATATGCACGCTGCCCTGCCAGATCGGGTTGAACAGCGCCGCGAGCAGAATGCCCACCACCGCCGCATTCACCCCGCGCAGCGCCGCCTGCGCATCGGGCCGCCGCCGCAGCCCGTCCCAGAAGGGCAGGGCGCCCACCATCAGCAGCAGCCCGGGCAGGAAGATCGCCACCAGCACCACCGCCCCGCCCAGCACGCCGCCCGAGCCGGCGCCGAGGAAGGCGCCGAAGGTGAACAGCGGCCCCGGCACCGCCTGGGCCAGCGCATAGCCGGCCAGGAACGCATCCGCCGAAACCCAGCCGGAGGGCACGAAGGCCCGCTCCAGCAGCGGCAGCACCACGTGCCCGCCGCCGAACACCAAGGCACCCGCCCGGTACCCCGCCTCCGCCAGCGCCGCCCCATGGCCCAGCGGCGCCAGCACCGGCAGCCCCACCCGCAGCACCAGGAACGCCGCCAGCGCCGCCAGCGCCGGCCCGCGCCCGATCGCGATGCCCAGCGGTGCGCCCACCGAGCCCGCGCCGTCCCGGCACAGCGCCAGCCCCAACCCGGCACCCACCGCAATCACGGCGATCTGCGTCGCGGGCGAGGGCAGCAGCAGCAGAGCCACCGCCGCCGCCGCCGCGATCGTGGCGCGCGTGCGGTCCGGCGCCAGGCTGCCCGCCATGCCCCACACCGCCTGCGCCACCACCGCCACGGCCACCAGCTTCAGCCCGTGCACGATGCCGGCCCCGATCCCGCCCGTCGCCAGGTCCACCCCATAGGCCGCGGCCATCATCACCAGCGCGGAGGGCATGGTGAACCCGATCCACGCCGCGATCCCACCCGCCAGCCCGCCGCGCAGCATCCCCAGCGCGAACCCGGTCTGGCTGCTCGCCGGCCCCGGCAGGAACTGCGCCAGCGCCACCAGGTCGGCGTATTCCGCCTCGCCGAGCCACTTGCGCCGCGTCACGAACTCCGCCCGGAAATAGCCCAGATGCGCAACGGGGCCGCCGAAGCTGGTCAGCCCCAGCCGCAGGAAGATCAGCAAAATGGCCAGGAAGCCGTCGCGGCGTGGGGCAGGGTGGGTCACGTCGGGTGTCCTCGGGCGGGCAACCCCGGCAGCATTGGTCAGCCCGGCTGAAGAGGCAACTTGAAGGTGATGTCGTGGCGGCTGCGCCCGGCCTCGATCCAGCCGAAGCGGCGATAGAACGCCTCCGCCCGCGTGCCGGCCCCGGTTTCCAGCACCGCCTCGCCCACGCCCTGCTCCGTCAGCCAGTCCACGCAGGCGCGCATCAGCGCCAGGCCCACGCCGCGCCCCTCGCAGCCCGGCCGCACGAACAGCGCCCACACCTCACCATCCAGCGCCGCGATGCAGAACCCCAGGATCGCGCCGTCCGCCTCCGCCACCCAGCCGCGGCCGCGCCGCGTGATGTAGTCCTCGTAGATCTCGCGCGTCACCCGCGACGGATCAGACAGCCGGTTCTCCGCCACCGACAGCCGCAGTTCCATCACCGCGTCCCAGTCCTCCGGCCGCGCCGGCCGAAGGCGGGGCGTCACCGCCGCGCCATGATGAACAGCCGCTGGAACGGCAGCAGCGTGGTCCCGTCCGCCCGGCGCGGATAATGCGGCGCCACCGCCTCGGTATAGGCCGCGAGGAACGCCGCCCGCAGGCCTTCCGGCAGCGGGTCGAGGAACGGCCGCAGGCTGGTCCCGCTCGCCCACTGCACCGCCGCGTTCTCGCCGCTGAGCGCATGCAGGTAGATCGTCTCCCAGATATCCAGGGAGGCGGCGATGGGCTTCAGGATGTCCCAGTACTGCCCGGGCTCCAGGATCGGCGGCGCCCCCCCGACATCGGCCAGCAGCGAGGCCCAAGGCCCCGTGGCCGCCACCTCGTGCTGCAACGCCCGGATCGGGGCCGCATGCATCGCCGGCATCTGCACCGCCAGCGTGCCACCCGGCGCCAGCTGCGCCAGCAGCCGCGGGAACAGCGCTGCATGCCCACCCAGCCAGTGCAGCGCGGCATTGGAGTAGATCACGTCCACCCCGCGTCCCTCTGGCGCCTCGGCCGTCCAGCTGCCGAAATCCGCCTCCGCGAACCGGCACCCCGGCGCGGCGCGGCGCGCCTTTTCCAGCATCGCCGCCGAGCCATCGATGCCCAGCACATCCGCCCCCGGCCAGCGCTGCTTCAGGAACACGCTCACATTGCCGGGCCCGCAGCCCAGATCCACCACCCGGGCCGGCGCATCGGCATCCACATTCGCCAGCAAATCGAGCGCCGGCCGCAGCCGCTCATCGCCGTAGCGCAGATAGATCGAGGGATCCCAGCTCGTCGCGATCCCCACAGGCCCGCGGGCCGGCTCAGACATGCGCCAGCACCGCGTCGCAGATGCGCGCCAGGTCCTCCTCCGTCAGGTCCGGATGGATCGGCAGCGCCATGATCCGCCCAGCCAAATCCTCGGAGACCGGCAGCGCCGCCCCATCATGCGCGCCCTGGTAGGCCGGCTGCTGGTGCAGCGGCTTCGGATAGTAGATGGCACTCGGCACCCCGGCGGCCTTCAGCCCATCCTGCAGCTTCGTCCGCGCGGCGCCATCGGGCAGCAGGATCGCATAGATCGCCCAGGCCGCCTTGCTGTCCGCCACCCGCGCCGGCGTCACCACCGCATTGCCCAGCCGGGAATCGTAGTACGCCGCCACGCGCTCACGCGCCGCCAGCTCGTCGGCGAACACCGTCAGCTTGCTCAGCAGCACCGCCGCCTGCAGCGTATCCAGCCGCCCGTTCATGCCGGTGCGCAGCACCTCGTAGCGCGTGGTGCCCTCGCCATGGGTGCGCAGGCTGCGATACAGCGCCGCCCGCTCGTCGCTGTCGGTGAACAGCGCGCCGCCATCGCCATAGGCCCCCAGCGGCTTGCTCGGGAAGAAGCTCGTCGCCGTCGCATCCGCCATCGTGCCCAGCATCCGGCCAGACAGGCTCGCCCCGAAGCTCTGCGCGCAATCATCCAGCGTCACCAGTTTCTCGCGCGCGGCAATGGCCGCCAGCGCAGGCCAATCCGCCGGCTGCCCGAACAGATCCACCCCGATCAGCATGCGCGGCACCAGCTTTCCCGCCGCCCGCACCTCGGCCACCCTTGCTGCCAGATGCGCCGGGTCGATCTGGAAGGTGCGCGGATCCACATCCACGAACACCGGCGTCGCGCCGAGCACCAGCGGCACCTCGGCCGTGGCGGTATAGGTGAAGGCCGGCAGGAACACCGCATCCCCGCGCCCGATCTCCTCGGCCATCATGGCGATCTGCAGCGCATCGGTGCCGGAGCTGATCGAAATGCAGTGCTTCGCCCCGCAGAATTTCGCCAGTTCCTGCTCCAGCTCCACCACTTCGGGCCCCAGGATGAACTGGCAATGCCCCAGCACCGCCTCCAGCCGTCGGCGCAGATCGGCCTCGATCCGGGCCTGCTGGCCCTTGAGGTCGATGAAGGGGATCGGGCGCGGCTGTTCGTTCATGTCAGTCCCTCAGGCACGCGCCGTGCCGCCCTCTGCCGAAGCAGGGGCGGGCGCGGCGTTGTGGGCGAATTCCGGAATCTGGCGGCCCAACAGGGCCAAGGCGAGGCGGATATTGCCGCCGCGCGCCGCCAGCGCGATCTCATCGATGGCTCGCCCCACGATCGCGGCATCGGCGGTGCGCGGGGTGGCCATCAGCAGCCCGTCATGCCCGATCGGCACCGCGGGCTCACGGCCGTGGAACAACTCCTCGAACAGCTTCTCGCCCGGCCGCAGCCCGGTGTAGCGGATCTCGATATCCACATCCGGCCGCAGCCCGGCCAGCCGGATCATGTTGCGCGCGAGGTCGGAAATCTTCACCGGCTCGCCCATGTCCAGCACGAAGATGCCGCCCTGCCGCTGGAAATCCGGCGAGGTGTCTTGCGCGCCCACCCCCCGCTCCGCCTCGGCGGTGCCGACAACGCTGGCCTGCAGCACCAGCCCCACCGCCTCGCGCACCGTCATGAAGTAGCGCTGCATGTCCGGGTGCGTCACCGTCAGCGGCCCGCCGCGCGCCAGCTGGCGCTGGAACAGCGGCACCACACTGCCGGTGGAGCCCAGCACATTGCCGAACCGCACGGTGATGCAGCGCATCCCGCCTGAGGCACGGCCCTGAATGTCCAGCGCCTGGCAGAACATCTCCGCCAACCGCTTCGAAGCCCCCATCACGCTGGTCGGGTTCACCGCCTTGTCGGTGGAGATCAGCACCATCGCCGCCGCCCCGGCCGCGCGCGCCGCCTCGGCCACATGGCGCGTGCCCAGCGCATTGGTCAGCAGCCCCTCGGCCGCGTTCGCCTCCACCAGCGGCACGTGCTTCAGCGCCGCGGCATGGAACACCAGCTCCGGCCGCGCCCGCTCGAACACGTCGCGAATCCGTGCCTCGTCGCGCACATCGGCGATCACCGCCTCGCGCGGCACCAGCGGCGCCGCCTCGCCCAGCTCCAGGTCGATCTGCCACAGCGCGAACTCGCCGGAATCCAGCAGCACCAGCTTGGCCGGGCCGAGTGCTGCCACCTGCCGCGCCAACTCGCTGCCGATGGAGCCGCCGGCCCCGGTCACCAGCACCCGGCGCCCCTGCACCAGCCGCGCCATGCCCTCGCGGTCCAGCCGCACCTGCGGCCGGTTCAGCAAATCCTCGATCGCCACCGGCGCCAGCTGCAACCCCTTCTGCGCCCCCTGCGCGGGATCCAGGCTCGTGATCCGCGGTGCGCTCGCCACCCGCACGCCCTGCTGCTCCGCCACCGCCATCACCTGCGCCAGCGAGGTGCCGGAAAGCGCGGGGTCCGTCACCACCAGCGTCCCCGGCAGCCGCCCTTCCTCGCGCAGCCGCGCCAGCACGGCGGGAAGCTCCGCCAACCCGCCCAGGATCGGCTGGCCGTTGATCCGCCTCCCGGTCTGCGCCCGCCCAGTGGAAACCAGCCCCATCACGAAAAACGGTGGCGCCGCCTCGGCCGCCAGCGCGCGCAAGAACAGGTCGCTGCCCTCGCCCGCGCCCACCAGCAGCACCGCCGCCCCGGCCTGCGCCTGCCCGCGCCCCTCCTGCGACAGCCGATAGGCCAGGCGCGGCGCCGCCAGCAGCACGATCAGCGCCAGCGCATGCGCCACCGGAAAACTCGGCCCGGGCATTGCCGCCCCGCCCTCGCGCAGCCCCACCGGGAACACCGCCGCCGCCGCCACCGAAGCCGCGGCCAGCGCCAGCAAATCCTGCGTGCCGGCGAAGCGCCAGTACTGCACCGAAAGCTTGAACGGCACGCCCGCCAGCAGCAGCGCCACCGCCGCCCAGGGCAGCGCCCACCACGGCCCCAGCAGGTCGTCGTTATTCCCGGGCGGGCCCACCAGCCAGCGCGCAAGCAGATACGCGGCCGCGGCCAGAAGCCCGTCCAGCCCCACGTTCAGCCCGATCCGCACCAATGCGCGCCGCGTTGCCATGCCCTTCCTTACATCTCCCAACCGTGTCGCGGCCATAGGGGCCGCGCGATAGCAGGTCCTTGGGCCATAGGGGCCGCGCGATAGCAGGTCCTTGGGCCATAGGGGCCGCACCACAGAGGTCCATAGGGCCCGTTTGCGGCACCACAACGGCAACGTGAACCGAAGCTTCAATGAAGTGTCACCACGCCGCCATTGTGACAGCCCCGCCAGCGGCGTATTCGGGCGAAACATGACCAAGAAATCCCGCCGACTCCCCTTCGGCCGCGCCGCCAAAGCCAACCCCGCCGTGGAGGAGGCCGAGGCGGCCGCCTGGGCATTGCCCCGCCGCCGCGCGGTGCTGCGCCGCCTGGGCCCGATCTGGCGCCTGATGCTTGTCCTGCCCTGGACCCTGCTCTGCGCCATCCCGCAGCTCCTCGTGCTGGCGCTGCCCGGCAAGCCCACCGCAATCGTCACCCGCCTCTACTGGCGCGGCCTCTGCGCCATTCTTGGCCTGCGCCTGCGCCTCATCGGCGCCCCGGCCCACGCCACCTCCGATGGCCGCCCGGTGGTCTATGTCTCCAACCACTCCTCCTGGCTGGACATCCTCGCCCTCGGCGCCCAGCTCGACGCCGCCTTCATCGCCAAGGAGGAGGTGGCCGGCTGGCCCCTCATCGGCTGGATCGCCCGCCTCGGCCGCACCGTCTATGTCCGCCGCGCCCGCACCAGCACGGCCCGCGAGCGCGACGAGATGCGCACCCGCCTCGCCGCCGGCGACAGCCTGATCCTGTTCCCCGAAGGCACCACGTCCGACGGCGCGCGCGTGCTGCCGTTCCGCTCCGCCTTCCTCTCCATCGCCGAGCTTCCCGTCGGGCCCGGCGGCCTGCCGCCGATCGTCCAGCCGGTCTCTCTGGTGTACGACCGCCTGGCCGGCCTGCCCGTCGGCCGCGCCACCCGCCCCATCTTCGCCTGGTACGGCGATATGGAGATCGCGCCACACTACTGGCAGCTCGCCCAGCACGGCGGCATGCGCGCCAGCCTGCTGCTGCACCCGCCGCTCGATCCGCGCGACTTCCCCAACCGCAAGGCCCTCACCCATGCGGTCTGGCAGGCCAGCGCCGATGGGGCCGCCCTGCTGCGCCAGAACCGTCCGGCGCCCGCCCCAGCCAAGCAGCCCGGCAAGGCCGCCAACGAAGCGGCCCTTGCCTAGCCGCATCCGCGAAATCCTTGACACGGCACCGCCCGCCCCGGCGAAACTGTCGGCACAGCCCGGGAGTGCCCCCCCAGCCTTGCGCTTGACCTGTCGCCCCGCGACCCCCATTCCTCCGCCGTTAGGCTGGACCAGCTTTCGGCTGGACAAGAGGATGCGCGGATGACCAACACCAAGCGCCTCCACATGATCACGTGGGGCTGCCAGATGAACGTCTATGACAGCGGCCGCATGGCCGATGTCCTGGCCCCGCTCGGCTACGGCCCCGCGGACCGGCCGGACGATGCCGACATGATCATCCTCAACACCTGCCACATCCGCGACAAGGCCGCCGAAAAGGTGTTCTCCGAACTCGGCCGCCTGCGCCTGGTGAAGCAGGCGCGCGCCGAAGCCGGCCAGCGCACCATCCTCGCCGTCGCTGGCTGCGTCGCCCAGGCCGAGGGCGCGGAAATCCTCGCCCGCGCGCCCTACGTCGATATCGTCCTCGGCCCGCAAACCTATCACCGCCTGCCGGAAATGGTCGCCCAGGCCAGCCGCGCCGCCGGCGCCGTGATCGAAACCGATTTCCCCGCCGAGCAGAAATTCGATTTCCTGCCCGAAGCCGCCGCCCCCCAGGGCCTCACCGCCTTCCTCACCATCCAGGAAGGCTGCGACAAGTTCTGCAGCTTCTGCGTCGTCCCCTACACCCGCGGCGCCGAAGCCAGCCGCCCCGCCGCCTCGGTGATCGCCGAAGCCCGCCGCCTCGTCGCCTCCGGCGCCCGCGAGCTCACCCTGCTCGGCCAGAACGTCAACGCCTGGCACGGCGAAGGCCCCGATGGCGCGCCCCGCACCCTCGGCTGGCTGATGCGCGAACTCGCCGAAATCCCCGGCCTCTGGCGCCTGCGCTACACCACGTCCCACCCGCGCGACATGGACCAGGAGCTGATCGACGCGCACCGGGACATCCCGGCCGTCATGCCCTACCTGCATTTGCCCGTGCAGTCCGGCTCCGACCGCATCCTCGCCGCCATGAACCGCAAGCACACGGCGGACGAATACCGCGCCATCATCGCCCGCCTGCGCGCCGCCCGCCCCGACATCGCGCTCTCGTCCGATTTCATCGTCGGCCACCCCGGCGAAACCGACGCGGATTTCCAGGCCACGATGCAGCTCATCCGCGATGTCGGCTTCGCCAGCGCCTTCAGCTTCAAATACTCGCCCCGCCCCGGCACTCCGGCCGCCGGCGCCGCGAACCGGGTGCCGGAAGCGGTGGCCGATGCCCGCCTGCAGGAACTCCAGGCCCTGCTGCGCGAACAACAGGCCGCCTTCAACGCCGATTGCGTCGGCCGCATCGTGCCCGTTCTCTTCACCGGCCATGGCCGCCATCCCGGCCAGATCGTCGGCCGCTCGCCCTGGCTCCAGCCCGTCCATGTCATCGGGCCGGAAACCCTCATCGGCACCGAAGCCAGGGTGAAACTTTCCACCACCCACACCAACTCACTGTCCGGAACCCTCGCCGAACCCGCCCTCACCCCTGCCCAGGAGCGAACCCCCGCTTGAGCGCCACCAACCTGCCCAGCCTGCCCGGCAGCATCCGCGCCGCGCAGGGCCCCGCCCAAGCCGCCGTCACCCTCCAGTTCGCCGACAACACGCTGCTGTCGCTCCTGCTCGGTGACCACGACCGGCACCTGGTGCGCATGGAACAGGGATTGGGCGTGCGGCTCGCCTGCCGCGGCAACCGCCTTGCCGTCACTGGCGAGGCCGCCCGCGTGGAAGCCGCCCAGGGCGCCATCAACGGCCTCTACGCCAAGCTCCAGCGCGGCGAGGCCGTCGGCCCCAGCGAGGTCGATGCCGCCATCCGCATGGCCGAAATCGAGGACCCCCGCCTGCCGCTGTCGGACCTGCCGGCCATCCGCACCAAGCGCGGCGCCATCGGCCCGCGCTCGCCGGGCCAGGCCACCTACATGGACCTGCTGGCCCGCCACGAGATGGTCTTCGCCCTCGGCCCGGCCGGCACCGGCAAGACCTACCTCGCCGTCGCCCAGGCCGTGGCCATGCTCACCGCCGGCAAGGTCGACCGCATCGTGCTGTCCCGCCCCGCCGTCGAAGCCGGCGAACGCCTCGGCTTCCTGCCCGGCGACCTCAAGGAAAAGGTCGATCCCTACCTGCGCCCGCTCTACGACGCGCTGCACGACATGATGCCTGGCGACCAGGTCACCCGCCGCATGGGCACCGGGGAGATCGAGGTCGCCCCGCTCGCCTTCATGCGCGGGCGCACCCTGGCCCACGCCTTCGTGATTCTCGACGAAGCGCAGAACACCACCCCCGTGCAGATGAAGATGTTCCTCACCCGCATGGGCGAAGGCACCCGCATGGTCATCGCCGGCGACCTCTCCCAGGTCGATCTCCCCGCCGGCACCCGCTCCGGCATGCGCGACGCGCTGGAAACCGTGGAAGGCGTGCCCGGCATCGCCATCGCCCGCTTCGACAAGCGCGACGTGGTGCGCCACCCCCTTGTCGCGCGCATTGTCGAAGCCTACGACCAGCGCACCGCCGCCGAGGGCGACACCGCCCGCCGCCGCCGCGCCTCGCCGCAGCCCGATGCTGTGGCTCCCACAGGCCCGGCCGCTGTCGGCGGCCAAACAGGAAAGTAGATGGACCCCTCCAGTAGTCGCAGCCCCGCAACCGCGGGGCTCCCCCTCGCTCTCCCCCCCAGTCACCCGGCGGAGATCGAGGTCATCATCGCGGACCCAGCCTGGCGACGCTTCGTCGCCCGCCCCGAGGCCGTGGCCCGCCAGGCCGCCGGCACCACCGGCGGGGCCGCCACCATCGTGCTGGCCAGCGATGCCGAGGTGAAGCGCCTCAACGCCCGCCACCGCGACCGCAACAAGCCCACCAACGTGCTCACCTTCGAGCCCGCCGCGCCGGGCCTGCCCGGCGAGATCGTGCTCGCCCTCGGCACCGTCCGGCGTGAGGCCCAGGCCGCGCAGCGCCGCCCCGCCGACCACCTCGCCCATCTCGTGGTGCACGGCATGCTCCACCTGCAGGGCCACGACCACGGCGAAGCCGGCGAGGCCCGCCGCATGGAAATGGCCGAATCCCGTGCGCTCGGCCGCCTGCGCCGCCCCACCCCGTGGAAGACCTCCATGGGGAAATCCGGAGGGCGCGGCCTGTGAGCGCCTCCCGCCACTCCATGCTGGACCGCATCCGCGCCCGCCTGCGCGGCCGTGCCGAGCCCAGCGTGCGCGAATCCATCGCCGAACTCGTCCAGGAAGCCGTCGGCAACCAGGCCGGCCACAACGGCGCGCCGGAAATCGACCCGCACGAACAGGCCCTCATCGCCAACGTGCTGCGCCTGCGCGGCAAGCAGGCCGACGACGTCATGGTCCCGCGGGCGGACATCATCGCCATGCGCGTCGATGTCTCGCTCGATGAAGCCCTGGCCCTGATCCGCTCCGACGGCCATTCCCGCCTGCCGGTCTACCGCGAATCCCTCGATGACATCGTCGGCATGGTCCACATCAAGGACGTCTTCGCCTATGTCGGCCGCTCCGAGGCGTTCAACCTGGAAAAGATCGTCCGCCGCCCCCTGCTCGTCGCCCCGCAGATCCCGGTGCTGGACCTCCTGCTCCAGATGCGCCAGGCCCGCATGCACCTCGCTTTGGTGGTGGACGAGTACGGCGGCATCGACGGCCTCGTCACCATCGAGGACCTCGTGGAGGAAATCGTCGGCGACATCAGCGACGAGCACGACGAGCCCGAAAGCCAGATGTGGACCGAACGGCCGGATGGCACGATCGACATCGACGCCCGCCTGCCCGTCGCCGAATTCGAGCAACGCCTCGGCCCCGTCCTCACCGACGACGAGCGCAACGCCGATATCGACACGATCGGCGGCCTGGTCATGACGCTGGCCGGCCGCGTCCCCACCCGCAGCGAGGTCATCGGCCACCCCAGCGGCATCGAGTTCCGCATCCTGGAAGCCGATGTCCGCCGCATCCGCCGCCTGCGCATGCGCCGCCCCACCCCCAGCACCGACGACTGACGGCCAGCGTGCAGCCACTGCACGCGACGGACACAAAAAAGCCCTCTCCCCTTGGGGGAGAGGGTTGGGTGAGGGGTTAGGCAAAGCCCGCCCGGGGGAACGACCCCCCGGGGGGCGCCGCCACTACCAGCTGTAGCGCAGGCCGGCCGTCACCGCCTGCCCCAGCGTCCGGGTAGAGGCCGTGTTGGAATACGCCACGAACAGCTTCAGCGGCGTCTGCGTCTCCAGCACCGCCTGCGCCGAGGTCACCAACGCATCGCGCCCGCCACCGGCGTTCATCAGCGCGAACCCCGCCCCCGGCAGGCCCGAGATCCGGCCCGAAACCCGCGTGCGCTCGTCGCCGAACTCATGCGCCCAGGCCGCGCTCACGGAACCGACAAGCCGCATGCCCTCGCCGAACGCGAAGCCGCGATCCACCCGCACCCCCAGCTGGGATTGCAGGCTGGTCAGCTCGCCACGGTCGATGTTGGCCCCAACCGCCCCCGCGCCATACTCATTCAGCCCGCCCTGGTGCAGCCGCAGCGCGGAGAACGCCACGCTCGGCTCCACCTGCCATCCCGCGACATCCACGCGCACGCCGCCCTTCACCTGCCCGCCAGCCCCCAGGCTGCCGGTATCGCCGCGCGAGGTCGCGCCATACAGCGAAAGCCGGCGCGACGCCTGCCCCTGCGCCGCCAGCAGGCTCGCCTGCGCATCGATGAAGCCCAGGCCCCAGGCGCCCATGCCCAGCGAGTAGCTGCCATAGGCCGTCAGGTGGCCCACCTCGCCCTTGTGCTGCCCGCCATTGCCGGCCCGCACCACCTGGTGCGCCACGCCCACCGCCACGCCCAGGCGGATCCCCGGCAGCGCCAGCGCATCCACGCCCACCGTCGCCCCGCCGCCCTGCACCGTGTTGCCCGGCGTATTGCCCGGCCCGTTCGTCGTGCGCTGCGTGGTGCCGCTGCCCTGCATCCAGAACGTCGTGCCCAGCTCTGTCGTCACCGCCTGCCCGCCGGCCTGCGCAACCCCGCCGCGCCGCGCCGAAAGCTCGCCACCCACGCTGCCGGTCGCCGCATGGAAGGCGGTTCGCTGCGCCGAGAGCGTATCGGCATAGATCATCGGCGCCATCTGCCGCTAGTTCTCCAGCATCTGCGCCGCGGTCAGGCCATAGATCGGCCCGAACACCGCCGACTGCGCCGCACTCGCCGCGGCACCCGCGGCCGGCCGCACCGCATCCAGCGCCGCGCCCATCGGCGAAGACCAGTCGGCCAACGCACCAAACTGCGCCGGCGTCACCACCAGGTCCACCGTGCCGCCGCCATAGACCACGTCGAACCGCGTGTTCGCCGCCAGCCCCACCGGCTGCGCCAGGCCGGAGAACGCGCCCAGCACACCCCCCTGCGCCTGCACCACCCGGAACGCCTGGCCCACCACGGGCGTGAACGTATTGGTCGCCGCCCCGCTGATCCCCCGCAGCGTCGGCGCCACCGTGCCGCCCGCCGTCAGCGTATTCCCCGCCCCGGTCACGATGATGCGGCTGAAATTCCCCGCCCCGCTGCCCGTCCCGGTGCCATCGATGTCGAACTGCGTGGTCGAACCCGCCGCCAGCACCACCGGCCCGGCCGAAACCAGCGTGCCCGGCGAGTTGCCCGGCGCCAGCACGCCGCCCGCGCCCACGCCGATCCCGCCCACGCTGCCCGTGCCGCGCAGCATGCCGCCATCGGTCACCAAGACCGTTCCCGCCAAAGACCCGTTCACCGCCACCGTCGTGCCGGTCCCGATCGTTGTTGTACCCGTATAGGTGTTCGCCCCGCTCAGCGTGATGCTGCCGCCCGCGCCGGAATTGACGATCGTGAGCCCCCCCGGCGTTCCCGCCACCGCATCCGACAACACGCCGGTTAGCATCGTATGCAGCCCAGCCTGGTCCAGCGTCCCGTTCGCCCCGGTGATGGTGAAGTTGAGCGCAGTGACCCCCCCGTTGGCCGCGAGCGTCCCGCCATCGAACACCGGCAGCACGGTCCCTCCCACCACGTCGCTGATTTTGGTGTTGACCTGCACGATGTTGCGTGGCGGTGTCACGATCGAGATGGAGTTGCTCAGCACGATGCTGTCCACCGGCGCCCAGTCCCCGGTCGGCGTTCCCGTGGGGTCGTAAGAGAGCGGGTCACCCAGCGGGATGTAAGTGAACGTGTACTTGCCATCCACCAGGTTCGCGAACGTCGCGCCCTGCCAAGCGCTGTAACAGCATGCCCAGCTATTTTTGGTACCGCCCGGGAATAGCCCCGTCCCGGGGACGGGGCCGTCGTCGAAGGAGCCATCCGTTTCGAACCAGTTCACACCAGACACGAGCCCGGTCGGCCGGGTGCCCTGCAACAAGGTGAACTTGGAGATGGTCGTGCCCCCAGCCCCCGTCAGACTCACGGAACCTTCGTTGAAATCCGATTCGTGGTAGGTGCCGTACCAAAACGTAGCGGTGGTACCTGACGACGTGTAACCGAACGTAAGAGTATGCGCAGCCGCCCTGTCTGAGGCCACCAGGACCATTGCCGGCGCCACGAACGCCGTGCTGAGCAGCAGCGCCGCCGCGATCCGCGTGCGGTGGTTGGTAGGAATGCGGAATGTAGTGCTTGGGGAAATTTGCACGCCGGTCCTCTGAGTAGTTTTGTGTAAGCTCAAGAAACAAGGAAAAATTTAGTCAGTCTATATTTATATTACGATTGTAGTGTTAAAAATGCCCCGCAATTTCAGAAATTAACTAATTGATAACCCTCCCGCTGGTCCATCCAAGCCGCCCCCGATTGGCCCATTGCGCCCCGCCACCGTTGCGGCACGATGCCCCCCATGAGCACCCAGCCCCACCCCATCTCCCCGCCGGTTGGCCCCGAGGTCGACACCACCCCCCGCCCGCTCCCGGTGCGAACCCGCATCACCGGCCGCTATGTGGAGCTGGAACCCCTCCACCCCCGCCACGCCCCGGAACTCTGGCAGGCCGTCAAGGCCGGCACCGATGCCGGTGACAATTCCTGGGCCTACATGGGCTACGGCCCCTTCGCCTCGCAGGACGCTCTGGCCAAGTTCATCGCCGATTTCTCCACCACCCACGACCCCATCGCCTGGGCCGTCCGCCCCGTCAGCACGGGCCTCGCCACCGGTTGGCTCACGCTCATGGAAATCCAGCCGAAGAACGCCGCCATCGAGCTCGGCAACATCTGGTTCGGCCCCGCCATGCAGCGCACCCGCGCGGCCACCGAAGCCATGTACCTCCTGCTGAAATATTCGGCGGACGACCTCGGCTACCGCCGCCTCGTCTGGAAGTGCAACAGCCTCAACGCCCCCTCCAAGCGCGCGGCCGACCGCCTCGGCTTCACCTACGAAGGCTGCCACCGCATGCACCTCACCGTGAAAGGCCGCCGCCGCGACACGGATTGGTACAGCATCACCGCCGACGAATGGCCGCGCTGCCGCGGCGCGCTCACCGCCTGGCTCGACCCCACCAACTTCGCGCCCGACGGCACTGCACGGCGCGGTCTCGCTGAGATCCGAGCGTCCCTCTAATAAAACATGTTCTTTTTTGAAAAAAAGAACCAAAAAACTTTTATGACTTTGCGCCCGATCAAGACATCAACCACTCACCGTGGCCCCATGCCGTCATTGCGAGCGCAGCGAAGCAATCCAGGAGCGTGCCCCATCATGGCCGGTGCCCACCCATCACTGGCCGACTACCACCACGCCAGGCCGGAACCACCCCCGGCCCAAAGTCACAAAAGTCTTTTTGCTTCTTTTTCTTCAGAAAAAGAAGAATCCTTCCTGTGACTAGCCCCACCCACCCCCGCTGGCGCGTCGTCGGCGCCCTCGGCATCGCCCAGATCCTGGCCTGGGGCACGAGCTACTATCTCATCGCCGTGCTGGCGAAGCCGATCGACGACGACACCGGCTGGGGCCTCACCTGGATCGTCGGCGGCCTTTCGCTCGGCTTCCTCGTCTCCGGCCTCGCCTCCCCGCGCGTGGGCCGGCTGATCGACCGCTTCGGCGGCCGTCCCATCCTGGCCGCCAGCGCTGTCCTGCTCGCCCTCGGCCTGGCGATCCTCGCCGCCGCCCCCAACATCCCCGTCTATATCCTCGGCTGGACCGTCCTGGGTTTCGCCATGGCCGCCGGGCTGTACGATCCCGCCTTCTCCGCCCTCGGCCGCATCTATGGCGAGAACGCGCGCTCCGCCATCACCCTGCTCACCCTCTATGGCGGCTTCGCCAGCACCGTCTGCTGGCCGCTCTCGGCCTTCATGGTGGAGCGCATCGGCTGGCGCGGCGCCTGCTGGGCCTATGCCGCCATCGCGCTGCTCGTCATGCTGCCGCTCTACGTCTTCTTTTTGCCGAAGGAGACGGAAACGCCGCCGGCCAAGGCAGCCGCCCACGGCACCGCGCAGATCACCCCGCGCATGCGCCGCGCCTTCTGGCTGGTCGCCGCCAACTTCACCGGCGCCTCGGTGCTGATGACGGTGGTCTCCGTCCACATGCTCACCCTGCTCCAGGCCCGCGGCGTGGAACTCGCCATGGCCGTCGCCCTTGGCGCGCTCATCGGCCCGGCCCAGGTCGGCGCCCGCATCATCGAAGCCGCGGTCGGCCGCAACTTCCACCCGGTCTGGACCATGATCGCCTCCAACGTCCTGGCCGCCGCAGGCCTGGGCCTCATGTTCGGCGATCCCGCCCTGGCCGCCCTCGGCCTCATCCTCTACGGCAGCGGCTCCGGCATCCGCTCCATCGCCCGCGGCACCCTCCCGCTCGCCATCTTCGGGCGGGATGGCTACCCCACCATGATGGGCCGCCTCGCCATGCCCAGCCTGCTCGCCCAAGCCGCCTCCCCCTCCCTCGGCGCCCTGCTGATCCAGCATGGCGGGGCAGATGCCACGCTCTGGGTGCTCGCCGTCGGCGCCAGCCTCACCATCCTCGCTTCGCTGCCGCTTCTGGCCTTCCGCACCCCCGCCTGATGCCAACCCCGGCGATGGCCGGGGTTGGTATCGCGCGCCGGGCTGGCCGGTGGCGGCGCGCGAGAAAAAGACTCATGCCAACCCGCATGGGCCCATTCTTCATGGGTCGATGCGGGTTAGCATGAGCCGTTTTCCCATCAACCTGCTTGATCGCCGGCCGGTTTGCGCCTATCGCCTCGCATGACCAACCACGCAGGACTCCGGGGTGGATAAACGATCCGCGCCGCCCGGCCGTCCTGGTGGTTTCCGTCTTGGATGTTTTCCCGAGCCAGCCCGCTGGAGCATGACCATTCTTCCTGAATTGCGCGCCCGCCCCGCCGAGGGCGAGGCCGATGCCTTGTGGTATCACCCCGGCTTCTGCCAGTTCCCCCTCCCGCAGCGCCCCGGCGCCGCGCAGCCCTGGTCGCATGAGCGCGGCGGCACCGCCGTCACGATCGAGCCCGGCAGCGAACGGGACCGCGTGCCAGGCGGCGCCATGCTCCGGCGCCTGCTGATGCATCTGTGCGATTCCGCCGTCCGGCTGGACCAGTCGCAGGTCTCGCTCGGTGAAAGCGCCGCCGCCCTGGCCGCCGCCATGCAGCCGCCGATCCCGGCCGAGCTGGTCCCGGCGCTGGAAGCCCAGGCCACCTCGCTGTTCGGCTGCCGCATCGTGGTCGCCACCGAAGGCGGCCCGGGCCTGTCGGTGCTGGATGCCCGCGGCCGTCCGCGCACCAGTTCCGATTGGCGCAACGTCGTGCGCCTCAACGCCCGCTTCCTGGACAACCTGCAGCGCGAAAAAGTGGCGCTGGACCGTGCCGCCGTCGCCGCCCTGCAGCGTTCGGCCATGGCGCTGGACATCTATGTCTGGCTCGCCGCCACCCTGCCGGCCCAGCCGGACCGCTCGATCGAAGCCGCCCCCTGGCCGGCCCTGCAAGCCCATTTCGGCGCGCCCGACCAGGATGCGGATGCCTTCCAGGCCGAATGCGCCACCGCGCTCGCCCTGCTGCGCCGCACCCTGCCCAGGCTGGAAATCGACGAAGACGCCATCGGCGCCGGCTTCTCCGCCCGCACCGCCCCCGAGCAGCCCTCGGCACAGCCCGTCGCCGCCGAACCCGCGGCCCCGGCGCCAGTGGCCCCGACGCCTGTGGCCCCGGCACCAGTAGTCCCGGCACCAGCGGCGCCGAGACCCGCTGCGCCTGCGCCCGTCGCCGCCCCGCCACCGCGCCAGCCGGCCCCCGAGCCCGCGCGCGAACCGCGCCAGCCCGAAGCCTCCCGTGCCGAAGCCCCCCGTGCTGAAGCCTCCCGTGCTGAAGCCTCCCGTGCTGAAGCCTCCCGTGCTGAAGCCTCCCGCGCCGAGGAGCCGCGCCCCGAACCCCGCTTCGAGGGCCGCCGCGACGAACGCCGCTTCGAAGACCGCCGCCCGGAGCGCTTCAACCAGGACCGTCCCCAACAGGATCGCCCCTATCAGGAGCGCCCCCATCAGGAGAGGCAGGCCCAGGACGAATCCCGCCCCGACCAGTCCCGCTTCGAGCGTGACCGCGACAGGGACCGTGATCGCGACCGCGCCCGCCCGGACACTGATCGCCAGACCGGCCCCGCCCGCCAGACCGTCAGCCTGCGCTCGCACCTCACCGGCCTCCAGCAGGTCGTCTGGCTGCACCGCGCCCAGGGCCGCGACAACGTGGTGATCGAGGTCACGCCCGGCACCCGCTACGACCCGGCCGTGATCACCGTGCTCACCCTGGAGCCCATCGTCCTCCAGGTCGCCGGCGGCCTGCACGCCCGCGATTTCGAGCGCGTCTCCAGCTGGGCCACCGCCAACCGCGACCTGATCGACGCCTTCTGGGAAGGCGAGATCGACAACATCGAAGACATCCTCGCCCGCGTCCGCAAAGTCCCCGCCCAAGGCGTCGACCGCGGCCGCCTCTAACCACCACCAAGGCAAGTTAGAAAAACAAGAAAGCGGCCACAAAGACACAAAGACACAAAGACACAAAGAAGCAAGACAAGGGAGAAGAAAACACGCTCTCCCACCCGAAGTAGGGCGGAACGCGAAGCCGTTCCGCCATCTTCCTTCCTACCCCCTTGCCTTGCGTCTTTGTAACGCTGTGTCTCCGTGTAAAATCTGACCTCACTTCCTTCCGGCTCTCTCCGAATCCCAGCCTCTTCCCGCTTCCTTTGTGTCTTAGTGTCTTAGTGGCCGCTTTCTTTCTGACTGACTTCTCTCCCCCATGCGCCGCAGGGGGGGGCCGGGGGAGGCTCTTGAGGTCTCCCCACCCACACCCGCCCACCAAAAAACATTCCCACCAACCCCTTGCGTCGCCCTAACAGGTTAGTTATATAACTAACCATGTTCCAGCTCTCCCTCCTCCTCACCGGCCTGATCCAGGGCCTGCGCCGCGTCATCACGCGCGCAGCCACTGTCGTCAGCGCGCCCGCACGCCCGATCTGGGCCGGGCCCGACCTGCGCTGGATCATCGCCCCCCACGGTGACCTCCCGATCCTCCCCGGCCCCGTCTGGACCCTCCTCTGGCTCCGCCTCCACCGCCTGAACAACCGCCTCGCCCGCCTCTACGAACGCTGGCAAACCAACACCCTCCCCACCCCCCGCAACCCCACCCAACGCCCGAAAACCGCCCGCACACCCCCGCCCCAGATCCCCGAACTCCCCGCCCCCGGCATGCCCCTGGTCGACTCCCCCACCTGCCTCCCCCAAGGCCGCGGCTGGATCACCCGCCGCATCCCGGAAGCCGGCCCCAGCGCTGGCGCGCTCCACGACCTCCTGCAAAACCCCCACACCCAGGATTTCGTCCAAGCCGCCCCCCAGGCCGCCCGCCTGCTGCGCCCGCTCTGCCATGCGCTGGGCATCGACCAACCGGCCTGGCTGAAACTCCCCCCGCCCCCGCGCCCCCCGCGCAAGCCGCGCACCCCCCGCCCGCGCCGCCCCTCGTTCAACGACCCCGACCTGCACTTCCGCCCCTACGAGGTCCAGGCCGCACGCTACTTCCGCAAAAAATACGGCCCCGACTGACCGGGAAAACCCACGCCCAAATCATTCCGTTAACAAAACAAAATTCCCACCGCCCCCCACCTCATGCCTCGGTTTCCCGGAACGGCGTTGATCTCCAAGCCCTTCCGGTGGGACAACCCCCGTCCCAACACAGCGAACCCCGCCCCATGCCCGAGATGCGCCTGCACAATTTCCTCACCAAGCGCCGCGAGGCGCTGGTGCCGCTCGATCCCGGACATGTGCGCGTCTATTGCTGCGGCCCCACCGTCTACGACCTCGCCCATATCGGCAACGCCCGCCCCGCCGTCATCTACGACGTGCTGGTCCGCCTGCTGCGCCGCCTGTTCGACAAGGTCACCTATGTCCGCAACGTCACGGACATCGACGACAAGATCAACAACCGCGCCCGCGAAGCCGGCGTCCCCATCAGCGAAATCACCGAACAGACGCTGAAGGACTACCGCCAGGACATCGCCGCCCTCGGCAATTTCCCGCCCGACCACGAACCCCGCGCGACGGAGACCATCGCCGAGATCATCGCCATCATCGAGCGCCTGATCACCTCCGGCCACGCCTACGAAGCCGAAGGCCACGTCCTCTTCGCCGTCCCCAGCTTCCCCGACTACGGCAAGTTCTCCGGCCGCAGCCCCGATGAACTCCTGGCCGGCGCCCGCGTCGATGTCGCCCCCTACAAGCGCGACGCCGGGGATTTCGTGCTCTGGAAGCCCAGCACCGACGATCTCCCCGGTTGGACCTCCCCCTGGGGCCGCGGCCGGCCTGGCTGGCACATCGAATGCTCCGCCATGTCCTGGAAGCACCTCGGCGAAAGCTTCGACATCCACGGCGGCGGCACCGACCTGATCTTCCCGCACCACGAGAACGAGATCGCCCAGTCCCTCTGCGCCTTCCCCGGCAGCCGCTTCGCCCGGATGTGGGTCCATAACGGCATGCTCGTCATCAACGGCGAGAAGATGAGCAAGAGCCTGGGCAACTTCGTCACCATCCGCGACGTGCTGGCCAAGGCCCCCGCCGAGGCCGCCCGTCTGCTGCTGCTCAAAACCCACTACCGCAGCCTGCTGGATTTCTCCGATACCGCCCTGGCCGAAGCGCGCAAGGAACTGGACCGCTTCTACCGCGCCCTCGAACGCACCCCGGCCGAGCCCTCCGCCACCCTCTCCACCCCCATCCTCGCCGCCCTCACCGACGACCTGAACACCCCGCTCGCCATCGCCGAAATGCACGCCCTCGCCGACAAGGCCATGGCCGGCGACCAGCAAGCCGCCGCCGACCTCCGCGCCGCCGGCGACATCCTCGGCCTGCTGCAGGTGAAGAACTGGTTCCAGGGCGAAGGCGACAATTCCGCCATCGACGCCGCCATCGCCGACCGCATCGCCGCCCGCAAGGCGAAAGACTTCGCCCGCGCCGACGCCATCCGCAAGGAGCTGGAAGCCCAGGGCATCATGCTGGAGGACAGCCCCCAAGGCACCATCTGGCGCCGCCGATGACGGGAAGGGATGGCGGCGCCGACCTGGAGCCGATCGGCAACACCCCGGTCGTCATCCTCGTCCGCCCACAACTGGCCGACAATATCGGCGCCGTCGCGAGAGCCATGGGCAATGGCGGCCTGTTCCACCTCCGCCTCGTCGCCCCCCGCGACGGCTGGCCCCAACCCGCCGCCTGGCGCAACGCCTCGGGTGCCGACCGCATCCTCGACGAGCTCACCCTGCACGACACCGTCGCCGATGCCGTTGCCGACCTGCACCACGTCTTCGCCACCTGCCCGCGCCCGCGCCACATCATCAAGCCCGTCCTCACCGCCCGCGGTGCCGCCACCGAACTCCGCAGCATCACCGCCCGCGGCCTGAAAACCGGCCTCCTCTTCGGCCCCGAACGCGCCGGCCTCGACAACGACGACATGGCCTGCTGCGACGCCCTGATCCGCTACCCCCTCAACCCCGGCTTCATGAGCCTCAACCTCGCCCAGGCGGTGATGGTGATGGCCTATGAATGGTGGACCGCCACCGACGAAACCATGCCGCGCACGCTGATGACCAACGAAACCCAGATCGCCAACAAGGCGGAGCTGGAGAACTTCCTGTTCCACCTCGTCGACCAGCTCGACGCCTCCGGCTTCCTGAAGAACGAACAGAAGCGCCCCGGCATGGTCCGCAACATCCGCCACTTCTTCCAGCGCGGCGAAGTCACCCAGCAGGAACTGCGCACCCTGCACGGCATCGTCACCGAACTCGCCCTCGGCCGCCGCCTGCGTGGCAGGCTAGAAAAAGACTAGAACGGGAGAACCGCCATGCTGCGCCTCGACGGAAAGATCGCCTTCATCTCCGGCATGGGCTCGGTCGGCGAGGGCTGGGGCAACGGCCGCGCCACCTCCGTGGTGATGGCCCGCCAGGGTGCCACCATCTTCGGCACCGACCTCAACCCCGCCGCCGCCGAAGCCACCGTCGCCACCATCCGCGCCGAAGGCGGCCAGGCCCATGCCGTCCGTTGCGACATGACCGACAGCGAGGACGTGAAGGCGGCCGTGGAAGCCTGCATGGCCCGCCACGGCCGCATCGACATCCTGGTGAACAACGTGGGCGGCAGCGCCCCGGGCGACCCCGTGTCCATGCTGGAGGAAGTCTGGCACGCCCAGATGGACCTGAACCTCAAATCCGTCTTCCTCGCCTGCAAGCACGTGTTGCCGATCATGCAGGCGCAAGCCAAGGGCGCCATCGTCAACGTCGCCTCGGTCGCCGGCGTGCGCGACCAGCCCGGCCGCCAATACATCGCCTACGCCGCCAGCAAGGCCGGCGTGATCCGCATGAGCAAGGCGATCGCCATCGACAATGCGCGGAAAGGCATCCGCTGCAACACCGTCGTGCCGGGCCTGATGAACACCCCGCTCGTCAGCGAACGCCTCGCCCGCCAGATCGGCGGCAATGACGCGGAAAAGCTGATCGCCGAACGCAACGCCCGCGTCCCCATCGGCCAGATGGGCGATGGCTGGGATGTCGCCCACGCCGTGTTGTTCCTGGCCAGCGAGGAAGCCAAGCACATCACCGCCACCGAGATCGTGGTGGATGGCGGCCTGACGGCAACCCGCCCCTAGCCACCCATCTCCTGTTCGAGAGCCTCGATCTCGGCGTCGGAAAAACCGAAATGGTGCGCCACCTCGTGCACCACCACGTTCTGCACCAGCCGGCCGAGATCCTCGCCCAGCTCGATCCACTCGAACAGGATCGCCTGGCGGTACAGCACGATCCGGTCCGGTAGCCGGGCCACGTCGCTTATGCTGCGCTCGCCGAGCGGCACGCCCTGGTACAGCCCGGTCAGCTCCCAGGCACTCTCGATGCCCATCTCATCGAGAATCTCGTCCTCGGCGAGATCCTCCACGCTGATGCCGAGATTGGCGATGTGCCGCCGCAGCCGTTCGGGAATGGCGGCGAGGGCACGCTCGGCCAGATCGGCGATCGCCTCGGCATCCGGCGGCGTTGTGAAGGGCGGGGCAGGGGGCGCATTGTTGTTCATCGCCGCACCACCGCACGCCGGTGCGGCACGGGTCAAGGAGAGACGCATGGTCGCGAAGCTGACGGACATCGAACGCGCCACTCTGGCCACGGCGCTGCCGCTCTGGCGCATGGTCCCGGGCCGCGATGCGATCCAGCGCGACTTCGCCTTCCGCGATTTCGTGGAGGCCTGGGGCTTCATGGCCCGCGTCGCCCTGCTGGCGGAAAAGCAGGACCACCACCCGGAATGGAGCAACGTCTGGAACCGCGTCTCCATCACGCTCGCCACCCACGATGCCGGCGGGCTCTCGCTGCGCGACATCCAGCTCGCCCAGGCCATCGACGCGCTTTGAGCGACCTCACCTTCCCCGAACGCACCGACGCCGTCCGCCGCGCCACGGCACGTTTCTGCCTGCAGATGGGCTGGGCGCCGGTGCATGAGATGACGCTACCCAACGGCCGCCGGGCGGATATCATGGCGCTCCGCCCCGATGGCGGCTTCGTCTGCATCGAGGTGAAGTCCGGCCTGCGCGATTTCCAGACTGATGCGAAATGGCCGGAATACCGTGAATTCTGCGACGCCCTGTTCTTCGCCGTGGATGCCGATTTCCCGGATGGCCTGATCCCCACGGAAACCGGCCTGATCGTGGTCGAGTCCCGCGAAGCCGCCCTGATCCGCGAGGCACCGGCGCACCCGCTCGCCCCCGCCCGCCGCCGCGCCCTGATGCAGCGCTTCGCGGTGCTGGCGGCAATGCGCCTGGCCATCGCCGAAGACCCCGCCGCACTCGCGGAACTGCGGGGTGCCCTGCGGGTGGAGTAGCTTGAAGCGGCCGGCGATAGGGCGGATGCTTCCGGCAACGAACGGGAGCGAGACCATGAGCGGATACCCCCTGCCCAGCACCACGCTGGAAGAAGCCCATCTCCGTCCGGAGCAGATCGCGCGGCTGCACGCCCTGATCGAGGGCCACATCAAGGCCGGCCGCTACCCCGGCGCGCAGATCGCCATCGCCCGGCACGGCAAGCTCGCCCATTTCAAGACGTTTGGCGACGCCAAGCAGGGCGTCGCGGCCGACGATGCCTCGATGTGGCTGCTGTTCAGCAACACCAAGGTGATCACCGCCGCGGCGTGCTGGATCCTGGCCGAGCAGGGCGCCTTTCGCTTCACCGACACCTTCGCCTCGCACGTTCCCGCCTTCGCCAGGAACGGCAAGGGCGACGTGACCGTGATGCAGGTGATCACCCATCTCGCCGGCTTCCCGAACGCCGAAGTGGGGCCCGATTGCTGGGAAGACCACGCCCGCCTGCACGACACGGTCTGCAACTTCAGCCTGGAATTCACCCCGGGCTCTCGCCTGCACTACCACGGCGCCTCCGCCCATTGGGCGCTGGCGGTGCTGATCGAGAAGCTCACCGGGCAGGATTTCCGAACCTTCATCCGCGAGGCCGTGATCGCGCCGATGCGCCTCACTGGCGAGATGCAGATCGGCCTCGATGCCCATGGCATGCAGCACGCGGTGGACATGCACGAGCCGAAGGATGCCGGCGTGGTGCCGGCGGCGGACCGTAACTCGGACGCCTTCAAGAAGGCCGGCGTGCCCGGCGGCGGCGGCTATGCCACGGCGCGGGCCATGGTGGCGTTCTACCAGATGATGCTCGCCGGCGGCACAATCGGCGGCAATCGCCTGGTGGGCCCGCGCACCCTGCAATACGCCATCCGCAACTGGACCGGCGACATGCACGACCACGCCATGAACCAGCCCATGCATCGCGGCCTCGGCCCGCATCTGCGCGGCACCACCCCGGGCATCCGCGGCCTGGGCGCCATCGCCTCGCCCACCACCTTCGGCCATGGCGGTGCCGGCAATTCCTATTGCTGGGCCGACCCTGAGAGCGGCGTGTCCTTCGCTTATCTCACCAACTGCCGCATCCCCGATCCCTGGCACAGCCAGCGGCTGGAACTGGTGAGCAATTTCGTCCACTCGGCAATCCTGTAGCGTCTGCGCGCCGGTTCCTTCTTGCAGACCCCGGGCGGCGGCCCCATCTCCGGCCCAATATGACAGAGTGTGTCATTTGGTTTGGGGGAGGAACATTACTTTGAACAGACGCTCGCTTATGCTCGGCGCGGCCCTCGGCCTCGCCCCCGTTCTTCTGCGCGAGGCGGGGGCACAGCCCAAGAATGCCGCCTGGCCGAAGGCGCTGAACATGGGCACCGCCGCACCTGGCGGCACCTATGCGCTGTATGGCCCGGCCTGGGGCCAGCTGGTACAGGAGGCGACGGGGGTGAACATCTCCTATCGCACCACCCAGGGGCCGAACCAGAACATCGTGCTGGTCAACACCCGCGAGGTGGAGATCGGCATGGTGACCATGGGCGTGGCGCTGCAGGCCTGGAACGGCGACGGGGCCTGGACCCAGGGCCGCAAGTTCCAGGACATCCGCGCCCTGTTCCCGATGTACGACACGCCCTTCCACGGCATCGCGCTGAAGAAAAGCGGCATCACCCGCATGGCGCAGCTCGCCGGCAAGAACATCGGTGTGGGCCCGCGCGGCGGCACGCCGGGCACGTATTTCGGGCCGATGCTGGAGAAGCTGGGCTACAAGCCCGGCGCGGTGCGCTACGGCAGCGGGGCCGACATGTCTGGCCAGTTGCAGGACGGGCTGCTGGATGCGTTCCTGTTTGCCTCCGGCGTGCCGATCCCGGCCTTCTCCGAGGCGGAAACGCAGGGCGAGGTGACGTTCCTGGATTTCACCGCCGAGGAAGTGGCAAAGCTGACCGCCGCTTATCCGGAACTGTCCCCCGGCAAGTTGCCGGCCAGCACCTACCGCACCGCCGGGCGCGAGCTGAACGTGGTGGGCATGTTCAACTTCGCCATCGGCCACAAGTCGCTGCCGGACGACCTGGCGTATGAGATGGTGAAGTCGGTGCTGGGGCAGAACGCAAGGCTGCGCCAGGCGATCTCGGCCGCCTCCGAGACATTGGCGGAGAATGCTGGCAAGAACACCTTCCTGCCCTACCACCCCGGGGCGGCGAAGTACCTGCGCGAGGTGGGGCAGAAGATCCCCGACAATCTCGTGATGGCGTAAGGAAGCGTCTTCTTTTTTCTGAAGAAAAAAGAAGCAAAAAAGACTTCATCCGTTTGCGCCTCGTTCTCCATGGAGAGCTGGGCGCAAACGGATAAAAGTTTTTTGGTTCTTTTTTTTCAAAAAAGAACCGCTTAGCTTACCTCGGGCTTGCGCAGCTGCCACACCAGCAGCCCCACCCCGCCCATGAGCCCGGCGAGATCGGTCCATGTCTCGGGGATCATCAGCAGCAGCCCCGCCGCCGCGGCGGCAAGGCGCAGGGGCAGGGGCAGCGGTGCCGGGCCCATCCACCCTTCGGTGGAGCAGGCGAGCAGGTACACCCCGAAGGCGGCGGTGGCGAAGGCTTGCAGGATCTCCGGCAGCGGGCCCTGGGCCAGCAGCGCGGGCGAGAGCCAGAACATGAACGGCACGATGAAGGTGGCCAGCCCCAGCTTCACCGCGATCACGCTGGTGCGCCACATATCCGCCTGCGCCATGGAGGCGGCGGCGAAGGAGGCCAGCGCCACCGGCGGCGTGATGGCCGAGAGGATGGCGAAGTAGAAGATGAACATATGCGCCACCAGCGGCAGCACGCCCATGCGGATCAGCCCGGGGGCGACCACGGCGGCGGCGATGGCATAGGCGGCGGTGGTGGGCACGCCCATGCCCAGGATCACCGCCACCACCATGGCGAAGATCATGGCCAGCAGGGCGGAGGCGCCGGCGAGATCGAGCAGCATGGTGGCGAAGCGTCCGCCAATGCCGGTGACACCGATCACGCCGGCCACGATGCCGGCGGCGGCGCAGACGGCGACCAGCTGCATCACCTCCTTCATGCTGCCGTGCAGCGCGTCGTAGGTATCGGCCGCCGTTTCCACCAGCGCGCCCATCGTGCCGGAGACGATGCCCTCGCGCGCAACCATCAGGCGATGGGCGAGGGCGGTGCCCACCATGATCAGCAGCGTGGCGGCGATGCCCCAGGCGGCGGCGCGGAACGGGGAGAAGCCCTGCACCAGCATCACCACCAGCATCACCAGCGGCACGGCCATGTAGGCGCGCCGGGCGATCACGGACCAGCGCGGCAGCTCATCCCGCGACAGGCCGCGAATGCCGAGCTTGCGGGCGTTGAGGTCGCAATGCGTGTAGTTGGCCCAGTAGAACAACAGCGCGGGGATGAGGCCGGCGAGTGCGATCTCGGTGTAGGGAATGCCCAGCACCTCGGCCATGATGAAGGCGCCCGCACCCATCACCGGCGGCGTGATCTGCCCGCCGGTGGAGCTGGTGGCCTCGATCGCGCCGGCGGTGGCGCGGTCGTAGCCGACGCGGCGCATCATCGGGATGGTGAAGGTGCCGGAGGCGACAACGTTGGCCACGGCGGAGCCGGAGACGGCGCCGAACATGATGCCGGACAGCACCGTGACTTTCGCCGGCCCGCCGCGCAGCCTTCCGACCAGGATCAGGGCGAGGTCGTTGAAATAGTCCCCGGCCTTGGATTTCTGCAGGAAGGTGGCGAAGACCACGAACATGATGATGAAGCTGGCACTGACCTGCACGATGGAGCCGAGCACGCCGTTATTGCCGATCAGCTCCACCAGCAGCAGGTCGAAGGCGATGCCGCGGTGGTAGAGGATGCCGGGCAGGAAGGGGCCGGCGAAGCAGTAGCCGATGAACACCAGCACGATCATCGGCATCACCAGCCCGGCGGTGCGGCGGGCGAATTCCAGCACCAGCAGGATGCCGAGCCCGGCCACGACGAGGTCGGTGGTGTTGGGGCCCATGAAGCTGCGCATCTCGATGCCGTCGGCATCCAGGATGTAGTGGAACGGCAGCGCCACGCTGGCGGCCACCAGCAGCCAGTCCAGCGGCGGGATGCGGGTGCCGGTGGTGGCGCTGCTGCGGGCGGCGAACAGGGCGAAGCCGAGGGCGGCGCCGAAGAACACATGGATGGCCCGGCCCACGGTGGGGTCGATCGGCGCCACCAGCAGGATCCAGAGGTGAAAGAACACGAAGGCGGCGGCCAGGGCGCGCCAGAGATGGCCCACCAGCCCGGCAAGGTCGCGCCGGGCGGAGGCGAACTCCATGTCGTCCACGTCACTGTTCACGACCGCCTGGGCGGTGTCCTGCTGCGTCACGGCGCTATGGCCTCCCGTTCGGCAGGGCATCGCGGCCGCGCCATGTGTCACGGGCGCGTGATAGCGCAATCGCGTGGCGGGGGAACAGTTTGTTGCACGGCGCCAGGCGGGGGCCGTGCCGGGCGGCTACTGCGCCAGGAAGCCGCCATCCACGGCCAGGGTGTGGCCGGTGACCATGCCGGCGGCGGGGCTGGCGAGGAACAGGATGGCGGTTGCCACGTCCTCCGGGTCGGCCAGCCTGCCCATCGGCGTCACGCGTTCCATCTCCGCCACCACGTCGGGCTGGCCCAGCAGGGGCGCGATGAAGCCGGTGCGCACCCAGGTGGGGGCCACGGCGTTCACGCGGATGCCCTGCTTGGCCCATTCCACCGCCAGCGCGCGTGTCATGTTCACGATGGCGCCCTTGGTCGTTTGGTAGGAGATGTTGGGATAGAGCCCGCCGCCGGAGAGCCCCATGATCGAGGCGGTGTTGACGATGGCGCCGCCGTTGCCAAAGGCGAGCATATGGCGGGCGGCGGCGCGGGCACACAGGAACGCGCCGGTCATGTTCACGTCCACCACCGTTTGCCAGTCGGCGCGGGAGAGTTCCACGGAGGGGCGGCGGATGGCGGTGCCGGCATTGTTCACCAGGATGTCGAGCCGGCCGCTTGCGTCCGCGATGCGGGCGAAGCCGGCATCCACCTCGGCCTCGTCGGCCACGTTCATCGCCAGGGCGTGGCCGTCGAGCTTGGCCGCTTCGCGCTTGGCGGCGGCTTCGTCGCGATCCAGCAGCCACACCGTGGCGCCGGCCTCGCGCAGGGCGGCGGCGGTGGCCAGGCCGATGCCGCTGGCGCCGCCGGTGATGGCGGCCACCTTTCCATCGAGGCGGAAACGGGCGAGCAGGCTGTCGGTCATGCTGGAGTCCTCCCGCGCCCATGATGCGGCATCGCGGCGTTCTTGACCAATTAGTGACGTGCCTGTGCGAGTGTGACTGACGCTTGTCGGTAACGTTATGCCGCGTAAAACGCACGCCTGTGCTACATGGGCGCCGCAGAGTTCGCCGGGTGTGCCGGCGGTAACGGGGGCTGGATGACGGGTGGGTCGGCCTGATGTGCGGGATCACGGGGATCTTCCGGCCCGATGGCGGGTCGGCGGACATGGATGTGCTGCGCCGGATGACGGCGGCGCTGGCGCATCGCGGGCCGGACGGGGATGGCTTCCATGCCGAGCCCGGCCTGGGCCTGGGCCATCGGCGCCTCGCGATCATCGACCCCACCGGCGGCGAGCAGCCGATGTTCAACGAGGACGGCTCGGTGGCCATCGTCTTCAACGGCATGATCTACAATTACCGGGAACTGATGGCGTTGCTGCAGGGGCGCGGCCATGTGTTCCGCACCAAATGCGATACCGAGACCATCGTGCATGCCTGGGAGGAGTGGGGGCCGGATTGCGTCCAGCACCTCAACGGCTTCTTCGCCTTCGCCATCTGGGACCGGCGGCGTGGCCAGCTGTTCCTGGCGCGCGACCGGCTGGGCAAGAAGCCGCTGCACTATGCGAAGCTGGCCGATGGCAGCCTGGCGTTTTCCAGCGAGTTGTCCTCCTTCGCCCAGGTGCCGGGCCTGGCGCGCAAGGTTTCGGCCACGGCCGTCGATGACTTCTTCACCTACGGCTACATCCCCGATCCCGGCACGATCTACGAAGGCATCCTGAAGCTGCCGGCGGCGCACAGCCTGCTGGTGGAGCGCGGCAGCCGCCGCGTGGTGCCGCAGCGCTACTGGAGCGTGCCGACCGCGACGGCGAAGATGGATGCGCGCGAGGCGGCGCAGGCGCTGGTGGACCAGCTGCGCCACAGCGTGGGCCAGCGGATGATCGCCGACGTGCCGCTGGGCGCTTTCCTCTCCGGCGGCGTCGATTCCAGCGCCGTGGTGGCCCTGGCCGCCCCGCAGCGCGGCGGCACGCTGGATACCTTCACCATCGGCTTCGACGGCGCCGAGGACGAGACGCCCTATGCCGAGATGGTGGCCAAGCGCTACGGCACCGCGCAGCACAACGAGCGCGCCGCGGCGGTGGACATGATCGATGCGGCGCGCCTGCAGGGCCGCATCTTCGGCGAGCCGTTCGGCGACCAATCGAGCGTGCCCACGCACAGCGTCTGTGCCCTGGCGCGCAAATACGCGACCGTGGCGATCTCCGGCGATGGCGGGGACGAGGTGTTCGCCGGCTACCGGCGCTATCGCTGGCATGTGCTGACCGAGGGGGTGCGCCGGCTGGTGCCGTCCGGCATGCGCAAGGCTGTGTTCGGCACCCTGGCGCGGGCCTACCCGAAGCTCGATGGCGCGCCGCGCTGGCTGCGGGCGAAATACACGTTGACGGAGCTGAGCCTGGATTCCGCCGCGAGTTACCTGCGCACCGTCACGCGCGTGCACCAGGAGCAGCGGCGGGCCCTGTTCTCGCCCATGCTGGCGGGCCGCCTCGGCGGCTACGATCCCGGCGCGCGCATCCCGGTGCTGATGGAGGAGGCGGGCACCGATGATCCGCTGGTGCAGGCGCAGTATGCTGACCTGCAGACCTGGCTCTCCGGCGGCATTCTCACCAAGGTGGACCGCGCCAGCATGGCCAACTCGCTGGAGGTGCGGGCGCCGATCCTGGATTACCGCTTCGTGGAATGGGGGCTTTCGCTGCCGCGGCGGCTGAAGCTGCGTGGTGGCGAGGGCAAATACATCTTCAAGAAGGCGATGGAGCCGCATTTGCCGCGCGAGGTGCTGTACCGGCCGAAGCAGGGCTTTGCCACGTCACTGGCGGGGCCCTTCCGCACTGGTATCGGGCGGCTGAGGGAAAGATTGCTGGGCCCGGCCATGCTGGACAGCGGGTTGTTCGAACGCCCGGCGATCGCCCGCCTGCTGGACGAGCACGAGGCCGGCGCCTTCGACCATTCGATGGCGCTGTGGCAGCTGCTGGTGTTCGAGGGCTTCCTGTTCCACGAGCTGCCGGCGGCCGCCGGCAGCTCGGCCGACGCAACCCTCGCCTTGGCCTGACGCGATGAGCCGCATCTGCCTGGTCGGCGCCGGCTTCATCGCCCGTGTGCATGCCGACGCCCTGCGCACCCTGCCGGGGCATACCATCGCCGCCATCGTCGACCCGAACGCGGAGGCCGCGGCTAGCCTGGCGCGCGCCACCGGGGCGGGGGCAACCTATGGCGCCGTCGCCGAGGCGATCGCCGCCGGCGGGTTCGACCGCGCGCATGTACTGGTGCCGCCGGATCTGCATGCGTCCACGGCCGAGCCGCTGCTGCGCGCGGGCATCCCGGTGCTGCTGGAAAAGCCGCTGGCGGTGGACAGCGCGCAATGCGCGGCGTTGATCGAAGCGGCGGGGCAGGGTGGTGCCGCGCTGGGCGTGAACCAGAACTTCGTCCATCACCCGGCCTTCGCCAGGCTGCGCGCGGTGGTGGAGAGCGGGGCGATCGGGCGGCCGAACTTTGTCGGCGTGATCTACAACGTGGCCCTGCGGCAGATGGCGGCGCGGCAGTTCGGGCATTGGATGTTCCGAGCGCCGGGCAACATCCTGCTGGAACAGGCGGTGCATCCGCTGTCCCAGCTGGTGGCGCTGGCGGGGCCGATCCGCACGATGCAGGCGCTGCCGGGGCCGGCGATCGAGATCGCGCCGGGGAAGGATTTCGTCGGCACGCTGAACCTGTCGCTGCAGGGCGCGCGCCTGCCGGCGCAGCTGCGGTTTGCCGTGGGGCAGGGATACCCGTTCTGGCAGGTGACGGTGGTGGGCGACGATGGCGTGGCGGTGGCCGACATCCTGGCCGATCGCTGTCACGTGCAGGGCCGCACCCGCTGGCTGGAGGCGGCCGATACGGCGATTTCCGGCCTGCGCAGCGCCGGCGCCATTGCCGCCGGTACTGTTGCTGGATTGGCGAAGTATTCCCTGGCGATGGCCAAGCTGCGGCCGCGCAGCGATGCGTTCTTTGTTTCGATGCGCGAGAGCCTCGCGGCCTTCCACGGCGCGCTGGATGCCGGCCAGGCACCGGCGCTGGATGGTGCCTTCGGGGCGGCGCTGGTGCGGGCCTGTGAGGAGATCCGCGACCTCGCCTTGCCGGCGCCGCAGCCGGTGGCAGCGAAGGAACAGCCGGAGGCGTGGGACGTGGCGGTGCTGGGCGGCACCGGCTTCATCGGCACGCATGTGGTGCGCCAGTTGCTGGCCGCCCGGCATCGGGTTTCCGTGATGGCGCGCAACCTGGTGAACCTGCCGGCGGAATTCGCCGATCCGCGCGTGGCGCTGCATCGCGGGGACATCCGCGACGAAGCGGCGGTGGCCGCGCCATCGGCCCGGCGAAGATCGTGGTGAACCTTGCCCATGGTGGCGGCGGGGCGGATTTCGAGGCGGTGCGCCGTGCCATGGTCGGCGGGGCGGAGGCGGTGGCGCGCGCGTGCCAGGCGGCGGGCGTGACCCGTCTGGTGCATGTCGGCTCGATCGCCTCGCTGTATCTCGGCCCGGATGCCGGCACCATCACCGGCACTACGCCGCCCGATCCGCGCGAGACGGAACGCGGCGACTATGCCCGCGCCAAGGTGCTGGCCGACCGGATGCTGCTGGGCCTGCATGCCACGGACGCCGTGCCGGTGGTGATCCTGCGCCCCGGCGTGGTGGTGGGGGAGGGCGGGCCGCCGCTGCATTCCGGGCTCGGCCTGTTCAACAACGACCAGCATTGCATCGGCTGGAACGATGGCCGCAACCCGCTGCCCTTCGTGCTGGTGGAGGATGTCGCCAGCGCCATCGTGCGCGCCTGCGACGCCCCGGGGGTCGAGGGGCGCTGCTACAACATCGTCGGCGAGGTGCGGCCAAGCGCGCGGGAATACCTGGCCGATATGGGCCAGGCACTCGGGCGCCCGCTACGTTTCCACCCGCAATCGCCCACGCAGCTCTGGTTGGTGGATGTGGCGAAATGGCTGGTGAAGCGCGCCACCGGGCGGGCGGTTGCGATGCCGGCCAAGCGCGATTTTCTGTCCCGCGGCATGGCGGCACCGTTCGATGTGTCGGACGCCAAGCGCGACCTGGGCTGGCAGCCGGTGGCTGAGCCCGCCCTGTTCCGCGCACGGGCGATCGATGTGCAGGCGCCCGCATGACGGCGCCGCTGCTGCTGCATGTCTATTCCACCTTCGCCGTCGGCGGTCCGCAGGTGCGTTTCGCCGCATTGGCCAACCGCTTCGGGCGCGAATTCCGCCACGCCATCGTGGCGATGGACGGCAACACCGCCTGCCGCGAGCGGCTCGATCCCGGGTTGGATGTGGCATTCCCGGCCGTTGAGATCCGCAAGGGGGATACGCTGGGCAACCGGCGCCGCTTCCGCGCCGTGCTCGCCGCGCTGCGGCCCGATGCGCTGGTGACCAGCAACTGGGGCAGCATCGAATGGGCGATGGCCAACACGCCCACCCTGGTGCGCCACCTGCACGTGGAGGACGGGTTCGGCCCGGAGGAACGCCACCGCCAACAACCGCGCCGGGTCTGGACGCGCCGGCTGCTGCTGCGTCGCGCCACCGTGGCCGTGCCGTCCCAGGTGCTGTTTCGCCTCGCCACCGAGGTCTGGCGGCTGCCGCGCGGGCATGTGCACTACGTGCCGAACGGGATCGACCTCGCTCGCTTCGCCGTGCCGCGCCGCGTGAATGAGGTGCCGGTGATCGGCACCGTGGCGGCGCTGCGGCCGGAGAAGAACCTCGCCCGCCTGCTGCGCGCCTTCGCGGCGGTGCGGGCGCAGCGCCCCTGCCGGCTGGTGATCGCCGGCGGCGGGCCGGAGCGGGCCGCGCTGGAGGCGCTGGCAGCCGAGCTGGGCGTCGCCGCCGACGTGACCTTCCCCGGCCACGTGGCCGACACCCCCGCGCTTTATGCCGGGTTCGACGTGTTCGCCCTGTCGTCAGATACGGAGCAGATGCCGCTTTCGGTGCTGGAGGCGATGGCCGCCGGGCTGCCGGTGGTCGCCACCAATGTGGGCGACGTGCGCGCCATGCTGGCGCCGGACAACGCGGCGGAGGTGGTGGCGCAGGACGAGGCGTTGCTGGCCGCCGCGCTGGCCGCGCTGCTGGAAGACCCCGCGCGGCGGGCGCTGCTGGGTGCCGCGAACCGGGCCCGGGCAGAGGCAGCGTTCGACCAGGAGGCGATGTTCGCTGCCTGGCACGCGCTGTTCCGCGGCCTGCCACTGAGCCAGGCGCGTGCGGCATGAACGGACGGCGATGCTTTGCATTGGCCCTGCCCGCGGCGGTATACAGGCGGGCTTCGTCCCCGCACGGCGCAGGAGGCTGGCATGGTCGATCTGTTCGCCCTGGTGGTGTCGCTCGGTATGCTGGCGGTGGTGATTTTGGTTGCCATGCGCCTGGATCGCCGCCTGCCGTGGTTCGAGCGGCCGCGCCCGCCCGGCAAGGCGCCCGCGCCGCGGCCGGAGCATGCCCCCCCGGCACGGCAGGATCGGCCGGCACGGTTCCTGGGGCGGCGATGACAGGGCAAGCGGGGAGCTAGCGACCGATGGGCGTCAGCGACATTGTCATCTTCGTGGCCTATGTCGGCCTGCTGGCGGGCGGCTTCCTGACGCCGTTTGTCTCGACCCTGGGCTATGTGTGGATCGACTCATTCTACCCGCAATACCTGTCGGACATCCTGAAGGGCGTGCCCGTTGCCGCCGTGATGGGCGCGGGCGCCTTGCTCACCTATGTGCTGATGGACCGCAGGTCGGCGCCGCGGATCGGCATGTATATGATCCTGTGCGGCGCGCTGGCGGTGTGGATGACCGCCACCCTCACCTGGGCGGTGCGGCCCAACAGCGCCTGGCTCAAATGGGACTGGGCCTCCAAGGCTGTGTTGTTTGCGGGGTTCCTGCCCTTTGTCATCCGCAGCCGCGTGCAGCTCGAGGCGCTGCTGCAAACCCATATGCTGGCCTCCGCCATGCATCTGATCGCCGTGGGCATCAAGGGCCTGCTGACAGGTGGCGGCTACAAGTGGCGCATGACGGCACTGCCGGCGGACTCGGGGCTGGTGGAATCGAGCGCCATGGCCACCGTGGCCATGATGTTCATCCCGCTGCTGTTCTACATGCGCGAGCATTCCATCCTGGTGCCGTGGAAGAATGTTCGGAACATCTTCTACCCGACCTATGCGCTGCTTTGCGTCACCGCGATGGTTGGCACCGGAGCGCGGACCGGTCTCGTGTGCCTTGCCGTTCTCGCGATGCTCTACTGGCTGCTGACACGCCACAAGGTGGCCGGCGCGGTGGCGATCATGATGCTCGGCGTCCTCCTCCTCGTCTTCTCGCCCGACCGCTGGAAAGAGCGCATGGGCACGATCGACGACTACAAGGAGGAAAGCTCCGCGCTCACCCGCATCAAGGTGTGGCAGTGGGCAATCGATTTCGTGGCCGACAACCCGATGGGCGGTGGCTTCCGGGCCTATGAGATCAACGTCATCCGCATGCCGCCGGACAACATGAACCCCGATGGCTGGGTGCAGACCAGCCGCGCGCCGCACAGCACATGGTTCGAGTTGCTGAACGAGCTTGGCTGGCCCGGGTTCTTCATGTTCCTGGGGCTCATCTTCCTCTCGTTCTCGAGCTTGTGGCGGATCTGGAAGCGATGCGAGGGGATAGAGGAACTGCGATGGTGCCGGGACTTGGCGCGCGCGCTGGGCATGTCGCTGCTGGTGCTGATGGCTGGCTCCTCCTTCATCGGTATCGCCTTCCAGCCCTGGTACTGGATGATGTTCGCCTGCTGTTTCATCCTCAGCGAATACGTGCGCCGTTGCCTGGAGCCGGAGCGCAAGCCGGGAACCTTTGTGCGGGATACGCCGTCGGCGAACCTGGCCGGCCCCGTGGGCGTGCCCCCGGTGGGTGTCCCCGGCCTGTCGGCGCGGCGCCGGGTATGAGCGCCGGGCCTCAGCGCGTGGTGGTCGGGCGCAGCGTCCGGCGGAGCCTGCCGAGGCCGTGGCGCAGCAGGGCCGCCATGCCGCCGGGGTGCAGCGGATTGGCCAGCACCACGCCCACGCGCTGGCGCCGTTCGCCGGTCCACATCTTCTTGTAGGTATCGTCGCCGCGCCCGAAATCGACCGCCTGCACCCGCTCCTCGTCGATCAACCGGCGCAGCATCCAGGCGGAGAGCGCGGTCCCGGGCGAGATCGGCTTGAACGCCTCGTCATGCGCCAGCTTCAGCACCGCGGCGGTGCCGGCATGCACCACCCAGAGCTGGGTGGCGATCGGCGCTCCCTCCCGGCGCAGCACGCCCAGCCGCAGCGCGCCCACTGCCGCCGCCTGCTGCATCAGCACGGCGTTGAAGCGCGGGAAGGGCTCCGGCTCCTTCCAGCTGCGGGCGTAGACGGCCTCGTATTCGGCAATTCCGGCCGCCACCGCGTCCGGCGCGGCGTGGCAGGCGAAGCTCAGCGTGAGGTCGCGCTCCGCGGCGCGCAGGCGGCGGCGGATGGTCTCGCGCAGGGCGCCGGGGCGGGAGCCGAGGTAGGATTGCCAGTCTCGCCCGTTCAGCTCCTCGCGCCAATTGCCGAAATGGTCGAAGCGCAGCGGCACCAGCCCGCCGGCGCGCGCGCCTTGCAGCAGGGCGGCCAGTCGTGAATCTTCGGGATCGAGCGCATCGAGGCGCAGGGTGGGCGTGCCGCGCACCAGCCGGGCCAGCGCGCGCCCGGCGGCGGGCAGGTCGGCGGCCGGGGCGGCGGCGATCGGGTAGAGGCAGGTATAGGGGGTGGTCAGCGCCTCCAGCCTGCCGGCCGTGTCGCGCAGCAGCGGCAGCAGCACCCCGGCCCCTTGCGTGCCGTGCAGGGCGAAGACCGGCGTGCCGCCTTCGGGCACCCCGGCCTCCCATACCGTGCGCCACCAGGCGCGGGTGGAGAAGAACCCGTCCCGGTCCAGCAACTCATCCGCAGCCCAGTCGGGCAGGGCGGCAAGCGTGGGGTAGAGCTGCATCATCTCAGTGCCAGGCCTTCAGCTCGTACCAGGCCAGCCCGATCCACTCGTGCAGCGCCAGCTGGTTGTTGGCCCAGGCATGGGCATTGGGTACGAAGGAGGCGAGGTCCGGCCGCTCCGGGCCGGTGAGGTGCGCGGGGGCCGCCACCACGGGATAGAGGGTGGCGCGGAAGGCCAGCAGGCTGCGGCGCATGTGCCAGCCATGTGTCACCAGATAGGCGGCGGCGATGCCGTCGGCCTGCAGCAGCGGGGCGGAGAAGGCGGCATTCTCCCAGGTGGTGGCGGAGCGGTCCTCTACCCAACGGGCCCGGATGCCGAACTCCTCGGCCAGTACGCGGGCCATGGCGGCAGCGATCGGCGGGCTGCCGCGGCGCAGCACGCCGCCGGTGACCAGGATCGGCAGGCCGGTGCGCCGGTGCAGCGCGGCCCCCGCCCGCAGGCGCTGCAGCGTCATCGGGCCGATATCCGGCTCGGTGAAGATGCCGCCGGGCACGGCGCGCAGTTCCTCCGCCGAAAGGATCACGATCGCGCCCGGCGCCACCCCCTCGGTGGGGGCCAGTTTCAGGTCATGTTCCAGCGCGCGCAGCAGCAGCTGGGCAGATGCCGGGAGGGACAGCACGACGAGGCCGAGGAAGGCGATGCCCGCAAGCCAGTTGCCGAAGCGGCGCAGCAAACCGGGCCGCCGCGCGCCCAGCCGCCGGCCGGCCCCGCGCAGCAGAAGGCCGAGCATCACCAGCACCAGCAGATTGACCGGCGGCTCCACCAGCGCCTGCGTCAGCACCTCAGCATCTCCGGAAGCGTTGCGGCGGCATCATGGCGGGCGCTGGCGCAATGCGCGAGGGGCAGCCCCGGATTGACAGGCGCGCCTGTGGGCGGTTGTTTCGCTGGGAATGCCCAACATCAGCCTGATCCGCCCCCCTGCCTGGAGCATGCTCGGCGAACGCTGGCGGGTGCTGGAGGCGCAGGCCGATGGCTCCTTCTTCCAGAGCTGGTCCTGGGTGGGCTGCCGCGTGGCGGCGCGCTTTCCCGATCCCTGGCTGCTGGCGGTGGAGGAAGGCGGGCGCACCGTGGCATTGGGCCTGTTCAACCGCCGGCCCAGTTTTCCCTGGGGCGCGCGGCATTGGCTGAACGAGAGTGGGCAGGCGGCGGCCGATAGCATTCATGTGGAGCATAACGGCCTGCTGCTCGCCCAGGGCACGCCGCCGGGCCTGCTGGCGCGGCTGCTGGGTGGGCTGGTGGCCCGGGGGCAGTGCGTGGTGCTGAGCGGGGTGGACGAGGCCCACGCCGCCGCGGCGCGGGCCACGCCGGGGCTGCGGCGCGACCGGGCGCATCCGGCGCAGGCGCATGTGGTCGATCTCGCGGCGGTGCGGGCGTCGCCGGGCGGGCATCTGGCGCTGCTGAGCGCCAATGCGCGCCAGCAGATCCGCCGTTCGCTGCGCCGCTATGCCGGCGCGGGGGAACTGCGCGTGGCGCGCGCAGCCTCGCTGGCCGAAGCCCAGGCACATCTGGCCGCCCTCGCCGCGCTGCACCAGCAAACCTGGACGCGGCGCGGCCAGCCCGGCGCCTTCGCCAACCCCGAGTTCGTCGCCTTTCATGCCGCGCTGCTCGAGGCGGCCTGGCCGCGCGGGGAGATCGACCTGCTGCGCATCGCCGCCGGCGGGCAGGTGCTGGGCTATCTCTACAATTTCCGCTGGCGCGGCCGGGTGGCGAACTACCAGAGCGGGTTCGACTATTCGGCTGATTCGGCGCAGCTTAAGCCGGGGCTCACCTGCCACCATCTGGCGGTGGCGATGTATGCCGCGGAGGGGCTGGGCACCTACGACCTGCTGGCCGGCAATGACCGCTACAAGACCAGCCTCGCGACCGGGACAGAGCCGTTGCACTGGTTCGAACTGCTGCCGCGCGCCTCCCTGCCCGGGCTGGTGCATCGGCTGCGGCAGGCGCTGGGCCAGGGCTAGGCGAGGGGGCTAGGCGAGGGGGCTAGGCGAGGGGGCTAGGCGAGGGGGCTAGGCGAGGGGGCTAGGCGAGGGGGTTAGGCCGCAGCCGCTTCCAGGCTGGCCAGGGTGCGGGCGAGTCCGTCCTCCAGCGCGATCCCGGCGCGCAGGCCCAGCGTGGCCACGGCGCGGGCGGGGTCGCCCAGCGAGCGGCGGATGTCGCCGGCGCGGGCGGGGCCGTGGGTGATGCGCGGCGCGCGGCCATGCAGGCGGCCCAGCGCCTGGGCCAGTTCCAATACCGAGGTCGCGCGCCCGGTGCACACGTTCAGCACGTGGCGGCCGGGCGCTTCGGCGATGAGGCGCATGGCAGCACGCAGATGCGCCACCACATCCCCGACATAGACGAAATCGCGCAGTTGCTGGCCGTCGCCATGGATGGTGATCTGGCGGTCGGCGGCGGCCAGGGCGGCGAAGATCGAGATCACGCCGGAATAGGGCGAGTGCGGGTCTTGCCGCGGGCCGAATACGTTGAAGAAGCGCATGCCCGCGGTGGGCACGCCGTGCACCTGCCACGCCACCGCGCCGTGCAGCTCCGAGCCCAGCTTGTCTGCGCCATAGGCGGTGAGCGGGGCGGGCGCCAGCCCCTCATGCGCCACGGCGTCGCCGAGATTGCCGTACACGGCGGCCGACGAGGCATAGACCACCGGCACGCGCCCGGCGGCGCGGGCTGCGTCCAGCACTGTCACCGTACCCGTTTGGTTCACCAGGTGGGTGCCGCGCCAATCCTCGTTGCCGCGTGCGACAGAGGCGATGGCGGCGAGGTGGAAGCATCCGGCCACCCCCTGCATCGCCGCGCCGACCGCCACCGGGTCGGTGACGCAGCCGCGCACCAACTCGCACCGCGGATCGAGGTTGCCGACATGGCCGGTGGAGAGATCGTCCAGCACGCGCACTCGATGGCCCTCGGCCAGCAGGGCGTCTGCCAGGTGGGATCCGATGAAGCCTGCGCCGCCTGTTACCAGGTAGTGGGCCAAGTCGAGCCTCCGTTGCGCGTCCGCTGTCGCCGATGCCACCATGATGGCACCGCCGCGGTTACCGGGCCGTCAAGCAGGCCGCAAGCCAACCATGCGTGATATGGGGGCAAACCCGCTTCAACAACGTTACTTTCCGCAACGCAGCGGGATCAACCGCCCTTCACCCCGCCTGCGGTCAGCCCCGCCACGATCTCCTTCTGCATGATCAGCGTCAGCGCCAGCACCGGCAGGGTCACCAGCAGGGCGGCGGCGGCCAGCGGGCCCCAGCTGACCTGCTCGAAGCTGATCACGTTGTACACCGCCACCGGCAGGGTGCGGGTGGCACGCCCGGCCAGCACCACGCCGAAGATGAAGTTGTTCCAGCTGAAGATGAAGGCCAGGATCATCGCCACCACGATCCCCGGCCGGGCCAGCGGCAGGGCGATGTGGAAGAACGCTTGTCGGATGGTAGCGCCATCCACCAGGGCCGCCTCCTCCAGGTCTGGCGGCAGCCCCTCGAAGAAGCCAATCATCACCCACACCACGATCGGCACGGTGATCACCAGATGCGTGATCACCAGCGGCGTGAGCGTGCCGGTGAGGCCGAGCCACTGGAACAGCAGGAACAGCGGAATGAGGTACGAAAGGCCCGGCGTGACTCGCGCAATCATGATCAGCGCCGCCACCCGGTGCGCCTTGGCCTTGGCGATGCCGAACCCGGCCGGCACGCCCAGCAGCAGGGCGAGGCCCGTGGCGCCGAAGCTCACGATCACGGAGTTGATCGTGTAGGTCAGGAAGTCGTTGCGCTCGAACACCTCGATGAAGTTGTTCAGCGTCGGCGGGTTCGGGATGAACACGGGAACGAAGGACATGTTGTCCACCTCGTTCTTCAGCGACAGCGACAGCATCCACAGGAACACCAGGATCGCCGGCGAGATCAGTGCGAACACGCTGAGCCCGAAGAACACGCGGCCGATGCCGCGCCGGATGCGATGGGCGTTCATTGCCACTGCTCCCCCCTCACTGCCACTGTTCCCTTTGCCGGACCGTGAACAGCACCAGGCTGATCAGCAGGATGATCACGAAGAACACCACCGTCATCGCCGCCGCATAGCCCAGGTTATAGAAGGCGAAGGCGGTCTGGTACAGATACAGGTTGATCGTCTCGGACGATGTGCCCGGCCCGCCGCCCGATACGACAAAGATCAGGTCGAAGGCCTTCAGCGCGTCGATCGTGCGGATCACGGTGGCCACGATGATGTGCGGCCAGACCAGCGGCACGGTCAGATGGCGGAACGTGTCCCACGCGGAGGCGCCGTCGATGCGCGCGGCCTCGAACGGGTCGGTCGGCAGGCTGGCCAGCCCGCCCAGCACGATCAGCATCACCAGCGGAGTCCATTGCCAGGTTTCCACCAGCACCAGCGTGGGGATTACGGAGGAGGCGGCGTAGCTCCACTGGCTCGGCGGCAGGCCGACGGAGGTGAGCAGGTAGTTCAGCACGCCGGCCTGGGGGTGGAACATCATGGTCCAGACCAGGGCGATGGCCACCGGGGTGGCCATCATCGGCAGGATGAACACGGTGCGGGCGAAGCCGCGCAGCGGGAAGTTGCGGTGGAAACACACCGCCGCGGCCACGCCGAGCACGACCGGGAAAAACACCGACAGCGCCGTGAAATACAGCGTGCGTACCACCGACCAGAGGAATCGCTCATCGGTGGGCAGGCGCAGGTAGTTGGCGAAGCCCACATAGGTGAAGGTGCCGCGCACATCCCACTCATGCATCGACATGAACAGGGTGAAGATCCACGGGAACACGATCACCGCGAACACCACCACCCCGGCCGGCACCACGAAGGGCCAGTATTTGCGCGCGTAGTTGCGCCCGCGCAGCCCGGTGGAGGGGGCGCGGGCAGCCGTGGTCTGCACGTCGGCGTTCATCGCGTGCGCCTGCGAATCATCATGGCGTCTCGGCTCACCGGACGTTCTCCCCGTATCCTGTCGGCCGGATTAGCCCCCGCGCCATGCGCATGCAACATTTCCCGCGCGGCGCGTGATCGTCGGAGGCGGAATCGCCGGAGACGTGAACCACGCGACCTGCACGAAACGTGATCGTCGGAGGCGGAATCGCCGGAGGCGTGAATCACGCGACCAGGCCAGGTTCAGGGCACCGGCAAATCGGTGATGCGGCACAGGTTCGCGCCCTTGCGCTCCAGCGCCCGCCCGCCCTCGAACACCACCCGCAGGTCGTAGCTGCATTCGCCGCCGCGCGGCAGGCGGAACAGCCGTGCCTCCTGCGGTGCCAGCTTGCCCTGGTCCAGCCGGTTGCGGCCCCAGCTACCGGTCCCGGCGGGGGTGGCGAACAGCTCGGCGACGGGCACTTGGCCGCGATTGACCAGGCGGAAGCTCGGGTCGTCCGCCGGCTTGCCGCCCGGCGTGGCCGAGGCTGTGGCCGGTGCCGGGCGCGCTCCTGTGCCGTAGCACTGGATGAACAGGGTGGAGGCATGCGCCACCTCCCCTACCGCCGCCGCGCGCATGTCCGGCCCCGTGCTTTGCGCCATCGTGGGCATGCTGCCGGCATCGCGCAGGAACTGCCGTGCCTCCACACCCTTGATGGCGAAATTGACGTTCTGCGGGATGTCGCCCCCGGTCATCTGCGCGATGCGCATGGCATTCAGCTTGCTCACCACCACGCCCACCACGTTGGCCTGGGCATCCAGCAGCGGCCCGCCGGAATTGCCCGGCTGCACCGGGGCGCTGATCTGGAAATGCACGGGGTTGTCGCGCAGCCCGGCAAGCGCGCTGATATCCCCGGTGGTGAGGGTGGGGCCGGAGGAAAGCACGCCCGAGAGCGGGAATCCGTAGGTCACCACCGCCTCCCCGCGCGCCACCGCCGGGCCTTCGCGGAAGCGCAGCGCCGGGCCGGCATCTCCCTCATAGCCCAGCAAGGCGAGGTCACGGCGGGGATCGGAGGCCAGCACGCGGGCCTGGACCGTTTGCCCCTGCGGCGTGCGGAAGCTCACGCGCTGGCAGCCGTCGATCACGTGATGGTTGGTCAGCGCCCGGCCCGGTGCGACCACGAAGCCGCTGCCGCTGCTGGTCGGGCGGTCCTGCGCCATGGCAGGTGCGGCGGCGAGAAGGGCAAGGACGGCGATGGCGTGTCGCATGGGTGGCCTCCGGCGGCGCCGCACCCTACTCTGGTGCGGGGCCGGCGGTGAAGGTGGGCGAATGGCGCAACGGCGGGCGGCGATTTCCTGGGTGCTGTACGTGTGGGCGGACCACGCCTTCGCCACCATCGTGGCGACCTTCGTGTTCGCCACCTACTTCACCCAGGCGGTGGCGGAAGACCCGATCAAGGGCGCCTCGCAATGGGTGCTGATGCAAACCGTGGCCGGGGCCGCCGTGGCGCTGCTCGCCGTGCCGCTGGGTGCGATCGCCGATAGCGGCGGGCGCCGCAACGCGCTGCTGGGGGTGAGCCTGGCGGTGATGGTGGCCGCCACGCTCGGCCTGTGGTTCGTGAAGCCGGAGCCCTCCTATGTGCTGCTCGCCCTGGTGCTGGCCGCCGTGGGCACGGTCGCCTACGAGATCGCCAGCATCTTCTACAACGCCATGCTGCCCGATCTCGCCCCGCGCGAACGCTTCGGCCGCCTCTCCAGCTTCGCCTGGGGCGCGGGCTATGGCGGCGGGCTGGCCGCGCTGGTGGTGGCCCTGGTGTTTCTGGTGCAGCCGGATCCGCCGCTGTTCGGCCTGGATGCCGCCACCTCGGAGCCGGTGCGCGCCTGCGTGATCCTGGCCGGGCTCTGGGCGCTTGTGTTCGGCTGGCCGGCGCTGGTGTTCATCCCCAAGCCCGCCACGCAGCGCCCCTGGGGCGAGGCGGTGCGCACGGCCATGGCCGAGCTCCGCACCACCCTGCGCGCCGCGGTGGCAGACCCGGTGCTGCGCCGCTTCCTGATCGCGCGCATGCTGTTCATGGACGGGTTGGTGACGCTGTTCGCCTTCGGCGGAATCTTCGCCGCCGGCACCTTCGGCTTCACCGCCCGCGATGTGCTGCTCTTTGGCATCGGCCTGAACATCACCGCCGGCCTGGGCGTGATCGGCTTTGCCTTCATCGAGGACCGGATCGGCCCAAAATCGGCGATCATCATCAGCCTCTGGGCGCTGGTGGCGCTCGGCACCCCGGCGCTGATCGTCACGGAGCCGCTGTGGTTCTGGGTGTTCGGCCTGGCGCTGGGCCTGTTCGTCGGCCCCGCCCAATCGGCCAGCCGCAGCCTGATGGCCCATATGGCCCCGCCCGAGGCGCGCTCCGCCTGGTTCGGCCTGTTCGCCCTCTCCGGCCGCGTCACGGCCTTTATCGGCCCGCTCTTCCTGGCGCTGGCCACGAGCGTGTTCCAGAGCCAGCGGGCCGGCATGGCGACGATCCTGGTGTTCCTCGCCGCCGGCGCCGTGGCCCTGATCGGCCTGCGCGTACCACGCAGGTAGCTACCAGCGCCCCAACCCGGCCGCCCGCGCCCGCGCCACCACAAACCCCAGCCACGCTAACTGCGGCACCAGCAGCGCCAGCAGCAGCGGCAACTTCGCCCCCGGCCCCGCATGGGTGAAGGCCAAGGCCACCACCCCGCCCACCGCCGCAAACCCCCAATGCACCGCCGCGATCACCCTGAAATCCACGCCCGACCGGTGTGCCACCTGATAGAGATGCGAGCGATGCGCCTGCGCCACGTTCTCGCCGGCCAGGGCGCGGCGCACCAGCGTGAACGCCACGTCGAACAACACCCCGGCCAGCAGCATCGGCACCAGCAGGAAACTCATCTCGATCGTCTGGAACCGCGCCGCCGCCACCCCCAGCATCGCCAGAACGAAGCCGCAGAACTGGCTGCCCACGTCGCCCATGAAAATCCGCGCGCGGGGGAAATTGAACGGCAAAAACCCCGCCACCGCCGCCCCCAGCAGCAGGGCGGCGAAATACACGAACCACCCCTCCTGCCCCGCCGCGATCACCGCCAGGAAGGCGCAGGCCACCAGTACCGTGCCGCCCACCAGCCCGTTCAGCCCATCGATGAAGTTCATCGCGTTGGTGGCGAACAAAATCCACCCCACCGTCACCACCGCGCCCCAAATCCCGAGGTCCACGGGCCCCAGCAGCGGCAGGTTGAACACCTCCACATACAGCCCCGTACCCACCGCCAGCAGCGCCGCCCCCACCTGCGCGCCCAGCTTCACCACGAACGGGAAATCGCGCAGGTCGTCCCAATACGCCACCACCGCAATCGCCACCGCGGCCAACACCACGCCGCGGAAATACGCATCCGCCAGCCGGGCAAAATCGGCAAACCCATACAGCACCGAAATGCCCAACAGGAATGCCACCACAATCCCAACCCCACCGCCCTTCGGCGTGGGAACACTGTGCGCCTTCCTCGCCGCCGGCCGGTCCATCACCCCCGCCGATACCATCGCCCGAACGACAACCGCCGCAACACACGCCAACCCTGCCGCAAACACCAGGTGCCGCAGTATCGCCGCCCAGGTCATGCGTTGGCCGATACGGTGCGGAGGGCAAGGAAGGAAGGCCAGGGCTCTGCCCTGGACCCGCTGGGGCCGGCGGCCCCAGACCCCATGACCTGTTCCGCCTTCGGCGGGAGGGGCCAACCCGGTCTGTGTCGCGCGCCGAGACGGCCCCTCCCGCCGAAGGCGGAACAAAGATCGCCGGGTCCAGGGACCGCTGGTCCCTGGTGGGGTCCAGGGGCAAAGCCCCTGGCCTTGCTTCCCTTACCGTCCCGCACCCGTATCAGCCGCGCACGAGCTTGGCTTCGATGCGGTCCCAGATGGCGCTGGCGAGGTCGGTGCCGTCGAAGCGGGCGATTTCCTGCAGGCCGGTCGGGGAGGTCACGTTGATTTCGGTCAGGTAGTCACCGATCACGTCGATGCCCACGAAGATGAGGCCCTGTTCCTTGAGCAGGGGGCCGATGGCCTCGCAGATTTCGGTGTCCCGCGCCGACAGGCCGATTTTCTCCGGCCGGCCGCCCACGTGCATGTTGCTGCGCGCTTCGCCGGCGGCGGGCACCCGGTTGATGGCGCCCATCGGTTCGCCGTCCACCAGGATGATGCGCTTGTCGCCTTGGCGCACTGCGGGTTCGTAGCGCTGGATCATCAGCGGCTCGCGCGAGCGGGCGAAGTGCATTTCCAGCAGGGAGTTGAGGTTCTCGTCGTCGTGCTTGATGCGAAACACGCCGGCGCCGCCATTGCCGAACAGCGGCTTCACGATGATGTCCTTGTGCGTGGCGCGGAAGCCGCGGATCGCATCCGGGTCCCACGTGACGAGCGTGGGCGGCATCAGGTGGGGGAAGTGCGTCACCAGCAGTTTTTCGGGCGCGTTGCGCACGGAAACCGGATGGTTCACCACCAGCGTGCCGGTGCCGTCGCTCTTGTGGACGTGTTCCAGCATGTGGGTGGCGGTGATGTAGGCCATGTCGAAGGGCGGGTCCTGGCGCATCAGGATCACGTCCATCGTGCCGAGATCCAGGATCTCTTCCGGCCCGAACGTATAGTGGTTGTTGCGCACGCGCTGCACCGTCACGGGGCGCGCCCGGGCGAACAGCCGCTCCTCCCGCACGCCGGGCTTCAGCACGCCTTCGCGCAAGGACATGTGGCGCACCTCGTAGTGCCACAGGCTGTGCCCGCGCGCCTGGGCCGCCAGCATCAGCTGGAAGGAGGAATCGCCGTCGATGTTGATGGTCTCGATCGGGTCCATCTGGACCGCGACCTTCAGGGGGCCGGCCATGGCATCGCTCCTCCGTGGGGTGGCTGGCCCCTGGCATGGCGCAAACTGCGCCGTCGTGCAATCCTGACAGGGCGACGGCAGCGGGTTGCTGTTCGCACTATGGCCGAGCTGTTGAGGCTAAGCGCATCTGCGTGAGGGAGGTTATGCCCATGGCCTTGCGGGTCGCTGTGCTGACCGACACTCTCTCCCCTGGGTTCTTCTTCCCGATCTGGTGTCGTTACTATGGCGACCTCTTCGGCCGGGAGAACCTTCATGTCATCAGTTACGAAGGGATCCCGAAAATCGACGGGTCAGGCCTGGGAAGCGTGATTCGCCTGCCGATCCCATGGGATGATGGAACCCGTGCGGCGCTGTTCTCCGATCTCGTCACCTTCATGCTGGGCGCCTACGATGTGGTGATCCGAACGGACACGGACGAGATCCTGGTGGTCGACCCGGCGGTGGCGCCCGACCTGCGGAGCTACCTGGAAACCATGGAGGGTAGCCATTGCACGGCGCGTGGCTTTGATGTCGTTCAAACCGTGAGCGAGGCGGCGTTAGAGCCAGGCCCCATTCTGGCGCAGCGCCGGTTTGCCTATCCGAACACCGCCCTGAACAAGACGTGCATCGTCCGCACTCCGTTACGGTGGTCGCCAGGTTTCCACTGGTGCACGCGGCCACCTCAAGCCGGCGCGGTGTTTCTCTTGCACCTGAAGCGTGTCGACGTCGCCTGGGAACTGCGGTGGCATCAGGAGATGCTTGGCCGCATTGGCGACAACCCGAAGGTCCCGCAATACACGCGTGACCACTACAGCTTCGACCATGAGAAGGTGCTGAAGCACAACCTCTTCGTCAGCATGCTGCCACGGCTAACTGGGATCGAATCCTGGTATCGCGAGGATCTGCAGTCAGAATTCATCGCCTCTGTCAAAGTTGAGGCTGGCACCGGGCTGCAGATTGGTAACTACAGGCTCGATGAGGTGCTTTGCGCCATTCCAGATGCATGGCGCGGTCTCGTCTAGAGCAACAGCCGACCGGATGGAATCATCCGATCGGCTAAAGTTGCTCGCTCGAACAAAGAGCGAGAGCGTTGGCCGACCGCCTATCAGGTCGGCTATCGCTCGAGGTGCCTCTCAATTCAGCCGCGTCCGCAGGGCCGCCAGCGCCGCGCGCATCCCGTCTGCCGCCTCGCCCTCCGGCACCAGGCGCAGGAACGCCTCGCCGCAGCGCAGTGCATCGGCCAGTCGGCCCAGGCGATCGTGCATGATCGCCGCCTCGCGCCACTGGCTCGCCTCATCGGGCGCGATGCGCAGCATGTCCTCGGTGCAGGCCACTGCGCCTTCCATGTCGCCCGCCTGCAAGCGGCGCAGCTTGATGTTGTTCTGCAGCCGCAGCAGCACCGCGCGCTGGCTCATCGGCCGCAGCGCGCCGGGGCGCAGTTCCGCCTCCGGCCCTTCCACGTTCTTGATCAGGCGGCGCAGTGCGCGGGCATCCACCGGGGCGCCGCCGTTGAACACATCCACCACCATCTGCGCGCCGTTATGCGCCACGGCCAGCAGGAAATGCCCGGGGAAATCCACCCCGTGCCCGTCCCACCCCGCCGCGCGGATGCAATGCAGCCACAAAACCCCCAGCGCCACCGGCAGCCCGCGCCGCCGCTCGGTCACGCGGATCAGGTTGGCATTGGCCATGTCGTCGTAGCTCTGCGTGTCGCCGGCATAGCCATGCGTCTCGCCCAGCAGCCGTGCCAGCCCGATCGCCTGGCCCAGCACATCCTCCCGCCCCACCGTCCCGGCCAGCGCCACGGCACCGCGCGCCAGGTCTGACAGGTGGGCGCGCGCCGCCTCGGCATCGGCGCGCGGCGCATCCACCCGCGCCAGCTGCAGCGCCGCCTCGGCGATGGCGATCTCCCCGTCCGGCAACTGGCCGATCGCTTCCAGCGCGGCGCGAACCCTGTCCATCGTCCTCTCCTCCGGGATGCCGGCCTGTTGCCGAAATGCACCGATTTCCAGCCCGGCCCGCAGCACCTAAGCTGCGCGCACCCGTCTCCCGTGCCGAGGAAGAATGCCATGCGCATCCCCTTCGATCCAGCGTCGCCCGCCCGGCTGCGCCGGTTCGGCCTCGGCCTGCCCTTCACCCGCCCCACCACCTTCACCGCCGGGTTCGCGCTGGAGGCGCCGGTGGACATCCAGGCCGAAATCGACACCGCCATGCCCTGCCGCATCGGTGCCTTCACCAGCATCGCCGGCGGTCGCCTGCGCCATGTTGCCATCGGCCGCTACTGCACCCTCGCCGCCGACGTGCAAACAGGGTGGGACGATGCGCCACAAGGCTGGGCCACCACCTCCGCCTTGGCACACGCGCCCAACCCGCATGGCTGGGCCACCTTGCTGGGCCACGACCCCCGCCCCCCCGCCGAGCCCCCCGCCACCCGCCAGGGCACCACCATCGGCCATGATGTCTGGATCGGGCAGGGCGCCTACCTCCACCCCGGCATCACCGTGGGCGACGGCGCCATCATCGCCCCGCGCGCCGTGGTAGAAGCCGATGTGCCACCCTACGCCGTGATGGCCGGCACCCCCGCCCGCCTGCAGCACCTGCGCTTCGATGAAGCCACCATCGCCCGGCTGCGCGCACTCGCCTGGTGGCGCTTCAGCCTGCTCCAACTCCCGCCCGGCCTGGCGCAGGATGTGCCTGGCTTCCTGGACCATCTGGAGCAAGCCATCGCCACCGGCGCCATCGAACCCTACGAGCCCGGCTGGCATGGGCCCGAGGATCTATTGGATCTCATCGTGAATTCCGGCTGAAGCAGGAGGAAGCAGTTCTTTTTTTTTCAGAAAAAGAAGACGCCTTCCTTACGGCCCCACCCGCATCAACCTTGGTCCCTCGTCGCGCAGCCAGGCCACCGCCGCGCGCGTGTGGGGCGTGAGGGTATCCACCAGCGCCCAGAAGCGCGGCCCGTGGTTCATGTGCTGCAGATGCGCCACCTCGTGCGCCACCACGTAGTCCTGCACGAAGTGCGGCGCCATCACCAGCCGCCAGGAGAAGGCCAGCGCGCGGCTGCTGGCGCAACTGCCCCAGCGCGTGCGCGTATCCTTCACCGTCACCCGGCTCGGCCGCAGGCCAGAGGCCGCCACCTTCTGCGCCAGCAACACCGAAAGCCGCCGCCGCGCCTCGGCCCGCAGGAAATCCCCCACCCGCCGCTCCAGGAAGGCCGGGTCGCCGGCCACGCGAAGCTCGCCTTCGTCCAGCCAGGCCGTGCCGCGCCGGCCGCCCAGCGTGCCGGGCGGCATGTGGCGGATGCGATGCTCCACCCCTTCCACCGGCACCAGCGCCCCATCCTTGAACGCCACCGCGCCGGGCAGCGCGGCCAGGCGCTGCGCCACCCAATCGGCATGATCCATCAGCAGCGCCATGCCGGCCGGGCGCCCGGCCCGCAGCGGCAGCGTCACCACCACCGCCCCGTCGCGCGGGTCGATGCGAAGGCTCACGCGCCGCGCTCGCGCGCTGCGCCGCCACTCCACCCGGGCCAGGCTGCCAGCCAGCGGGACCATTTCCGAGATGGCCTGATCCATGCCCCATGTTTGGCAGATTCCGCCGTGCCGGCACAACCGCCGCGTGCCCCCGCATGCCCTTCCGGGCCGCGCCGCGCTCCGGTAGTCTCAGCCAATGCGCATCCTCGCCCTCGACGCCGCCCTGGCCCGCTGCTCCGCGGCGGTGCTGGAGGGCGATACCGTGCTGGCCCATGAAGCCGCCCCCGGCGGCCGCGGCCAGCCCGCCCTGCTGGCGCCGATGGCCCAGCGCGTGCTGGCAGCCAGCGGCCTCACGGCCTCGGCGCTGGACGGCATCGCCGTCACCGTCGGCCCCGGCAGTTTCGCCGGGCTGCGCAGCGCGATCGCACTGGCCCAGGGCCTCGCCCTGGCCGCCGGCAAGCCGGTGGTGGGCGTACGCGTGGCCGAGGCGCTGGCCGCGACCCTTGCCCTGCCGCCGGGCCGCGCGCTGTGGGTGGCGATCGACAGCCGCCGCGGCCGCGTCTTCCTCGACCGCGACGGCAGCATCGCCCCCGTGCCGCTGGATGCCCTGCCGCGCCCACCAGGCCCCATCGCCCTGGCCGGCGATGCCGCAATGGAGGTGGCCTGCCGTCTCGCCGCGCGTGGGGAGAATGTGATGCTCACCGATGCCTGCCTGCCCGATGCCGTGGCCGTCGCCCACGTCGGCGCCCTGCGCCTGTCTGGCGCGCTGCCGCCGCTGGCCGCCCAACCGCTCTACATCGATCCGCCCGAAGCCAAGCTCCCAGCCGGCGGCCTGCGCCCCGCGCCCGTGCCATGATGGAGCGCGCCGGCCCGGCCCACGCCGAAGCCCTTGCCGCCATCCACCACGCCGCTTTTCCCCCGGGCCAGCGCTGGGGGCGCGATGCGATGGTGCTGCAACTGGAACTGCCCGGCGTGTTCGTGCTCTACGACCCCGCCGGCGCCATGGTGATGGCCCGCATCGCCGCCGACGAGGCGGAGATCCTGACGCTCGCCGTGCTGCCGGATCAGCGCCGCCAGGGCCTCGCCCGCATCCTGCTGGAGGAAGCCGCCCGCCAGTGCGAGGCCGTCGGTGCCGGCACGCTTTTCCTGGAGGTTGCCACGCGCAACGAAGCCGCCCGCGCCCTGTATGCCGCGCAGGGCTTCGAGGAGATCGGCCGCCGCCGCGGCTACTACGCCGACGGCGACGACGCGCTGGTGATGCGCCGGATGCTTACGCCCGCGCCCGCAGGTCCTGTGTGATCGTGCCGGCCGCCAACGCCTCCGCCTCATGGCCCGGCTCGCGCTGCGTCTCCAGCAGCGCCGAGTCGTACCATTCCCGCATCGCCGGCAGATCCAGCAGCCGCTGGATATAGGCAGAAGCCGGCGCGCTCAGCACCAGCCCATAGCTCTGCACCCGGAACGCCACCGGCGCGAAGAACGCATCCACCGCCGTGAACGCAGCACCCGCCAGGAACGGCCCGCCGAACCGCGCCAGCCCCTCGCACCACAGCTCGTCGAGCCGCGCCACCTCCTGTGCGAGCGCCGGCGAAACCTCATGCAGCTTCACCCGGATGCCGCAGCTCATGCTGCAGGTGTTGCGCAGGGCGGAAAACCCGCCATGCATCTCCGCCGCCGCGCAGCGCGCCCAGGCCCGGGCGGTGGCATCCGCCGGCCACACGCCCTGGTGCCGCTCAGCCAAGTATTCCACGATGGCCAGTGAATCCCACACCACCGTCTCGCCGTCATGCAGGCACGGCACCGTCCCGTTCGGCGCGAAGGCCTTGAACACCGCCCGGTTGGAGCCCGGCACGAAATACCGCTGCTCCTCCGCAAACCCGATCCCCAGCGTGCGCATCAGCACCCAGGGCCGCAGCGACCAGGAGGAGTAGTTGCGGTTGGCGATGAACAGGCGATACGCCACGGGCCGCTACTTCAGCGTTTCGAGATAGGCGATCAGGTCCGCCCGCTGCGTGGCGTTCTTCAGCCCGACATAGGCCATGGTGGTGCCGGGGATCGTCTCCCTCGGGTTCACCAGGTACTTGTCCAGCACCTCCGGCGTCCAGGTCAGCTTCGCGTCCCTGTTCGCCGCCGAATAGCGGAACCCCTCCACCGTGCCGGACACGCGCCCGACGATGCCGAACATGCTCGGCCCCACCCGGTTCTTGCCGGCTTCCACCACGTGGCAGGCGCCGCATTGGGTGCGGAACACGCGCGCCCCGGCTTCGGCATCGCCAGCCCAGGCCGCGCCACCCGGCAGCACGGCCGCAGCAAGGGCAGCAATCGCGAAAAGACGCATCGGAAGGCTCCTGTGAAGCAATCGAACCCCCTAGAGATAGGACCTCAGAGGGATTCCGCCAGCATGCACTCCACGCTGCGCCCATGCACCGCCCGCGCAGCCTGCTGCACGCTGCGGCACGAATCCTGCGCCACGGGGCAGCGCGGATGGAAGCGACAGCCCGGCGGCACGTTTGCGGGATCGGGGTAGGAATCGCCCAGCCCCACATCGGGAATGCCCAGCCCCGGCTCCGGCGTCAGCACGGAAGCCAGCAGCGCGCGGGTATAGGGATGCGCCGGCCGGCGGAACAAATCATCCGTCTCCGCCCGTTCCACCACGCGGCCGAGATACATCACCGCCACCTCGTCGCAGATATGCTCCACCACGGCCAGATTGTGGCTGATGAACACCAGCGTCAGGCCGAGGTCGCGCCGCAGTTCCGCGAGCAAATTCAGGATCTGCGCCTGCACGCTCACGTCCAGCGCGCTGGTCGGCTCGTCGCACACCACGATGCGCGGCCGCAGCACCAGCGCACGCGCGATCGCCACGCGCTGCCGCTGCCCGCCGGAAAGCTGCGCCGGCAGCCGCCCGCCCTGCTCCGCCGTCAGCCCCACGCGCGCCAGCATCTCATTCACCCGCTTGGTGCGCTCCGCCTCGCCCACGCCCTGCGCCGCCAGCGGCATGCCGACGATGTCGGCCACCGTGCGGCGCGGGTTCAATGACGAGAACGGGTCCTGGAACACCGGCTGGATCAGCTTCGCCCGCTCACGCCGATGCATCCCGCTCAGCTTGCGCCCATCAACCAGGATGTCGCCGCCGGTCGCCGGATGCAGCCCCAGGATCAGCCTTGCCAGGGTGGACTTGCCACAGCCGCTCTCGCCGACGATGCCGAAGCACCCGCCCGGCGGCACCGAGAACGAAACCCCATCCACCGCGCGCACAAAGCGCGGGGCGGAGAACATGCCGGTGCCCTGCCGGAACACCTTCTCCACGTTGCGAACTTCAATGGCGGGCGTCATGCCGCGGCCTCCGCCGCCAGCCGTGCCGTCCAATCGGCCCCCAGATGGCACTCATAGCGATGCTCCGGCCCGGCCTCCCGCCCTGGCACGTCGCCCGCGCCACAGGCCGGCATCGCCTGCGAACAGCGCTCGCGGAACGCACAGCCGGAATAGCCCGGCCCGATCTTCGGCACCGTGCCCGGAATACTGCCCAGCGGCTCCCCGCGCGCAATCTTGCCCGGCACCGGCACACACGCCAGCAACCCGTGGGTGTACGGATGCGTCGGCCGCCCGAACAGCTCCGCCGCCGGCCCGCTCTCCACCACCCGGCCCGCATACATCACGCTCACCCGGTGCGCCATCCGCGCCACGATCCCCAGATCATGCGTGATCAGCAGAATCGCCAGCCCCAGCTCGTGCTGCAATTCCTGCAACAACCGCAAAATCTGCGCCTGCACCGTCACGTCCAGCGCCGTGGTCGGCTCATCCGCAATCAGCAGCTTCGGATCGCACATCAACGCCATCGCGATCATCACCCGCTGCCGCAACCCGCCCGACAGCTGGTGCGGATACTGCGCCAGGCGCATCCCCGGCGCCGTGATCCCCACCCGCCCCAACAAATGCGCCGCCCGATCCAACGCCGCCGCCTTCGAACCACCGCGATGCCGCACATACACCTCGGCCATCTGCGACCCCACCGTGTAGGCCGGGTTCAACGACGTCATCGGTTCCTGGAAGATCATCGCCATCGCGTCGCCGCGCAGCTTGCCCATCTCCCGCTCCGACAGGCCGGCAATCTCCCGCCCCTCGAACCTGATCCCCTCGGCCGTCCGAACCGCCCCCCGCGCCAGCAAATTCATCACCGCCAGCGACGTCACGCTCTTCCCGCAACCACTCTCCCCCACCAGACAATGCGTCTCGCCGCGGGCCACGCTGAGCGAAATCCCGCGCACCGCCTGCGTCCCGTTGCCAAACCCAACGCGCAAACCTTCCACCTCAAGCAGGGCAGCACTCATGCGACGCCTCGGATCAGCGCGGGGTGGCGGAGGGGAAGGAAGGCCAGGGGCTCTGCCCCTGGACCCCGCTGGGGCCTTAGGCCCCAGACCCCGGGACCTTTTCCGCCTTCGGCGGGAGGGGCCGTCTCGGCGCGCGACACAGACCGGGTCGGCCCCTCCCGCCGAAGGCGGAACTCATGTGGGTCCAGGGACCTCAGGTCCCTGGCGGGTCCAGGGCAGAGCCCTGGCCTTGCCTTCCCTTCGCCGCCCCACGCTGGCCTAGACATCGCGTTGGGCTCCCAGCATGTCGCGTAGGCCGTCGCCCATGAAGTTGATGCCCAGCACCAGCACGAACAGGGAGATGCCTGGCACCATGATCACCCAGGGCGAGAAGAACATGTATTCCTTGGCTTCCGCGATCATCAGCCCCCAGGAGGGCAGGGGCGGCGGCACGCCGAGGCCAAGGAACGACAGGGCGGCTTCCAGCAGGATGGCCAGCGCCATTTCCAGCGTGGCCACGATCACCAGGTGGTGGATGATGTTGGGCAGCACTTCGCGCAGCAGGATATGGGCTTGCGAGCATCCCGCAGCCCAGGCGGCGGCGACGTAATCCAGGTTGCGCACCTGCATGGTGGTACTGCGCGCCACCACGGCGAACCGGTCCCACAGCAGCAGCCCGAGCGTGAGCACCACCACGGTGAGGGAGGAGCCAACCAGGCCCACCACGGCCAGCGCCACCAGGATCAATGGGATCGAAAGCCGGCAGGTGATCGCAAACATCACCACATCGTCCACCCGCCCGCCGAAGAACCCGCCCAGCACGCCCAGCGTGATACCGATCAGGCCAGAGGTGATCACGGTGGCGATGCCGATCAGCATGGAGATCCGCGCGCCATAGATCAGCCGGGAGAAGTAGTCGCGCCCCAGCTGGTCCGTGCCCAGGAAGTTCTCCGGCCGTCCGCCTTCCATGAACGAGGGCGGGATCATGCGCGCATCGAGGTTGGTAATGAACGGATCGTACGGCGTGATCCAGGGCGCGAGCAGCCCGGCCACAAGCACGATCGCCACGATCGCGGTGCCGAGCCCCGCGGCCAGCAGGCGAACCGAAGGAAATCTCATTGCGTGCGAAGCCTCGGATCCAGGGCCGCGTTCATCAGGTCGGCCAGCAATGTCAGCACCACGAAGACCGTGGCCAGGAACAGCACCACGCTCTGCACCACCGGGAAGTCGTTCTTGCCGATCGCCTCCCAGCCCAGGTAGCCCACGCCGTGCAAGGAGAACACCGTCTCGATCACGATCGAGCCCGAGAGCATGAAGCCGAGCTGCACGGCAGAGATCGCCACCACCGGCATCGCCGCGTTGCGCAGCGCGTGTTTCAGCACGATGGCGGCGCGCGACAGCCCCTTGGCCCGCGCGGTGCGGATGTAGTCGCTGGCCAGCGCATCCACCATGCCGCTGCGGGTCAGGCGCATCAGCGCGGGGATGGCGGAGAACGCCAGCACGATGCCCGGCAGCACGAAGCCCTGCCAGGTTTCCACACCAGAGATCGGGAACCACTGCAGCTTCAGGCCGAAGATGATCACCAGCGTCAGCCCCAGCCAGAAGCTGGGCATGGCCTGGCCGATCACCGCGATGGTCATGATCCCGCGGTCCAGCAGCGTGCCTTCGCGCATGGCGGCGATGATGCCCAGTGGGATCGCGGTGAGGATGGCGATGGACAGGCCGGTGAGCCCCAGCGTGAGGGTCACCGGCAGGCGCGCGCTGATCAGCTTGGTCACGTCTTCCTGATAGAAGAAGCTGCGGCCCAGATCGCCGGTGGCCGCATCGGTCACCCAGTTCACGAACTGCACCAGCAGCGGCCGGTCCAGCCCATAGGCCTTGCGGATAATCTCCACATCCGCCTGCGAAGCCTGCGGCCCCGCGATCGCGATCGCGAGGTCGCCGGTCAGGCGGGTCAGCATGAAGCTGACGGTCAGCACCGTCAGGGTGACGAGCATCGCCAGCAGCGCACGGCGGGCCAGAAAGATCAGCATGGCTGCCACACTATGGTCACATCCCGGTGACGACAAGCGCCGTCTCGCGCCATTTCCTGGGGGAGCCGATTGCTCTACCAACGGCCGGTGATCAGCGTGCAAGGAGTGGCGGCGTGAACTACCAGGGCGAATTCAAGGGCAAGCGCGTCGTCGTCACCGGGGCGGCCGGCATCTATGGCGGCTGGATCGCCGCGGCCTTCGCGCGGGAAGGCGCCACGCTCTGCCTGTCCGACATGCGCGGGGACCTGCTGCCGGCCGTGGTCCAGAAGCTCGGGCTCGATCCCGCCACCACCCTCACCCACGCCACCGAGCTGGAATCGGTCGAGTCGATCCGTGAGCTGGCCGCCCTGGTGGAACGCGCATGGGGCGCGCCGGACATCGTCGTGAACAATGCCGGCGTCTATCCGCGCACCGGCGTGCTGATCAACCTGGAGCCGGCGGAATACGATCGCATCATGAACGTCAACGTGCGCGCGCCCTTCCTGGTGGTGCAGTCGATGTCCCGGCTGATGGTCGCACAAGGCGTGGCCGGCGCCGTCGTCAACATCGGCTCCGGCGCCGCCCGCCAGATGCCCACCGGCAGCGTCACCTACTGCATGAGCAAGACGGCGCTGGAGCGGCTTTCCAAGGGCCAGGCCCTGGAACTCGCCCCGCACAAAATCCGCGTGAACGTGGTGGAGCCCGGCTTCGCCCCGGGCAGCGACTTCTCCTACCTGCCGCCCGACTATGTGGAGCGCATGACGGCGCGCATCCCGCTGGGCCGCAACAGCGAACCCGGCGATGCCGCGGGCATGGTGATGTATCTCTGCTCCCAGTCCGCCAGCTACATCACCGGCGCCGTGGTCTCCTGCGACGGCGGCAACTCCATCGGCACCTTCCAGCCGGCCACCAACAGCTGAGGCAAGTCCTCGCCGCCCTGGCGCTCGCCACCACCCCGGTGGCGGCGCAGGAGCCGGCTGCCCTGCTCAACCCCGTCGGCGCCACCTGCATCTCCTCGCCTTTCGGCCCGCGTGCCGGCGCGCACCACAACGGCATCGACCTGCCGGCCCCGGCCGGCGCCTGGGTGCGCGCCGCGGCACCCGGCCGCATCACGGTGCTGCGGCGTGAGGGGCCGAACGGCCTGATGGTGGAACTCGCCCACGCCGACGGCACCCGCACCCGCTACGCCCATCTCGGCACCGTCACCCCCGCTTTGGCCGGCGGCCAGAAGCAGGTGGCGGTGGGCGAGCGACTCGGCCGCGTCGGCCGCACCGGCACCACGCGCGGCACGCATCTGCATTTCGAGCTGTGGCGGCAAGGCAAGCCAACCGACCCGGCCCAATCTCTGCAATTGCCGCCATGCTCCAGATAGTAAAACAAATTCCTTTCGGTGCCGCATGACTCCGTTTCAGGAATCACACGTGGCTGTGATTGGCGCTTTGCACAAGGCTGCCATGCATGCTACTGACCTATGTATGGGAATGTTTCGCACAACCATCGCGGCCATGATGGCCTCTGTCGCACTCGGTGCGGCACCGGCCATGGCGGACCTCGCATGCGGCTCGCTGCTGATGCCCGCCGGCCAGCTCAAGGAAGTCTCGCGCGGCATCACCAGCCACCATTCTGGTCTTGATCTCGTCGCCCCGCACGGCTCCCCGGCCCGCGCTGCGGCCGCCGGTACCGTGGTGTTTGCCCAGACCTATTTCGCCTATGGCCTGATGGTCGATATCGACCACGGCAGCGGCGTCGTCACCCGCTACGCCCATCTCTCCGGCTTCGCGCCCGGCCTGCGGCCCGGCACCCGCGTGGCCGCCGGCCAGCAGATCGGCCAGGTCGGCCGCACCGGCCGCGCCACCACCAATCACATCCACTTCGAGGTCCGCATCAACGGCCGCCCGGTGGACCCGAAGCCCTATCTGTCGCTGGCCAACTGCACGCAGCGCACCCCCACGGTGCGCATCGAGGAAGCGCGGGCCCCCAACGCGCCCTATGCGCCCGGCTTCGCCCGCCCCATACAGGCGCCCCAGCTGGCCGACTCCCAGTCGGCCCGCAGCTTCACACCCACGCCCTCAGGGCCCCTTGATCGCCGGGTGGATGCGCGGCCCGGCGGGCTGCTGGACTAGGGCGCCAGCCTCCACCCTTTCGGCATCGATCGTCTCGGCCACCAGCGCCGGTCGATCGGCCGCAGGCGCTTCCTTCCATGACATGCGCGCCGTCGCATGGCACGCCGGGCAGGCCGGTCGCCACGCCAGCTGCCGCGTGCCGCACTGGCCGCAGGTCCAGGCCGGGTCCGCCGGCGCCTCGGCCGCCGCACGCAACACGGCACTGGCATCGCGCCGCTCCGCCGCGGTGATATCCGCCAGCAGCAGCAGGATGCGCCGGGTCGGCACCGCCAGCCCGCACGCCCGCTCGGCATGGAATCGCGCTTCGCCGATCTCGCCCGCCTCCAGGGAAAGCCGCCCCAGCAGATACTGCGTCTCCACATGCTCCGCCCGCGCGTTGGAAAGCTTCACCGCCTGGCGCAGCCGCGCGCGCGCATCCGATGCGTCCTCCAGCAGGGCCGCGGCGAGATCCGGATGCGGCGCCACCTTCCACGCCGCCAGGATCACCTCCTCCGCCCGCGCCTCATGCCCCTCGCGCTTCAAGGATGCCGCATAGGCCACCACGGCCGGCGGGAAAGCAGGGTTCGCCTTCCATGCCTGCCGCGCCAGCTTTGCCGCCCCCTGCGGATCGGCCTCGGCCTGCGAAGCGGCGGTGGCCAGCACCTCCTCCGGCAGGTCCGGCCCGGCCAGCGCCAACGCGCGGCCCCATTGCCCGGTTTCATCGGCCACGCGCAGCCGCGCATCGCGCAGCCAGTTCGCGCCGGGCTGCAACGCCTCCGCCCGCTTCGCCAGCAAGGCCGCCTCGTGCCAATCCTCGCGCTCCACCGCCAGCCGGAACAGCCCGCGCAGGCCCAGGAAGGCGCTGTCGGTGCGCCCCACCAGCGTCTGGTAGATCGCCTCCGCCTCCGCCGGGTTGCCGCCCAGCCGCGCGGACTCGGCGGCCAGCAGCAGCGTCTGCGGCGTATCGCCCAGCAGGTCCCGCGCGCGCCGCGCCTGCCGCCGCGCGCCCGCCGCCTCGCCGGCCGCCAGCGCCACCAGGGCACGGCCCACCGCCACATCGCCCTGCCGGCGCACCTGCCCCTGGCGCCAGAACCGCAGCGCGCCTGGCATGCCCAGCAGCCCCATCAGCAGCCGCAGCACCAGCAGCAGCGCCACCAGCAGCACCACCCCACCCACCACCGCGATGGGGGAGGTCGTCTCCACCGAATACCCGAAGCCGGAGAGCGCCACCGTCCCCGGCAGATGCGCCACCCACCAGGCCAGCACCAGAACCGCGGCACTGGTCGTCAGGAACAGAACAACGCGCCGCATCACTCGGCCGCCATCTTGGAGAGCGCCACGCGCGCCGCCAGCAGCGCCTCGGCCTGGCCGCGCCACGCCACCATCTCCGCCGCAGCCCCGGGATCAAGCCCGTCCAGCGCCGCGACGCTTCCGGCGAGATCGCCCGCCGCCAGCTTCTCACCCGCCAGCCCCAGCCTGGTGGCGGCCGGGCTGCCCAGCAGCACCGTCTCACCTTCCTTCACCGTCACCAGCGCGCGCACGCGCTGCCACACCCGCTCGCCGATCCCCGCCTCGTCCCCGCTGGTGCGGCTGGCATCGCGCGCCCGCTGCGCCGCGCCGGGGAAGGCAAGCCGCAGGCCCGCCTCGCTGGGCGGCGGGGTCGCGGCGAAGCGGGCCAATGCCGGCGGTGCGCCCGGGATCTCGCCCAGCGCCCGCCCGGCCTCCAACGCCGCCATCGCCGCCTGCAGCCGTGCGATCCGTGCCAACCGCGCCGCCGAGGCCTGCTGTGCCTGGGTCGCCGCCTGTTCCGCCTGCGCCAGCCGCCGGTCCAGTGCCGCCATCCGGTCCGCCAGCCCGGGATCGGGGACCGGCTGTGCCGCCGGCGCCGGGCGCTGCTCCAACGCGGCAACCCGGCCTTCCAGCTGCCGCAAATCCATTGCCGGCACCGAAGCCGCCGGCCGCTGCTCCAACTGCGCCAGGCGCTGCTGCAGCGTGCGCAACTGCTCGCGCAGCGCCGCCACATCGGCCGCCGGCACCATGGCGGCCTCGGTTTCCCGCTGCTGCTGCCACACCACGGCCAGCCCCGTCACCAGCAAGGCCACCGCCAGCGCCGTCAGCACCGCCCCGGCCCCGCCGCGCGAAAGCGAAGGCGCTGCCGCATCGCGCCGCGGCGGCGGCACCGGGGCCGGCTTGGCCACCATGGGCGCAGCGTCAGGTGCCGCAGGCGCGTCACCGGTCGGGGTTGGCTTGGGGGAGGCGGGGTCACTCATTCCATGGGATCCGCGAGCAGGGTCAGCAGCGCATCCTGGCTCGGCCGGTCGGCCACGCGCAGCCGGCGCCAGGGCAGGGGGGCCAGCGGTGCGGCGACCGCGGGCGAAAGAGCAAGGGCATCCACCGCGTTGAGGCATTCGGCCGGCAGGGCCGCAAGCAACAGCTTCGTGAAAGACTTGGCCGTCGCCGCCGAAAAGAACAGCGCCGCGGCCACCGCCTTGCGTGAAAGGGCGTCTCCCGCCGCCGCAGGCAGCGTATTTTGCGGCACCGCAGCATAAACCGTTCGCCGCACCACGGCAAACCCCGCTTCCCGCAACGACCGCGCCAGGGCCAGTCCCTCACCGCGCGCCGTGGGCAACAGCAACGCCCCGCCGGCGGGGCGGCAGCGCTCCCGCACAAGGGCGTCCAGCGCCTCCGCGTTCCGCCCCGCGCTCGTCACATCGGCGAACCCCGCCGCCCGCGCCCGCGCCGCCGTGGCATCACCAACCGCAAACAGTTTCACCGCATGAAACGTAGGCCCAAGCGCCGGCAGCGCATTGCCGCTGGTCACCAGCACCGCCTGCACCCGGGCGGGGTCAGGCAGCCGGGCGGGCAGGGCGGCGATGGCCAGCACCGGCGCCAGGATCGGCGTGAAACCCAGCGCCGCCACGCGCGCCGCCGTCTCGTTCGCGCCCGCTTCCGGCCGCGTGATCAGCACGCCGCGCGGGCGTGGATCAGGCAAGGATGTCCCGCGGCGTATCGGCCCGCAGGCTGGCACCCAGCTCCTGGCCCAGCCGTTCGGCATCGCCGCGCGCCCCGGTGATCGCCCGGCGCAGCAGGAAGCTGCCATCTTCCCGCGCCACCAGCCCGGTCAAATGCAGCTGCCCATCCTCCAGCAGCCTGGCATACCCCCCGATCGGCGTGCGGCAGGAACCATCCAGCGCCGCCAACAACGCCCGCTCGGCGCGCGACACAGCGCGCGCGTCGGCATCCTCGATCCCCGCCAGCATGGCGCGCAATTCCACGTCGTCGGCCCGCACCGTCACGCCCACGATGCCCTGGCACGCCGCCGGCAGCAGCAATTCCGGCCCCAGGATCGCCGCCGCCTCGCCATCCAGCCCCAGCCGCTTCATCCCGGCCAGCGCCAGCAGCGTGGCGCCGAAATCCCCGTTGCGCACCCGCTCGATCCTTGTGGCCACATTGCCGCGGATCGTCGCGAATCGCAGGTCCGGCCGCAGGTGCAAAAGCTGCGCCTGCCGCCGCAGGGAGGAGGAGCCAACCAGCACCCCCTGCGGCAGCGACGCCAACGGGTCCTGCGGGTCCACCGCCGTGCCCGCGGGCAGGATCAACGCCTCGCGCGCATCCTCGCGCACCAGCGTGCCGGCCAGCACGATCCCGGGCGGCAAATCCGTCTCCAGATCCTTCAGCGAATGCACCGCGAAATCCACCCGCCGATCCAGCAGCGCCTCGTGAATCTCCTTGGCGAACAACCCCTTGCCGCCCAGATCCGCCAGCCGCGTGCCGGCCGCCTGCGTCGCATCCCCGGTGGTGCGGATCGCATGTTCCTCGAACACGTCCATCGCCCGCAGCACCGGGCAGAACGTGGTCAGCCGCTGCAGGAAATACCGCGTCTGCCACAGCGCCAGCGGCGAGCCGCGCGTGCCCACCCGCAACGGCAACGTCCGCGCATGCGGCGGCGCCTTGGCGCGGCCCATGCGTTGGTCAGCGGCGCCGGGATGGCCAGAAGGGGAGGGGGGTGCGGCGGGCATCGTGGTGTCCTATTACCCGCCAACCGTAAAGTGAAGGCAAAGGATGCAACCGGACCGCATGGCCGCCCCGCTTGGTCCCGTCTTAGGGATCGAAACCTCCTGCGACGAAACCGCCGCCGCGGTCCTCGCGCCAGACGGCACCGTGCTGGCCGAAGCTGTCCTCAGCCAGCAAGACCACACCCAGTTTGGCGGCGTGGTGCCGGAGATCGCCGCCCGCGCCCATCTCGCCCACCTCCCCGCTTTGGTCGCGGATGTCCTGGCGCGGGCCAACACCGCCCCGGCCAGCCTCGCCGCCATCGCCGCCAGCGCCGGCCCCGGCCTGATCGGCGGCCTCATCGTCGGCAGCGGCTTCGCCAAGGGCATGGCGCTGGCCCACAACCTGCCCTACCTCGCCATCAACCACCTCGAAGCCCACGCCCTCTCGCCGCGCCTGCCCGCGCTGGGCGGCCTGGACTTCCCCTACCTCCTCCTCCTCGTCTCCGGCGGCCACTGCCAATGCGTCGCCGTCGAAGGCCCCGGGCGCCACCGCCGCCTCGGCACCACCATCGACGATGCGGTGGGCGAGGCCTTCGACAAGGTCGGCAAACTCCTCGGCCTCGGCTGGCCCGGCGGCCCCGCCGTGGAAAAACTGGCCAAGCAAGGCAACCCCACCCGCTTCCCCTTCCCCCGCCCGTTGAAGGGTCGCGAAGGCTGCGACTTCTCCTTCTCCGGCCTCAAGACCGCCGTCGCCCACGCCGTCGCCGCCTACCCCCCGGGCGCCCTGCCGGTGAAGGAGGCCGCCGACCTCGCGGCCAGCTTCCAGGCCGCCGTGGCGGATGTGATGGCCGACCGCGCCCGCCACGCCATGGCGATCTTCCGCCGCACCCACCCCGCCACCGCGCTGGTCGTCGCCGGCGGCGTGGCCGCCAACGCCACCCTGCGCCAGGCCCTCACCACGGAGGCCACCCGCGCCGGCTTCCGCTTCGTCGCCCCGCCCCTGCGCCTGTGCACCGACAACGCCGTCATGGTCGCCTGGGCCGCGCTCGAACGCCTGCGCCAGGGCTGGACCGACGGGCTGAACCACGCCCCCCGCCCGCGCTGGCCGCTCGACAGCGCCGACATGAAGCCGGAGGCAGCTTGAACTACCGCCACGCCTTCCACGCCGGCAATCACGGCGACTGCCTCAAGCACGCCCTGCTCGTCTGGCTGCTCGCCGCGATGCAGCACAAGCCGGCCCCGCTCTTCGTGCTCGATACCCATGCCGGGATCGGCCAGTACGACCTCGCCGCCACTCCGGCCACCCGCACCGGCGAAGCTCAACGCGGCATCCTCCGCCTGCTGCGCAATCCACCGGCCGCGCTCGCCACCTACGTCGCCCTGGTCAACCAACTCGGCCTCTACCCCGGCTCCCCCGCCCTCATCCGCGCCCTGCTTCGCCCGCAAGACCGCCTGGCCGCCTGCGAACTCCACCCCGAAGACCACGCCACCCTGCGCCGCCTCTTCGCCCGCGACCCGCAAGTGGCCGTCCACCACCGCTCCGCCTGGGAAGCCCTCGGCGCCCTCCTCCCCCCCACCACCGGCGAGAAGCGTGCCCTCGTCCTCATCGACCCGCCCTATGAGGCGGAGGACGAGTTCACCCAACTCGCCACCGCGCTCGCCACCGCCAACCGCCGCATGAAGGGCGCCGTCCTCGCCGCCTGGTATCCCATCAAGCACCGCGCGCCCCTCCGCGCCCTGCACGCCACCCTCCAGGCCGCCGGCCTGCGCGACATCGTCACCGCCGAACTCCATTTGCGCGCCCCGCTGGACCCCACCCGCCTCAACGGCAGCGGCCTCCTCGTGGTGAATCCCCCCTACGGCTTCGAACAGGCCGCCCCGCCCATCCTGGAAGCCCTTCTCGCCCGCCTCTCCGACAACGAACCAGGCGCCGGCACCGCCTTCGCAAGGATCGCCGATGAGTAGCATCCAGGTCATCGGCGCCGGCGCCTGGGGCACCGCCCTCGCACTCCAGGCCGTCCGCGCCGGCGCGAAGGTCCGCCTCTGGGCCCGCGACCCCGCCCGCGCCGAAGCCATCGCCCGCACCCGCGAGAACCCCCACCTCCCCGGCGTCACCCTGCCGGAGGCGCTGCACATCTCCCACCGCTGGGAACAAGCCGACCTCCTCCTCCTCGCCACCCCCACCCAGGCCCTGCGCGCCCTCGCCCCCGATCTCCCCCCCGGCCTCCTCGTCGCCGGCTGCAAGGGCGTGGAGCAAGGCACGCACCGCCTGCCGCTCGAAATCCTGGCCGACCTCCACCCCACCCGCCCCGCCTGCGTCCTCACCGGCCCCAACTTCGCCGCCGAGATCGCAAGCGGCCTCCCCGCCGCCGCCGTCATCGCCGGCACGAATGCGCAGGCCCGCGCCCAGGCCGTCGCCCTCCTCGCCACCCCGCAATTCCGCCTCTACGGCAACGACGACCCCGTCGGCGCCCAGGTCGGCGGTGCCGCCAAGAACGTCGTCGCCATCGCCGCCGGGGCCGTCATCGGCGCCGGCCTGGGCGAGAACGCCCGCGCCGCCCTCGTCACCCGCGGCCTCGCCGAACTCGCCCGCCTCGCCACCGCGCTGGGCGGCCGGTCAGAGACCGTCGCCGGCCTCTCCGGCCTCGGCGACCTCCTGCTCACCTGCACCGGCCCCGGCAGCCGCAACTTCTCCTTCGGCCTCGCCCTGGGGCGGGGCCAGACCGTCGCCGAGATCCTCGCCGCCCGCAGCAGTGTCACCGAGGGCGTCGCCACCGCCCCCGCCCTGGTGGCCCGCGCCCGCGCAGCCGGCGTGGAGCTCCCGATCGCCGAAGCCGTCGCCGCCGTGGTGGAAGGCCGTGCCTCCGTCACCCAGGCCATGCAGGCGCTGCTCGCGCGGCCATTGCGGAACGAGTAAGCGCCTTCTTTTTCTGAAGAAAAAGAAGCAAAAAGACTTTTCCCGTTTGCGCGGTCGAGCACCCCATTTCTCTCCCACACACCCCGAGGCCCCAACACTGCAAATGAATAAAAATTTTTTGGTTCTTTTTTTCAAAAAAGAACGCACTTGCTTGTCTTCCTCCCGCCCCCGCCCTCAGCCACCAGGATGCTGCGCGGCATCCTCACCCTCGGCGGCTGGACCATGGCCAGCCGCGTCCTCGGCTTCCTCCGGGATATCCTGATCGCCGCCCTGGCCGGCGCAGGCCCGGTGGCGGACGCATTCTTCGTCGCCAACCGCCTGCCCAACCTGTTCCGCCGCCTCTTCGGCGAGGGCGCCTTCAACGCCGCCTTCGTCCCCGCCTTCGCCGGCCTGCTCCAGCGCGAGGGCGCCGACAGCGCCAAAACCTTCGCCCAGGAAACCATCGCGGTCATGGCCTTCTGGCTCCTGGCCCTGACGCTCCTGTGCATGGTGGCGATGCCCGCGATCATGCTCGGCTTCGCCCCGGGCTTCGCCGACGAGCCGGAAAAGTTCACCCTCACGGTGGAACTCGCCCGCATCGCCTTCCCCTACATGCCGCTGATCTGCCTCACCGCCCTGCTCTCCGGCATCCTCAACGGGCTCGACCGCTTCGCCGCCGCCGCCGCCGCCCCGGTGCTGTACAACCTCGTCTCGATCGCCTGCATGCTCTGGCTGGTGCCCTTCGTCCCCAGCGTCGGCCACGCGCTCGCCTGGGGCGTCAGCGCCTCCGGCGTCGTCCAGCTCGCCCTGCTCTATGTCGCCGTCCGCCGCGCCGGCATGCGTCTGTACCTGCCCCGCCCGCGCCTCACGCCGCGCATCCGCGCCCTGCTGCGCAAGATGGGCCCCGGCGTGCTCGGCGCAGGGATCACCCAGGTGAACATGTCGGTAGACGTGATCATCGCCACCCTGCTCCCCGCCGGCACCGCCGCGATCCTCTATTATGCCGATCGCGTGGCCCAGCTCCCCCTCGGCGTTATCGGCGTCGCCGTCGGCACCGCCCTCCTCCCCCGCCTCTCCCGCGCCGTCGCCGCCGCCGAGCAGGGCGGGGATCAGGCCGCCCCCAACGCCACCCTCAACCAGGCCATCAGCTACGCCCTCGTCCTCACCCTGCCGGCCGCCATCGCGCTGATCGCCGTCGGCGCCCCCATCATCGACGTGCTGTTCCGCCGCGGCGCCTTCACGGCGGAAACCGTCATCCCCACCGCCCAGGCCCTGGCCGCCTACGCCGCCGGCCTGCCCGCCTTCGTGCTGCTGAAAATCCTCGCCCCCGCCTTCTTCGCCCGTGGCGACACCTCAACCCCCGTCCGCGTCGGCCTCTGGTGCATCGCGCTGAACCTCGCCCTCAACGTCGTCCTCATGGCGCCGATGCAGCACATGGGCCCGCCGCTCGCCTCCTCGCTCTCCAACTGGGCCAACGTCATCGCCCTGGCCGCGATCCTGCTGCGCCGCGGCCACATGGCCCTCACCCGGCCCCTGCTGCTCGATATCGCCCGCATGGCCGCCGCCGCCCTGCTGATGGCTGCCGTGCTTTGGGCCCTGCAACGCCACGCCTACGCCCCCTTCGCGGCCGACCCCACCCTGCGCTGGCTGGGCCTCGCGCTCCTCGTCGGCGGCGGCATGGCCACCTACGCCGCCGCCGCCACCGCCCTCGGCATCCTCAACCCCCGAGCCCTCCTCACCCGCATCCGCCGGACCTGACCGTCCCTAAGCGAAGCGGTCACAGAGAACACAGAGGGTGCACTCCACGAGGCATCTCTGTGCCCTCCGTGCCGCTCTGTGTCCTCTGTGACCCCTTCGCTTTGCAGCCTCTCAAGCGCCCCTTCGTTCGTTCGCTCTTCCCCCCGGCACAGCGCGAAGCCCCCAAAGGATTGACGAACCCCCCGCCACACCGGAAAAACCCCGCCTCCCTCACAGGATACCGTCCCCATGCAGCGCATCTTCTCGGGCATCCAGCCCTCCGGCATCCCCACGCTCGGCAACTACCTGGGCGCGATGCGGAACTGGGTGAAGCTGCAGGACGAGTACGACTGCCTCTATTGCGTCGTCGATCTCCACGCCATCACCGTCTGGCAGGATCCCCGCGAACTCGCCAACCAAACCCGCGAGATGGCCGCCTCCCTGCTGGCCTGCGGCATCGACCCCGCCCGCTCCATCCTCTTCCACCAATCCTCGGTGCACGCCCATCTGCGCCTGGCCTGGATATTCAACTGCGTCGCCCGCATGGGCTGGCTCAACCGCATGACCCAGTTCAAGGAAAAGGCGGGCAAAGACCGGGAGAACGTCTCCACCGGCCTGTTCACCTACCCGAACCTCATGGCCGCCGACATCCTGGTGTACCACGCCACCCGCGTGCCGGTCGGCGACGACCAGCGCCAGCACCTCGAACTCGCCAACGACATCGCCCAGAAGTTCAACCACGATTACGGCGTCGATTTCTTCCCCAACATCGAACCCATGATCATGGGCCCCGCCGCCCGCGTCATGAGCCTGCGCGACGGCACCAAGAAGATGAGCAAGTCCGACGCCTCGGACATGTCCCGCATCAACCTCACCGACACCGCCGAGCAGATCGCCGACAAGGTCCGCCGCGCCAAGACCGACCCGGAACCCCTGCCCAGCGAAGCCGCCGGCCTGGAAAACCGCCCGGAAGCCCGCAACCTCATCGGCATCTACGCGGCGCTGACGGATACCGATCACCAGGGCGTCCTCGCCGACCACGGCGGCAAAGGCTTCTCTGCCTTCAAGCAGGACCTCACCGCCCTGCTGGTCGATAAGCTCTCCCCCATCGCCGCCGAAACCAGCCGCCTTCTCGGCGACCCCGCCACGCTCGATGCCATCCTCCGCGAAGGCTCCCGCAAGGCCGAAGCCCTGGCGCTCCCCATCGTCGAGGAAGCCGAAAAGCTGGTGGGCTTCCTCAAGTCCTGAGCCCACCCGTAGCCCGCGCCTAGGCGCGGGTTCACTGCCTTCCAAGCAAGCAAGGAAGACTCAACACAGAGGACACGGAGAGCCACGGAGCGCACGGAGGATGCCTCGTCTCCGTGACCTCCGTGGTTCTCTGTGCGATCCGCGCAGTAACTATCCCCAGCCCAAACGGATAAAGTCTTTTTGCTTCTTTTTCTTCAGAAAAAGAAAACTCTTACTTCCCTTCCCCGATCGCCTTCTCCAGATCCTCCCGCTCCTCGCACCCTGCCGGGCACAGCACCACCAGCCGCGCCAGCAGCGCCCGCGCCTTCTCCATCTCCCCGGTCTTCACATAGAGTTCCCCGAGATACTCATGCGCCCCGAGATGATCGGGATCGAGCGCCAGCGCCCGCATGTAGTTCTCCAGCGCGCTGGCGAAGTCCCCGGCATTGCGTTGGCTGAACGCCAGCAGGTTGAACACGTCGGCACTCGGCTCCAGCCGCGCCAGCCGCGCCAGCACGCCGATCGCGGCGTGCCAGCGCTTTTCCTTCACCAGCGCCCGGGCGGAGGCCAGCTCCGGCCCGGGCCGCGCCACGGTATCCACCGCGCCGGCCGTCCCGGCCAGCAGCATGCAGGCCAGTGTCATCGAGGCAAGCCGCATCGCATCCTCCTGGAAACCACGCGCCAGCCTGCCGCCGGCCCCGACCGGCACGCAAATGAAGTCCGCATGGCAGACATGCAGGAAAAAATCCTTCCATCCGATCTAACATTGAGTTAGATATCAGGAATGACCCATCCTCCCTCCCCCCTGGAACAGGCTTTCGCCCGTCTCCGCACATCCGCGCAAGCGGATGCGGCGGCGTGCGCCCATATGCCTGCCGCGGTGGAGGCGATGGTGCTCGCCCTCCTGGTGCGCCTGCTCGGCCAGCTGGAGCGTCTCGCCCGCACCTGGCACGCCGGCGCCGCCATGGCCCCGGCCAGCCAGTCGCGCTCCCACGCCCGCATTGCGTCCGGCCTCGTGCCCCCGCGCGCCCAGCGCCCGGAGCGATTCCTGGATTGGTGGCTGCGCATGAATTTCGGCCGCGGCATGCACCCGGCCGAACATCCTCCGGTCCGCCCCCCGCACGCCCGCCAGGCCATGCCACGTCCCGTCCGCGCGCCCCCGGCCTGACCCTCCCCGGCCGTCCCGCCTTTCACCCAGGCCTCAAAAAACAACCTCCCCGCCAATCCCCATCAGTGCGATTCAAATATTGCTATATCGTAATTAAAAATCCCTTTCCACGAACGAATTGCGCCTCGCCCTGCACCTCGCCATATACCGGCGGCGAGGGCTTGCCCGCGCCGGTATGCACCCGGCCCGGATGCCTGGGGGAACCGAGGCAGGGAATGCGCAGGCCGGCATCAATCCGTTACGGGCTGGAGGATTGTCCGCCCTGGCCCGTGGTCGCCATGACCGCGCTCCAGCAGGCCACGGTCGTCTTCCTGTTCCTCTACGTTCCCCTGATCGTGGCGCGGGAGGCCCAGGCCACCCTGGCCCAGACCGTCACGCTGATCAGCATGAGCTTCCTGGCCTGCGGCCTCGGCACCATGCTCCAGGCGGTCACACGCCGCGGCCTCGGCAGCGGCTTCCTCGCCCCGCTCAGCCCGTCCACCCCGTTCCTCGCCCCCTCCGTGCTCGCCGCCCATCTCGGCGGACTGCCGCTGGTCGCCGGCATGACCCTGCTCGCCGGCCTCGCCACCGTCGCCTTCGCCCGCCTGCTCCACCGCATCCGCGCCCTGATGCCGCCGGAAATCGCCGGCGTCGTCGTCCTCATCGTCGGCCTCGCCATCGCCATCACCGGCGTCCGCACCCTGCTGCGCACCCCGGGCGGCGGCGCGCCGGAGCTGGAAGACCTGCTCGTCGGCCTCGCCACCCTGGCCATCTCCGTCGGCCTCTCCGTCTGGGGCCGCGGCGCCCTGCGCTGGGCCTGCGTCCTCATCGCCATGATCCTCGGCACCGCACTGGCCGCCGCCCTCGGCCGCCTGCACCTGGCCCCTGGGCTCAACCTCGCCACCCTGCCGCTGGTGGACCTGCCGGATTTCGGCACCATCGGCTTTGCCTTCGACCTGGCCTTGCTCCCCGCCTTCCTCGTCGCCGCCATCGCGAGCTCTCTGAAAACCGTGGGCCTCGTCACCAGCCTGCAACGCACCAACGACGCCGACTGGTCCCGGCCGGAACCGCACAGCATCGCCGGCGGCGTCACGGCCGATGGCCTCTCCACCGCCCTGGCCGGCGCCCTCGGTGCCCCCGGCGTGAACATGAGCGCGACCAACGCCGCCCTTCAGGCCGCTACCGGCGTCACCAGCCGGTTCATCGCGCTGGCCACTGGCGGCCTCTGCATCGCGCTCGCCTGCTTCCCGCGCCTCGCCGCCCTGCTCTCCCAGGTCCCCGCCCCGGTCATCGCCGCCACCCTGCTGCAGGCCGGCGCCCTGATGATGGCCGGCGGCATGCAACTCGCCACCTCCCGCCTGCTCGATGCCCGCAAGTCGGCCGCCGTGGGCCTGGCCATTGTCGCCGCCCTCTCGGTGGAAGCCGTGCCCCAGGTTGCCGATTGGGTCGGCGAGGGCCTGCGCCCGCTGATGACCGCCGGCGCGCTGGGCACCCTCGTCGCCATCACGCTCAACGCCATCCTGCGCATCGGCATCGGCCGCCGCATGGCCATCACCCACCGCCCCGCCGCCATGTCGCCCGATGTCGTCGCCGCCTTCCTGGAACGCGCCGGCGGCGCCTGGGGCCTGCGCACCGACCTCGTCGCCCGCGTCGCCAACGCGCTCAACTGGTGCCTCGATGCCGTGCAGGTGGCCGATCTCACAAAGGGCCCCGTCACCCTCACTTTGGCCTACGACGAATCCCGCCTCGATGTCCGCCTCACCTACACCGGCACCCCGGTGGTCCTGTCAGACCGCCCACCCACGCCGGAGGAGATGCTGCACGACGATGCCGCCCCCGCCCGCCTCGCCGGCCACATGATCCGCCGCCTGTCGGATCGCGTCACGGTGCGGGAAAAGGAAGGCGTGGTCGAACTGCGAATGACCCTGAACGACTAGAGCAAAAGCCGTCCGATATGAATCAGATTGGATTCCCCGACGCGGTTGAGATGTGATTCACCGTGCAGGCTGGTCAGGGGGCCAGTATGCATGGGCAAGCCACTCTCCAATGACCTTCGATCCAGACTGGTGGCT
>JAPLOI010000004.1 GCA_026400815.1 Alphaproteobacteria bacterium
CTGGCTCGCCGATGTCCTGGCGCGGATCAACGATCACCCGGCCGCGCGCCTGGTCGACCTCCTGCCTTGGAACTGGATGGCCGCCCGGTCACAAGCTGCGGCCTGATCATATCGCCTGCGGTGCCCGCCGGATGGATACGGCGGTGCTGACGGCGTGGCATCAGGATACCATCCACGTGCGCCCGTAGGCTGCCATGGGCGGAGAAACGCCACTCGACCGAACCGAGAAACACCGGCGCGATTGGCGTCGCGGCAACCGCGGACTCTACTTCTGACCGGACGGAAGAATGGGCTCACGTCAGGGCTCACATCATGAGCCCTGACCACGATCAGTGTCGCTGTGGTGCGGCGTCGAACAACCGGTCGACCAGCGCGACCAAATGGGCCGCAGTCTGCACATAGCCAGCCTGGTCTGCCTCCTGTGCGACTTGGATCAGGTGATCACACAGCATGAGGGGGCTGATCTTTGCAGCCTGCTCCCCACGCAGCAATTCCACAGACTGAATGTTGGCAATACACTTTGGCATCGGGGCCTCGTTCGGGGTTTTCCGAAGGGACAGGCCAGCCCTGCCCCTGCGACCAATCAAGCCCTCTAATGTTTGCCCCATCCTTAACGCGATGCGTTAAGCGCATGGACTCTTAAGGATGATGCAAGCGGCCGATCGGCCGAGCGTTCGGCATCGATCTCACTGACCAGCTTAGCGAGGCTTGAGCCCTGCGCGTTCGCCAGTTGCTCCAGCACCAGCCAGAATTCGGTTTCCAGCGCGATGCTCGTCCGGTGACCTGCGAGAGTGAAGCTGCGTTTCACCAGCCAACTCACGACGCAAGCATTTCCGCGCTCCAACGACCAGCTTCCGCCACCACAGGATCCGAATCGGCCGCAAGCCTTTGCGCAACCGGCAACAGCTCAGGCCGCCCACTGTTGCCGATCGCAATGGCCACGTTGCGGATGAATCGTCCTCGGCCGATCCGCTTGATCGGAGAGCCTGCGAAGCGTCCCCTGAAAGCCGAATCGTCCAGGGTTGCCAAATCCGCCAGAAGGGGCCCTTGAAGGTCTTCGCGTGCGATCAGCTTCAGATGCTTCGACACCTTGGCAAACCGATTCCACGGGCAGACAGCAAGGCAGTCGTCACACCCATAAATCCGATTGCCAATGGCCCTGCGCAACGGCACCGGAATTGGTCCCTGGTGCTCGATTGTAAGGTAGGAGATGCATTTGGTCGCATCGAGGCGATATGGCGCGGTGAATGCGTCGGTGGGACAGGCCTGGAGACACCGCGTGCAACTACCGCAATGGTCCCTCCCGGGAGGGTCGGCGGGGATCTCAAGCGTTGTGTAGATCTCACCGAGGAAAAGCCACGATCCAAACGACCGGGAGACGAGGTTGGTATGCTTGCCTTGCCATCCCAGCCCAGCGGCGGCAGCAAGTGGCTTCTCCATGACCGGGGCCGTATCTACGAAGACTTTAACCTCGCCGGGCGCTTGAGCGACGACGAATTGGGCAAGGTGCTTCAGCATTCCCTTAACCACTTCATGATAGTCGCGGTTACGCGCGTATACTGATATATTTCCCTTCTGTTTCTGCTCAATGTTTTCCAGCGGGTTGAAAGCTGGCCCATAGTTGACACCGAGGCAGATCACCGTTCTCGCATCGGGCCAGAGAGCGCGGGGGTGGCTGCGCTGTTCTGCCCGCTCCCCTAACCACCCCATCGTTCCGTGATGCCCGGCAGCAAGAAATTCCTGAAGACGATTGCGGGCATTTTCGCCCAGTTCGGCCCGCGCGAAGCCAATTGCGTCAAACCCCAGTTTGAACGCACTGTCTCGGATCGCTTCAGCCAGTTTGGCTGCCACCTATCCCCGCCCGCGATAGGTGGGAACGCCCTGGTCAGGTACCCACACCCCACTAGGCGGGGCCCCGGTCTGCCAAAATACGTCGATCGGTATTCCACCCCGCGGATACCAGTATGCACCGATACGCAACCAAGCTGGTGCGAGCAGATCAACCAAGCGCCGCGCAATCATCATGGTGCAATCCTCATGGAAGGCACCGTGATTACGGAAACTGGCGAGGAAAATCTTAAGAGACTTGCTCTCTACGATCCAGTCAGCCGGCACATAGTCCAACACAATATGCGCAAAATCTGGCTGCCCGGTCAGTGGGCACAGGGACGTGAACTCCGGGCATGTGAAGCGAATCAGATACCCGTTTCCTAGGCTGGGGTTCGGCACCCGTTCCAGAACCGCAGCTTCAGGCGAAGCGGGAACACGTGTCGACTGACCCAGTTGTGTCAGACCCTCGATGCCCTGGCTCATAACGGAGTATCTCCTTCCAGCCAGAGCTGGCGTGTCTCGGAACTGAACTGCGACAGCTGGCCAGCGAGGATAGCAGCTCGCGTGCCCTCCATAAGATTTTGATAATAGGTCAGATTGTGCCACGTTAGCAGTATCGGACCCAGCATCTCATTGCACCGAAACAGGTGATGAAGATACGCCCTGGTATGCTTGGTGCACCCCAGACACCGGCACCTTGGATCAAGCGGGCGATCATCGGTAGCAAACCTGGCGTTGCGAAGGTTGGCAACGCCAAAGGACGTAAAGGCGCGCGCCGTGCGGCCAGCACGAGTTGGCATGACGCAATCGAACATATCGATGCCTCGGGCGATCGCTCCCAGAAGATCGTCTGGGGTGCCAACGCCCATCAAATATCGCGGTCGGTCATGCGGCAGACTTGGGACCGTGCAGTCGAGCACCGAGAACATCATCTCCTGCCCCTCCCCTACAGCCAAGCCACCAACGGCGTAACCGGGAAAGCCAAGACTCACGAGCGCATCGGCGCTTTGCTTGCGCAAGTTGGGATAAACGCTGCCCTGCACAATGCCGAACAGCCCGTATCCCGGGCGTTCCACGAACGCCCGCTGCGACCGTGCGGCCCAAGCCAGCGATAGGTTCATGGACTCGCGTGCTTGGTCCATCGTAGCTGGAAAGGGCGTGCATTCGTCGAGCACCATGGAGATGGTGGCATCAAGCTTGTGCTGGATGTCGATTGAGCGCTCAGGCGTAAGCCTGTGACGGCTACCGTCTAGATGTGACTGAAACGTAACACCATCGAGATCTAGCTTGCGAAGCTTGGCCAAGGACATGATCTGGAACCCGCCTGAGTCGGTCAGGATCGGCCCAGGCCAGTCCATGACCCGATGCAGGCCGCCCATGGCAGCGATGCGCTCCGCGCCAGGGCGCAGCATCAGATGATAGGTGTTCCCCAATACAATGCGCGCACCGGTGCTTCGCACAGCATCCGCTGTCATCGCCTTCACGGTCCCAGCGGTGCCAACCGGCATGAAGACCGGTGTCGGTATCGGTCCGTGGGCGGTGAGCAGGATGCCGGCTCGCGCCTGTCCGTCCAACGCCTCAGTCGTCCATGAGATTGTCATGCACGCTCCAAAAGGGTGGCATCGCCATACGAATAAAATCTGTACCCTTCGGCTATCGCGTGCGCGTATGCCGCCTTCATCCGATCCGTGCCAGCGAAGGCACAAACGAGCATGAAGAGTGTTGAGCGCGGCAAATGAAAATTGGTCAGCAACAGATCGGCGCTGCGGACCGGAGTTCCCGGTCGGATGAAGATCGCGGTTTCTCCCGCGAAGGGAACGATTTTTCCATCGGGTTGCACCGCCGTCTCAAGCAGACGGAGCGTCGTGGTGCCGACTGCGAGAATCCGCCCGCCTTGAACCCTCGCATCATTGATCGCAGCGGCCGTGTCGGGGCTGATTTCACCCCGCTCGGCGTGCATCCGATGCGCCGAGACGTCGTCCACCCTTATGGGCAGGAACGTCCCAGCGCCAACATGCAGCGTCACGGTAACCAGTCCGACACCCCGCTCGCCAATGCGCCTTAGCAAGTCTGGCGTGAAGTGAAGGCCGGCTGTCGGCGCCGCGACGGCACCCTCATGCGCGGCAAAGACTGTCTGGTAGTCGCTACGATCCTGCTCGCGGTTGCCTTCGGGCCGATCGATGTAGGGGGGCAATGCGAGCGCGCCGGCGATCCGCAGCGCATCCCGGAAGGCGCTTCCCTCAAGGTTAAAGCGGAGCATCACCGTGCCGTTTTCGTTACCCTGAATGACCTTTGCCTGGAGCACCGGACTGCCATCAAACGTCAGATCATCCCCATCCCGTAGCCTCCGGGCGTTGCGTGCAAGTGCGAACCAGTTTCCGCACGCATCAGGCCTGTCCAACGTGATGCTGATTCTTGCGGCCTGTCGTCGTGCCACCAACTGCGCGGGGATAACTTTCGTGTCATTCACCACCATCAGATCGCCGGGCCGCAGACGATCCGGGAGATGAGCGACAACCCTATCCCGCAGCCCATCAGTCTGGACATGAAGCATCCGGGCACTATCCCTCGGACTGGCGGGCGCCTGGGCAACCCGCTCCTCAGGCAGATCGAAGTCGAAGTCACTCGTCTTCATCAACGCAGAACAGCCGTGACCCGTCGAACCAGCTGCACCAAGGGATATGCGAACAGAACCGCCCAGGCCTTGCCTACGATCTGCCCTGCCAAATAGTCGAGGTTGCCGAATGCAAGAAGAAGAAATACAATTGAATCAACCACCAAGCCAACCAGAGATGAGGCAATCACGGCAAGCAAAAGACGCCGCTGTTGGAGTGGGGTGTAAACAGCAAAATCCGCCAACTCACTCAACAGGAACGCAGTGCTCGAGGCGATGACCAGGGAAGGGGGCGCCAGCCAGAATGACAGGACTGCACCAGCCAGGATCGCAGCAAGCGACCACGCCCCGCCCATGAGTCGCTGCACAATGTCGCGCAATACCAGCGCCAAACCAACCATCAGCACCCCGGAGGGCGCCATCACGCCAGGTGCGACCGGCACCAGGCAAGGGCCATTCGGAACGCATACAGTACCGACATGCCCAATCATCCAATTCGCAAACGGTATGCAAAAAAGGAATAGGGCAAGCGAAATCACGCCCAGAGCGGATCGCTGATACATCTTGCTAATCCCGAAGATACGTCCCGATCTCGATAAGATTGCCATCGGGGTCACGGCAATAGACCGAGGTCAAGGGACCAAGTGCGCCCACCTTCGCAGCGGGCCCCTCAACGATCGCAACGCCGCACAACCCAAGATGTTCAACCACATCTGCAGGCCTGATGGCGGTGATAAAGCAGAGGTTCTGGGACCCAGGAACAGGAGCGGCCGCCGTGTTCGGCCTTGCTTCTTGCGTTACGGGATCCAGATTGATCTTCTGCCCGCCGAAGCGAAGCGCGGTCCGGTTGCGCGGACCGAACTCCTCGCGCTCCATCCCCAGAACGCGCTGATACCAGGAAGCCGTGACCTCCATATCACGGCAGGAGAGAACCATGTGGTCCAGCCGGTCGACGGTGAACCGCATCTATTCGGTACCCTCATAGAAATCGTTGCCTTTATCGTCGATCACGATAAAGGCCGGAAAGTTCTCCACTTCAATCCGCCACACAGCTTCCATGCCGAGTTCGGGGAACTCCAATACCTCCACCTTCCGAATACAGTCCTGAGCAAGTCGGGCGGCAGGGCCTCCGACACTGCCGAGGTAGAAGCCGCGATGCTTCTTGCATGCGTCACGGACGGCGCGGCTTCGGTTGCCCTTCGCCAGCATCACGAAGCTACCACCGGCCGCCTGGAAGGCCTCTACATAGCTGTCCATCCGGCCAGCAGTCGTTGGGCCAAAACTCCCGGTGGCCATGCCTTCAGGGGTCTTGGCGGGGCCCGCATAATATACCGGATGATCCTTGATGTAGTCCGGCAGTCCGCCGCCGCGGTCCATTCGCTCCTGCAACTTGGCATGCGCAATGTCGCGGGCAACAACCATCGTGCCCGTCAGGGCCAGGCGGGTCTTCACGGGGTGCTTAGCAAGCTCATGACGAATTTCGGCCATCGGCCGGTTCAAATCAATCGGAACCACCTCGCCGCCCAGAATGTCATCGGTGGTTTCCGGCAGATACTTGCCAGGATCGGTCTCCAACTGCTCCAGGAACACGCCATTTGGCGTGATCTTCGCCTTGATCTGACGATCGGCCGAACATGACACGCCAATGCCAACCGGCAGGCTCGCGCCATGCCGCGGCAAACGGATCACCCGAACGTCATGGCAAAAGTATTTGCCGCCGAACTGTGCCCCGATCCCGATGCCGCGGCTGATTTCCAGTACCTTTTGTTCCATCTCAACGTCACGAAAGGCGTGACCAGCCTTGCTTCCCTGGGTTGGCAATTCGTCCAACCACTTGGTGGAAGCGAGCTTCACAGTCTTCAGCGTGGCTTCGGCCGACGTGCCACCAATCACGATTGCAAGATGGTAGGGCGGGCACGCAGAGGTACCCAGCGTCTTCATCTTCGTCTCAAGGAACTTCACGATTTTCTCGGGCGAAAGAATCGCGCGTGTTTCCTGAAACAGGAACGTCTTGTTCGCGGAACCGCCCCCCTTGGCCACGAACATCAGATGCAGTTCATCTGCATGATAATCACCAGGAGAAGCCATGATGTCGAACTGCACGGGCAAATTATTGCCTGTATTCACTTCCTGGAACATATCGAGGGGAGCCATCTGCGAATACCGTAAGTTCGTCTCGGTGTAAGTGCGATGGACTCCCCAGGAGATTGCCTCCTCCTCATTGCCTTCGACCCAAACCCGCTGGCCCTTTTTCCCGAAGACGATTGCCGTTCCTGTGTCCTGGCACATCGGCAGTACGCCACCGGCGGAAATATTCGCGTTCTTCAGAAGATCGAGAGCCACGAAACGGTCGTTTCCCGAGGCCTCGGGATCGTCGAGGATGGCTGCCAAGCTTGCCAGGTGGGCTGGACGCAACAAATGCGACACATCCCGGAACGCCTGGAAAGCCAGTTCAGAGAGAGCCTCCGGCTTGACCCGCAGAACAGCCTGCCCGTCGCAGGAACTGACGGAAACGCCTGCGATGTCGAGTTTCCGCCATGGCGTGGGATCAGGTCCGAGGGGAAACATGGGGGCATAGAGGAAGTTGGCAGGCCGCGGCGGAAGGGCGTTCATTTAGGTTCTCTCGGTGGAATCAAGAGTCGCGGGGGGGAGTGCGGCGGCGGAATGCATCCAGGCTTACGATTTGTGGCGTCTCGGCCGGTGGTTCTTCAGGCGTGCCCTCGGCGTCAGGCGGCGACGGCTGGGGTTCGGACGGTGGTTGGTACCTGAAACGGACACCAAAGCGTACATGGGGGTCGGCGAAGGCTGTGACCGCCAAGATAGGTATCACCAGCGTACTCGGCACACCTCCAAAGGACAGCCCAATACTGATTTGGCCCGCCCCTGTCTGCTGATCAGCCTCGTCGACGACCAGATCCCAAAACTGGTGTTGAAGTACGATAGTCATCTCTTGCGGGTATTGGGCCTTCAGGCGCGCGGGGACGATCGTGCCAGGGTCATCGGTCCGAAATGTCAGATAGAAATGGTGTTCGCCGGGCAGGCCATTCTCCGAGACGTATTTGAGCGCCTGGACCGCGACGCGGCGCATCGCCTCCTCGGTCCATACGTCGTAGGGCAACAGGCTCTCAGGCGCGCCCTGCCCTGTGATGTCGGGGTCGTCTTCCATCGCTCGCCTCGCGGTGCCGTGGTGTCCCATAGCGCCAAGACAGGCGGCCGAAAAGCCTATGTTGGCGATATATGTCGGGAGCGCCAGCGCGGATCGCATAGCATGATGCTTTGTTGGACGGGACAGTCGGCAGCATGCGCTCCGGGCAGCCAACCCAAGCTCATCAGGAACTCACCAACGATCTCACCGCCCGTGAAGCGGAATGTGCGACGGAAGAGTTTCACCCACTCCGGCTTTTCCAAGGGGTGGTGGGCGTCCAGCCACTCGAAAAAGCTCCCATGGCTTTGCCGAAGCCCTTGTATGGTGCGGGCGTTCGAGATGATCGCCTCCACCTTAAGCCGGTTGCGGATAATGCCGGGATCCGCCAGCAACCTGGCCACATCGGCGGTGCCGAAGGCCGATACGCGATCCACATCGAACCCTTCAAATGCGATCCGCATGGTAGCGCGCCGCTTCAGGACAATCTCCCACGAGAGCCCGGCCTGCATGATCTCCAGGCACAGCCGTTCGAAAAGCACGCTCTCGTCGCGAGATGGGAACCCATGCTCGGTCGCGTGATAGTGATCGTGAACTGGATTGCCAGTCGCGAAGGCGCAATAGGACGACATGGGCAGCAGGGTGTGCTTTCCGCGCCGCCCCGACAACCCGGTGGCGATCGGTCGAAAGTGGGGGGCTTCTGTTGCCCGGTGCCCCCCGAACCGCGCTTATCGCTTATGCAGCGACAGCGAGCGCCTCATGATTGTCATTGGCACTTGTGATACGGCCCGATAACGGCGGAACCATGCCGGGCAAAAGATGAGTCTTTACCACGCGTGTCGAGCCTGTTTCGCCCCCTCACCCCTGCCAAGGCAGGAACTTGGTGGAGGCGCCGGGCACTGCCCCCGGGTCCACAACGCTTATTCCACACACCGTTTATCGCCATAGCCGGCAAGCCGGCATCGGTAATATAGGGACGACAGCTACCGGTGGGAAGGGACCCTACGCATGCCTGTGACCGACGATCAGCAGGGCGAGATCATGGACCAGCGTGCCCAGCACGCGACGACCAGGCGCGCCACCGTCCCAGCGCTGGAGGAACTGCTCTTCACCGCCATGCCCGTGCTCGATCATGGCTTCGTGCGGGTGATCGACTATATGGGTGACGATGCCGCCGTGGTGCAGGCCGCTCGGGTGTCTTATGGGCGTGGCACGCGCCGCGTTTCGGAAGACGCCGGCCTTATCCGCTACCTGATGCGGCACCGCCACACGACTCCCTTCGAGATGTGTGAAATCAAATTTCACATAAAATTGCCTATTTTCATCGCCCGCCAGTGGATTCGTCACCGCACTGCGAATGTGAATGAATACTCCGCACGCTACTCAGTGCTGGATCGCGAATTTTACATTCCCGCACCAGAACAACTTGCTGCCCAATCCTCCAGCAACCGACAAGGACGTGGCGACGTGCTGTCCGGGCCAGAGGCGCAAGAGGTGCTCAACCTCCTGCGCAACGATGCCATGCGCAACTACGACCACTACATGTTCATGCTGAATGAGGAAGCGGACGGCAGCCCGGCAGATCCAGGCCGCCAGGGCTTGGCCCGGGAACTCGCCCGAATGAACCTGACACTCAACGCCTATACGCAATGGTATTGGAAGGCTGATCTTCACAATCTCTTGCATTTCCTGTCTTTGCGGGCCGATACCCATGCCCAGTATGAGATCCGGGCCTACGCGGATGCCATGCTGTCGGTTGTCAAAGCGTGGGTTCCCCAAACCTACGCCGCCTTTGCGGACTATCGGCTTGGCGCCGTCACATTCTCGGCCCAGATGCTCGCCATCCTGAAACGCATGCTGGGGGGTGAGGAGGTAGCTCAGCCCGAAAGTGGTCTGTCCAAGCGCGAATGGGCCGAGATGATGATAGCTCTCGGGCGAACCTAAGGAAGCCGGGCATGATAGTGGTATTCGGATCGGTCAATCTGGACCTGATCTTCTCCCTGCCGCATCTGCCGGCAGCGGGAGAGACCGTCCTCGGACAGGAGATGTCCATCGAACCTGGCGGCAAAGGCGCAAATCAGGCCGTTGCTGCAGCGCGCGACGGCGCCCGGGTCGTTTTCGCGGGCGCCGTAGGATCGGATGCCCTCGCAGAAGATGCTCTGAGGCTGATGCGCAGCACCGATATGGACATCAGCCGCATTTCCAGGGCGGCCGCCGCAACCGGCACCGCTGCCATTTGTGTTGATGTTCAGGGCCGCAATCTGATTGCTGTCGCAAGCGGCGCCAATCTATGCGCACGGCAATCCCAGGTCGAAGATGTGTTGCTCGGCCCTCACACGACCGTCTTGCTCCAGATGGAAGCCCCCCGCGCCGATACGGAGGCACTCATCCACCGCGCTCGAAAGGCCGGATCCCGTATCGTGCTCAACCTTGCTCCGGCCGCACCGCTCGATGAAGCGGCGCTCAGCAGCCTCGATGTCCTTGTGGTCAACGAGGGTGAGGCGGAATTCCTGGCTCGTCACATTGGTTGTGCCTCCGGTGCAGCCGCGATCAGCGACCGTCTCGGGGGCGTCAATGTCGTGATCACACTGGGCGAACGTGGCGTGCAGGCCCAGACGGCAGATGGGGCCATAGCCCTTCCTGCCGCTCCGATCGATGCTGTCGACACAACGGGCGCCGGTGATTGCTTCACCGGCGTCCTCACTGCGGCGCTCGATCGCGGTTTGCCCCTCCGCCAAGCGTTGCATCGCGCAAATGTCGCCGCCGGTCTCTGCTGCACACGCAAGGGCACTCAAGGCAGCATGCCCTCAACTGCAGAGATTGACGCCGCTCTCAGCTGATCACGATGCGGGGCCCGCCCGAGTGTCCTTTCTTCCCTTCCAGCTTGGCCTGTAGCCGCGCTGCCACATCGCGATAGGCACGAGCCGCGTCGCTTTGCGGCGCACTGGAGACGATCGGTGTGCCGGCATCGGCGGCGCTCCGAATCTCCAGGAGCAGCGGAATCTCGCCCAGGAACTCGATCCCCAGCTTTTCGGCCTCTGCACGAGCGCCGCCATGACCAAAGATCTCAGACCTGTGGCCGCAATTCGGGCAGCAGAAAAAGCTCATGTTCTCCACGAGGCCCAGCACGGGCACACGTGTGCGTTCGAACATCTTCACGCCGCGTCGCGCATCGAGCAACGCGATATCCTGAGGTGTCGACACAACGAGCGCGCCCGCCAGAGTAACCCTTTGCGCCATGGTGAGCTGTGCGTCGCCGGTGCCCGGCGGCATGTCGACGATCATCACGTCGAGCTCGCCCCACTCTACCTGGCCCATCATCTGCTCCAGGGCCCCCATCACCATGGGGCCACGCCAGATCATCGCAGTATCCTCATCCACAAGGAACCCGATGGACATCGCCTTCAAGCCCCAGGCCTCGAGAGGGATCATCCTGTCGCCCCGGACTTCCGGCTTCCTCGCCAACCCCAGCATCCGCGGCAGGCTTGGGCCATAGATATCCGCATCCAGCAGGCCCACCCGAAGGCCGAGTTGCGCCAGGGCGACGGCCAGGTTCACAGCCACCGTGGACTTGCCCACACCGCCCTTCCCCGATGCCACCGCGACGATGTTCTTCACGTTGGGCAGCAGCACAGCCTTTTCCGGAGGGGCGCCTTGCGTCGCAGGGCGGGGTGCATGCCCATGGCCATGCGAATGGTCGGATCGCCCCGCGGGTCGCGACGCCGCGTGTGCCGTCAGCACCGCAGCAACATTCTGCACACCTCGTTGGGCACCCAGCACCGCTTCAACCTTCTGCCGCACCGGCTCCATCGCCTGCACGCGATCGCGTTCGGTCAGGAGGCTGACCTGGACCAGAACGCCATGCGGCCCACGTCGCACCTCGATTCCCTCAACGATCCCGGCAGTGACGATGTCGCGGCCGCTCTCTGGATCAGCCACATTGCGGAGAACCTCCTTCAAGGAGGCAGCACTCGGCTCGCTCATGCGCTTGAAAACCCTTCGCACCCAGTCAATATGCAGGCGTGTCATGCCAGGGATATGGCTGCTTCAACTCCGGAAGCCAATGCCCTTCCCTGGATCGGCCGAAACGCGCACAGGAGCCCAGTTAGCTCATGCCTTCCTCAAACGGTGGTCCCAGCGGCGCCGATGGCTTTGTCGTCGTCCACTCCGGAACCGGGGGGGGCGGACCATGGGGCGCGCCCCCTGGCGGGCCGCAAGGCAATGGCCCCAAAGGGCCCCAGGGTCCGTGGGGCGGAGGGCAGCGCGGGCCCAGTGGCAATGGCGGCAATCAGCCACCAGACCTCGATGAGTTGATCGCCAAGGTCCAAGCCATGTTCCGTGGCGCGATGCCAGGGGGGAGCGGGCCGCGGATGCCTTCGATTCTCGGCGGGGGCCGTGGTATTGCGGTCATGGGCGCCCTTGTCGCAGTGGTTTGGCTTTCCAGCGGCTTCTATCGCGTGCAGCCGGATGAGCAGGGCGTCGTGCTGCGGTTCGGGGCCTACAATCGCACCGCCTTCCCCGGCCTCAACTACCATGTCCCTTGGCCTGTGGAGCGTGTGCTGCTCCCTGCGGTCACCCGCATCAATCGGGTCGAGGTCGGTTTCAGCACTGGCGTTTCCGATGCTCGCCCAGTCGAGATCCGTTCGCTCCGAGGGCGCGAGGCTGCGGGCCGTGACCTGCCCGAGGAAAGCCTGATGCTGACGGGTGATGAGAACATCATCGACATCAATTTCGCGGTTTTCTGGCGCGTCCGCAGCGCTGGGGACTTCCTCTTCAACACCCGCCACCCGGAATACACCGTGAAGTCCGCCGCCGAGAGTGTCATGCGCGAAGTGATCGGCCGCACGCCCATCCAGCCCGCCCTCACGGATGCCCGCGCTCGTATCGAGGCTGACGTTCTGCGCGGCGTACAGGCGATCCTCGATCAGTATCATGCCGGGGTCGAGGTGACCCAGGTGCAGCTGCAGAAGGTCGACCCTCCCGCCGCCGTCATCGACAGCTTCCGAGACGTTCAGCGCGCCAACACCGATGCCGATCGGGCTCGCAATGAGGCCGACGCCTACCAGAACGACATTGTTCCTCGTGCCCGTGGCAACGCGGCGCGCCTGGTGGCCGAGGCGACTGCGGCACGCGAAGTGTCGGTGGCTGAGTCAACCGGCCAGGCGCAGCGCTTCCTCTCCGTTCTCCAGGCCTATGAGGCCGCCAAGGAGGTGACGGTCCAGCGCCTTTACATCGAGACGATGCAGGAAATCCTCGGCAACACCCCCTCTGTGATCGTCGACGACAGGCTCCAGGGCATCATGCCGTTCCTACCGCTGGGTGAGGCAACTCGCCCCACCCGCCCCGCTCCGGCACAGCCCGGCGCCGGCTTCGCGCCGACAGGCCAACCTGCCACTCCTCCGCGGGGGACCACCCGATGAGCCGTTCCCTGATTGCCATCGTCGTGCTTGCCGCCACCGCTGTGGTGGCTGCAGCCTCCCTGTTCACCGTCGAGCAGACCGATCAGGTGCTCGTCACGCGCCTGGGCGAACCACGCCGCGTGATCACCGAACCGGGCCTCAAGCTGAAATGGCCGCTCGCCGAGACCGTCATCCGGTTCGATCGGCGGCTCCTCGACTACGAACTGCCCCCCGAGGAAGTCATCCTTGGCGACCAGCGCCGCCTGATTGTCGACAGCTTCACCCGCTACCGGATCGTCGACCCGCTGCGCTACTATCAGGCAGTCGGCCCCACCGAAAACGGCATTCGCGCCCGCCTGAACTCCGTGGTGACCTCGTCGCTGCGCCGCGTGCTGGGCAACGAACAGCTTCTGAACGTCCTGTCCTCAAACCGCGGCCGGATCATGGCCCTGATCCGGGAGCAGGTGAACGCCGAGATGCGCAACTTCGGTGTCGAGGTGGCCGATGTCCGCATCCGCCGCGCCGACCTGCCCCCGGAGAACACCCAGGCGATTCTGTCTCGCATGCAGTCGGAGCGTCAGCGCGTCGCGGCCCAGGCTCGAGCGGAAGGCGACGAGGCAGCAGCACGCATCCGCGCCGATGCCGAGCGGGAGCGAACGGTCCTCCTTGCGAACGCCCGAAGCACGGCGGATCGCCTGCGCGGCGAGGGCGAAGCGAACGCCATAGCGATCTACGCGGAGGCATTCAATCGCGACCCGCACTTCTTCCAGATATGGAGAACCCTCCAGGCCTACCGTGAATCCTTCGCGCAAGGTGGCTCAAGGCTCGTCATGACGCCGGGCGACGGCTTCCTGAAACTGCTGCGCGAGGCGCCCTCGGCAACTGCTGCAACCCCTGGCCCGGTCCCCACTCCACAACGGGCTCCTTGATGGCTCTGCCGGCGGGGCGCACGTGTTGATGGGTGCGCTCCGCTTGCGGTCGTGCGCTCCGCCGCCCACATTATGGTTGCGAGTAACAGGATACCCCCATGAACGACACCGGCGTCTTTAAGTCTTGGCGGCCCCGGCGGGGCACAGGTGTCGTCCGAGGGGCCATGCTGGCACTTGCCTTGACCTTGGCTGCGCCGATAGTGCCTGGCATCGGCAACGTGGCACAGGCGCGATCGGCACCCGAAAGCTTTGCAGACTTGGCCGCAAAGCTGCTTCCGGCAGTAGTGAACATCTCGACGAGCCAGACCGTCGCGGCCCGGGGTGATCGCGGGTCGCCCGACATGCCCCAGTTCCCGCCGGGGTCACCATTCGAGCGCTTCTTCCGAGACTTTATGGAGCGCAATCGCCCGCCTGGCGCCCCCCCTGGGGCAGCACCTGGCCAGCGGGGGGATCGCAACCCACCCGCTCGCCGGTCTCAAAGCCTGGGATCAGGGTTCATCATCGATCCGTCGGGGATTGTTGTCACCAACAACCACGTGATCGACGGGGCAGACGAGATCACCATCACCATGCACGATGGGATGATGCTGAAGGCGACGCTGATCGGTAAGGACGAGCGCACCGATCTGGCCGTGCTGAAGGTCATCGCAGACCGCCCGCTACCTGCGGTCCCATTCGGCGATTCGGACGCGGCACGCGTCGGCGACTGGGTGCTGGCGATCGGCAACCCCTTCGGCCTCGGCGGCACGGTGACAGCGGGCATTGTGTCGGCCCGCGGCCGCGATATCCAGCAGGGTCCCTACGATAACTTCATCCAGACCGATGCCGCGATCAACAAGGGCAATTCCGGTGGACCTCTGTTCAACATGAACGGGGAGGTTGTCGGTATCAACACCGCCATCTACTCGCCTACCGGCGGGTCCGTTGGTGTCGGCTTCGCCATTCCCGCCAGCCTTGCCAAGAACGTCGTAGCCCAACTCCGTGATTTCGGGCGGGCGCGTCGCGGATGGCTCGGCGTGCGCATCCAGCAGGTAACCCCTGACATTGCCGAAAGCATCGGCCTCAAGGAACCCTTGGGGGCAATGATCGCCGGCGTGACGGATGGTGGCCCTGCCGATTCCGCCAAGATCAGGAACGGCGACGTTGTGCTGCGTTTCAACGGGCAGGACGTGAAGGACATGCGAAGCCTGCCCCGGATTGTCGCAGATACGGAGATCGGCAAGCAGGTTCCGGTCGTCCTGTGGCGGGATGGCAAGGAGGTTACCCTCGAAGCGAAGGTCGGCGAGCTTCCAGACGATCAGCGCATGGCATCCGCGGCACCCGACAAGCCAGCACCGACTCAGCCAGTGGAGCTCTCGGGCCTCGGCCTTCGCCTCTCCCCCATCACCCCTGAAGCGCGCGAACGCTTTCAGATCAGTGGCGACCAAAAGGGCGTGCTCATTACGGGTGTTCTGCAGGGAACCCCGGCCGCCGACAAAGGCCTGAAGCCCGGCGACGTGATCGTGGAAGTCCAGCAGGAAGAGGTTACGACCCCCAACGACGTGCAGGAGCGTGTCGAGAAGGTCCGCAAGGCCAACCGTCGTTCCGTGCTCATGCTCGTGCAGACGAGCGATGGCCTCCAATGGGTGCCCCTGTCGCTGTCCCCCGGCGACCGCGCACCTGGCTAACTTCGCCTGCAACCGAAAGGGCCAGCTTCAGCACCCCCAGGCGTGCTGAAGCTGGCCCTTCCTACGCTATTCAGCGGCCAAACGTTGCACGGTAGAGCCCGTAGCCAGGGAAAAGCGGCTGAAGCTCCTGTTCAATGCCGGAAGCATCGCCACGTCCATCACCCCGATCGACGGCTCCATGACGATCATGGCAACAGTGGCTGACAGGTTGTTGGCGTCATTGGGGCGGGGCGGACGGCAGACGGAGTAAGGCGCGCCGAAATCGTCAAACAGCGCGTCCTTCACATGATCCGGTGTCGCATGACCCAAGTGAGGCAGTAGCAAGTCACGAACCCGGATATCGCGATAGAGGGAACACGGCGTACTGGCGACCCCCATGTCTCGCAGCTTCACCAAGGCAACGGGGCTCACGAAGTGATTCGCGTGCGTCAGCAGGCCTCTATCCGGATGCACCTGAAAAGTCTCATCCGGCGCGCACTCGAAGTCGATCGCGACACCTTGACCCTTCGCGGTCGAAGCACTGACGATCATGTTGTTCGCAGCCGACTTTGCTGTGGCGTAGACCGCCCGCATCGCAAGCGCCGGGTATTCCTGCTCCAACACCTTGCGTCGTATCAAGGCGAGGGGCACCCCAACATCACGATAGTCACGATCCGATTGCAGGTAGTTGGCAGTCAGGCCGATGCCAGCCTCGTTCAACCCTGAACGGGCCAGCCCCCCTGCCTCCGTAAAGGTGAGGATATCCGGTCCGTCGGATCTGCGGATACGAAGCACGACCGCCGTCTCAGCGCATTCCGCCTTCCAATCCCAGTTCTGGGCATGGATCAGCCGGCGGGCCGCTGTCGCCTCGGGCATCACGACAACGCCTGTGCACCCGTCAGGGAGACGTTCCGCCAACCGCGCGCGCAGATCCGCCCGCTCCGCCAGCTTCAGGATCTCCGTGCGTGCGTTCAGGAGCACAATCTGCTCGAACGCAACATCCGCACCTGCGGCGATGCCGCGCATCTCCTCAACATAAAGCGGATCGAACGCCTCGATAACAGGCAGATAGTCACGAATCAGCGCGACAACCTCGCCTTCATCCAGGCCCGAGCGGCCAATCTGCGCCGTATAATGCGCGATCCCCTTGCTGATACGCTCAGCAGCAAGCCGTCCATGCTGCACGCCTCGCTCATGCGGGCCGCCCGAAAGGTCGATCAGGGGACAAGATTCAACCATGGCTCTCTCCCAATCCGTGTGGCATCACGATGCGTAGTCGGGTTCCTCGCGATCCAGGATGCGGCGCCAGGCGTCAAGGAACTGGCGGCCGTCATGCACTTCGCTCCAGGCCCCCTTGTGGTGAGCCCAGCGCAGATGGTCCGGCTGCCGGCGCAGCGGCAGCCCCGTCGAAGCCGCAAACAACTGGTATCCTACGGTCTTTTCCACCACGCACAGCTCATGAAATGCGTCGTGCACAGTGGGGCCGACCGTCATCACTCCATGATTGCCCATTACCAAGGTGGTCGCATCTCCGAGCGCCCGGGCCAGGCGATACCCCTCCTCAAGGTTCGTCGCCGGCCCCGTGGCTTCGTCATCATAGGCGACGCGATGATTGACCAGGAGGTTGTTGTGGTGAGCCATGCAAAGCCGCCCACCTTCAATCATCGCAAGCGCGGTGATGTGGGGCGGATGCAGATGGATCGCGCACTTTGCAGCAGGGTTGGCGGCATGCACCGGCGCATGAATGTGATACGTGACCGCGCGGACTTCGCGCCCCCCCGAAATCACATTCCCTTTGAAGTCGACCACCAGCAGGTTGTTGGCGGTGATCTCCTGAAACAGCAGACCGCGGGCATTCACCAGGAACCGGTCGTCATACCCAGGCATCATCAAGCTGAAATGGTTCCCCAGCCCTTCATTGAACCCAAAGCGCACCGAAAGCCGAAACGCTGCAGCAAGGTCACAGCGCATCCCCCACTCAACATCGCTCATGCCGGCCGGTTTGCTCATGGTGCCCTCCGATGACTGTTGCCCATAATCGTAAGGGAAGTTCTTCGATGTGGATACACTTGGCCAACCACAGCTTTCTGGATGCAGTGAGGCTCGCGGCCATGTTCGTCTCTGGAGCCGTGCTGCCACCATGGGTTGACGCGACATGGACGCCTTGCCACGGTCGGCGAAGCCACTAGCCCGCCAGGTGCCATGTCCGCCACGATCACAACGACCATCGCCGACAAGGGACGCACGCTGCTACCCGGCATACTTCTGTGTGTTGCCGTTACGCTTGTTTCAGCCGGCCTGGGTTGGTTGGAGGCGCGGCTGCTGGGCCGTGCCTGGGTGGAAACACTGGTGATCGCGATCCTGCTGGGCACCGTGATTCGCAGCCTTTGGGTGCCGCCCGCTCATTTGCAGCGCGGCATCGCCTATGCTGGCAAGCAGATGCTTGAATTTGCCATCGTACTGCTGGGCGCATCGGTCAGTGCCGTGACGATTATCGCTGCGGGACCACTGCTCCTGATGAGCGTGATCCTCGTCGTCGTGGGAGCGATGACCGCGAGTTTCCTCATCGGCCGGGCACTTGGCCTGCCCGCGAAAATGGCGACTCTCATCGCCAGCGGCAATGCCATATGCGGCAATTCCGCCATCGCCGCCGTGGCTCCGGTGATCGGCGCGACCCAGGCCGACGTGGCTGCGTCCATAGCCTTCACCGCGGTGCTGGGGGTTGCGACCGTTCTGATTCTGCCCTCGGTCGGCGAACTGCTTGGCATGACATTGTCTCAATATGGGACCTTGGCAGGCATGACCGTCTACGCCGTGCCGCAGGTCCTGGCCGCAACCGTTCCCGTTGGACCGGAAGCTGTTGAAATGGGCACGCTGGTCAAGCTTGTTCGCGTCCTGATGCTCGGCCCGGTCTGCCTGGTGCTGGCGATCATTGTTCACCGGGCGGGCGCCAAGAATGGCACAGGCGTGAAGCTTGGGTTCAGCAAGATGGTCCCCTGGTTCATCATCGGCTTTATCGCGATGTTGGCCGTCCGCTCTCTGGGCCTGATCCCCGATCCACTGTTGGACCCGATCAAGCTCACCGCAGGTCTGCTGACAACGATCGCAATGGCAGCGCTTGGGCTGGGCGTTGACGTGCGCGTCGTGGCGCGCGCCGGCGGGCGGGTCACAGCCGCGGTCAGTTGTTCGTTGCTGATGCTGGGCGTGATCAGCGTGCTTCTCATCCGCCTGCTGAGCGTCGCCTGACACCGTTCCTGGCGCACCACTCGCATCACGGTTGCCCACAGTTCTCACCTATCCCAACGCCTTGAATGAGAGGAAGCGCAAGATGGATTTATCTTTCGATCCGAATGCCTTGCCGTTCGACACGGACGCGATGCTAGCTGGGCTACGTCCATGGATTGAGTGCGAAAGCCCCACCTTCGATGCCGCAGCCGTAGAGCGCATGCTGGATCTCGCGGCACGAGACATGGTGATTGCCGGCGCCCGGATCGAGCGGATTGCCGGCCGCATGGGCTTCGCCGGCTGCTTGCGCGCCACCTTTCCGCACGCAAGCACGGAGCCGGGCATTCTCGTGATGGGCCATATGGATACGGTCCACCCGATCGGCACGCTGGCAAAGCTGCCGTTCCGTCGCGACGGGGAGAAATGCTTCGGCCCCGCGATCTTTGACATGAAGGGTGGCAACTACCTTTCGCTCGAAGCCGTCCGCCAGTTGGCCCGTGCGGGGATCCAAACCAAGTTGCCGGTCACCTTCCTTTTCACGCCAGATGAGGAAGTCGGCAGCCCCTCGACCCGCGACGTGATCGAGTCCGAGGCCGCCCGCCACAAATACGTGCTGGTCCCCGAACCCGGCCGGCCCGATGGCGGCGTTGTCACCGGGCGCTATGCCATCGCACGCTTCAACCTGGAGGCCACCGGCCGCCCCAGCCATGCAGGCTCCCGCCCCGGCGATGGGCGTAGCGCCATTCGGGAAATGGCCCGTCAGCTCATCGCCATCGAGGACATGACGACCTCCGACTGCACCTTCAGCGTCGGCGTGATCCATGGTGGGCAATGGGTCAATTGCGTGACCACCACATGCACGGGCGAAGCCTTGTCCATGGCCAAGCGGCAGGAGGACCTGGACAGGGGTGTGGAGCAGATGCTCGCCCTGCGCGCCGCCGGCAACGATGTGCAGTTCAAGGTCACCCGCGGCGTCACCCGCCCGGTTTGGGAGCCAGACGCCAAGGTCATGGCCCTCTATGAGCATGCGCGCGGCATCGCCAATCGCCTCGGTTTCGACATCGCCCACCAGAGCAGCGGCGGCGGTTCAGATGGCAACTTCACCGGCGCCATGGGCATCACCACGCTCGATGGGCTCGGCGTCCAGGGTGGGGGGGCGCATACCCTGGAAGAGCATATCGAAGTCGCAAGCCTGGCGCGTCGTGGCCGGCTGATGGCTGGTCTCCTCGCGACATTGGCTTGAAACCTGGGCGCAGCGAGGAAGCAGGCCTGCTGGCCTTCGTCCTACTGCGCAAAAACCACCACTGATCGTCACACTATGGCCATGAGCAATCGCTATACGCCTGCCGGGGCTCATCGGGGCCCCGGAGCAGCTTGGCATGGGCCACGCCTTGTCGTAGCAGTGGCCATGCAGTGAATGCAGAGGTATGACGTGACGAGACACGCCCTGGCGCCCCGCTTTGGGGTCAGCCGCCAGTGACATCTCCGGCAGCCACCACCAGGGTTCGCCAGGGCGCATCGCATCGAGGCAGGATGGTCGATGCCATTGCTCTCGTCGCACTTGCGATCACCCTGTTGTTCGTCCTCACGACGGTCATCCGCTCACCATTGAAGGATGACGTCGCGTGGCTGCTGTGGGTCGCCAAGAAATGGCTTGGTGGCCGGGACCTCTACGTTGACCTGGTAGAGGTCAACCCTCCGCTGGTGATCTGGCTCTACGCCATTCCCGCGGCCTTCTCGAACTGGCTGGATGTCGCACCAAAGCTCACGTCCACCTTGTTTTTTGCCACGATCCTGGTCGGATCAGCGTGGTGGACGGCCAACCTGCTTCATGGCCGCGCATCTCTCTTTGATCGCCGCGCACCCGTCTTCAGCATCATCGCAATTCTGCTGCTGGTGCTCCCTGGGGTAGAATTCGGCCAACGCGAGCACCTGCTGGCTGCCTCGGTATTGCCCTACATCGCGCTTTTCGTCCGCGCGCTGGAGGGTGAACCAGAACCCAGGTTCCAAGCCTCCCTCGCCGGGACATTCGCCGCGCTCGGCTGCGCGATGAAGCCGAGCTATGCGCTTGCACTGGTATTGGTTGAACTGATCGGGGTGCTTCGCGGCCACCGCCGGCTACGCTTGGCACCCGTCGCGTTCATCGCTGCCACCGGGTTGTACGGCGTTTCGGTGCTGATCTTCGAACCCGATTTCCTTACACGTGCCGTGCCTCTCGCCCTAACCCTCTACGGCGGGACAGACACGTCCGTCTGGCACATCCTGACAGAGAGCAGAAACCTGCTGTTCGGCCAGGCGGTCACGTTGCTGCTGTGCGCCTATCAGCGCGAGACGTTTGCCCGCCACTCCCCCTTCCTGCGCCATCTATTCCTGGCGCTTGTTGCCTTCGCTGTCGCCTGCACCGTGCTGTTCGTCATGCAGGGGAAGGACTGGTTCTATCACCGCCTGCCCGCGACGACGGCGACGGTTCTGGCCCTGATTCTGTGGCTGTCCGTGGTCTTCACGGCACAATTCGGCCAACTCGCGGGAGCCGCTGGCAGGCCATCCTGGCGGCGCCTGGGCCTTCCCGTAACCTGCGGCATCGCGGCCATGTTCGCCTTCGGGTTCGCCAATGTGCAACGTATCCGCCCTTGGGTGGAGGCTGCTGCGGAGCCGAACCTCTCCACCGAAGTGAAGCTGGTGAAGCTGATCAAGCGCGAGAAGGCCAAGACCTATATCGCCTTCTCCGAATGGATCGCCCTCGGCTTCCCGGTCGTGAACGAGAGTGGCGTTTCCTGGACGTCGCGGTTCGATTCAATGTGGGCGCTGAAAGGCGAGATCTGGAAGACACGGCAGGATGGCCGCCCGCCCAAGGAATGGCCCATTCGCCGCTGGGTGGCACGCGACTTCGTCGCCGGGTGCCCGGATATAGCCGTGGTCGATACCCGGGAGGGTACGAACTACATCGCCGTCCTGGTCGGCTCCGACGAAGAATTCGCCCGCGCCTGGTCGCACTACCGCGAGATCGCCTTCTTCGACGGCCTGCGGGTGTTCAAGCGCGAGGAGCTCGGCTGTGCGAGTGAGCCGCTCCCTCTCGGCCGCCCCCCGCAGACCGCAGTCGTACCCCAGGAATAGCTCTCAGGCCTTCGCCAACTCCGGCAACGCACGCACCCATGCCTTGAGCCCGTCGTCGAAAGACGACAGCCGGAAGAACTCATTCGGCGCGTGGATGTTCTCGTCGGCAATGGCGTAGCTCAGCATCACGGTTTCCAGACCCAGGTGCTCCTTCACCATGGCTGAGATCGGCAGCGTCCCGCCCACACCGACGCGCAGCGGCTTTCGGCCATGGACTTGTTCGATGACCCGTTCGACAGCGGCCAGGAAGCGATCGTCCTCAGGCACTGCATAAGCGGCGGTACCACCGCGAGACCGGCGCACCTCGGCTGTCGCCCAGCGCGGGCAATGGGCCAGGAGATGCTTCTCCACCGCCTCCGCGGCCCGGACAGGATCCTGTCCGGGTCCCAGGCGGCAGGTAATCTTGGCACTGGCCGTGGCGGGGATCACGGTCTTGCCGCCTACGCCCTGATACCCGCTGGTAAGGCCATTCACCTCGATGGTCGGGCGCAGCCAGAGCGACTCCAGCAAGCGCACGCCCGGCTCGATCGCACCCGGCACGGCACCGATCTCAGCAAAGAATTTCGCTTCGTCGAACCCCAGCGCCTCCATGCTCGCGTAGTCGCTGTTGGAAGGGCGCTGCAATCCGTCCATGAACCCAGGCACGGCGATGCGGCCATCGGCGTCGTGCAGCGTGGCCAGCATCCGGGCGAGCACCATCGCGGCATTGCCCACAGGCCCGCCATAACGGCCGGAATGAAGATCCGTCCCAGCGGTCTGGACATGCAATTCCATGCCGATATTGCCGCGGCTGTTGGTGTTCACGCTGGGCGTGCCAGGGCGCCAGCGGCCGCCATCGGCACTGACCAGAACATCGGCGGAGAGCAACTCCCGGTGCGAAACGAACAGCCCCGGCAGCGAACGGCTGCCGATCTCCTCCTCGCCCTCCAGCAGCACCTTCACATTCAGCGGCAGCCCACCTGTCACTGCGAGCCAGGCCTCAAGGCCCGACAACGCAATCCACAGCGGCGACTTGTCGTCGCTCGCCCCGCGCGCCACGTAGCGATCGGCGTGCAGCGTGGGCTCGAACGGCGGCGAGGCCCAGGCCTCCAGGGGATCCGGCGGCTGAACGTCGTAATGGCCATACACCAGAATGGTGGGCATGCCCGGCGCACCGGTCCACTGCGCGAACACCGCGCTGTGGCCACCGTTGTTGAGCAGTTGCACATCTGCCATGCCCATGCGGGCCAGCCGCGCCTGAAGCAGCGCGGCCGCCTTGTCCATGCCGTCCTTGTAGGCAGGGTCGGTGGAGACGGACGGGCAGCGGATCAGGTCGAACAGCTCGTCCAGCAGGCGCTGGCGATTATCCGCCATCCAGGCATCGGCCGCCGCGATCGCATCCTGCCCGGACGGTCCAGCAACGCTCATCGCCCGCCATCCACCTGAAGGATCTGCCCGTTCACGAAGCTACCGAGGTCAGAGGCGAAGAACAGCACGCCGTTGGCAATATCCTGCGCGGTGCCAAGTTTCTTGAGCGCGATACGATCCACCAGCGCCTTCTGCCCCTCCGCCCCGTAGCTCTCCCACTGCACTTCGGTGGAGGGATTGGAACGGATGAAGCCAGGCGCGACGGAATTTACGGTAATGCCGAACGCGCCCAGCTCATGGGCCAACTGGCGAGTGAGACCGACGACCGCATGCTTGGAGGAGCAATACGCCTGGATACCGGTGAGCGAGGCCTGCAGCCCGGCGCCCGAGGAGATGTTGATGATGCGCCCGGCACCCGCCTTCTTCATCGCCGTTGCCACCGCGCGCGACAGCCCCATGGCCGCGCCGACATTCACGTCGAACACGATCTGCCACTCGTCATCGGAAATCTCGTCGATCGGGTGCATCACCTGCCCGGCCACGCCGCCCGCGTTGTTCACCAGCACGTAAACTGCCTGCCCCGTCGCCTGCTCCACATCCCGGACCCAGGCGGTGGCTGCCTTCCGGTCGGTGAGGTCGAGCACCTTGGTGGTCGCACCGGTCACCCGGGCAGTCTCGGCCAGCGGCTCCGGCCGTAGGTCACAGGCGTGCACGATGGCACCCAGGTTGGCGAAGGTCGCGGCGATGGCACGGCCGATGCCGTGGCCAGCGCCAGAGACAACAACCACGCAGCCGTCAAAGCGGATGTTCATTGCGGCAAAAGCTCCAGCAGGTTGTCGTCGCTCATCGGGCGCGTGCCCGCCTCGATCTCATGGATCAAAGCGACAAGCTTGGAAATGGTCGGCGTCGCAATGCCATGCTTCGCCCCGATATCGGCGATCGGCTTGATCTGCACATCCACCTCGGTGGTCCGCTTGCGCACGAACAGGTCGCGCCAGATCCCGGAATGGGTCTTCGCTGACGGTCGGTTGAAGATGACGAGATCAGCGATGGCCTTCTCCGCCAGTTCGCGCGGTGCGTTCGGCATGAACGCGCCGGGGTCGTAGCCGTTGAAACCCATCGGCGTGATGCCTTCGGCCAAGGTCACTTCGTTCACCTCGCGGCCGATGGCGCGCCACACCGGCATCATCTCCGGCCGGGCGAGGCAATCCGCAATGCCCTTCGCCCCCAGCGCCTGGGCGAACAGCATCGCGCCGTAGCCCAGCTTGCCCCAGAGGTAACCCGAGATATTTGCGGTGATGATCGCACCCGGCTCGAACTCGGACAGGATGCCATGCAGCGCCATCAGCCGCTCGGTGGTGCGGCCGTGCAGTTCACCCAGCACCACCGCGCCGCGGCTGCCGAACATCACCTCGCCGGGGGCGATCCAGTCAGTCGAGTAGTTGATGAAGGCACCCACGGTGCGATCGCGCCCGATGATCGGGGCAATGATGGTCTCGCAAAGCCCGTTCTGCAGCGACAGCACATAGCCGTCCTGCGACAAATGCGGCATCAGCGCGCGCGTGGCTGCCTCGGTGTGCTGGGCCTTCACCGCCAGGAAGATCATGTCCCAGGTGCCCTCCACCTCATCCGGCATGAAGGCGGGGGCCACCACGGTGAACTGGTCCACCGGCCCGGTGATCTTCAATCCGCTCGTGCGGATGGCCTTCACGTGGTCTTCCACGACATCTACGAAGGTGATGTCGTGGCCTGCGCGCTTGAGGTAGGCACCGGCGGTGCCGCCAATGGCGCCCGCCCCCCAGATCAGAATGCGGGCCATGCTACCAGTTCTCCATCTGGGCTCGGGTCTCTTCCACGGCCACATTCCAGATCGCCAGCATGTCCTCATCCGGGCGCTGGGTCCGGCCGCCGAAATTGCCGTCCTCCAGCAGGGTGCGAGATTCGAACGGGGCCAGCGTGCGCAGGCGCTCCAGGTCGACCATCTCCTTCACCCCGTCCGCCGGCGTGGTCGGCAGCCGGGTCCAGGGGAAGTTCTCCATCCAGCTGCCGTGGCTGGCCACTCGGTCGGTGGCCTGGCACATCGCGAAGGTGCGCGGCGCGTTGTACCAGTTGTGGAAGCGCACCCGGCAATCCGGGTTGTCCATCATCCACTCCTGCGCCAGCGCACCGGCAGGCGCGTTACCGCCATGGCCGTTCACCACCACGATGCGGCGAAATCCGCTGCGCTTCATGCTGTCCAGCAGGTCCCGCACCACGGCGCACAGCGTCTCAACGCGCAGGGTCATGCTGCCGGGAAACGCCTGGAAATAGGGAGCCAGCCCGAACGGGATCGCCGGAAAGACCGGAATCCCCAGCGGTTCCGCCGCCTCAACCGCCACACGCTCGGCCAGGATCGCATCCGTGGCGAGCGACAGGCCCGCGTGCTGCTCCACACTGCCAATGGGCAGAACACCGCGGTCGTCGTGCCGCAGCCAGTCTTCGACCATCCGCCAATCCATCTGCGCGATGCGCATGCCAATCCCCCACGCCAAAACGGCTAGGGGGACACGCTGCCACAGATCGAAGCCCCGTCAACCGGCCAGATCGGCCAACGGCAAACTACTGGCTGGCTGCGGCCACCCGGTCGCAATTCATACGGTTCGCCATCAGGCAATCCTCAACCCGCGTGGCATGGGACAGGCGTTGCACCAGATAGACACTGGCAACCAACACAGCGAGCGTCACAGCCAAGCCGGCAAGGCTCAGCGTCTGCCGATTGGCGATTTCGGTACTGGTGGTCTCGTTCTGGAACTGCGGGCTGCCCGACATTCCACCTTCTCCACCCGCCGCTTGCGCTGCGTTGCGCCGGGGTCCCTTGAAGTTTAGCCGAAACCGCGGGATCAAGCGCAACGATGACTGCATGTGCGGGGTGCACGCCAGGGTTGACCCCGCCGGCGAGGCAACGCCGGAGGCAAACCCAATGACCCTGCTGATCCAGTGCATCCCCTTGCTCGTCCTGATCCTGCTTCTGGGCATCGTGCGCACGGGGCCGGTCACGGCGTGCCTGGCTGCGATGGCTGCCAGCATTCCGGCCTACCTCGCAGTCGAACCCACAACGACCTTGCCCGCCTTCATGGTCGGTAGCCTGGCGGAGGGCTCCTGGCTGGCGATCGCGCCGGTCACCATCGTCGCAGCCGGGCTCGTCTTCCATTCCGCCGTCACGATCGAGGGGCGGCCGGTGGCGGCTCCCGGCGACGTCGCCGATCGCCTGTTCACTGCCGCCTTCCTGCTCGGTCCCTTTGCGGAAACCGTCACGGGCTTCTGTGTCGGGGCGATCTTTGCTCTCGGCGTCATGCGCCAGGCAGGTGTCGCAGGCGTGCCGGCCGCGGCGATGTCCCTGCTTACGCTGGCTCTCATTCCCTGGGGTGGGCTTGGCCCCGGCACCGCCGTCGGCGCGGCGATCTCCGGTGTGCCCGGCCAGGAACTGGGTGCCCGCAACGCCTGGATCGTGGCATTCGAGCTGCCGTTGCTGCTCGCCCTGTTCTGGCACTGGAGCAGCAAGGCGGGCTTCCCCACGCCGCATGCGCGCAAGCTGGGGCAGCTGGCCTGGGTGATTGCCGTCGGCGCATCGCTCATTGTCTGGCACCGCTTTGCCCCCTGGGAACTCGTCGGCGTTCTCGCAACCGGCCCCCTGCTTGCCCTTCGCCTGCTGCTGTCAGACCCGCCACGCACCCTGACAGCCTGGCGCCAAGCCGGTTCCAGGGCGCTGCCCTATCTGCTCCTGGCGGGGGTTCTTCTAGCAAGCCGGCTCTGGCGGGATGCCCCCGCTTTCGCCCCCTTTGCGGGCCTACCCCCGATCGCGGCCAACCATGCCATGGTCTCCATCGCAGTCGTTGCGATATTGGTGGCGCTGCAGACGCCGCAGCCGGCCCAGCTCATCTCCTCGGCGTTGGCACGCGCATGGCGGCCGGCGCTGGCGCTGCTGATGTTCGTGCTGCTCTCCCGATTCCTGTCGAACGCCGGCATTCCCCAGGCGCTGGCGCACGCACTGGCACACGCGCTGGGTGCCGCCGCACCCTTTGCCTCTCCCGTCCTGGCCGGGATCGCAGCCTTCTTCGCTGGCACCAATGTCGGCGCCAACAGCACGATGATGTCGCTGCAGAGCGAACTCGGCCGGCTCGCCGGCATGGACCGCGCGGCACTGCCGGCGATCCAGAACGGCACGCTGTTCCTCCTGCTCGCCCCCCAGGTGGTCGGCATGGTCGCCGGTCTCGCCGGACCTGGCGTCACCCCGGCCGCAATCTGGCGGGTGGCGTGGCCCGTCGCACTGGTATCGCTCGCCGTCGGGCTGGCGGCCGTTGCCGCGGGATGAGAAGCTGCATCCATGCGCAACGCCATCCGCCACCTTTCCACGGCCGACCCAGCCATGGCCGCGCTGATCCGCCGGACTGGCCGCTGCGGCTATGCGCAGGAAAAGCGCGAGCCTTACCAGGCGCTCGTGCGCGCCATCGCCCACCAACAGCTGCACGGCGCCGCCGCCCGCACCATCCTGGGCCGCTTCATGGCGCTGTATCCCCAAGTGGCATTCCCAACGCCGGAACTGGTCCTCTCCACCGATGCAGACCCCCTGCGCGCCTGCGGCTTCTCGCGCAGCAAGATCGCCGCCATTCGCGACATCGCCCTCAAGACCCATGAGGGCGTGGTCCCCACCCGCCGTGCCGCGATGCGCCTGTCGGATGCCGAACTGATCGAACGCCTGACGGTCATTCGCGGCGTCGGCCGCTGGACCGTGGAAATGCTGCTGATGTTCACGCTGAACCGAACGGATATCCTGCCAGTGGACGATTTCGGCGTCCGCGAAGGGTATCGGCGGCTCCACGGTCTGGAAGCGCAACCCAAGCCCCGGGAACTCGCCGCGATCGGCGAGATGTGGTCGCCATGGCGCAGTGTCGCCAGCTGGTATTTGTGGCGCGCGGCGGAGGAGCGGCCGGCGACGCCTATGCCGTCGGCGTAGCTGGCGCGAAGGCCTCCACCACGGCCAGGAATCCCTCCGGGTCATCAGCGTGCAGCCAATGCCCGGCATTCTTGAGCGCCACGAACTTCGCCGTCGGGAACAGCGGTGCGATGGCCACCCGATGCTCCTGCTGCACGTAGCGTGACCGTGCCCCGGAGAGGAACAAGGTGGGGCCGGCATAGGGCGATGCCGTAGCGATCGGCCAATCCTGAATCTCGTCCATACCAGCAATGATCTCATCGAGGCCAATGCGCCAATGCGGCGCTTCACCCAGCCGTAGGTTGGACAGCAGGAAGGCACGTTCCCCAGCATCCGCGACGAAGGGCGCGAGCGTCGCATCGGCCTCCGCCCGCGTCAGCCCGGGCGACAAGGCCATGTCGCGCATCGCGGTCGCGTATGTCACCAGCTGCGGCCTGTACCGCACAGGCGCGATATCGGCCACGCAAAGCCGCGCCACAGCGTCCGGATAGGTCAGAGCAAGGGTCATCGCGGTCTTGCCGCCCATCGAGTGTCCCAGCACGGCACAAGGCAAGAGACCCAGCTGCGCCAATGTCTCGTGCACATCCTCTGCCAGGGTGCGGTAATCCATGCCAACCGCGTGTGGGCTTGCCCCGTGGTTCCGCAGATCCAGCGCCACCACCCGCCGTCCGCCCGCAGCCAGGCGGCGCTGCACGGCGCCGAAATTACCGGATTGGCCGAACAGCCCGTGCAGCAGCACCAGCACCGGCCCCTCCCCGCGCGAGGTGGCGTGCAGGATCATCTCTGTCTTCCCGGAATCACCGAAACCGCAACGCCGCCAATGATCAGGGCGGTTCCGATCGCCAGATCGAGCCCAAGCGGCTCTCCCAACCAGAGCGCCGAGAGCAGCAGCCCGGCCGCGGGTGTCATCAGGAACCCAACCGAGGCAACCACCACCGGCAGATGCACCATCGTCAGCAGGTAGCACCATGTTCCGATCGGCCCGGCGATCCCGCCGACGTAGCCGAGGGCCACCAACGCCCCGGTGCCCCATTGCCCCGGTGGTTCAAGCATCCAGGCGAATGGCAGCAACACCAGGCTCGCGAGCCCGAAAGACCACGGCAGCAACTGCACCATCGAAAGCGCGGGTGGCCGCATCCGGATCACCAGCATCGGCACCCCAACCGCCGCCGCGGCCACCAGCAGGAAGGCATGCCCCAGCAGCACGCCCGGCGCCGTCCAGTCGATCGACCAGGGCCCCATCAGCAGCACGATGCCAGCCACCCCCATCGCCACCGCAATCCACCGCCGGCGGGGCACACGCTCCCGCAGCAGCAGGACAGAGGCGGGCACGGTAAAGACGAGCGTGACGGACGTGATCACAGATGTCCGCCCGGCCTGCACCCACACCAGGGCCAGGTGCACGCAGATGAAGAACAACGCCAACTGCGACAGCGCCACGGACAGGAAGAACGGCATGTCCCGCCGCCCCGGCCATGCCAGCCGCCCCATCGCGGCCAGCAGGACCAGGGTCACCAGCGTGGACATCGCGGTCCGCCCCAGCGCAAACCAGATCGGCGCCGCGCCCTGCCCGATCGCCTCCTTGGTCACGGGCCAGGCGCTGCTGAACAGCAGCACGGCACCGGCCAGGGGCAGGAGCCCCCGCCAGGTAACCGGTTGTGTCACCCGCCCGTCAGTCGGCAACGGTCAGCATGATCTTGCCGATATGCGCGCTGCTCTCCATCAGGGCATGGGCCTCGGCCGCCCGCTCCAAAGGGAAGGTCGCGTGGATCACAGGCCGGCACTTCCCCTGGTCCAGCAACGGCCAGACCTTTTCGTGAAGTTCCCGTGCGATGGCACCCTTCTGCGCCGTGGTGCGCGGCCGCATCGTGGAGCCGGTCACCGCAAGCCGGCGGGTCATGATCGGCGTCAGGTCCATCGCCTCCACCTTGCTGCCGCCCAGGAAGGCGATGATCACCAGCCGCCCGTCGATCGCCAGGGCACGGATGTTGCGGGGGAAATAGGCACCGCCCACCATGTCCAGAATCACGTCCACACCCCGGCCCTCGGTCAGCGACTTGATCTCCGCGCCGAAGTCCTGGGTCCGGTAGTTGATCGCCGCGGCGGCACCCAGTGCAACACAGGCCGCCACCTTGCCGTCCGAGCCCGCCGTGGCGTAGGCCGTTGCCCCGAAGGCCGCTGCCAACTGGATCGCTGTCACGCCAATGCCCGACGTGCCGCCATGGATCAGCACCTTCTCGCCGGCCGCCAGGCGACCTGCCATGAACAGGTTCGCCCACACCGTGAAAAATGTCTCCGGCAACGCGCCCGCATGGAGCGCGTCGTAACCGGCTGGCCACGGCAGCGTCTGCGCCTCAGGGGCGGTGCAGTACTCGGCATACCCGCCGCCATTGGTCAGGGCGCAAACCTTGTCCCCGACACGATAGGATCGGACATCCGCACCGGTCGCCACCACCTCGCCAGACACCTCCAGCCCGATGAGGGGGCTGGCTCCTGGCGGGGGCGGGTAGGAGCCACTGCGTTGGGCCACATCAGGCCGGTTCACGCCTGCCACCTGAACCCGGATCAGAACCTCGTCGGGCTTGGGCACCGGCAGCGCGGCGGAGGAGGGCCGCAACACCTCCGGGCCGCCGGGCTGGGCAGCCTCGATGATGCGCATCGTAGAGGGCAGAGCCATGCTGGAGTCCTCGCTTGGGCGGGAACTAGGTCACTCCAATACCCCATGCCGTCAAGCGGCACTTGGGCAGGGCGGCACGTCCCCTACCCCTCACACCCCGGCGGAACGCGCCGGGCCTTGGTTGCCTGCTCAAACGCATAGGCAATGCGCAGGAGCTTCGCCTCGCTCCAGGCACGCCCAGCGAAGGTGGCACCCAGCGGGTAGTCGGGTGTCGCTGTCTTGCCCACACCAGAGATGAACCCCGCCGGAACCAGCACGCTGGGATATCCCGGCTTGGCCGCGATGCCGGCGCCGGCATTGCCCGGGAACAGCACGGCATCCAGAGCGTGCTCGTCCATGTAGGCATCCATGCCCATGCGGCCCGCTGTCAGCAGATCGAGGCGGCGGGCATTCTTGTATTCCGCCTCCGAAAGATCGCCCTTCGTCGCCTGCGCGGCGCGGAACAGGTCCTGGCCGAACCGCAGGCACTGGTCAGGATGCGCCTCATTGAAGGCGATGATGTCGGCCATGGACCGGTTCTTGGTCCCGCGCAGCCATTCCGTGAGATACTCGTTGAGATCGTGCTTGATCTCATAGACGAACACGGTCGAAACCCGCCTGACGGTATGGCGAAGCGGGCTTTCCGGATTGGCATCCAGCACCGGCATGTCGGTGCCGGGGGCGCCGATCCAGCCTTCAACCGGCATGGGCGCCCGCACAATCACCGCGCCGAGATCCTGCAGCGCCTCGATGGCCTGGTCCATCACCTTGCGCGCACGCTTCGACAGCGGGCCGTAGTAGATGTCGCGGCCCGGGTCCTCCGGCATGGCCGGCACGCCGATGCGCATGCCCTTCGCACCGTCCGCGCCCAGGCCCGCGGTGTAGTCTGCAGGGCGCTTCATCTTTGCAGTCGCCGGGTCGAGCGGGTCAACCTGCGCCAGGACATTCAACAGGATGGCCGCATCGCGAACGGTGCGGGTCATCGGCCCCGCCGTATCCTGGCTGTGCGAGATCGGCAGGATACCGGCGCGGCTGATCAGGCCCACCGTAGGCTTCACCGTCACCACCCCGGACTGGTTGGCCGGCGACAGCAACGAGCCCGATGTCTCGCTGCCGATCGTTGCCACCGCGAGGCCCGCCGCCACCGCCACGCCGGATCCAGCCGAGGAGCCCCCAGGCTGCACGACCGGGATGTTGTCCTTGAACAGGGTCGGCGCCCAGGCATTGCGCACCTGCCCGCCGAGCGAGGAGTAGCCGGACGGCATCCCAACGGCGAGGAAGTTCGCGAACTCGGTCAGGTTCGCCTTGCCCAGAATGACCGCACCGGCCTCGCGCAGCAGCCTGGTCACGGTCGCGTCGCGCCGCGCCTTCGCATCGGCCAGGGCAGCGGAGCCGGCCGTGGTGGGCTGCTTGTCGCCGGTGGCAATGTTGTCCTTCAGCAGGATCGGGATGCCCTCCAGCGGGCGCGGGGCCTTGCGCTTGCTGGCATCGAGCTTGCCGGCAATCGCCAACGCGTCGGGATTGACCACGCGCACGGAGTTGAGCGCCGGGCCCGAGCAATCCAACGCCTCGATGCGGCCAAGGAATGCCTTGGTCACGTCGGATACCGTTGTCGTGCCTGCGGAAAGAGCCTCGCGCACCGAGTCGATCGTGCTGTTCGACAGGTCGTCCATAGTGGCTTCCTTCAGGCTGCGTCGGCCACAAGCCGCGCATAGAGTTCGGGGTCCGTCGCGCCTTCAGTACTGAACAGCAGCACACGGCTGTCCGGCCCGAGCGACAGCAAGGACCGGGAGGCCGGGTCAGTCGCGGCCAGTAGCAGGCCGGCAAGGCCAGCCACGCCGGACTCGCCGGCCACGATCCCCAGTCGGGCCAGTATGCGCATGCAATCCACCGCCGCCTCGTCCGGCACCGCCATGAAGGCATCGGTGGCCCGCGACAGTTCCTGCCAGGCAAGCAGGCTCGGCTCGCCGCAGGCCAGCCCGGCCATCAGCGTGTCGAGATCACCAGGAATGGCCACGGGTTCGCCGGCTTCGGCACTGGCCAGAAGGCAGGCCGCCTTGTCGGGTTCGGCCACGACGAAGATCGGCGGCGTGGCGAAGGTCGCACGCAGCTGAACAGACACAGCCGCGGCTGCCCCTCCGACACCGCCTTGCATGAAGCAATGCGTCGGGGGCGGGCCCTCCCATTGTGCCAGTGCCTCCTCGGCCATCAGGCGATACCCCTGCATCACGTCAACCGGTACCGTCGTGTAGCCCTCGTACGACGTGTCGGAGATCACGAACCAGCCATTTGCCTCTGCGTCGCGCGCTGCCTGGCGGACAGCGTCGTCATAGGTGCCGGGCACGCGGCGCACCTCGGCGCCGTACCTGGCAATTGCATCGACACGGCCCTGGCTGACGGTGGCGTGCACATAGATCACGCAGCGGCAGCCAAAACGCTGCGCGCCCCAGGCCACGGATCGGCCGTGGTTGCCGTCGGTCGCGCAGCAGACCGTCAGCTCGCGCGTGGTATCCAGGAAAGTGCCGGCCACAAGATCGCCGGAACTTGCCCGTGGCGCTACGCCGCGCCTGGCCAGTTCGGCCGCCAGCGCCTGGGCCACTGCATAGGCGCCCCCGAGTGCCTTGAAGCTGCCCAGGCCGAAGCGGGTCGACTCATCCTTCAGTCTCAGCGTGGCGATGCCGGCGTGGGCTGCAAGCGACGGCAGGTCGTGCAGCGCCGTTGGAGCATAGCCGGGCCAGGACATGATCTCCTCACGCGCACGGCGAAAGCCGCGATCGGGCAGGACGACGATCCCCGGGGTGCCAGCATTCGGGTTCGGGAAAACGCGGAACGGGTGCGGGGCGATCATGACGGCATGCTGCGTTGCGTGCCGCCGATCCGCAAGTCACGACAAGCGGGCCTACAGAATGTCACCCCGGGCGCGGTGCCAGCATGCGGCGGATCAGCATGGCTGCCAGCATCGGCGGCAAGGTGAAGATGGTGAACAGCCACCCGGCCGCGTTGGAGGCGCCAGCCACGCCGCCGGGGTCCGCGATACCGGCCAGGTTGGTAACAACGCCGCCCAGGGCGGAGCCGAATGCGTATGTGGTCATCAGCACGATCGTGATGGAGGCGGCTGCCACATCCTTCTCGCCTTCCGGTGCGAAGGCGAAGATGCGTGGCCCCAGATGCGGCCAGGCAATGCCGATGCCCAAACCCATTGCGGCGAGGCAGATGCCCAGCACAGTCACCGCACTCCCAGCCTCGTCGTGCAAAGGCATCAGGACCGAGAGGAAGGCGATGCTCGCCGCCATGAACAACGGCCCGGCGCGCATGCAAAGGCGCACTCTTGCCTCTCCGCCACCAGACGACAGCACGGACCCCGTCGTCCAGCCGGCCGACATCACTGCCGAGAGAAAGCCCGCATGCAGCGGGGTCATGCCGTGCAGTGTTTGCAGGAAGTAGGGCACGAAGATCTCTGTGTTGACCCCGAAGGCCAGCATCATCATCGCCCCATAGGCCGCGCCGAGGTCTGTCCGCGGGTTCGTGCCGCCGCGTGGCAGAAGGTGCCGTTCCGATGTTGCTTCAAGGCGGAAGAAGAACGCCATGCCAATCGCGGCGACGCCCAGGCCCACAAGGTTGCCCTGCAGCGTGCCGGAGGTGCCGCCGAGAGAGACCGCCATGACCGACGCGGCGAGCACGCCAAGATTGAGCAATGCCATCGGGCGCTGTGGTGCCGGCGTTCGGGCGAGATCACGCGGCAGCGCCACAGTCACCATCAGGGCCACCAGCGGGACAACAGCAAGGGTGGTCCAGAAGGCCAGGCGCCAGGCGCCGTACTCGGCAAAGATACCGCCGACGGCCGGTCCGGCCAGTGTTGCCACGCCCCAGGCCGCAGAGATGACCGACAGCGCCCGCGACCAAAGGGAGGGGGGAAAGAGCAGGCGAACCATCGAGAAGGAGAGCGCCGAGAGAAGCCCGGCACCGAGCCCCTGGAGGAACCGGGCCGCCAGCAGCACGGCCATGTTGGGCGCCAGCGCGCAGGCGGCGGTGCCGAGACCGAACAGGAGCAGCGCCAGGCGGTAGGTGCCCTGCCCGCGCATCTGATGCATGAGCCGCGCGCACGTCGCGCCGCCCAGCAGGGAGGCGATGACGTAGAGGGTGGTGCTCCAGGCAAAGAACCGCATGCCACCAATGTCGTCCACGATGGTGGGCATGATGGTGACAACGATGAAGGTGTTGATCGCGTGCAGGATCATCCCGGTGCCAACCACCAGGCTGCGCAGCAGGTTCGTGCCGCTCAGCAGGTCGCCCCAGCCCTGGCTGGATGGTGCGGCTTCAGTTTCGTTCGCCATGTGCGGTCCCCTCGGCGGCACCATGCCCAAGGCGCCCGCACCTGGATACCCTTTCGGCGCATGGTTGGCTGTGCTTATGGGAAGGACTGACGCGGGAGATGACGATGAAGATAGCGATCCTGGGTGCGGGTGGGTTCCTCGGACGGCGGGTTGCCGAGCGGCTGGCAGCGGCGGGAACGCTGGGCGGGCGAGCGATCACCGGCATGACGCTGTTCGACATTGCCGCCCCCCCTGCCCCGGCGGCCCCGTTTCCGGTGGCAACGATCGGCGGCGACGTGGCCGAGCTTCCCGAAGCGGCGATCCCCACCGGGACGGAGGTGGTGTTCCACCTCGCCGCTGTGGTGAGCGGTGCGGCGGAGGCGGATTATGATCTCGGGCGCCGGGTGAACCTGCGCGGGACGGATGCGGTGATCGATGCCTGCCGCCGGCTTGTTGCCGCGGGGGGCAAGGCGCCGCGCGTGGTGTTCACCAGCAGCATCGCCAGCTTCTCGGGCGGGCAGGACGCCATGCTGGGCGACGATGCCAAGCAGATGCCGGCGAACTCCTATGGCGCGCAGAAGGCGGCGGCGGAACTGCTGCTGTCTGATGCCACGCGGCGGGGATTCATGGATGCCGTGTCGCTGCGGTTGCCGACGATCATCGTGCGGACCGGGCGCCCCAACAAGGCAGCGAGCAGCTTCTTCTCCTCCATCGTGCGCGAGCCGCTGCTGGGATTGCCGACCGAGCTTCCGGTGCCCGACGGGTTCCGCGTTTGGGTGGGAAGCCCGAACAGCGCGGTTTCCTGGCTGATCCATGCGGCCGCGATGGACACGGCTTCGATGGGGCTGGATCGGAGCCTGAATCTTCCGGGCCTTTCGGTGACCGTCGGGCAGATCATCGGGGCGCTGGACCAGGTGCGGCAGGGGGCCTCGGCGATGGTCGAGCGCAAGCCGGATCCGGTGATCGCGGGCATTGTCGGCGGTTGGCCGGCCGGGTTCACGGCCGAGCGGGCCCGGGCGCTGGGCTTCACGCCGAACGAAGGGTTGGTCGAGCTTGTTCGCGCCTTCGTGGCCGAGGACCTGGAGCCGACGCGGCGCGAGCGCGAACTCGGCTGAGTTTCTGCGGGGCTGACGTGCGTGCCCCGCGGGACGTTTGCGCCAACGTTACCCGCTTTTAAGCCATTCTCGGTCGATAGAAGGTTGCTAGGGCTGCTGGCCCATGAATTGATGTTTGGAACGGGGCTCCGTCTGAAACGGTCGGGCGGGCGCACGGCGAAGGTCTGGTGGATTGCGGATTGCCGACTTGCCAGGGGCGGGCCTGATCAGCCGGTCGCTTGCCTGGAGCAGGCAGAACGTCGGGCGACATTTGTCGCTGCGGCGCTTTTTTCGTGTTCTGCGCCCGGCGGCGCGCGACACTGAGGATGGGGCGCCGCCGCGGATGCGGCGCGGGATCGGGTTCTGGATCAGCCATGCCCCGGCAACTGCCCGAGCCCTGGTGCGGGCCGACGAGCTGTGGCTTTCGGTGCTGGCGGCTTTCGTCGGGGCGGCTTCTGGCCTGTGCGTCATTGCGATGAGCGCAGTGACGCAGTGGATGCATCAGGTGCTGTACAATGTCGGCCCGCATGAGCGGCTATCCTCCCAGGTTGAGGTGGGGTTGCTGAACGCGCTGCTGGTGCCGACGCTGGGGGGGCTGGGGCTGGGGCTTGCGGGGCTTGCGCTGGCGAAGTGGTGGAACCGGCGCGCCATCGACGCGATTGAGGCGAATGCACTGCATGGCGGGCGGATGTCCCTGAATGCCAGCCTGATCGTGGTGGGCCAGACGATGTGGTCCAACGGGGTGGGGGCCTCGGTGGGGTTGGAAGCCGGCTATACGCAGATTGGCGCCGCACTGGCCTCTCGCGCCGGGCGGAGTTTTCGGGTTCGGCGCAACGACCTTCGGCTGCTGGTTGGGTGCGGGGCTGCGGGGGCGATCGCGGCGGCGTTCAATGCGCCGCTCGCCGGGGCGTTCTATGCGTTCGAACTGGTGATCGGGACCTATACGCTGGCGGCGCTGGCGCCGGTGATCATCGCCTCCATCGTGGCGGTGACGATATCGCGGGCGTTGATGCCGCATGAGTTTGCGTTTGATTTGCGGCTGCCATTGGCAATCGATCCGGCGAACTATCCCTCCATCCTGCTGCTGGGTGTGATCTGCGCGCTGGCCGGAGTGGCCATCATGCGCGGCGTGACGCTGACGGAAGAAATTTTCCGGCGGTCCGGCGTGCCGGTGTGGCTGCGCCCGGCGATCGGCGGGCTCATCGTGGGTGTGCTGGCGCTGGCGACGCCGCAGGTGCTGTCGGCCGGGCATGGTGCGTTGCAGGTGGACCTGGATGCGCCGTTCACGCTGGGTGCGTTGCTGAGCCTGATCCTGTTGAAGTCTGTGGCCTCGGCGGTTTCGCTGGGGTCGGGGTTCCGTGGCGGATTGTTCTTTGCCTCCTTGTTCCTGGGGGCGTTGATCGGCAAGGCGTTCGCGGCGGCGTTGGCGATGGCGACGACGGCCTATGCGATGCCCAGCGTGGTGGCGGCGCTGGTGGGCATGAGCGCGCTGGCGGTGGCAATCGTGGGCGGGCCGTTGACGATGGCGTTCCTGGCGCTGGAGACGACGGGCTCGCTGCCATTGACGGTGGCGGTATTGGCGGCATCCGTCGTGTCGTCGCTGACGGTGCGGCGAACGTTCGGGTATTCGTTCGCGACCTGGCGGTTCCATCTGCGCGGCGAGGCGATCCGCAGTGCGGTTGATATCGGCTGGATGCGGAACCTGACAGTGGGCCGGATGATGCGGCGCGAGGTGCGCTCGGTGCGCGGCGACACCACGCTGACGAGTTTCCGGCGCGACTATCCGCTGGGGGTGACGGACCGTGTGGTGGTGATGGACGATGCCGGCAAGTATGCGGGGATCGTGCTGGTGGCCGAGGCGCACACCCAGGGGAAGGATGTACCGGGCAAGGGGACTGGGACGGTGCTGGACCTGCTGCACAACGCCAACGACGTGCTGACGCCGCAGATGACGATCAAGGAGGCGGTGGCACTGTTCGAGGAAGCCGAGGCGGATGCGCTGGCGGTGGTGGACAGCACGGAGAACCGCCGGGTGATCGGGCTGCTGACCGAGCAGTATGCGTTGCGGCGCTACAGCGAGGAGCTGGAGCGGCGGCGGCGGGAATTGTCGGGCGAGTAGCGGGCCCCTACCCTTCCGGCTTTCTGGAGGAACGGCGCCATGGCAAAGCTGATCGAGTATGCGGACGCATCACCGGAGGCACGGGCGGTGTTCGAGGACATCGCGGCGACGCGTGGGATCGCGCCCGAGGCGGTGAACAACGTGTGGAAGGCGATGGCCGTCCATCCCGATAACATGCGGCGGTTCTGGGAGCGCATCAAGGACGTGATGGGGCCGGGGACGCTCGATCCGCTGACCAAGGAACTAATCTACCTGGCGGTGTCGATGAGCCAGCAATGCGAATACTGCGTGGCCTCCCACACGGCCGCGGCGAAGCGGAAGGGGGCTGATGAGGCCATGCTGGCGGAGATGATCGCCATCGTGGGGTTGGCGGTGGAGGGGAACCGGATGGCCTATGCGTATCAGGTGCCGGTGGATGATGCGTTCAAGGCGTAATATTTTAATTACGCAATGAAATGGCCGCGCGTTTCCGGGTTCAGTCACGGCCATATTTTCGACGGAAGTAGCGCACGGCGCGGATGACGTAGGGCGGGAGCTTCAGGCTGGGATCAGTGAGACTGAGCGGGCGCGGCCGTGGCGGACGGGGTGGCCGTTGCAGGCGCGGTCGTGCCACGGGCATGACACAGGGCGGCAGGTCGGCGCCGATGGCGTGGCAGAGGGGGCGCAGCAGGCGGCCGGCTTGCGGGCAGGCGGCGAGGAACGGCGCCATGCCCGGGTTGGCCAGAAGATGGGAGAGTTGGGAGGCGTAGCCGCGCAGTTCGAAGACGCGCGCGCCGGCCCAGGCGCGGCTGCGCGGGAGGCGCCGGTACGGGCGGCGGGGGCGCGGGGTGGCCTGAATGCGCGGGCGCGGAAAGTCGTAACGGGGCTTGGGGAGGGCGCCTGCCTGCCAGATGGCGAAGAGGGCGAGCAGCCGGGTGATGACGCGGGCGGCGCGGTCGCGCAGCAGGGCGCGGAGTTCGGCCGGGATGAGGGCGAGGTGGGGATTGTCTTCCATGCGGCGGGCGCCGGGCACGATCCAGGTGTCGTGGCCCAGGGAGACGACGTGCGCCGGCGGCGGGCTCCAGAGGGCGAAGGCCCGGAGCACCTGCAGGACGGATTGGAGGATGAGGGTGAGTTGGTTCCCGATGGGTGACATCAAAGTGAATATAATTCACTCGCGTTAGCGTTGCAAGAGTTGTGCGAAAAGATTCTTGCGAGAGGGTTTGGCGGCTGGCGAGGAAGACGGCGGAACCGCTTCGCGTTCCGCCCTACTCGGTGTGGGTGCCGGCAAACGAATGAAGTTTTTTTGCTTCTTTTTGTTCACAAAAAGAAGGCGCTTCCTTGCTTACCTTTCTTCGATCGCCGGCGGCAGATGGACCTTCACGGGCGGCAGCGGGGCAGTCCATTTCTCGATTTCCACGAGGCAGGACTGGGCGATGGGGCCTTGGCCCAGCTTGCTGGTGGGGGCGTCGCGGGTGAGGACGTTGGGGTTGCCGTGGACGCAGAGGCTGCCGGGCACGCCGGGTTCCAGCGGATCCAGCCAGGCGCCGGTGGGCAGGACGCAGACGCCGCGCAGGAGGCCATCGGTGAGTATCGCACCGGCGAGGCAGGCGCCGCGGGCGTTGAAGACGCGGACCACGTCGCCATGGGCGATGCCGCGTTCGGCGGCGTCGGCTTCGTGGATGAGGATGGCTTCGCGGCCGTGGATTTTGGAGGCTTTGGAGACGCGCGCCATGTCCATCTGGCTGTGCAGGCGGGTGGCGGGCTGGACGCTGAGGAGGTGGAGCTGGCCGGCTTGGGCGGTGCCCAGGTATTCCTCGGGTTGGCGCCAGACGGGGTGGCCGGGGCAGTCGTCGTAGCCGAAGGCGGCGATACGCTCGCTGGCCAGCTCGATGAGGCCGGACGGGGTGTTGAGCGGGGTGGCGGCGGGGTCGGCACGGAATTCGCGGAAGGCGACGATCGGGGTTTCGGGCTCCGGCACCTCGACGATCCCTTGGGCCCAGAAGGTGTCGAAATCCGGCAGTTCCACCTCCATGCGGGCGCTGGCATCACGGGTGCGGTCGTAGAGGGCGCGCAGCCAGGCGGCTTCGTCGCGCTGCTGGGTGAAGCGGGGGCGGACGCCGAGGGCCTCGGCGATGTCGGCCATGTAGTCGAACTCATTGCGCGCCTGGGCCTGGGGCGGGACGAGTTGTTTCATCGCCAGGATGTGGCGATCGAGCGAGCCGGCGCCGATGTCGTTGCGCTCCATGGTGGTGGTGGCGGGCAGGACGATGTCGGCATGGCGGGCGATGGGGGTCCACCAAGGTTCGGAGACGATGATGGTTTCCGGCTTGGCCCAGGCGCGCAGCAGGCGGTTGAGGTCCTGGTGGTGGTGGAAGGGGTTGCCGCCGGCCCACCAGATGAGGCGGGTATCGGGGTAGGTGAGGCGGCGGCCGTTGAACTCCACCGTATCTCCGGGGCGTTCCAGCATATCCGTGATGCGGGCGACGGGGATGAAGGAGTGGGCGGGGTTGGGCAGGGCGGGCAGGCTGGCCGAGGGGATCATGGCGCGGGCGCCGCCCATGCCGTTCTCGCTGCCGAGGCCGAAGGTGAAGCCGCGGCCGGGCAGGCCGATGCCGCCGAGCAGGGCGGCGAGCGCGGTGATCATCCAGTAGGGCTGCTCGCCGGCTTCCGCGCGCTGCAGCGACCAGGCGGCGGTGAGCATGTTCGGCTGGGCGGCGAGGTCATGGGCGAGTTGGGCGATCTGGGCGGCGGGGAGGCCTGTTTCGGTTTCGGCCCAGGCGGGGGTTTTCGGCGTGTTGTCGGTCTCGCCGAGGATGTAGGCGCGCAGGGGCTCGTAGCCGGTGGTGCAGCGGGCAAGGAAGGCATGGTCCACCCTGCCCTCTTGAATGAGGACATGGGCGAGGGCGAGCATGAGGGCGGTGTCGGTGTTGGGGCGGATGGGCCACCATTCGGCGGGGACATCCTCCGGCATGTCGGCGCGGATGGGGGAGATGTTGACGATGCGGATGCCGGCCTGTGCGGCGCGGCGGAGCCAGAGGCCCATTTCGTGGCGGGCGCCGCCGCCGGCATTGACCTGGCCGTTGCGCACGGTGATGCCGCCGAAGCAGACGAGGATCTTGGCGTGGGCCACGATGTCTCGCCAGGCGATGACGGGGCGGTCGACGATTTCCATGCCGCCGACGATGTGGGGCATCAGCGTCATGCCCGCGGCGTAGGAGTAGTTGGTGACCTGGCCGGTGAAGCCGCCGGCGGCGGCGAGCAGGCGGTGGAGCTGGCTGCGGGCGTGGTGGAAGCGGCCGGCCGAGGCCCAGCCATAGGAGCCGCCGAAGATGCTGGCCGGGCCGTGCTGCGTGCGGGCGCGGGTAAGCTCAGCGGCGACGAGGCGGGTGGCTTCGTCCCACGAGACGGGGACGAAGGGTTCGCCGCCGCGCGGTGTGCCGCCGCTTCGGTCGCCGTTCAGCCAGCCCTTGCGGATATGGGGGCGGTCGATGCGGAGCGGGGAGTGCAGGGCATCGGGCATGCCCTGGAGGATGGCAGGCGGGGCGGGGTCGGCCGGGGGTGTTTCGATGGCGGTGAGGCGGCCGTGCTCCACCACGCCGGTGAAGGCGCCCCAATGCGCGGCGTGGTGCAGCTTGGTCATGGATGGTCCCGCGGTTTTGTGGGGGGAGAGATGGCTTGTGGTTTTCGCCAGCGCAAGCCGGGCGTAGAGTGCGGCCACCATTGAAGGAGGCTTCCATGAACCCGCCGCCGCGCGCCAATTCCGCTGCTGCCCGTGACATCGCCAATGTGCTGCACCCGAACACCGACCTGAAGATGCACCTGGAGACGGGGCCGATCGTGATCACGCGCGGCGAGGGCGTGCGCGTGTTCGATGATACCGGCAAGGGCTATATCGAGGCGGTGGCGGGGCTGTGGTGCGCCTCGCTGGGCTTTTCGAACGAGCGGCTGGTGGAGGCGGCGGCGAAGCAGATGCGGCAGCTGCCGTATTATCACGGCTTCACCAGCAAATCGCACGGGCCGATGATCGATTTGGCGGAAATGCTGATCGAGCGGGCGCCGGTGAAGATGAGCAAGGTGTTCTTCGCCAATTCCGGCTCCGAGGCGAACGACACCGCGATCAAGATGGTGTGGTATTTCAACAACGCCATCGGTCGGCCGAACAAGAAGAAGATCATCGGGCGGATCAAGGGGTATCACGGAATCACCGTGGCCTCGGCTTCCCTGACCGGGCTGGCGACGAACCATCGCAGCTTCGACGTGCCGCTGGACCGGTTCGTGCACACGATGACGCCGCATTTCTACCATGGCGGGGTGGAGGGGGAGACCGAGGAGGAGTTCGCGACGCGCTGCGCGGATGAGCTGGAGAAGCTGATCCTGAAGGAAGGCCCGGACACGGTGGCCGCGATGTGGGCCGAGCCGGTGATGGGCGCGGGCGGAGTGATCGTGCCGCCCAAGGGCTACTTCGAGAAGATCCAGGCGGTGCTGAAGAAGTACGACGTGCTGCTGGTGGCGGACGAGGTGATCACCGGGTTCTGGCGCACGGGGAATTACTGGGGTTCCCAGACGCTGAATGTGCAGCCGGATATCATCACCTGCGCCAAGGCGATCTCATCTTCGTATCTGCCGATCTCGGCGGTGATGATCAATGACCGGATCTTCCGGGCGCTGGCCGATGAGAGCCATGCGATCGGGACGTTCGGGCATGGCTATACGTATTCGGGCCATCCGGTGCCGGCAGCGGTGGCAGTGGAGACGCTGAAGATCTACGACGAGCTGAAGATCGGCGAGAATGTGCGGAGCGTGGGGCCGGTGATGCAGCAGGCGCTGCGCGAGCGGTTCGAGGGGCATGAGCTGGTGGGCGAGGTTCGCGGCGTGGGCCTGGTGGCCGCGGTGGAGCTGGTGGCCGACAAGGCGACGCGCAGGAACTTCGATGCGTCGCTGAAGATCGGGGCGCGGGCGGCGAAGCTGGCTGAGGCGCAAGGGGTGATCAGCCGCGGGCTGCCGGGCGATGCGCTGGCGTTCAGCCCGCCGCTGATCATCACCGAGGCCGATGTGCGCGACATGATCGACCGCGTGGGCAAGGCGGTGGATGAGCTGACGGTGCAGCTGCGGCGCGAGCAGATCACCGTCGTGCGGTAGTCGCCCTGCCATAGCAGGGACGGGTTGCGGGCTGCCGGGGGAGACCCTGGCAGCCCGCATCTTTTGGCGCCGGCGCTTCAGGATGGCGCGCCTCGGAGCAGAAGGCCGGCAGGTTGGTGCCGATGACGGCCCCTTGGGTTATCCCAGCAGGGCCTGGGCGCAGGCGTCCAGGATGGCGTCGGTGTCCATGCGGTGCTTGTGGTAGAGGTCGGGGATGTCGGCGCTTTCGCCGAAACGTTCCGGGCCGAGGGGGATGACGCGCTGACCGCGGACGGCGCCGAGCCAGGAATGGGCGGCGGGGTGGCCATCGAGGATGGTGACGAGGGCGGCACCGGGGGCGAGCGGGGCCAGGATGTGCTCGATATGGGCGCGGGCGGTGCGGTCGCCGGCGCGGCGGGCGCGGGCGGCATCGGTCCAGCCGGCGTGCAGGCGATCGGGGCTGGTGATGGCCAGCAGGCCGGCGCCGGGGGATTCTTCGGCCAGTTCGGCGAAGGCGGCCTCGGCTTCCGGCGCCACTGGGCCCTGGTAGGCGAGCGCGATCTGGGCGCCGGGGGCGGGCGGGACGATCCAGTGGGCGCCGGCGATGACATGGTCGGCGTTCAGGGGGCGGGGTTTCTGTTCCAGAGCGCGGGTGGAGAGGCGCAGCCAGACGGCGGAACCGTCCGGCTTCTGCATGTGGGCGAAGGCGTGGCGCAGGAGGATGGCGAGCTCATCGATATAGGCGGGCTCGAAACTGGCCAGGCGGTCTTGCGCCATGCCGATGAGGGGGGTGTTGATGCTCTGGTGCTGGCCGCCCTCGGGGGCGAGGGTGAGGCCGGAGGGGGTGGAGACGAGCAGGAAGCGGGCGTCCTGGTAGCAGGCGTAGATCAGGGCATCGAGGCCGCGGTTGACGAAGGGATCGTAGACGGTGCCGATGGGCAGCAGGCGGGCGCCGTGCAGGCGGTCGGCCAGGCCCATGGCGCCGAGGATCAGGAAGAGGTTCTGCTCGGCGATCCCCAGTTCGATGTGCTGGCCGGAGGGCGTCATGCCCCAGCGCTGGGCGGAGGCGACCTTGGCGTCGCGGAAGACGTCGTTGCGGGTGTGGCGGTCGAAGACGCCGCGGCGGTTCACCCAGGGGCCGAGGCTGGTGGAGACGGTGACGTCCGGGCTGGTGGTGACGATGCGAGCGGCGAGGTCTTTCAATTCGCCGGTGCCGCGGCCGATCTCGGCCAGGATGTCGCCGAAGCCGGCCTGGGTGCTGGCGCGGCGGCCGGCGATGCGGGGCATGGGCAGTTCGGCGGGGACGTGGATGGCGGGCGAGGCGAGGCTGCGGCCTTCCGGCGTGAGCTTGGAGGCGAAGGGGACGGAGGCGATGAAGGCGGCGATCTCGTCGGCGCCGACATCAAGGCCCTCGAAGGGGTCCCATTCATGGCCTTCGCGGATGCGGTTGGAGGCCCGGAAGCCTTCCATCTGCTCCTTGGTCATCAGGCCGGAGTGGTTGTCCTTGTGGCCGGCGAAGGGCAGGCCCATGCCCTTGATGGTGTAGGCGATGAAGCAGGTGGGCTGGTCGCCTTCGGCATCAGCGGCGCGCATCGCCTCGATCAGCGTTTCGATGTCGTGGCCGCCGAGATTGGTCATGAGGTCGGCCAGTTCGGCATCGGTCATCGGGTCGATGATGGTGCGGATGCCTTCGTCGCGGCTGAGATCGGCGAGGATGGCCTGGCGCCAGGCGGCGCCGCCCTGGAAGGTGAGGGCGGAGTAGAGCGAGTTGGGGCAATCATCGATGAAGCGACGCAGCGCCTCGCCACCCTCGCGGGCGAAGGCGGCTTCCAGCTTGCGGCCGTATTTGAGGGTGATGACGTTCCAGCCCATGTCGCGGAACAGGCCCTCGATGCGGCCGAAGAGGCGGTCTGGCACGACGGAATCGAGCGACTGGCGGTTGTAGTCGATGATCCACCAGACGTTGCGGATGTCGTGCTTCCAGCCTTCGAGCAGGGCCTCGTAGATGTTGCCCTCGTCCAGCTCGGCATCGCCGGCGATGGCGATGTGGCGGCCGGCGGGGAGGCCTTCCGGCGAGAAATTGTGCAGGCGGACGTAGTCCTGGATCAGCGAGGAGAAGCTGGTGAGTGCCACGCCGAGGCCAACGGAGCCGGTGGAGAAATCGACCTCCGGGCCGTCCTTGGTGCGGGAGGGGTAGGACTGGATGCCGCCGAGCTGGCGCAGGGTGGCGAGCTTCTCGGCCGTCTGGCGGCCCAGAAGGTAGTTGATGGCGTGGAAGACGGGGCCGGCATGGGGCTTCACCGCCACGCGGTCCTGCGGGCGCAGGACGGAGAAGTAGAGCGCCGTCAGGATCGAGATGCAGGAGGCGCAGCTGGCCTGGTGGCCGCCGACCTTCAGCCCGTCGCGGTTCGGGCGGATGTGGTTGGCGTTGTGGATCATCCAGGAGGAGAGCCAGAGCAGCTTTCGCTCGATCTGGTGCAGCAGGGCGACGCGACGGGGATCGGACTCCGCGGGGGTGGGAGGGGCCAGGTGGCGCGGAACGTCGTTCATTGTCGTCTCCCCCAATTCAGGGCTTCAGCAGGCGGCGGATGGCCTGGGCTGCGTTGCGTCTTCCCTCGCCGGCATAGTCCTCGTGGTGCTGCTCGATCCGAGCGGGATCGTACAGGTAGTTGACCATCAGCGCCGCTGATTCCTTCACCCCCTTTTCAGAGGTGTCGGCCAGCGGGCAGAGGCGCTCGATACGGGCGCCGTTGGAGAGGTGGAAGTGGGCGACCGTATCGGCCGCGCGCTTGCCGCGCCCCTCGTACAGAAGATAGTGCGCCGCGAGGCGGAGCAACACCGGTTCCAGACGTTTTGCGGTGGCGGGGTCGCGGACCCAGGCGCGGCGGGCCAGCAGGCTGGCGAGGGCGGCGGCGGGGGAGGCTGCCTCGGGCGCGGCGGCCTGGAGTTGGGCGGCTTCGCCCTCGCGCAGGAGGTCGGCCTGGTTGGCCGCCAACGTCTTGTCGAGCCAGCGGCGGAAACCGGGGATCGGGGAGAGGGTGGCGAAGCTGCGGAGGTTGCGGAATTCGGCGCCCAGCACCTCCACCACGCGCTTGATGAGGAAGTTGCCGAAGCTGATGCCGGCGAGGCCGCGCTGGCAGTTGCTGATGGAGTAGAAGATGGCGGTGTCGGCCTCGCGCGGGTCCTGCACCGGGGCCTTCTGGTCCAGCAGGGCCTGGACCGAGCCGGCGAGGCCCTGGACGAGGGCGACCTCCACGAAGATCAGCGGTTCCTGCGGCATGCGGGGGTGGAAGAAGGCGTAGCAGCGGCGGTCGGAATCCAGGCGGTTCTTGAGGTCGCGCCAGCCGCGGATTTCGTGCACCGCCTCGTAGCCAACCAGTTTTTCCAGCAGGGCGGCCGGGGCGTTCCAGTCGATGCGCTGGAGGTCGAGGAAGCCGATGTCGAACCAGGCGGCGAGGAGGGTGCGCAGGTCTGCCTCCAGGCCGGCGAGGGTGGCATCGCTGTCGCGCAGAGAAAGGAGTTCGGCTCGCAGATCGACCAGGAACTTCACGCCGTCGGGGATGGTGGTGAACTGGGTGAGCAGGCGCAGGCGCGGGGGTTCGAGGGCGCGGCGCAGGGCGGCGGTGGCGGCGGCGCGGGCGGCGGGGTCTTCCGCGGCTTCGGCAAGGCGGGTGGCAGCCTGGGCGATGGCGGCCTGGTCGGAATCGAAGCTGGCGAGGTCGCGCAGGAAGGCGAGGCGGCCGGATGCGTCGGCGGCGAGGTAGGCTTCGCCCAGCTTGGCGGCGCGGTTGCGGGCGCTGACCTCGCCACCGCGGGCGGCGAGGCAGGCGCGCATCTGGGCGGGGATGCTCTCGTCCTCCGCGGGGGCGACGGAGGCGGCCATGTCGCGCCAGGCATCGGTGATGCGGCGGATGGCGCGGTCAAGCAGACCGGGGGTGGCGAGGTCGGCCATGAAGCCTCCTGAGGTGGGAGGTGACGATAGCGCCCGGTGGTTGCGGGCTCCAACGAAGCTAATTGTGAGGGGCGAAGGCCGTGATGAGATCCTCGGCGATCAGGTAGGGGCCGGCGCGCCGTGCGGCATCGCCGTGAAGCCAGGTGGCGGCGCAGGCGGCCTCCCAGGGGGGCATGCCCTGGGCGAGGAGGCCGGCGATGAGGCCTGCCAGGACATCTCCGGCGCCGGCAGTGGCGAGGAAGGGCGGGGCGTTGTCGTTGATGGCGGCACGGCCGTCCGGGGCGGCGATGATGGTGTCCGCGCCCTTCAGGAGCACGACCGCGCCTGTGCGGGCAGCGGCTTCGCGGACGGCGGCGAGACGGTCTGGGCCGGGTGGGCCGAAGACGCGGGCGAACTCGCCGGCGTGTGGCGTGAGGATGGTGGCACCGCGCAGGGCTTCTGGGTTGCCGGCGCAGGCGGTGAGGGCGTCGGCGTCGATGACGGTCTGGCGGCCGGCGGCCAGCAGGGTTGGGAGGGCGGCGCGCGCGGCCTCGATGCCAAGGCCGGGGCCGGCGACCCAGACGGTGCGGCGGGGATCGGCCAGGAGGTGTTCGAGGGGGAGGGTTTCGACGATCACGCCGGGGTCGCCGGCACGGTAGATGGAAGCGGCTTCGGGCGGAGCGGCGATGGTGAGCATGCCGGCACCGATGCGCCTCGCGGCCCCGGCGGAGAGGCGGGCGGCGCCGCACATGGCGGCACCACCCAGGATGGTGACGTGGCCACGGGTGTATTTGTGGTCGGAGAGGCCTGGGCGGGGGCGGGCCCAGAGGGCCGGGGTGTTGCGCCAGGTGCGGACGGGTGGGGTGCCGGGCGGGATGCCGATATCGGCGAGGACGAGTTCGCCGCAGAGGGAACGGCCGGGGAGCAGGAGGTGGCCGGGCTTGCGGCGGTGGAAGGTGATCGTCTGTTCCGCAGGGGTGACCTGGCCGAGCGGCTGGCCGGTGGTGCCGTTGAGGCCGGAGGGGACGTCGATCGCGGCGATACGCCGGGCGGCGGCGAGGAAGGCGGTGATGTCGGGGCCGATGGGGCGGGTGAGGCCGGCGCCAAAGAGGGCGTCGATGACGAGGTCGGCGCGGGCGGCTTGGTCGGGATGGAAGGGCACAATGGGGCCGTGCCAGCTTGCGGCGGCGGGGGCTGCGTCGCCGCGTGGGGGGGCGGATGCGGCGATGGAGACGGGCCAGCCTTCGCGAGCCAGGAGGCGGGCGGCGACGTAGCCGTCGCCGCCATTGTTGCCGGGGCCGCAGGCGACCAGGACTCGGCAGGGGCGCAGGCGCGCGCGGGTCGCCTGGGCCACGGCCCAGCCGGCGCGTTCCATCAGCGTGGCAACCGGGGTGCCCGTGGCGACGGCATGGGCGTCGGCCTGGGCCATCTCGGCGGGGGTGAGGAGATCTTCCATCACGCGCTCCTGTTGTTGCAGTGCAGTATGGCGCGGGATCGGCGTGGGCGCATGGGGTAGAATGGCCGGGAACAGACGGAGCGACTCGCAATGTCGGTGGTGATCACGGTGGCGCAGCAGAAGGGCGGCGCGGGCAAGACGACGCTGGCTGCAAACCTGGCCGCGGCATTTGCGGAAGGGGCGCGGGTGGCGGTGCTGGACATCGACCCCCAGCGCAGCCTGGCGCGCTGGCACGGGTTGCGGGCCAGGCGGCAGGGCGTGGCGGAGATCACGCTTTCGGACCTGTCGGGCTGGCGGCTGCCGGCGGAGATCGACCGGCTGCGGCGGCTGCATGACGTGCTGGTGGTGGATAGCCCGCCGCAGGTGGAGAGCGATGCCAAGGCGGCGATCCGGGCCGCGGATCTGGTGCTGGTGCCGGTGCAGCCGAGCCCGCCGGATTTGTGGGCCGCGGAGGGGACGCTGAAGCTGGCGCGGGCGGAGAAGCGGGCGTTTCGGCTGGTGCTGAACCGCGCCCCGGCGAGTGGCAGCCTGCGCGCCGCGGTGGAGGCGGAGATGGCGCGGCAGGAATTGCCGGTGTTGACGGCATCACTGGGCAACCGGGTTGGGTTCGCGGGGGCGTTCGCAAAGGGGCTGGGCGTGACGGAGACGGCGCCGCGCTCCACTGCCGCGCGCGAGTTGCGGGCGGTGCTGGAGGAAATCAGGGCGCTCTTGAGTTAGCGGCTGGGGCCGGCTTCCAGGAGGGCCAGATTCTGGCGGGCGAGATCGGCGGCGGCACTGTCTGGGGCGAGGGCGATGACCTGCTCCCAGTCGGTGCGGGCGCCGGCGTCGTCGCGGGTGCGTTGGCGGAGGATCCCTCGTTCCAGCAGGGCCTCGGGGTTTTCGGAATCGAGCGCCAAGGCGGCATCGATATCCGCGCGGGCCTCTGCGATGCGGCCGAGCCGGCGCAGCGACGCGGCGCGGAGGGAGAGGGCATCGGCGCGACGGGCATCGGCGCGCAGGGCCGTGGCCAGATCGGCGGCTGCCTCCTCGTCGCGGTCGAGCTGGGCGGAGGCATTCGCGCGCTCGATGAGCAGCGTGGGATCTTCCGGGGTGAGAGCCAGAGCAGAGGTGGCCGCGGCATGGGCGCGGGCGGGATTGCCAGCCATGAGCCAGGCCTGGGTGGCCTGCTCCAGCAGCACGGCACGCGTGGCGGACGGGGAGGTGCTGGCGCCGGCCAGGCGCTCCAGCTGGTCGGCGGCAGGGCCGGGCTCGCCCAGGGCGATGCGCGACAGGGCCAGGCAGTGTTGGGCCGGCTCGCCGCCGCCACGGTCGCCCCAGCTGCGGGCGAAGGCGGCGGCGCTTTCGGGTTCCACGGTGAGCAGGCCGAGGCAGCGTTCGTATTCGAGGCCGCCTGCGATACGGGGCGGGATCGGAGGGAGGGGCAGCGGGGCCTCGGTCTCGATTGCCTCCAGGCTGGCGTCGGCGAACAGGAGCCAGCCACCCAGGGCCGCGGCCAGGAGCAGCGCGGCGGCGATCAGGAGATGACGGGCATGCATGATGCTCCCATTCTAATAGGGGCGAGCAGCTTGCGGCAAACTTCGAGCGTGCGAGGGGGGATATCGTGCACCTGGTGATCTTCGGCCTGGGCTACAGCGGGGCGGCGGTGGCGCGGCTGGCCGTTGCGCAAGGGATACGGGTGACCGCGACGAGCCGCGATCCCGCCCGGGTGGCGGGACCAGCCGGCGTGGAGGTGTTGGCGTTCGGCGATGCGCTGCCGGCGGGCGTGACCCATGTGCTGGCGACGGCGCCGCCCGGTGCCATGGGCGACCCGGTGCTGCAGAGCTATGGCGCGGCGCTGGCTTCCTGCGAGGAACTGCGCTGGGTTGGGTATGTCTCGACGACGGGCGTGTACGGCGATCGCGGCGGGGACTGGGTGGATGAGACGAGCCCGGTGTCGCCGGGGCAGGAGCGGTCTCGCCGACGGGTGGCGGCGGAGCGGGCGTGGGGGGACTTGGCCTCGCGCTTGGCGGTGGATCTGTTCCGGACGGCGGGGATCTACGGGCCCGGGCGCTCGGCGTTGGACGAGGTGCGGGCGGGGCGGGCGCGGCGGGTGGTGAAGCCCGGGCATGCGTTCGGGCGGGTGCATGTGGAGGATATAGCCGGCGCGGTGCTGGCGGCGGCGCGGCAGGGTGCGCCGGCCGGGGTGCGGGTGCTGCATCTGGCCGACGACGTGCCCGCGGAGACCGCCGAGGTGGTGGCGGAGGCGGCGCGGCTGCTAGGGGTGGAGCTACCGCCGGCAGTGCCGTTCGAGCAGGCGGTGCTGGCGATGAGCGAGATGGGGCGGAGCTTCTGGGCGGAGAACCGCAGGGTGGCGAGTGCGCGGACGCAAGAAATGCTCGGCTACCGGTGGCGGTATCCGAGCTATCGCGAAGGACTGCGGACGATCCTGGCGGCGGGGGGCTAGGCGAGCAGCGTCGCCACCGTGCGGGTGAGCAGGGCGAGGTCCTGGGGGCGGGAAAGGCGGTGATCGCCGTCCTTGATCAGGGTGATTTCCATGTCCGTCGATTCCAGCTGCTCGGCGATGCGGAGTGCGGTGGGCCAGGGAACGTCGGGGTCCTGCTGGCCTTGCAGGAGGCGGACCGGGCAGGTGACCGGGATGGGGCCGGCGAGGAGGGATTGCGTGCGGCCGTCCTCGATGAGGGCGCGGGTGAAACGGTAGGGTTTCTCGCCGTAGATGCTCGGGCGCTCGATGTAGCCGTGCGACAGGAGCGTGCTGCGCTCGGCTTCGGTGAGGCCTTCCCAGAGGAGGGTTTCGGTGAAGTCCGGGGCGGCGGCGATCCCGACCAGGGCGGCGATGCGGCCTGGCATGGCGCGAGCGAGGAGGAGGCCGATCCAGCCGCCCATCGAGGAGCCGACGAGCAGCAGGGGCCCGGTGGTGCGGGCTTCGATGATCGCGCGGGCGTCGCTGGCCCATGCGCCGATCGTGCCGTTCTCGAAGGCGCCGGTGCTGCTGCCATGGCCGGAATAGTCGAGGCGGAGCATCGCCCTGCCCTGCCCCGCCGCCCAGTCGCGCAGGTGGGTGGCCTTGCTGCCTTCCATGTCTGACTTGAAGCCGGGGAGGAAGACGATGGTGGGGCCCTGGCCGGGCAGGTAGGCCCAGGCGAGTTGGTTGCCGTTGTGATGCAGTGCGCCGGTGGTTTCGGTCATGCGTTGGTGAGGCGCAGCACGCCTTCCCGGTCTGGCTCGCCGCGGAGTTCGCCGAGGGCCAGCATGTAGTTCACATGGGCGAGCGCCTCACCGAAGGCGAAGCCCATCTGGTGCGGGTCGAGCTTGCGGTTGAACAGGGTTGGCATGATGCCGGCCGTGGTGCTGGCGCCTTCTGCGATGGCCTTGGCGACGAGGTCGCAGCGTTCGCGGTGATGGGTGATCAGCGTGTCGATGCGGTCGTGCAGGCCATGGAAGGGGCGGCCATGGGTGGGGGCGGTGAGGACGCCGTGCGGGACCGTGGCGCGGATGTCCTTGAGGGAGGCGAGGAAGTCGGCCAGGGCGTCGGCTTCCGGCTCGATGGCATGGACGCCGACATTGGGAGAGATGTGGCCGATGACCTGATCGGTGGGGAGGAAGACGCCTTCCTCCCGGTTCAGCAGCATCACCTGTTCCAGCGCGTGGCCGGCCCCGGTGAGCACCTCGAAGCGGCGGCCGCCGAGATCCAGCACGTCGCCGGCGCGGATGCGGGTGTAGCGGGTGGGGAGATCGACGGTGAGCCGCTGGTAGGAATCGCCGCGGACGGTGACGGCGTGGATCTCATCCTCGCTCAGGCCGTGGCGGCGGTAGAACGGCAGGTGGGCGTTGCCGTCCACGCCGCCGGCGCGGCCGCGGGACAGGCGGGACTGGAAATACTCGGTCTGGCTCATGGTGACGCCAACGCCGCATTTCTCCGCGAGCCAGCCGCCGAGGCCGACATGGTCTGGGTGGAAATGGGTGATGACGAGGCGGTTCACCGGGCGGCCGGCGAGGGGACCGGCCAGCATTTCCTCCCACACCGCGCGGGTCTGGTCGTTGGCGACGCCGGTGTCGATGACGGTCCAGCCGGTGCCGTCGTCGATGATGTGGATGTTGACGTGGTTGAGGGCGAAGGGGAGGGCCAGGCGCAGCCAGAGGATGCCGGGGGCAACTTCCTGGATGGTGCCGGGTTCAGGGGCGGCGTGGGTGTAGGCCGGGGCGGTGGCGACGGACATCGGGTTCAGCCTTGCGGTCGGCGGGGAATGGAGAGGGTGGCGACCAGCGACTGCACGACTTCGCCGTTCTGGTTCCGGGTGGTGTTGCGGATGCGGGCCCAACCTATGGCCTTGCCGGGTTCCGGCGCGCGAAGCTCGACCACCTCACTGGTGAGGGAAAGGGCGTCGCCGGGGCGGACGGGGCGGGGCCAGCGCAGCTCGTCGATGCCATTGCCGATGATGCCGCCGGCCGGGGCCGTCTCGCCACCGGCGAACAGGCGCATGGACAGGGCGGCGGTGTGCCAGCCACTGGCGGCGAGGCCGCGGAACAGGCGATGGGCGGTGGCGGCCTCGGGATCCGTGTGGAAGGGCTGTGGGTCGAAGGACTGGGCGAAGGCGATGATGTCGGCCTGGGTGACGTGGATGGGGCCCGCCTGCCAGGACAGGCCGAGGGACAGGTCCTCGAAATACAGTTTGGGCATGGCCGGCACTCCGGTGCGTCTGTCCTGGTTCTATCAGCCGGGGATGATGGCGCATATGCGCGGGGGTGCAGGGCCCGGATGCGCGGGATGACACGCGGGGTTGGATGTGTATTAGAATATTTCCGTATGAACGGTCGTGATTTGGGGCGAAATGAGCAGGAGCCTTGCGGTGTGCCTGGGGCTGGCGATGACGAACCTTGCGGCCTGGTGTTGGGCGTGGCTGGTATTCCACGAACACCCCGTTGCACTGGGAGCAGCGCTGGTGGCGTGGGGGCTAGGGCTGCGGCATGCGCTGGATGCCGACCATATCGCCGCGATTGATGGCGCGACGCGTACGCTTGTGCAGGCGGGGCAGCGGCCGCTGGGTGTCGGTCTGTTCTTCGCGCTCGGGCATTCCAGCGTAGTGATGGTCGCCTGCGCGGTGCTGGCGGCGACGGCGACGGCGTTTGCCGGGTCGCTGGAGGCGGTGGGGGGCGTGGTCGGGTCTGTTGTGTCGATCCTGTTCCTGCTGGCCATCGCGGTGGCGAATGCGGTGATCCTGGCAGGGGTGTGGCGGGCACTGCGGGCGGAAGGGGCGGGGCGGGCCTTTCCTGCCGAAGATCTGGAGAAGGTGACGCATGGCGGCGGCATGCTGGCCGCGATCTACCGACCGTTGTTCCGGCTGGTGGGACGGAGTTGGCACATGGCGCCGCTGGGTTTCCTGTTCGGGCTGGGCTTCGACACCGCGGCCTCTGTGGCACTGCTGGGGGTGTCTGCGGCACAGGCGGGTCCCGAGGTCCCCATCTGGTCGATCATGGTGTTCCCGGTGCTGTTCACGGCGGGGATGGTGCTGGTGGACACGCTGGATGGGCTGCTGATGGTGCGAGCCTGCGCCTGGGCGTTCTCCGATCCCGCGAGGCGGCTGCGCTACAATCTGGCCATCACATCGGTGTCGATGGTGGCGGCCGGGGGCGTGGCGCTGGCCGTGCTGGTGCAGTTTCTGAGCGAACAGGCGGGCGTGCTGGCGGCATTGGCCGCCGGGCTGGAAGGCTGGCTGGAGTACGGGGGGATCGCGCTGGTGGTGGTGTTCGCGGCCTTGTGGCTGGGCGCCATGGCTACGGCGCGAGGGCGAGTCGCGCCGCAGGCTTGAGAGGGCGGGGCGGCATCACCAAGGGGCGTGGGTGCCCTGGGCTGACGCAAAAAGGCCGGGCTCCTTGCGGAACCCGGCCCTTGTTGCGGGCAGGCGGTTCGGCTAGCGGCCGATCTGTGGCATGGTGAATTCCGCGCCGGCGCGGATGCTGGCCGGCCAGCGCTGGGTGACGGCCTTGTAGCGGGTGTAGAAGCGCACGCCTTCCGGGCCGTGCATGTGGTGGTCACCGAACATCGAGGCCTTCCAGCCGCCGAAGCTGTGGAAGGCGGCGGGCACGGGGATGGGCACGTTGATGCCGACCATGCCGATCTTGATGGCGTTGGCGAAGGCGCGGGCGGCGCCGCCATCGGCGGTGAACAGCGCGGTGCCATTGCCGAAGCGATGGGCGTTGATGAGATCGACCGCGCCGCCGAGATCCTTGGTGCGGACCACGCCGAGCACGGGGCCGAAGATCTCGTCCTTGTAGATGGTCATGTCCGGGGTGACGTTGTCGAACAGCGTGCCGCCGATGAAGAAGCCCTGCTCGTAGCCTTGCAGCGACAGGCCGCGGCCATCGACGACCAGCTTCGCGCCTTCCTTCTCGCCCTGGTCGACATAGCCGGAGACCTTGTTGCGGTGCTCCAGCGTGACGAGCGGGCCCATCTCGGCGTCCTTGTCGGTGCCGGGGCCGACCTTCAGCGCCCGCACGCGGGGGGCGAGCTTTTCGATCAGCTTATCGCCCACGTCGCCCACCGCAACGGCAACCGAGACGGCCATGCAGCGCTCGCCGGCGGAGCCGTAGGCGGAGCCCATCAGTGCGTCCACGGCCTGATCGAGATCGGCATCCGGCATGACGACGAGGTGGTTCTTGGCGCCGCCGAGGGCCTGGACGCGCTTACCGCTGGCGGTGCCGGTGCGATAGACGAGCTCGGCGATCGGGGTGGAGCCGACGAAGCTGATGGCGTGGATGCCTTCGTGGCCGAGGATCGATTCGACCGCATCGCGCCCGCCCTGGACGACGGCGAAGACGCCGGGGGGCAGGCCGGCCTCGGTGAGCAGTTCCGCCATCAGCAGGGCCGCCGAGGGGTCCTTCTCCGAGGGCTTGAGGATGAAGCAGTTGCCGGTGGCCAGGGCGACCGGGATCATCCAGAGCGGTACCATGCACGGGAAGTTGAAGGGGGTGATGCCCGCGACCACGCCGAGCGGCTGGCGCAGCGACCAGGCGTCGATGCCGGTGGCGACGGCCTCGGTGTATTCGCCCTTCAGCAGATGCGGGATACCGCAGGCGAACTCGACGACCTCGAGGCCGCGCTGGATCTCGCCTTCCGCGTCGCTCAGCACCTTGCCGTGCTCGGCGGTGATGATGGCGGCGAGCTTCTTGGTGTTCGCTTCCAGCAGTTGCTTGAAGTTGAACATCACCCGGGCGCGGCGCAGTGGGGGCGTGGCGGCCCAGGCGGGCCAGGCGGCGGTGGCGGCGGCGACGGCGGCATCGACCTCGGCCGCGCCGCCCATGGCAACCTGGCCGCTGACCTCACCGGTGGCGGGGTTGTAGACGGGGGCGGTGGCACCGGTACCGGGGATTTTTCGCCCGCTCAGGTAATGGCCGATCTGTTGCATGGGGCGTGTCCTCCTCGGTGGCGTCGCTTGGTCTAGCAGTTTACCCGCAGGCCGGTGGTTTGCGATATACCCGCCCCGTGAAACCCGCCATGCCCCCTGCCCTGCTCAGCCCCCTCCCGCGCCTGACCCGGACGTTGCTGCGCCGGCGGCGGCTGCTGCACGCAGGTGCGGCCGCGGCCTTGGCGACGCCGTTCCTGGGCCGGGGCGCGCTGGCGGCAGTGACGTGGTCGCTGTTCACGCAGCAGACCGTGCAGACCGGGGCGGTGGTGCGCGGGTTGCAGCGGCTTTCGGACCTGGTGCGGGACCGAACCCGCGGGGCGCTGCTGATCAATGTGCGCACGGCCGGGCTCATGCCGATCGATGCGAACCAGGTGCTGGATGGCGTGGGCAGCGGCAAGGTGGAGCTTGGCGACGATGGCGGCTATGCCGCCACGATCACGGCCGGATCATTGATGCGGCTGCCGCTGCTGATGACCACCGGCGAGGAGTGGGACAAGGTGGCCGCGCTGCTGCGGCCGACGCTGACAACCGAGCTGAATCGACGCGGCCTGGTGCTGCTGGCGCATTACCGCACAGTGCCGCAGTTGTTCTGGTCGCGGCAGAAGGCGGCGGGGTTCGTGGACATCGCCCGCCAGAAGATGCGCGTGCAGTCGGTCGAGCAGGCCGAGTTCGTGCGGCACTATGCGGGCCTGCACGTGTTCACCTCCACCGTGGAGGCCGGCGAGGCGATGCAGGCGGGCAAGCTGGATGGAACCTTCGCCACACCTTCCTTCGTTGCCCGCAACTGGCGCACGCTGGTGAAGCATGTCTACCTCGCCGGGCCCAACTACAACGATGCGGTGATCGTGGCGAACCAGGAGGCTCTGCGGCGTCTGCCCGAAGGGGTTGAACCTATCCTGCGGGCGGCGGCTGCCGAGACCGTGGCGTGGATCGCCGCGGCGCAGGACCAGGAGGAGGCCCAGCTGGTGCGCCAGCTTGCCAACGAGGGGCTGAAGGTGACCCCGGTGACCCCGGCGGAAATCCAGGACGGGATCACGAAGCTGCCATCCTATTGGGATATCTGGGTGCGGCTGCGCGGCCCGGAGATGGAAAGCCCGCTGGTGACTGTGCGCCAGGCGCTGGACCGGTAGGCGGCGGCGCTCCACTCTGCCGGGAAACCGAGAGGAGCGAACCATGGACGGACGTTTTGCCGGCAGGACGGCGGTGATCACGGGTGGGGCCTCGGGGATCGGGCTGGCGATCGCGCGGCGCTACCTGGTCGAGGGCGGCAGGGTGGTGGCGAACGACATCAACCCGGAGCGGGTGGCGGCGTTGGCGGCGGAACTCGGCGCCGGCGGCATCGCCATGGTGGGCGACGTGACGCACGAGGCGGATGTGGCGGCGCTGTTCGCGGCGGCGCTGGAGCGATTCGGCACCGTGGATGCCAGCTTTCATGTGGCCGGCGCCAACCGGCAAGGATACATCGCGCGAATGGTGGAGGCGGACTGGGACTTCACCGTGGATCTGTGCCTGAAGGGCGTGATGTTCGCGATGAAGCACGCCGCGCAGGCGATGCTGAAGCAGGGGCGTGGGGCGATGGTGAACATCGCCTCGCTGAATGCCCATGTGCCGATGCATGCCGGGGCCGCTTATTCCGCGGCCAAGGCCGGGGTGGAGATGCTGACCAAGAACGGCGCGCTGGAACTGACGCCCTCCGGCATCCGGGTGAACGCGATCCTGCCCGGGCTGGTGCAGACGCCACTGACGAAGCGGCTGTTCGACAATGCGGACATCCATGCCGCATTCATGGAGCGCATTCCGCAGGGGCGCGCGGCGCAGCCGGAGGAGATCGCGGCACCGGCGCTGTTCCTGGCGAGCGACGATGCCAGCTACGTCTCTGGCGCCTCGCTGCTTGTCGACGGAGCTTGGGCAGTCAGCGGGTATCCGGACATGCGGCCCTGGCGGAACTAGGCTGAGGCCGCCCGCAGGATTCGCTGGCGGGTGAGGGGCATGTCCCGCACCCGCACGCCGAGGGCGTGGGCGGCGGCGTTGGCGATGGCGGCGGCGGTGGGGCCCATGGTGCATTCGCCCATGCCCAGCGACGGCTCGTCTGGCGTGTTGGCCAGTTCGATGTCGATCGGCGGGATCTCCGAGAAGCGCAGGATCGGGTAGTCGGCCCAGCTGCGCGTGGCGGTGCCGGTTTCGTCGATGCGCAGCTGTTCCTTCAGCGCCATGCTGGCGGCCTGGATGATGCCGCCTTCGAGCTGGGCGCGGACACCATCGGGGTTGATGGCAAGGCCGGCATCGGCGGTGCACCAGATGTGGCGCAGGCGGATTTCGGTGTCGGCTTCCACTTCGACGACAACGCAGGCGTAGCCGCTTTTGTTCTTGTAGCGGGCAAAGCCCATGCCAAGACCGATGCCGGTGCCGGCGGGGCCGCGGGCGGACCAGTTCGACATCGCTGCGGCGCGTTCGACCAGGAAGCGGGCGCGGGGATCGGAGAGCAGGCGCAGGCGATAGGCGGCGGGATCCTGGCCGACGAGGTCGGCCAGTTCGTCCAGGAAGCATTCCAGGGCGAAGACGTTCACCACTGCGCCGAGGCCGCGCAGGGCGGAGGTGCGGATGGGTGTGCCGGTGACGAGGCGGTGTTCGTAGCGCCAAGTCGGGATGTCGTAGTAGGGCACGATGTTGCGGGCGCCCGTGCCGGGATAGGGGTCGGAGGACTCGGCCGGCGGCGGCAGGGGTTGGGCGTTCGGCAGGGTGCGCGAGGCGAGCAGGCGGCCCGGGGCGCGGTTGACGTGGACGCCGCTGGTGATGGTGGCGGTGAGGTCCGCGGGCATGCCCTCCGCATCCAGCACGGCGCGCAGCGCGGTTTGCATGGCGGTTCCAGCCGGGGCGAAGGCGAACTCGTCGGCGCGGGACCACAGCACGCGCACCGGGGTGCTCGGGACGAGGGTGGCGATGATCGCGGCATCGAGGGCCGCGTCGTCCGCGCCGTTGTGGCCGTAGCAGCCGGGGCCGTGGGCGTGGCGGACGACGATGGTCTCGGGGGCGCGCTGCAGCGTTTGGGCGGCGTTGATGCGGAAGGGATAGACGCCCTGGACGTGCGTCCAGACCTCCAGGATGCCGCTTTGCTCGTGGGCCACGGCGCAGGAAGGGCCGAGCGAGGCGTGGGCGATGTAGGGGCGGGAGTAGGTGGCCGCGTGGCTGCGGCCCGGCGGTGGGGCGGCTTCGCTGCCGCGGGTTCGGATGTCCGCCGGCTGGGTGGCGAGCCAGGCGGCTTCGGACATGGCGGGGGTGGGCGTGTCGGCGTTGTCCCAGCGCGGGCGGGCGGCTTCGACGGCGGCGCGCAGGGCGGCCTCGGTGGGGGCCAGGATGGCGGCGAAGTCGCCGCTGCGCACAAGGCGGGCGCCGTGGCGGGCGAGGGCTGCCTCGTTGACCGCGGCCAGGGTGGCGCCGGGGCGCGGCTGGCGCAGGACGCGGGCATGGAGCATGCCGGGTAGCACCATGTCGTGCACGAAGGCGCCGCCGGTGAGCTTGCCCGGCAGGTCGCGGCGCGGGGTGTTGGTGCCGACCAGGCGGTGGCGGGCGCGCGGCTTCGGGGCGGTGGTGCCGGTGGCGTCCCGTGCGAGGCTGACGCGGGGGGCGAGCGACCAGTAGTCGTGGCCGGTGGGGGTGCCGGCGTGGAGGATGGTGCCGTCCTCCACCTCCAGCTCCTCGGCGGCGGCGTTGAGCAGGCGGGCAACCTCGGCCAGGAACAGGGCGCGGGTTTCGGCGCAGACCAGGCGCAGCGAGGCGCCGCCAATCTCGATGGAGAGGGAGCTGGAGGTGGAGCCTTCGTCCGGGGCCAGCTGGGTGTCGCCGGCGCGCCAGGCAAGGCGGTCGAGGGAGATGTCCAGCTCCTCGGCGGCGATCTGGGCCAGGGCGGTGGAGATGCCCTGGCCGATTTCCACCTTGCCGACGGAGACATGGACGCGGCCTTCGGCGAAGCGGAGCCAGCGGTCGAGGCGCGGGTTGTCGGCGAGGCTCTTGGGGAGATCGGTCAACGATTCAACTCCCGTGCGGCGCGCTCGACGGCGCGCAGGATGCGGGGGTGGGCGCCGCAGCGGCAGAGCTGGGGGTCGAGCGCGGTGGCGATCTCGGCGCGGGTGGGGTTGGGGTTGCGGGCCAGCAGCGCGGCGGCGGCGACGGCCATGCCGGAGAGGCAGTAGCCGCACTGGCCGGCCTGCTCGGCGATGAGGGCGGCGATGATCGGGTGGTTCTGCAGGCCCTCGATGGTGGTGACGGCCCTGCCCTGGAGCGTGCCGATCTCGCGGCCGCAAGATTGGGCGGGGGTGCCGTCGATCAGCACCAAGCAGGCGCCGCATTGTTCCTCGCCGCAGCCGAAGCGGCTGCCGGTGAGGGCGAACTCGTTGCGCAGGACCTCCAGCAGCGGGGTGGAGGGGGGTGCCGCGCTTTCGCGCAAGGTTCCGTTCACGGTGAGTGTGGTCATTGGATGGGACGCCCGTGTTGCCCGGGCAGCCTAGCGCGGCGGCGGGGCTGCTTGAAAGCGGCGGGCCGGAGTGTTGGTATGCCCACGCTGCCGCCGAGGACACCGCGCATGCGCGAGACCACGCCCGTTCATCCGATGCGCGGCCCCAACCGCTTCAAGCTGGGCGTGTTCAGTGCCAATGCGGATGGCGGGCTGACGCTGACGCGCGTGGCCGAACGTTGGCAGGCGGGTTGGGACGATGTGGTGGCGGTGGCGCAGATGGCCGACCGAGCCGGGATCGAGTTCTTCCTGCCGATCGCGCGCTGGAAGGGCTTCGGCGGCGAGGTGAACAGCCGGGAGTGGAGCTACGAGACCTTCACCTTCGCGGCGGCACTATCGGGCCTGACGGACCGGATCGCGCTGTTCAGCACCGTGCACGTGCCAATGGTGCACCCGGTGTTTGCGGCCAAGGCGATGGCGACGATCGACCAGGCGAGCGGGGGCCGGGCGGGGCTGAATATCGTCTGCGGCTGGAACCCCGAGGAGTTCGAGCTGTTCGGGCTGGAGATGATCGGGGATCGCTACGCGCAGGGGCTGGAGTGGTTCGAGATCATGGAACGCATCCATGCCGGGGCGGGGCCGTTCGACTTCGAGGGCCAGTTCTACCAGCTAAAGAATGTCTCGGGGCGGCCCACCCCGGTGCAGCGGCCGCGGCCGGTGACGCTGAATGCGGCGTTCTCGCCGCCGGGGCGGGATTTCGCAGCACGGGCGGCGGATTTCCTGTTCACCACCTTCACCAATATCGACAAGGGGCGGGCGCAAATTGATGACATGACGGCGCGCGCCCAGGCGGCCGGGCGGGATGTTGGGGTGTATACGACCTGCCACGTGGTATGCCGGCCAAGCGCCGATGAGGCGGAGGCCTACTATGAGCACTATGCCGTGGCGATGGAGGACTCGGCGAGTGTGGACAGATACATGAAGGCGAAGCAGACCTTCTCCGGCTCGCATGACGAGGAGGCGTATCGGCTGCACCGCAAGCGCTTCGCGGGTGGGGCCGGCACCTATCCACTGGTGGGCACGCCGGAGCATATCGCATCCGAGATGGTGCGCATGGCCGAGGCGGGCTTTGCCGGCACGACGGTGAGCTTCGTGAACTTCAAGGACGAGTTGCCCACCTTCATCGAGACGGTGTTGCCGCTGCTTTGCGACGCCGGACTGCGCCACTAGCTCTTTGTTTGATCGCGTGATTCACGTCTCCGGCGATTCTGCCTCCGACGATCACGCTTCAGGAGATTCCGATGCTTCCCGCCGCCGGCCAGATGACCATCTGCTTCGCCCATGTCGCCTACCAGATGCAGGCGCGCTTCGCGCTGCGGCAGGCGGGGATCAACAGCATCGAGGTGCGTGACCGGGCGGGGTTGGAGGCCGGGATCGGGCAGGCCGACGTGCTGGTGGTCTCCGGGCTGTGGCGCAACGAGTTGGCGGAAATGGCGCCGCGGCTGAAGTTCATCCAGTCGATCGGGGCGGGGACCGACCAGTTCGACCGCGACGTGCTGCGCGGGCGCGGCATCCGTTTGGCGAGTGCCGCCGGGGTAAACGCGCGGGCGGTGAGCGAGCATGCGATGTCGCTGATCCTGGCGCTGGCGCGGCGGCTGCCGGAGGCGCGGGACAACCAGGGGAAGAAATTCTGGCGCGGCATGATCGGTGATCTCGGCCAGCGCGAGGACGAGTTGCAGGGCAAGACGCTGGTGATCGTGGGGCTGGGCAAGATCGGCGGGCGGCTGGCGCAGATTGCCAAGGCCTTCGACATGCGCGTGATCGGCGTTCGGCGCGACCCGGCTGGCGGGAAGGGCGCGGCGGATGAGGTTCACGCCCTGGCGGCACTGCCCGGCCTGTTGCCGGCGGCGGATTTTGTGGCGCTGACCTGCCCGCTGACGCCGGAGACGACGAACCTGATCGATGCGGCGGCGCTGACGGCGATGCGGCCTTCTGCCTACCTGGTTAACTGCGCACGCGGGCGCGTGGTGGATGAGCCGGCGCTGGTGGCGGCGCTGCAGGCCGGCACGATCGCGGGGGCGGGCATCGACGTGACCTGGGAGGAGCCGCTGCCGGCCGAGAGCCCGCTTTGGGATGCGCCGAACGCGTTCATCACGCCGCATACCGCCGGCGAGACGCGGCGGTATGAGGACAACGTGCTCGACATCCTGATGGAGAACCTGGCGCGGCAATGGCGCGGTGACGCGGCGCTGCTGAACCAGGTCGTGTAGCCCGGCCGCCCCATGCAGGATCAGAACGCGCCGGCGATGACGCCGAGCTATGCGATGGACGAGATCGCGCTGCGGGCGACCGAGGCCCGCAGGCGATCCGCGTGGTTCAGCGCCCAGGGCAACCGCACGGCGGCGCGGCCGGTGTGGGATTTCAACCATGTGATTGCCTATGGCCAGTCCCTGTCCAGCGGCTGGGAGGGCTGGCCCGCCCTGTCGATCGTGCCGCGGCACGACAGCCTGATGGTCGGTGACTCCGTGCATGGCACCAACGAAAGCGGTCCGCGCTTCGAGGTGGCCGGAACCCCGGCGTTCCAGCCGCTGGTGGCGACGGTGATGGCCAACGGGCCCAAGGGCGAGGTGCTGGCGCCCGAGGCGGTTGCGGCACTGCCGGTTGGCAACAACGCGCTGGGCGAGACGGTACTGGAGGGTGCGCTGGATTTCTGGCGCGGGCGGCAGTTGGCAGGGCCGGAGGGGGCGTATCCCGGCCGGTTCGTTGCGACCTCCACCGGCGTGGGCGGCCGGTCGATCGAGCAGCTTTCGTTCGGCCAGGGGCTGTTCGAGCGGCCACGCCAGGCCGCGCAGGTGGCGAAGCGGCTGGCAGGGGAGGCCGGCGGCAACTACGGGATCGTGGCGTGGCTGTGGCTGCAGGGGGAGAGCAACTCCGTTGGCAACGGCACGCAGGACCGGCGCGGCTATTTCGACCTGACGCAGGCGCTGCAGGCCGATTTCAACCGCGAGATCGTGCAGGGCGTGGCCGGGCAGGAGGTGATGCCGGCGGTCTTCACGCACCAGGTCGGTGGGATCTATGTGCGCGATGCCACGAACATGTCGATCCCGATGGCGCAGCTGGATTGCGCCTATGCGCTGCCGGACTGGTTCATGGTGGGGCCCGCCTATCCGGTGACGGAAAAGGGGGGGCATCTGGACCCGAACGGCTACCGCTGGCTGGGGCAGCAATTCGGCAAGGTGATGCACCTTGTGCTGGACCTGGGCGAAGGCTGGAAGCCCGTGCACCCGATGCGGGCCACGTTGCGCGGCACGCAGGTGCTGGTGGATTTCCATGTGCCGCACCCGCCGCTGGTGTTTTCGCCCTGCTACGTGCGGGCCAGGGCCACCAGCTTCGCCGATGGCGGGTTCCGCGTGACGGATGAGGCGGGCGATGTGGGCGTGGTGGCCGCCGCGGTGGTGGGCGATGTGAGCGTGTTGCTGGTGCTGGAGCGGGCACCCGGGGCCGATGCGGTGCTGTGGTATGCGGACCAGACGGGCCATGGCGGCTATGGCAACCTGCGCGACAGCGACCCGACGCAGGCGAGCCGGGAGTACGAGTTTCGCTCCGGGACCGGCCAGTATCCCGGCGCGGACCTGCCGGACCTGGTGGGCAAGCCCTATCCGCTGTGGAACTGGTGCATTGCGTTCCGGACGGCGTTAGAGCCTGACCCGGTGCCGTTGTTGGCCGCTCTGGCCGCCACCGATCCGCCGGCCGGAGAAGAGGCCTTTGTGCCGCCCGCCCCCGGGCCGACGGAGCTTGTGGCATGTCCGGCCGAGGCACCGGTGGTCGAGCCGGTGCCCGCGCTGGAGCCTCTGCCGGCCGTCACGGCCCCCTTGCCGCAGGGCGAGGTGCCTTCGCGGGAGAACGAGGCCGAAGGGACGGCGGAGACGCCGGCCTGGCAGGTGTTGCGGGGCGCGACTGTGCCGCCACCGGTGCCGCCGACCGCGCTGCCGACGCCGCCGGCCCGCGGCTTCCTGGCCTGGTTGCGGCGGCTGTTCGGCGGGGGCTAATCCGCGGCCCAGACGCAAGGTCGCGCTTTGCGGATGGCTCGCTTCTGGTTGGAGCGGCTTGGTTGGCCGCGCTCAGCGCCGGAGCGGGGCCGCGTCTGCGTCGGCGCGCTGGCGCACCAGGGGTGGGCCTTCCGGCTTGGCGGCGAGGAGCGTCATGGTGGCGGAGCCCAGCCAGCGGATCTCAAAGCTCAGGCGGACCGGCAGCATCGGCGAGTCTGGCGGGAGGCGCGCCAGCCAGGCGGTGCCCTTCTGCGGCCGGGCGGATGCTTCTCGGTCGGCATCAAGCAGGAAGCCGCCCAGCAGCCGGCCCTCGAATTCGCAGCGCAGCGCCGGGCCGGCATAGGCCAGGGTGGCGTCTGGCGGGAGGGTCTCCCAGCCGCCGGTGCGCGAGGTGACCTCGAACAGGCGGCGGCCGTCGAAGGTGCGCAGGCTGCCATTGCAGGCCGAGGTGAGGGTGGCCTGGCGGGCCAGGAGGGCGGCGGCGCTGATGGTGTCGACCGTATCGCGCTGGAGTGCCGGGGGCACGGGTTCGCGCTCTGAGGCGTTCGGCGGCTCCAGCCGGAGGACATCCGGCTGCGACGTGACGTAGTCCATCAGCGTTTGCCGGGGGGAGCCACGCCAGGTGCCGGACACCGCGTAGCGCTGCGGGGCCACGGTGTTGCCGGACCACATGCCCAGGGCGAGGGTTCGGGTCTCGCCGCGGATCAGCAGGCCAAAGGTGCCCGCCGTGCGCGTGGCGATATCGATGCGGTAGCCGCGGCCAGACATCTCCACATCGGCTTCTGTCATCATCACCGTCAGGCCCGCGACCGTGGTGGCATAGGACAGTGTGGTGAAGCTGCGGCCTGGTTGGGCGGCTGCGGGGAGGACCACGCAGAAGAAGCCCAGGAGCGAACTGACCAGGATGCGTGTTTTCATGACACGGATGTAAGGCTGGAAGCGACTGGCGACAACCAGCGGGTTGACTTGCCGCCGGAACCCCCCTATCTCGCCCATCCCGGGCCGGGCGCGTAGCTCAGCGGGAGAGCATTCGCTTCACACGCGAAGGGTCACAGGTTCAATCCCTGTCGCGCCCACCACTTTCCGGCCCGGTTCACGTTATGTCAGATGGATGGATCGGTGCCGCCTTTGCGGGGCCGGGTCGTGAATTCCATCTCCAGCCGGTTGGTTCCGGCCTGGGTGCGGGCGTAGCGTGCCGCATCGGAATTGCCGCGGATGAGATGCAGGCCGAAGCCGCCCTCATGCGCGCCGGCGATCGCGCCGGCGATCGGGCGCTGGGCTGCCTGGAGCGGGTTGAACTCCGGGCCGTCATCCTCCACTGCGACCAGCGCGCGCCCATCCACGCAGTGGGCATCGAGTGCCGCGCGGGTGGCGCCCATCGGCTCCGCATGGCGAATGACATTCATCATCGCCTCCTCCACCACCAGCTCCACCCTGAAGCACACATCGGGCGGGCAGCCGCCAGCAGCCAGGAAGTCGCCGAGTTGGCGCTGCGCTGCCGACAGGGCCGGCAGGTCGAGCGCGAGCGCCAGGTGAAGGGCGCCCGCGGCCGGTTTCATCAGCCTGCGACCAGGGCCAGTGCCGCCTCGGTATCGGGCGCATGCGGAATGAGGTCGAGCAGGGCCATGGTGTCGAACACCTCCAGGACCTGGGGCTGAACCCCTGTCATGGCGATGCGGGCGCTGCGGCGCGCGGTCAGGCGGGCCAGGGTGATCAGCATGCGGATGCCGAGCGAGCCCATGAAGGGAACCTCAGTAAGGTCGATCACCACATTCCCCTCCGTCGCCCGCAGCTGGGCGCTCAGAGAGGTTTCGATGAGGTCCACCCCGGCCGCATCGGCACGCCCAACGAGGACGATGCGGCTCGCGCCGGGGGCAAGGGCCTGGATCTCGTATTTCATCGGCCGTCCTTTCAGGAAGCCCGGCTCAGCCGAGCTGCAGGGTGATCACGGAGAAGTCGTCGTCCAGCGGGCGCTGGCCCGAGAGGGCACGCACTCGCTGGTAGAGGCGCTCGGGTCCCAGGGTCCAGTCCCCGGGGCCGCATAGTGCGGCAGTGACCTCGGGCATGCCCCAGGGCTCGCGCACGTCTTCGGCCAGTTCCACGGCGCCGTCGCTGAACAGGTGCAGGCGGGCGTCGGCCGGGAGGTCCACCGTGGCGGTGCGATAGCGGAAGCCCGGCATGGTGCCGATGCCCGCGCCGCGCCCCGGCAGCGCCTGGGCCGCGCCGCCGGCGGCGACCTGGAGCAGGGCGGGATGGTGCCCGCCTGTCGCGTAGCTCAGCCTTCGCGTGGGGATGTTCAGCACGCCGTACCACATGGTGAAATACATGCCGTGGTGCTTGTCCATGTCGAACATGTCGTTCAGCGCGCCCAGGACGGAGGCAGGCTCATGCGGATCGGTGCCCGGCAGGGCACGCTGGCGCATCACGTTCATGATGCTGACGGAATGCATCGCGGCGCCGACCCCGTGGCCGGAAACATCGAGGATGTAGGCCGAGAACCAATCGCCATCCCGCTGGTAGCCGAACGCGTCGCCCCCCAGCGAAGCGGAGGGCTGGAAGGTCCAGGCGGCCCGTACCGGGCCCTCGGTGATCGGGGGCGGCAGGAGCGCGTTGACGTAGGCGCGGGCCTTGGCGATGTCGCTGGCCAGCGAGGCGGCGGCGTGGGCCTCCTCCCGCCGGCGGCGTTCGTAGCGCAGCGTGTGCGGGCCCACCTGGATGCGCGCGCCATCCGCCAGCACGACCGGCTCCTGGATGCGTTGGCCGTCGACGAAGGTTCCGTTGGTGGAGCCCAGGTCCATAAGCGTCACCTGGTCGCCGGCACGGTCGAGCATGCAGTGGCGGCGGGAGACGGCGCTGCCCTCCAGGACAATGGCCGCAGGTGCGACGCGGCCCACCACCAGCGTGGTGCCGTCGAGCGGGTGGCGTTGGATCGGGGTGCCATCCGCCTCCTGCACCAGGGCGTGCACCAGGGTGCCGTCCACCGGCCCGGTGGGCACCGCGGCACGGATGATCATCGTCCGTTCGGTTTCCGTGCCGTCGTCGCGCTCGCTCATTCGTTGCTCCTGGCTCCGGCCGCCGCTTGGCCATGGCGCCAGAACGCTAGCGAAGGCATCACGCGACTGTCATTACTCCATGCGCTCTATACCGCGGACACAAAGGGTCAAGTGAAGCTTTTGCGGCGCGGGATCAGAAATGGATCGCGGTGGGCGCCAGCCAGCCGAACAGGCCCAGCACGGTGCCCAGGGCGCCCAGCACCAAGCCGCCCAGGGCCAGCAACGGCACGCCGGTGACGATGCTAGCGGAGGCGACGACGATGGCCACCTGGAAGGCGGCTGCGCCATATTCGAACAGGTGGTAGGCAGCCATGGAGCGATCCCGTACGGCTTCGGCCTTGCGGGCGCGTTCCATCAGCTCCTTGCGGCCCTCGCCGGTTTCGGGCTCGCTCTCCCAGCGGGCGGCGGTGTCGCGCCAGCGCTTCTGCTGCGCCTCGATGGCGGTCTTCAGCTCCGGCGCGGCGGCCGCCTTGGCCAGTTCGGCTTCCTCGGCTGCGGTGCGGACCGTCGTTTGCCGGATGGTGCGTGCCTGAAAGAACGACCAGAGGTTGGCCGATTCGATGTTGCGGGCCAACGCGTCCGTCTGCGCGCTTTTGGCGCCGGTCTCCACGACGGCGAGGAAGAGGGCGAGAATGGCGATCAGCAGGGCGATGCGCTTGTCGCCGCCGTGATCGGCATGGGCGTGTCCGGCCATGGTTGAGTCTCTCCGCGTGCCTGGGGGAAGCCCCCGCTACATCGCGGGCTTCCAGATGGCAAGCGTGAGGCTCAGGGAACGCCGGGCTCGCCGAGATCCCACCAGAGGCCGGCATAGGCGGCGAGACCCTCGCGCGCCGGTGCGATCAGGAAGTGCTCGTTCGGGCCGTGCTGCTTGCAGCCGTTGTAGCTGAGCGGAATCCACACCAGCGGCACGCCGAGATGGTCGACGAACACGTCCCCGGGCAGGCCGCCGCCACCGTTCGGGATGACCTGCACGCGCTTGCCGAGCGACTTTTCCATGCTGGTGACCGTCCAGCCCACCCAGGGGTTGGACAGGTCGGTGCGGCTGGCGGGCATGCCGATCTTGGGGTTCTCGATCTGCACTTCCGGGAAGCCGGCGGCATCCAGGTGGCGGCGCAGCGCGGCTTCGAAGCCGGCGACGTCGCTGTCCACGGTGTAGCGCAGCTGGATGTTGGCGCTGGCCCAGGGGGCGACGGCGTTCACGGGCGCCTCCGGGCGGCCAGCGATCATCGCCAGCACGATGAAGCTGGTCCAACCGAACACCTTCTCGGCACTGGTGAAGCCGGGCTCGCCCCAGTTCGGGTCGATGGTAGCGGATTCCTCGCTGGGCAGTTCGAGGCCCGCGAGCGCGCCGCGCACCTGGGCGGGCAGGCCGTTGCGGGGCAGCCAGTCCCGAACCTGGATCTTGCCGTGGCGATCGCAGATGGAGGCGAGCGCGTGGGACAGTACCACGACGGGGTCCACGATCATGCCACCCCAGTTGCCGGAGTGCACGCCGCCCGGGCGCAGTCGCACGCTGAGGTCGCAGCCCCAGGAGCCGCGGGTGCCGGTGGTGACGGTGGGAATGGGGGCGGCGACGCGCGGGCCGTCGGAGGCGATCAGCACGTCGGCGGCGAGTTCCTTGGCGTGGCTGGCGACGAATTCCTTGAGGCCGGTGGAGCCGCGCTCCTCGCTCATTTCCAGCACGAGCTTGAGGTTGAAGCCGAGCTTGCCGTCGCGGGCGGCCAGCACGTGTTCCAGCGCGGTGAGGTGGGTGGCGTGCTGGCCCTTGTTATCCGCGGTGCCACGGCCGTACCAGCGGTCGCCGACCTCCTGCATCTCCCAGGGCTTGAGGCCTTCATCCCACTGGTCGTCCAGGCCGCGGACGGTGTCGCCGTGGCCGTAGGTGAGGACGGTGCGGTAGCTGGGGTCCTCGATGCGTTCGGCGACCATGATCGGGCCGAAGCCCTCGCGCGGGTTGGGGTGGATGGTGGCCTTGAAGCCCATGCGGGTGACCCAGGGCTCGATCGCTTCCTTCAGGTAGCGCCACACGTCCTTCTCGTAGGCCGGATCCTGCATGGTGCTGGGGATCGCCACCAGGGCGGCCAGGCGGTCGCGGAAGCCGCCGGCGTCGAAGAAGGCGAGGGCGGACGAAATGGCGTGGTCACGGCTGGACATGGGCTACTCCGAAGGAACGTGACACCAGTATGCGGCGCCGGGCGGCGGGCCGCTACCGCAGGGCGTCGCCAAAGGCCGTGCGCAGAACGCGGGTGACGATCAGCATCCGCGCGATGGCATCTCCAGTGAACTGTGCAAGCGCGGCATCGACCTGCGGCACCAGCGCGGGATCAAGCGACGGTACCTCGGCCACGCGCGGCAGGGCGGCGGCGCGGCTGCGGGCAAGGGCGAGGCCGCCGGCAATGGCACGCTCCAGGCGGCCATCGGCATCGAGCGGCGCGAGAACCGGCCAGGCCAGCGCGAGGAAGGGGGGCCAATGCGCCAGGTTGCGCCACATGCTGGCCAGCACGGGGTCGGCGCGGTCGACCCCCATCCGGTTCAGTGCCGTCACCAGGGCAGCGGTATCCGGCGCCATGGCGGCGAGGTCGAGCAGCGGCGGCAACACCAGCGGCTCCCCGGGCGGCAAAGCTCCTTCGGCGGGCTGCCAGGGCGACCCGCCCTGCCCTGCCAGCCGCGCGCGGGCGGCGGAGAGCGCCAATAGCGCCATTGCGTTGGTGCGGTCATAGGCAGCCATCACGCGCCCAATCCCAAGGCGATCCTCAGCGGCAAGCCCGGCGGCCTCCAGCACGCAGCGCGGCACCTCGGGTGCGGACGGCAAAACGAGGGCCGCACGCAGGCACTCCGCCTCCCGCGCAATCGTGCCGTCGGCATAGAGCGGACGTACAGCGCCCCATACATGGGCCAGCGCTCCGTCGATGGTGGCAAGGTGGCGCCAGATCAGGTTCACCACGTTGACGCCGTAAACCTTGCGGATATCGGCGAACAGCGCCGCCGTCTCCCCTGTGGCCGCGGCCTCGGCAATGGCCGGCACCGGATCGCTGCTCATCCGTGTTCCCCCGTAACTCAGACGAGGTTGCCCGATCGGCCCGGCTGCGCCAAGAACGGGGACCACACTCAGGGAGTCCGGCCATGGCCGCCGCGCCGCTTGCAGGAACCGTCAGCCTCGTCATGGGCGCCAGCGTGGGGCTCGGCGCCGCGGTGGCCGAGATCCTTGTGGCGCAGGGTGCCTCGATCGGCATCGCCGCACGCCGCGGCGACGATCTGAACGCGCTGGCCGCGCGGCTGGGGCCGAAGGTGCTGCCCATTACCTGCGACGTGTCGGACTATGGCCAGGTGAAGGCGGCGGTGGAGGCCACCGTGGCGCGGTTCGGGCGGCTGGACCACCTGATCAACAACGCAGCCGTGATCGATCCGATCGGGCGGGTGGCCGACACCGATCCGGCGGCCTGGGCGAAGGCCATCGAGATCAACCTCTCCGGCAACTACTACGCCATCCATGCCTGCCTGCCGCATCTGCTGGCGAGCAAGGGGGTGATCGTGAATGTCAGTTCCGGCGCCGCGCATCGGCCGCTGGAGGGGTGGGGCAGCTACTGCGCCTCCAAGGCCGGGCTGGCGATGCTCGGCCGTTCCCTGATGCTGGAATATGGCGCGCAGGGGCTGCGGGTTTTCGGCTTCGCGCCGGGCACCGTGCGCACGGCGATGCAGGAGAAGATCCGGGCGTCCGGCCTGAACCCGGTGAGCCAGTTGCTGCCGGAGCAGCACTTGCCGCCCGAGATCCCGGCGCAGCTGATCGCGTGGCTGTGCCGCGCCGAGGCGGCGGACTACCCGCAGGGCGAATGCGCCATCCGCGACGAGGCGCTGCTGCAGCGCGCAGGGATCACCCTGCCCGCCTAAGAGCCAGTTCGATAACTCTACTCTGGCGGTCATCCGACGGCGATTTCCTGCGCTCCGGTGCTCACGGCCTCCAGGCCGCTCCGCTCCGGTGCTCAGAAATCACCGCCGGGCGGGGCCAAAGAAGGCCCCTCTGACTCACCAGAGCGAGTTCTCGAACCGGCTCTGGACTGCATTACAGGCGGGGCGTTTCCACCCCGGCGTTGCGGGATGCGGCGACGAGGACCGCGGTGATGTCCTCCTTGCCCAGCCCGTGCACCGAGCGCGCGATGCCCATGGCCTCGCGCGCTGCGGAACCGGTGATGACGGGCACGCCGGCGGCGGCGGCGGTGGCCACCGCGATCGAGAGGTCCTTGAACGCCAGGTCGATGGCGAAGCCGGGCGTGGTATCCCCGGCCAGCACCTTGGTGGGCCAGTACTGGCGGAAGTGCTCGTTGCAGGCGAGGCCGCTGGTGATGATGGTGTGCATGTCCGCCATCTTGAGGCCCAGCTTGGTGCCCAGCGCCAGGGTTTCGGCGGTAAGCTGGCAGGTGGCCATCGAGAGGAAGTTCAGCGTGATCTTCATCGAGATGCCGGCACCGGGGCCGCCGCACTGAACGATCGTGGTGCCCATCGCCTCCAGGATCGGCTTGGCGCGGGCGAAGTCAGCATCGGTGGCGCCAACCATGAAGCTGACCTCGCCGCGCTCGGCATGGGCGGGCGAGCGGCCAACGCCGGCATCAACCCAACCGATGCCCTTCTCCGCCAGCGCCGCGGCCATGGCCTTGCTGGCGAGCGGGTCGATCGTGCTCATGTCGATATGCATCATGCCGGGGCGGCGTGCGGCCAGCAGCCCACCATCGCCCAGCACCACGCCCTGAACATCCGGCGTGTTCGGCAGCATGGTCAGCACGATGTCGCAGGCAGCGACCAAAGCGGGGATGCTCTCGGCGCGCTTGGCGCCCTTCTGGCGCAGGATCTCCATGGGAGCCTCTGCGATGTCGAACACGGTTGTGTCGAAGCCTTTGGCGACGAGCTGGCCCGCCATGCCCCGCCCCATGTTGCCCAGGCCGATGAAGCCGATGCGTTCGCTCATATGTGCCTCTTTCCCATTCGCCGCTGTCGCGGCACGGTGGGAGTTGAACTGCCGCCGGAGGAAACCGCAATGGCCGACAACGTTCTTCTGATGTCCCTGGACGAGCTGTCTGGCCACTACCAGAAAGGCACGCTCTCCCCGGTGGAGGTGGCGCGGGCGCATCTGGCGAACCTGGCGAAGTGGGAGCCGACGCTGAACGCCTTCCAGATCGTGGATGAGGCGGGAGCCCTGGCGGCCGCGCGGGCCAGCGAGGCGCGGTGGCGCAGCGGTGCTTCGCTGGGCAAGCTGGATGGGGCGCCGGCCACGATCAAGGACAACGTGGACATGGCGGGCTTTCCCACCCGCAACGGCTCCACCACCACGGCGGAGACGCCGGCGGCAGCGGATGCGCCGGTGGTGGCGCGGCTGCGCGAGGCGGGCGCGGTGTTCCTGGGCAAGACCACGTCACCGGAGTTCGGCTGGAAGGGGATCACCGATTCCACCCTGCGCGGGGCAGCCACGCACACGCCGTGGAAAATCGGGCATTCCTCCGGCGGCTCCTCCGGCGGCGCGGCGGCGTCCGTGGTGGCGGGGATCGGCACCATCGCGTTCGGCAACGATGGCGGCGGGTCCATCCGCATTCCGGCGGCGTTCTCGGGCGCCTTCGGCATCAAGCCGACCTTCGGCCGGGTGCCGCACCATCCGCTGGATAGCCCGTTCGCCACCGTGGTGGCCGGTGGCCCGATCACCCGCACGGTGCAGGATGCGGCGACCACGCTGGAGGTGATGGCCCGGCCGGATGAGCGGGACTGGTATTCGATCCCCCCTGCCCCGGCCGGGTGGCTCGCGAACCTGGCGCCGATGGTGAAGGGGGTGCGCTTTGCCTGGTCGCCGAACCTGGGCGGCGTGATGGCCGATGACGAGGTGCTGGCCACGCTGGCACCGGCCCTGGCCACGCTGCGGCGGGCGGGGGCGGCGGTGGAGAGCGTTGGCAGTGTGATCGACCCGTTGAAGCCGGTGTTCGAGGATTTCTGGCTGGCCGGGTTTGCCAACCGGCTGCGGCAGATCCCCGAGGCACGATGGGACGAGACCGATCCCGGATGGCTGGCGCTGGCCAAGGCGGGGTTGGATATTCCCGTGGACCGGGTGCTGGCCGGGATGGTGGCGCGGCCGCGGCTGCACAACCGGGTGGCGGCGCTGTTCAACACCCACCACCTGCTGCTGACGCCGACCACGCCGCATGTCGCCCCGCGGGCGGACATTGCCTATCACAGCCAGGGCTATGACCGCTGGGATGACGGGGTGCCCTATACCCTGCCCTTCAACCTGACCGGGCACCCGGCCGCAACCATCCCGGTGGGGCTCTCGGCCTCCGGCCTGCCGGTGGGGTTGCAGGTGGTGGGGCCGCGCTTCGCCGAACGGGCGATCCTGGAGGCGTGCCTGGGGATCGAGGCGCTGCTCGGCTTCCCCGCGAAATACGCGACCCTGGCGCCCTAGTCGCGGACGGCTGCCACGAACTCCACCTCCACCGGCGTGTTGCGCGGCAGCATGGCCATGCCGATGGCGGAGCGGGCGTGGCGGCCGGCCTCGCCGAAGATCTCGCCCAGCAGCTTGCTGGCGCCGTCGATCACCTGGGCCTGGTCGGTGAAGTCCGGGTGGGAGGCAACGAAGCCGACCACCTTGACCATGCGCTTCACCCGATCGAGCGAGCCCAGCGCGGCACGCAGGGAGGCGAGGCCGTGCAGCACGCACATGCGGGCACAGGCCTGGCCGGTGGGGATATCAACGCCGGCACCGAGCTTGCCGGTGGCAACCAGGGTAGTGTCGCCGGTCCAGGGCAGCTGGCCGGAGACCCAGGCAAGGCCGCCTTCCACCACCACGGGCACATAGGCATAAAGCGGGGGCTTGGCCGGCGGCAATTCGATGCCCAGTTCCTTCAGACGTGCCTCGATGCTCATGTGCCTGCCCTTTCCGTGCCGGGGCAGGGTATGGAACACCCGGCGGTGCGGCAACCGCCCCAGGGTGCGGGCGCCCCTCGACTTTGGCGTTGGCCGGGATAGGGTAGCGCCGCAAACGCGGCTGCGATGGAACAGCCCGGCACATGATGAATATAAGGAAGCGCTCATGTCTGTCGTGACGACCGAACAGATCGGCAAGGTCTCGGTGATCCGGATCAATCGGCCCGACAAGATGAACGCCATCAGCAAGGGCGTGGCCGAGGGCATCCAGCAGGCCTTCCAGGAATTCGATGCCTCCGACCAGCGCGTGGCCGTGCTGTCCGCCGTCGGCACCAAGAGCTTCTCCTCCGGCGCGGACGTGACCGACCTGCCAGAACTGTGGCGCTGCATCCCCACGGTTGGCTTCAAGACCAACAAGCCGATCATCGCCGCCACCTCCGGCTGGTGCGTGGGCGGAGCGATCGTGATGGCCATGATGTGCGACATGATCGTCAGCACGCAGGACACGATCTTCTACTACCCCGAGGCCAAGCTGGGCCTGACCGGTGGCATGATCTCCTCGCTGGTGACGCGCATGCCGCACAAGCTGGCGATGGAAGTGATGCTGCTGGGCACCAAGGTCGGCGCCCAGCGCGCCTATGACGTGGGGTTCATCAACCGCGTCACCGAAAATGGCGGACACGAGAAGGAGGCGATCGCGATGGCGGAGGAGCTGGTGAATTCCGCCCCGCTGGTAATCTCCACGCTGAAGCATTTCGTCAACGACATCATCATGCCGGCCGGGCCGGTGGAGCGGATGGTGGCGGTGAGCCAGCAGCTGGCGGCGGTGCGTAGCAGCAACGACCTGAAGGAGGGCGTGGCGGCCTACAAGGAAAAGCGCAAGCCGAACTTCACCGGCACCTGATTCGAAGGGCACTGAGGCATGACGCACTACACGCAGGCTCATTGGGGCACCTACCGGGTGGAGCAGGGCAGTGACGGCTCCCCCGTTCTGCGCCACTGGGAGAAGGACCCCGATCCCTGCGACATCGGCCTGCACATGCTGGCCCCCGAACTCGACCGGGTTCGGGTGCGCAGGCCGTCGGTGCGTCGTTCCTGGCTGGAGCGCGGGCCCGGCAGCGCGCCGGAGTTGCGTGGGCGCGAGCCCTTCGTGGAGGTGGATTGGAACACAGCACTTGATCTCGTGGCCGGCGAGCTGGCGCGGGTGAAGGCGGCGCATGGCAACGAGGCGATCTTCGGCGGCTCCTACGGCTGGGCCAGCGCCGGGCGCTTCCACCATGCCAACAGCCAGGTGCACCGGTTCCTGAACACGATCGGCGGCTATGTGCGCCACAACGACAGCTACTCGCTGGGCGCCGGGCGCGTGCTGCTGCCGCATGTGCTGATGCCGATCGATGAAAGCTGGAACCAGCTGACCAGCTGGGACGTGATGGCAGCGCACACCAAGCTTTTCGTCGCGTTCGGCGGCGTGCCGCTGAAGAACGCGCAGATCAGCCAGGGCGGCGTGGGCTTCCACCAGCATCGGCCGGGCTTGGCGGCCATGGCGAAGGCCGGCGTACGCTTCGTCAACATCTCCCCGGTGAACGACAACCTGGAGACCGGGGGCGAGGTGGAGTGGATCCCGATCCGCCCCAACACCGATACCGCGCTGATGATGGCGCTGGCCCATCAATGGGTGATCGACGGTACGGTGGACCGGGATTTCCTGGCCCGTTGCTGCTCCGGCTACGAGAGCTTCGAGCCCTACCTGATGGGTGCTGCGGACGGGCAGCCCAAGACGGCGGAATGGGCGAGCGCGATCACCGGCGTGCCGGCCGCGCGCATCGTTTCGCTGGCGCGCGAGATGCACGGCACGCGCACCATGATCAACACAGCCTGGTCGCTCCAGCGCGCCTCCCATGGCGAGCAGCCGTTCTGGATGACGATCGTGCTGGGCTGCATGCTCGGCCAGGTCGGACTGCCCGGTGGCGGCTTCGCGCTGGGCTATGGCCCCACCAACCGGATGGGCTCGCCGCAGACCCGGCTGCCCGGCCCTTCGCTGCCACAGGGCACCAACAAGGTGCGGGCCTTCATTCCGGTGGCGCGCATTGCCGACATGCTGCTGAGCCCCGGCGCTGAGTTCCGCTACAATGGCGGCGTGCATGCCTACCCGGACATCAAGCTGATCTACTGGGCCGGCGGCAACCCGTTCCACCACCACCAGGACCTGCAGCGCCTGGCGAAGGCGTGGCAGAAGCCCGAGACAATCATCGTCAACGAACCCTTCTGGACCAGCACCGCCAAGTTTGCCGACGTGGTGCTGCCGGTGACCACCACGCTGGAACGCAACGACATCGGCTTCGGCAGCCATGAGGGCGTGGTGGTGGCGATGCGCAAGGTGGTGCCGCCCGCCGGCGAGGCGCGCGATGACTACGCGATCTTCACGGGCCTCGCCGAGCGTATGGGCGTGAAGGAGGCCTTCACCGAAGGTCGTGACGAAATGCAGTGGGTGGAGAACCTCTACGAGGTGCTGCGCCGCCGCGCCGACGGCATGGGGATTGCCGTTCCGGAGTTCGCCACCTTCTGGGAAGAGGGCCTGATCAACCTGCAGTCCCACGCCAAGCCGATCGTGATGCTGGAGGCCTATCGCAAGGACCCCGCCGCGAACATGCTCAACACCGAATCAGGCAAGATCGAGATATTCTCGGAGCGGATCGCCGGCTTCAACCTGCCGGACTGTCCGGGCCACCCCACCTGGTTCGAGCCGCTGGAATGGCTGGGGGCCGCGGAGGCGCAGGAATGGCCGTTGCACATGCTGTCCGACCAGCCGGCGCGCAAGCTGCACAGCCAGCTAGATGCAAGCCCGCACAGCGCCGCCGGAAAGGTGGCGGGGCGCGAGCCGATCTACCTCAACCCGCAGGATGCCGCCGCGCGCGGCATCGCCGATGGCGACGTGGTGGAGGTGTTCAATGCCCGCGGCCGCAGCCTCGCCGGTGCGGTGGTGACCGCGGACATCATGGCGGGGGTGGTGCGACTGGCCACGGGTGCCTGGTACGATCACGACTGGCAGACGGGGATCGAGAAGCACGGCAACCCGAATGCGCTGACCCGGGACATCGGTGCTTCCGGCCTGTCGCAGGGCTGCACGGCGCAATCTTGCCTGGTCGAAGTGCGCAAGGCGGATGGCCCGCTGCCGCCGGTGACAGCCCATGCGCTGCCGGAGTTCTCTGCGATGCGCTAGCTTCGCGCCACAGGAAGCACGAAACGGCAAGGCACGACCATGACAGCGCAGGTCGAGAGCGTGGGGCTGGGCATCTCCGAAGCCGGCCTGCACGTGATGCTCGATACCATCCCGGCACGCCTTGCCCTCGTCGATCGGCAGGGGCGGCACAGCTATGTCAACGCCGCCTACTGCGACTATCTGCGTATGCCGGCCTCCGCCCTGCTCGGCAGGACGATCCGCGAGATCATCGGAGAGGAAATCTATGCCCGCATGCGGCCGGACCCGATCCACAGGCAGCTGTTCGAGCGGTGCCTGGCGGGCGAGACCACGGTGTGGGAGGGCTGGCTGGGGTATCTCGAAGGGGAGCGATACGTCCATCGTACCTACTACCCCTACCGCGATGCCACCGGCGAAGTTGTCGGCGTGGTGGGCTACAGCCGCGACCTGACCGAGCTGAAGTCGAGCGAAGCCCAGTATGCGGCGATCACGGCCGCGGCGCTGGATTGCATCATTGTCTTCGACGAGACGGGACAGGTGGTGGAGTTCAATCCGACGGCGGAGCACAGCCTGGGCCTGTCCCGGGCCGCCGCGATCGGGCGCCCCGTGGGCAGCTTTGTCGATCTGGTGGCGCTGCGGTCCCTGGGCCAAACCCCGTGCACGGCACCGCAGGCGACACCGGATTGGGTGGGGCGGCGCATTGAGACCGATGCGCTCCGTGCCGATGGCACCCGCTTTCCCGCCGAGTTGGCGGTGGGCGAGGTGCATTTGCCGTCGCGGCGCCTGTTCACCGCCTATCTGCGCGACCTCACCTCCGTGCGCCAGGCCGAGGCCGAGATCCAGCGCCAACGGGAGGCGCTGCATGAGAACGAGAAGATGGCCGCCTTCGGGTCGCTGCTGGCCGGCGTGGCGCATGAGCTGAACAACCCGCTCTCCATCGTGATGGGCAACGCCATGATGCTGGGCGAGGAGGTGAAGGAACTCGCCCCGGTCTTGATCCCGCGCACAGACCGAATCCAGGCCGCGGCAGAGCGCTGCGGGCGCATCGTGCGCAGCTTCCTGGCCCTGGCGCGCCAGAACCGCAGCCAGGTGAAGCCGATGGCGATCGGCACCGCGGTGCAGACGGCGCTCGAATTGCTCGCCTACAGCCTGCGCGGCAGTGGGGTGGAGGTGGAACGCGACCTGCCAGACGACCTGCCTATGGTTCCCTGCGACCATGACCAGTTCAACCAGGTGCTGTCGAACCTGCTGGTGAATGCCCGCCAGGTGCTGGAGGCCCAGCCCCAGCCGCGCCGCATCCGGATTTCGGCGGTGGTGGAGGCGGCCCATGTCCAGCTCGCCGTCGCCGACAATGGGCCAGGCGTGCCGGAGGCTTTGCGCGAGCAGATCTTCGATCCGTTCTTCACCACGAAGCCGGCGGGGATCGGCATGGGGATCGGGCTCGCCGTCTCGCGCAGCATCGTGGAGGTGCATGGCGGCACGCTGACGCTGGAGGGGGCGGAAGAAGGCGGCGCGCGCTTCATCATCCGCCTGCCACGGCGTGATCCCGGCGAGGCCGCAGTGGAAGAGACCGCGGCGGTGGCGGTTGGCATTCAGCGCCAGCCGGCCCTGGTGCTGGACGACGAAGCAGAGATCGCGGTTCTGCTGGCCGACATGCTGGCGCGCGAAGGCTATGATTGCGACGTGGTGGACAGCGGCGAGGCAGCGTTGGAGCTGCTCGCCGGCCGCGACTACGCAGTGATCCTGTGCGACCTGCGCATGCCGGGGATCGATGGCCCGGCGGTGTTCCAATGGATATCGCAGCACCGCCCGCATCTCTGCCAGTGCGTGGGCTTCGTGACCGGCGATACGCTGGGTTCCGCCGCCGAAGCGTTCCTGGCACGGGCAGCGCGACCGGTTCTGGAGAAGCCGTTCATGCCCGCATCCGTGCGCCAGTTGCTGGCCGAGATCCGCGCCGCCCTGCCGCGCTGATCTTGCTGGAGTAGAAACGAATATCCGGCTTGCGCCCCATGCAAGGCTGGTGTCTCATTCCAGTCACAAGATCGAACGTTCCTACGCAGGAGACCCGACCATGTTCAAGCTCACGCGCCGGCAGGCGCTTGCGGCCTTCTCCGCCATGGCGCCTGTTGCCACCTGGAGCCCCAAGGTGGAGGCGGCGACGCCGCGCGATGCGCTGGTGATTGCCAAGTCGATCGACGACATCATCACGCTCGACCCCGGCGAGTGCTACGAGCTGACCGGGATCGAGATCTGCACCAATCTCTATGACCGCATCCTGCGCTACGAGGCCGATGACCTGTCCAAGATGGTGGGCGGTATCGCGGAATCCTGGGAGGTGGGCGCCGACGGCAAGACCTACACGTTCAAGATCCGGCCGGGCCAGAAGTTCATGTCTGGCAATGCGGTGACGGCCGAAGACTGCGCCTGGTCACTCCAGCGCGTTGTGATCATGAACAAGACCTCCGGGTTCCTGCTGACGCAGTTCGGCTGGAACAAGGACAATGTGAAGGAGCTCGTGAAGGCCACGAGCCCGGATACGCTGGTGATCAACGTGCCGGCCGCCTTTGCGCCGACCCTGGTGCTGAACATGATGACCTCCATCGTGGCCTCCGTGGTGGACATGAAGACCGCGCTGGCCAACGAGAAGGACGGCGACCTGGCCAACGCGTGGCTCAAGACGAACTCGGCCTCCTCCGGCGCCTACAAGCTGGTGGCCTGGCGCCCGAACGAGAGCGTCACGCTTGAGGCCAATCCCGCGTTCCGCCTGGGTGCCCCCAAGCTGCGCCGCGTGATTATGCGCCACGTGCCGGAGCCCGGCTCCCAGCGCTTGCAGCTGGAGCGCGGCGACATCGATGTGGCGCGCGGCCTGACGCCGGACCAGCTGACGCCGCTGGCCGCCAACAAGGACATCCGGGTTGAAAGCTTCCCGGGCGCCAACAACTTCTACGCGATCATGAACCTGAAGCACGGGCCGCTCGCCGATGTGCGCGTGCGCCGTGCGGTGAAGATGCTGGTTGATTACCAGGCGATGGCCAACACCTTCCTCAAGGATCGCTTCTTCGTCCACCAGACGTTCCTGCCGATCGGGTATTTCGGCGCGACCCCCTACAACCCGTTCAAGCTCGACGTGGAGGGCGCCAAGAGGCTGCTCGCCGAAGCCGGCTACCCCAACGGCTTCGAGGTGCGGCTTTCGGCCAATACCAACAACCCGTTCCCGCAGATCGCCCAGGCGATGCAGCAGACCATGGCGCTGGGCGGCATCAAGGTGACGATCGCCTCTGGCGATGCACGCCAGGTGATCGGCGAGATCCGCGGGCGGACCTTCCAGATGGCCGTGATCTCTTGGGCGCCGGACTATTTCGACCCGCACACCAATGCCGACTTCTTCGTGCAGGGCGAGGACATGAGCGACCCGCCGAAGGCACGCACCGGCCCCTGGCGCGCCAGCTGGCTGATCCCCGAGCTGACGGCCGAGATGCGCAAGGCTGCGCAGGAGCTGGACGGCAAGAAGCGCGAGCAGATGTACATCGAGCTGCAGAAGAAGGTCACCGACGAAGGGCCGTACGTTTGGATGTTCCAGAACAACTGGGTCATCGCGATGCGTTCGAACCTGCAGGGCTATCCCAAGGGGTTGTTCGAGGACCAGTTCTTCTATCGGACGATCTCCAAGACCTGAGCAAACCAGCACGTGTCCGCCGCCACTTCCGGGGCAGGGCATACGGTCGGCGGCGTGGCGCGGCGGATTGTCGCGCCGCTTCGTCGTCTGGGTGCGTTGCTGTTCTCCGTTGCGCTCACCTTCCTGGGCCTGACCGGCGTGACCTTCGCGATCGGCCGGTTCATGCCGATCGACCCGGTGATCGCCATCGTCGGGGACAAGGCGAGCCAGGAGACCTACGACCGGGTCTATCGGGAGCTGGGGCTCGATCAGCCAGTGCTGGTGCAGTACGGCACGTATCTCGGCAAGATCGCGCGTGGTGACTTCGGCAACTCGGTGATGACGGCGCGGCCGGTGCTGGAAGACCTCGTGCGCGTTTTCCCGGCCACGATCGAACTGGCGTTCCTGGCGCTGGTGATCGGGGTGGTACTCGGAATTCCCTTCGGGGTCATCGCCGCGACCAATCGCGGCCGATGGCCAGACCAGATCGTGCGCTTCATGTCGCTGGTCGGCTATTCAATGCCGGTGTTCTGGCTTGGGCTGGTGGGCCTGTTGCTGTTCTACGCCAAGCTTGGCTGGGTGGAGGGCCCGGGCAGGCTGGACGTGGCGTTTGACGACATCGTGGCGCCGGTCACCGGAATGCTGACCATCGACGCGTTGATGGCAGGGGAAGGCGATGTCTTTGCCAACGCTCTTGGCCATCTTGTGCTGCCCGCGTCGATCCTTGGGTTCCTTTCGCTGGCCTACATCGCCCGCATGACGCGCAGCTTCATGCTGGCGCAGTTGGAGCAGGAATACATCCTGGCCGCACTGGCCAAGGGGCTTTCTCCGTGGAGGATCATCTGGGTTCATGCCCTGGGCAATGTCTGGGTGCAGTTGGTCACGGTGATCGCACTTACCTTCGGCAGCCTGCTGGAAGGCGCGGTGCTGACCGAGACCGTGTTCGCGTGGCCGGGGCTGGGCCTTTACATGAAGAACTCCCTGTTCGCGGCCGATCTCAACGCCGTGCTGGGCGGAACGCTGCTGATTGGTGCGATCTACATCTTGCTGAACATGCTGTCCGACCTCGTCTATGCGATGGTTGATCCGCGCGCGCGGGAGCCGAACTGATGCAGATGCGCGCCTGGTTGCTCGACCCCGCGCCCGCCAGCCGGCGCCAGGCTCAGCTTGGTGGCTGGTTCCGCGCCTGGCTGGCCTTTCGCCGCAATACGCTGGGCATGATCGGGCTGGGCATCGTTTTGCTGCTGATTGGTGTTGCAGCCTTCGCGCCGTTGATCGTCGACCCGGCCAGCGCGCTGACGCAGGTGCTTGCGGATCGGCTGCAGCCGTCCTCCTGGGCGCATCCGTTCGGGACCGACGAGCTGGGGCGCGATATCCTGGCGCGCGTGGTGTTCGGTGCGCGCATCACGCTCACCATCGTGGTGCTGGTGAGCCTGATCGTGGTTCCGATCGGCCTCGCCATTGGCCTTCCGGCTGGCTACTTCGGTGGCTGGATCGACGCGGCGCTGATGCGTTTCACCGATATCTTCCTCGCCTTTCCGCGGCTGGTGCTGGCGCTGGCCTTTGCCGCCGCTCTTGGGCCCGGCATCGAGAATGCGGTGATCGCCATCGCGCTTACCGCCTGGCCGCCCTATGCGCGCTTGGCCCGCGCCGAGACGCTGACGCGCCGGCGCAGCGAGTTCATCCAGGCCGCCGAGTTGCAGGGCGCCTCCCATCTGCGGATCATCGCGACCCAGATTGTGCCGCTGTGCCTTCCCTCCGTGATCATTCGCCTGACGCTGGACATGGCCGGCATCATCCTGACGGCCGCGGGCCTGGGCTTCCTCGGGCTTGGCGCACAGCCGCCTTCGCCGGAATGGGGCGCGATGGTTTCCACGGGGCGCGAGGTGTTGCTGGACCAGTGGTGGGTGGCCACGATCCCGGGCCTGGCGATCTTTGTTACCAGCCTCGGCTTCAACCTGCTGGGGGATGGGCTGCGCGACGTGTCCTCCGGGCGCGGCTGAGGGCGTGGGCATGGATTCTCCCCTGCTGCGTGTTCGCAATCTCTCCGTGACCTATCCCGGGGATGACGGCGACTTCCGGGCGGTGCGGAACGTGAGCTTCACGGTGGGCCGCGAACGCTTGGGCATTGTGGGGGAATCCGGTTCCGGCAAGTCCACCACGGGGCGGGCGATCATGGGCCTCGCGCGCCCGCCGGCGCGGGTGCATGCCGATGAGTTGCTGCTGGGCGAGATCGATCTGCGCCAGCAAAGCGAGCGCCAGCTGCGCCGGCTGCGCGGCAAGCGCATGGCCATGGTGCTGCAGGACCCGAAATACTCTCTGGACCCGGTGATGCGGGTGGGCGACCAGATTGCCGAGACGCATCGGACCCATCTTGGCAGCAGCAAGGCCGAGGCGCGCGCGGCAGCGCTGGAGATGCTTCAGGCGGTGCATATCCGCGATCCCGAGCGGGTCTATGGCATGTATCCGCACCAAGTCTCCGGCGGCATGGGGCAGCGCATCATGATCGCGGCCATGCTGATTGCCGGGCCCGAGCTGCTGATCGCGGACGAGCCCACCAGCGCGCTGGACGTGACGGTGCAGACCCAGGTGCTCTCCATCATGGACGAGCTGGTGCGCGAGCGCGGGATGGGCCTGATCCTGATCAGCCACAACCTGCATCTGGTCTCGTCGTTCTGCGACCGCGTGCTGGTGATGTACGCAGGCCAGATCGTGGAGATCTGCGATGCGGGCAGCCTCGCCGATGCGCAGCATCCCTATACCAGGGGCCTGCTCGCCGCGCTGCCCGAGCTGGGCCGCAAGCGTGGGGAGTTGCCGCAGTTGCAGCGTGACCCGGCCTGGATGGACGACATCGCCGCCCCCCTGGAGACGCGAAGCAGGAAGGTGGGCGCGTGAGCATCCTACTGGAGCAAGTGACGGTCAGCTACGGCAGGGGCGCCAAGCGATTCGATGCCGCCCGCAACGTGACCCTTTCGGTGGCGGAGGGGGAGGCATTTGGCCTGGTGGGCGAATCCGGTTCCGGCAAATCCACCGTGCTGCGGGCTGTCGCGGGGCTCATCGCCCATGCCGAAGGCCGCGTGGTGCTCGCCGGGGAGGCCATGGGCAAGCGCCGGACCACCGCCCAGCGCAAGATGGTCCAGATGGTGTTCCAGGACCCGTATGGCTCGCTGCACCCGAACCAGACCGTGGACCAGACCCTGTCCATGCCGATCGCCATCCATAAGTTGGGCGATGCCGATCGCCGCGTATCGGCTGCGCTGGAGGAGGTGGGGCTGGGCCCGCAGCACCGCTTCCGCTATCCGCACCAGCTTTCCGGCGGCCAGCGCCAGCGCATTGCGATCGCCCGCGCCCTGATCCTGGAGCCGCGCATCCTTCTGTTGGACGAGCCGACCAGTGCGCTGGACGTGTCGGTGCAGGCGGAAATCCTGAACTTACTGAGCCGCCTGCGCCGCGAGCACGGGCTGACGATGCTGATGGTGAGCCATGACCTGGCGGTGATCGCCCATCTGTGCGATCGGATCGCGGTGATGAACCGGGGCGAGATTGTGGAAACGACCACGGCCGAAGCCCTGGCGGCCGGCAATGTCTCCAATCCCTACACGCAGCAGCTTCTGCGTTCGAATCGCGGCTTCGACCCGAGTGGCGGCGAGTTGGATTTGCTGGGCTCCGACGCGATTCGCTGAGCGGGCTTAGCCCCGGGGCTGGGCTTCGGGCACGACTGATCGCCGCGGGACGCGGGGTTTTCGCGACGGATTCAAGGTGAATTTGGGTGTGGAGCGGCCTTGGCGGCGCGCGGGCGGTCTGGGATGGGCGGAGCACGGGCGCGCGGTGGCCGGACAGGGACATACCCTCGGCAGGATGGCAGCGCATGAGCCAGCCGAGCCGGGCGCGACGGCGAAACAGCCGACGCAGGACGTAGGGATCCCAGTCGGAGTCTTCGGTCGGGTCAGTGGTGATGGAGAGGAGCCAGTCCTTCTGCGGGCGGCGCAGGGCGTGGCGCGCGGTGGCTGCGCCCGCGAGGGCGGCGAACAGGGCCAGCAGCAGGAGCTTCAACGCGACCGGAATCCGGGCGTGCAGAATCGCCCGCGCCCAGGGGCGCGGTGCGTCGGCTTCGCTCGGTGCGGCGGGTTGATGGGTCATCACCAGGAATTCCAGCACAGGACAGACCGGTGAACCAGAAAATTTTCTTCACAAATATGAAATTATGTGTTTGACTGGACATCGGAGCGCCGCTGTTTTCGCCCACCGGGCGGAGCGGGGCCATCGCCGCGCAGCGCCCTTGGACCTCATCCTGGGGAAAAAACGGGATCAAAGGGCCGCCGGCCCTTTGCGGGTCCAGGGCAGAGCCCTGGCCTTCCTTCGCTTCGATCGGTCAGAACCTAGAAGGCTTGGCCTAATTCCACCCGACTGTGCCCAGATTTCGCCGCCGTGGCTCGATCAACGGGCGTTGGCCAGCAACTCCTCCACGACGCGCTCCAGCTGGGCGATCGTGTTGCAGGTCATCATCTGGCTGCAGAACGGGGCGTAGCGGTACATGTCGCTGTCGCCGGTGCCCCAGAGCGGCTGCGGCTCCGGGTTCAGCCAGATGACCCGGCCGGCGCGGTTGAAGATGTCGCCCATCAGTTCGACGCGTGGCTCGTTGCGGTTGCCGCGTGCGTCGCCCAGGATGATGACCGTGGTCTGGCGGTTCACGTGCTTCAGGGACATGCCGCAGAAATCTTCGAGCGACTTGCCGTAGTTGGTGGAGCCGAAGCCGATCGCTTCCAGGATCTTGGTGATCGCGTCGTCGCTGCTTTCGCGGCGCAGGATGTCGCTGACGTCGATCAGGTGGCTGGAGAAGGCGTAGCCGCGCAGATCGGCCAGCACGTCGTGCAGCGAATACAGGAACATCAACAGGAAGCGCGCGACGTTGGCGACCGAGCCGGAGACGTCGCACAGCGCCATGACACGCGGCTTGTCGATCCGCTCGCGCTTCCACACGGTGCGGAACGGCACGCCATCGAACACCATGTTCCGGCGCATGGTGCGCCGCATATCCAGCACGCCGCGCCGGTCGCGGTAGCGCTTGCGGCTGTAGCGCTCGGCGATCTTCTTGGCCATGTCGCGGATCAGCTGGCGCATGCGCTGGATGTCGCGCCGATCGAGCTGGGAGAGGTTCACCTGGCGCAGTGCGCCTTCGCGGATTTCGCGCGTGGTGCCCTGGGAGAACAGCGCGAGCTGCCGTTCCATGTAGCCACGGGCCTGTTCGCCCAGGGCTGCGCGTGCCTTGGCCAGGCGGTCGGCGAGTTCCGCGTTGCCCTCGCCGCGCAGCCGGGTGATCTCGCGCTCCAGCTCCGCCAGGCCCATCCGGTCCAGGATGCGGCGGGCATAGAGGTTGGTCTGGGTGAACAGCGTGATGTTGGTGGCGCCGGCCGCTTCCGCCGCGCGCTCCATCGCGGCGGCCAGTCCGGCGAGGTCGCCTTGCATCAGCATCTGGCCGAGGGCCGACTGTGCCCCCTGCCCTTCGCCGCCCATGCCTTGGGCCTCGCCTTCGGTCCCTTCGCCCTGCGACGGAGTCGGCGGCGGAGGGAGCTTCGAGGCGAGGTCGCCGCTGAGGGCGGTGTTCTCGCGCTTGAAATAGGTTTCGAAGCACTGCTCGAAGATCTGCTTGTCTTCGAACGTTTTGGCGATGGTGAGGGTGAGTGCGTCCTTCAGGGCCTGGCGGTCGGCATAGCCCACCGCGTTGGCCGATTCGAACGCATCGATCGCCTCGGCCACGGAGATGCGCACGCCGGCGCCCCGCGCCACCCGCAGCAGCCGCAGCAGCATGTCGGAGGACTGCGCCGTTTCCGCGGCGCGCCCGAAGGGCGAGGAGCCGGACACGGCGCCGCTACTTCGCCGCCATGCCGTGCGAGCTTTCGCGCAGCGCTTGGTGCGTCATCTCCCCCACCAGTTTGCCGGCGCTGGACATGTCGCCCTCGAACTTCAGCAGCACGTTCAGGGTGTTGTGCACCAACTCCGGCTCCAGCTGCGAGGCATTGAGCAGAATGAGCGCCCGCGCCCAGTCGATGGTCTCGGACACGCTCGGCAGCTTGCGCAGATCCTGCGTGCGCAGGTTCTGCACGTAATGCACCAGCTGGCGCAGCAGGCTGGCCTGCACGTGCGGCACGCGGGTTTGCACGATCCGCTCCTCACGCCGCGCATCGGGGTAGCCGATGTGCAGGTGCAGGCAGCGCCGCTTCATCGCGTCGCCGAGGTCGCGCGTGTTGTTGGAGGTGAGCAGCACGATCGGGATGACCTTGGCCACCTGCGTGCCCAGCTCCGGGATGGAAACCTGGTAATCCGAGAGGATCTCCAGCAGGAAGCTTTCGAACTCCTCGTCTGCCTTGTCCACCTCGTCCACCAGCAGCACGCAGCCGATGGGCTCGCGCAGGGCGCGCAGCAGCGGGCGGGGTTCAAGGAAGCGATCGGAGAAGAACATGTCGTCCACGCCATCGAGCCGCACCAGCGCCTCGTCCAGGGTGGCGGCCTCGCGCAGCTGTTCGCCGAGCTTGTCGCGCAGCAGCTGGGTGTAGAGAAGCTGCTTGCCGTATTTCCACTCGTACAGTGCCTTGGACTCGTCCAGCCCCTCGTAGCACTGCATGCGGATCAGCGGCAGATTCATGAACCCAGCGGTGGCCTTGGCCAGCTCCGTCTTGCCGGTGCCGGCCGGGCCTTCCACCAGGATGGGCTTGCCGAGCCGCACTGCCAGGAACAGCGCTGTCGCGATCTGGCGGGAGGAGATGTAGCCCTGGCCGGCCAACCCCTCCTCGATCGCCTCGATGGATGGAATCTTCTGTTCGAGAGTGCTGCTCACGCCGGACGGCTCCTCACTTCCTTGTTCGATCCCTAGCCTGAAACGCCGATGGGCACGAGTCCCTCCCGGCTCAACCCGCCCCCGCGCCGGGCGGGGGGAAACATGACGGAATGTCCATCTAGTTCCCCCTTTCCCCGCAGCCAAAGCGCGTGCAAATTGTCAGCAATCCTCGTCCAAGGAAATCCTCGCCCATGCGGGCTTATGTGATTCGCCGTCTCCTGGCGCTCATTCCGACTCTGTTTTTCGCCAGTGTCATCGTCTTTTCGACCGTGCGTCTCATCCCGGGCGACATCATCGACATGATGATCGCCCAGAACGACATCGCCGCAGACAAGACCTCACGCGAGCAGCTGGAACAGGCGCTCGGCCTCGATCAGCCCATGTACATCCAGTATTTCCGCTGGATGGGCGGCATTCTGCTGCGCGGCGATTTCGGCTCCTCGCTGTGGCAGGAACAGTCGGTGATCGGCGAAATCATGGAGCGCCTGCCCACCACCTTCCAGCTGGGCACGATGGCGCTGCTGGTTGCGCTGGTCGTGGCGATTCCTGTGGGGGTGTGGTCGGCGATCCGGCAGGACACCTGGGGCGATTATCTCGGACGGTCCTTCTCCATCCTGATGCTCGCGGTGCCCAGCTTCTGGCTTGGCACGATCGTGATGGTGTTTCCCGCCATCTGGTGGGGCATTTCGCCCGAGGTGAAGTTCGTGCCCTTCTGGCAGGATCCCGTTGGGAACATGCTGCAGCTTTCGTTGCCGGCGCTGATCCTGGGAACCTCGCTCTCGGCGATCTCCATGCGCATGACGCGCACGATGATGCTGGAGGTGCTGCGGCAAGACTATGTTCGCACCGCCTGGGCCAAGGGCATGGGGGAGCGCACCGTGGTGGTGCGCCATGCGCTGCGCAACGCGTTGATCCCCGTTGTTACCCTGATTGGCCTGCAGGCGCCGATCCTGATCGGCGGCACCGTGATCATGGAGCAGATCTTCGTGATCCCCGGCATGGGCCTGATGCTGCTGGAGGCCGTCAGCCGGCGCGACTACCCGATCATCACCGGCGTGTTCCTCATCGTTGGCGTGGCCGTGGTGCTGATCAACCTGCTGGTGGATCTCAGCTACGGCCTGCTTGATCCCAAGGTGAGGTACCGCTGATGTCCGTCACCGCCGCACCGGCCGAGACCTCCGCCGCCCCTTCGCCGCGTGGGCCGATGGCCAACTTCTTCATCCGTCTCGTCCGCGACAAGCCGCTGGGCGCGATCGGGGCGGTGATCTTCCTGCTGTTCCTGATCTGCGGCGTCTTTGCCGATGTTCTGGCCCCGTATGGGATCAACCAGATCAGCCCGGTGAACCGGCTGAAGCCGCCTTCGGCACGGTTCTGGCTGGGGACGGACCATCTGGGCCGCGACATGCTGTCGCGCATCCTTTATGGCGCCCAGCTTTCGGTGATTATCGGCTTTGCCGCCGCCACGCTGGCCACGATCATCTCGGTGGTGATCGGCATCGTCACCGGCTATCTCGGCGGCAAGGTGGACCTGATTGTCCAGCGCGTTGTCGATGCCTGGATGAGCTTTCCGGAGCTGATCATCCTGATCGTGGTCGTCTCGGTGCTTGGCCCGGGCATGATCCAGGTGATCTTCGTGCTCGGGCTCACCTTCGGGATCGGCGGCAGCCGCATCATTCGCGGCGCCGTGGTTTCGGTGCGTGAGCAGATGTATGTGCATTCCGCCCAATCGATGGGCGCCAGCACCCCCCGCATCCTGCTGCAGCACATCCTGCCCAACGTGCTGCCCCCGATCATCGTGCTGTTCACCACCCGTGTGGGTGCCGTAATCCTGGTTGAATCCGGGCTCAGCTTCCTGGGCTTTGGTGTGCCGCCGCCCGCGCCGACCTGGGGCGGCATGCTCAGCGGCACGGGCCGTACTTACATGTACATGGCGCCGTGGCTGGCGCTGGCGCCTGGGCTGTGCCTCACGTTGGTGGTGTACGGCATCAACGTGCTGGGCGATGCGATGCGTGACCTGCTGGACCCGCGGATGCGAGGCAGCCGGTGAAGAATGGAGTGGCGAGGATGCGTTTCCCCCTGCTTGGCGCGGCACTGCTTGCCACCACCATGCTGGCCGCGCCGGCTGCCGCCCAGAAGCCGCAATATGGCGGCAACCTGGAAGTTGGCACGGTCAACGTGACCATCTCCGCCCTGTCCTTCGACCCGCAGGACTTCGCCTGGAAGCTCAACCACGACAACCTGCACTACGAGACGCTGTTCTCCGGCGACCTCGACAAGTCCATCCGCCGCGGCGGGAAATACAGCTTCCGGCCGGATGCCTGGCTGCCCTCTGATGCCGTGCGTGGCGAATTGGCGGAAAGCTGGCAGTGGCAGGACAATCCGCTGGCCGTGGTGGTGAAACTGCGGAAGGGGATCATGTGGCCCGCCAAGGCCGGCGTGATGGACAGCCGCGAGTTCACGGCGGATGACGTGGTGTTCAGCTTCAACCGCCAGAACGCCTCCCCCAAGAAGATCCCTGGCTATTTCGACCATGTGGAGAAGGTGGAGGCGACGGATCGCCACACCGTTACCTTCTACATGAAGGAATTCAATGCCGAGTGGGACTACCGCTATGGCTGGGGCTACTACTCCCAGGTCATCCCGCCGGAACTTGCCAAGGCAGGCGCCGGGAACTGGAGGAACGCGGTCGGCACCGGCCCCTTCCAGCTGAGCGACTATGTGCAGGGCAACTCCCAGGTCTATAGCAAGAACCCGATGTACTGGGACAGCGACACGATCGACGGTGAGAAATTCAAGCTGCCCTTCGTCGACAAGGTGACCTACCGCATCATCCGCGACGAGGCGACGCAGCACAGCGCGTTGCGCACCGGGAAGCTGGATATCCTGGAGGCGATCCGCTGGCAGGCGGTGGACAGCCTCAAGAAATCGGCGCCGCAGCTGAAATGGGCCAAGTGGCTGGCGATGTCCGGCACCTACCTCTCCATGCGCACGGATACCAAGCCGTTCGACGATATCCGCGTGCGCCGCGCTCTCAATCTCGCGGTGAACAAGCAGGAGATCGTGAAGGAATACTACGGCGGCAACGCCGAGCTGTTCGCCTACCCGCAGCACCCCGAATATGTCGGTTACTTCGAGCCGCTCGAAAGCATGCCCGACAGCATCAAGGAGCTGTTCACCTACAACCCGACGAAGGCCAAGCAGTTGCTGCGCGAGGCCGGCTACCCCAACGGCTTCACCTTCAAGACCCAGGTCTGCTCCTGCTCGCCTGACCACATGGACCTGCTGCCGCTGATTGCAGGCTATCTCGAACAGATCGGCGTGAAGATCGAAATCCAGCCAATGGAGTACGGCGCGTTCCTCTCGGCGATGACGACCCAGAAGCATGCCGCCGGCTACTTCATGAACAACGGCCATACCAACCCGACCACCTCGATCCGCAAGAGCTTCACGCCCGGGCAGATCTGGGGCCCGTCGATGTGGTTCAGCGACGGATATACGGCGCGCGTGGCGGAGATGTACCGCACCCGTGACGAGGCGACTCGCCAGAAGATGATCCGGGAACTGACGCGCGAGGCGATCGACGCGGCGCCCTATATCTGGCTGCCCACGCCCTACGTGTTCAGCGCCTGGTGGCCCTGGGTGAAGAACTACGACGGTGAACTGCGCGTCGGCGCGGTGAAGCCGGGCCCTGTTTATGCGCGCATCTGGATCGACCAGGATCTGAAGAAGCGCATGGGCCACTAGGCCTGCACATCCCCACAGAGCCACAACGGCCAGGGGCAACGAGAGGGAGGGTTTGATGCGATACGGACGGATACTCGGGGGGCTGCTGGCTGGCGCTGCCGCCACAGCCTTGCTGAGCGGGACGGCTGCGGCGCAGAAGCCGCAATACGGCGGCACCCTGGAAATCGGCACGGTCAGCACCACGATCTCGGCGCTGTCCTGGGACCCCGCCGACTACGCCTGGAAGACCAATCACGACAACCTGCACTATGAGACGCTGTTCGCCGGCGACCTCGACAAATCCGTGCGTCGGGGCGGCAAGTACAACTTCAAACCCGATGCCTGGCTGCCGGAAACCGCGCTGCGGGGTGAGTTGGCCGAGAGCTGGGGGTGGAAGGAAAACCCGCTGCGCATGGAGATCAAGCTGCGCAAGGGGGTGATGTGGCCCGCCAAGGCCGGCGTGATGGACAGCCGTGAATTCGTGGCCGACGACGTGGTGTACACCTTCAAGCGCCAGGTCAGCAGCCCGAAGGCGTTCAAGGACTACTACTACTACGTGGACAAGGTGGAAGCGACCGACCGCCACACCGTGACCTTCTTCATGAAGGAATTCAATGCGGATTGGGACTACCGCTTCGGCTGGGGCTACTACTCCGCGATCTATCCCGAAGAAGTTGTGAAGGCCGGCATCGGCAACTGGAAGAATGCCTCCGGCACCGGGCCATTCCAGCTCACGGACTACGTCCAGGGCAATTCGCAGGTCTACTCGAAGAATCCGGTCTATTGGGACACGGACACGATCGGCGGTGAGAAATACAAGCTGCCGTTTGTCGACCGCGTGACCTACCGCATCATGCGCGACGAGGCGACGCAGCACAGCGCGCTGCGCACCGGCAAGCTGGACATTCTTGAGACGATCCGCTGGCAGGCGGTCGATAGCCTCAAGAAGTCGGCGCCGCAGCTGCAATGGGCGAAGTGGCTGAACTATTCGGGCGTCTATCTCTCGATGCGCACGGACACCAAGCCGTTCGACGATATCCGGGTGCGCCGGGCGCTGAACATGGCCGTGAACAAGCAGGAGATCGTGAAGGAATACTACGGCGGCAACGCCGAGCTCTTCGCCTATCCGCAGCACCCCGACTACATCGGCTATTTCGAGCCGCTGGAGAGCATGCCGGCTTCGGTGAAGGAGCTGTTCACCTACAACCCCGCCAAGGCGAAGCAATTGCTGCGGGAGGCCGGCTATCCCAACGGCTTCACCTTCAAGACCCAGGTCTGCTCCTGCTCGCCGGACAACATGGACCTGCTGCCACTGGTGGCCGGCTATCTCGAACAGATCGGCGTGAAGATCGAGATCCAGCCGATGGAGTACGGCGCCTTCCTGTCGGCGATGACGACGCAGAAGCACACCGCCGGCTACTTCATGTCCAACGGCCACACCAACCCCACGCGTTCGCTGCACAAGAACTTCACGCCCGGGCAGCTTTGGGGACCGTCGATGCTGTACTCGGACGAGTACACCGCGAAGATGGACAAGGTGTTCGCCACGCGTGACGAAAGCGAGCGCCAGAAGATCATCCGCGAAATGACGCGGGAGATCGTCGACAAGGCGCCGTATCTGTGGCTGCCGGTGCCCTACCTGTACAGCGCCTGGTGGCCGTGGGTGAAGAACTACGACGGCGAGCTGCGTGTTGGCGCCGTGAAGCCCGGGCCGGTCTACGCGCGGATCTGGGTCGACCAGGAACTCAAGAAGAAGATGGGGTACTGAGTGGCAAAGCTCCTGGAAGTCCGCAACCTCACCACCCGCTTCCGCACGGAACGCGGGGCGGTGATGGCGGTGGACGACGTGTCGTTCGAGGTCGATGCCGGCGAAACGCTGGCCATCGTGGGCGAGAGCGGATCGGGCAAGAGCGTGACCGCGCTCTCGCTCATGCGCCTTATCCCCAATCCACCGGGCGAGATCGTGGCAGGCAGCATCCTGTTCGAGGGACAGGATCTGCTGAAGCTGTCCGATGCCGAGATGCAGGCGGTGCGCGGTGACCGCATCGCCATGATCTTCCAGGAGCCGATGACCTCGCTGAACCCGTCGCTGACGGTCGGTCTCCAGGTGGGTGAACCGGTGCAGCTGCACCGCGGCGCCTCCTGGAAGGCTGCCTTCGCCAAGGCGGGCGAGTTGCTGTCACGCGTGCGCATTCCGGATGCGAAGGCGCGCGTGGACGCCTATCCGCACCAGTTTTCCGGCGGCATGCGCCAGCGCGCGATGATCGCGATGGCGCTGGCCTGCCAGCCGAAGCTGATCATCGCCGATGAGCCGACCACCGCGCTTGATGTGACCGTTCAGTCCCAGATCCTGTCGCTGCTCAAGGAGCTTACGCGCGAAACCGGGGCGGCGCTGATCCTGATCACCCACGACCTCGGCGTGGTAGCACGCTACGCGGATCGGGTGAGCGTGATGTATGCCGGCCGCGTGGTGGAAACCGGCACGGCACGGGAAATCTACAAGAAGCCGCAGCACCCCTACACGCGCGGGCTTATGGCCTGCGTGCCGCGGCTGGATGGGGCGCTGGGTGACCGTTTGGTGCCGATCGAGGGCGCGCCGCCTGATCTCACGCGGCTGCCGCCGGGGTGTGCTTTCGCACCGCGCTGCTCCGTTGCTGAGCCGGGCTGCCTGACCGCACGGCCGGTTTTGGAAGATGTGGGGGGCGGGCACCGCAAGGCCTGCTTCGTGGCTGTGGACTCCGGGGTGCCCGTGCATGCTTGACGCAAACGTGGCCGATGCGCCCCTGTTGGTGGTGGAGGACCTGAAGGTCCACTTCCCCGTGATGGCCGGGACATTGTTCCAGAAGCAGGTGGCTTCGGTGAAGGCGGTGGATGGCGTTTCGTTCACGCTGAAGCGTGGCGAGACTTTGGGCCTGGTCGGCGAGAGCGGCTGCGGCAAATCCACCACCGGCCTTGCCATCCTGCGCATGCTGGACATCACCGGCGGGCGCGTGGTGTTCGATGGCCAGGACATCACCCGGCACGACCGGGCCGCAATGCGGCCGATCCGCAAGCGCATGCAGATGGTCTATCAGGACCCGTTCGGCTCCCTTAATCCGCGCATGAAGGTCGTGGACCTGATTGCCGAGCCGATGATCGTGCACGACATCCTGCCCAACTCCGCCGCACGGTCGGACAGGGCGCGGGAACTGCTCGCCCTGGTGGGCCTCCGCCCAGATATGGCGGACCGATACATCCACGAATTCTCAGGCGGGCAGCGGCAGCGCATCGGGGTGGCGCGCGCGCTGGCCATGTCCCCGGAATTGCTGATCTGCGACGAGCCGGTCTCGGCGCTGGACGTGTCGATCCAGGCGCAGATCGTGAACCTGTTCCAGGACCTGCAGCAGAGCCTGGGCCTGACCTATGTCTTCGTGGCGCACGACCTCGCCGTGGTGCGCCATATCAGCGACCGGATTGCGGTGATGTATCTGGGCCGGATCGTGGAAATCGCCGACCGCGAGACGCTCTACAAGCGCCCGCAACACCCCTACACGCAGGCCTTGCTGGCCGCGGTGCCGATCCCCGACCCGGAGATCGAGGCCAATCGGCCGCAGGTGGCAGTGACAGGCGAGGTGCCCAGCGCCCTGCGCCCGCCGCCTGGCTGCCGGTTCCACACGCGCTGCCCCCGGGCCACCGATGTGTGCCGAGTGGACGAGCCCGCTTTGCGCGACCTCGGTGGCGGGCAGATGGTTTCGTGCCACCACGCCTGAAGCAGGCGCCGGCCGGATAGCTCAGCGCGACAAGGGAATCCGGCTGGTTCCCTCAAGCACGCGCAGGCAGGCCACGCGCCGGTCGGCGCCGACCTGGTTCGGCGTTGGCGCGCCGCTGCGGCAGCGGCTTTCGGCAATCGGGCACCGCGGTGCGAAGCCGCAGCCGGGGGTGCGATCCTCCGGCTGCGGCGGATCGCCCCGCAGGCGGATACGGCGGCCACGGCGGCTGGGGTCGGCGGGCAAATGGGCCGACAGCAGCGATTGGGTATAGGGGTGCAACGGATCGCGCAGCAGGTCTGCGGTGGCCCCCTCCTCCGAGATCTCGCCGAGGTAAAGGACGGCAATGCGATCAGCGACGGACTGCACGGCCGCGATGTCGTTGCTGGTCACCACGATCGCCATGCCTTCCTCGCGCAGCCCGGCCAGCAACGCCAGGAAATCGGCCGCAGCGGCCGCATCCAGGTCCCGCGTAGGCTCATCGAGCACGAGCAGGCGCGGGCGGGTGACCATGGCACGACCGAGGCCGACAAGGTGCAGCCGTCCGGGAGCCAATTCCCCAGGGCGCAACGCCAGTTCAGCCTGGGTCAGGCCCAGCCGCGTTGCCAACGTGTCCACCGCTGCACGGCGATCCGTGCCGCGCGGGGCGTGCAGCTGCAACGGCTCCTCGATCAGCGCCCGGGCAGACATGCGGGGATTGAGCACATCTGCGGGGTCGCTGAACACCATCGTCATGCTGCCGCGCATGCGCCGCAGTCGACGCTCCGGCAGTGTCGTGATGTCGCCACCATCCAGCAGCACGGAGCCGCCCTCGCAGGCGACCAGGCGAAGGAAACTCCGCGCCAGCGTGCTCTTTCCGGCACCGGATTCGCCCACCACCGCGAGGATCTGACCCTCAGCCACCTGGAGATCGATGCGGTTCAGGGCCGTCACGCGGTCTTGGCCGCGGCCGAGCACTACGGAGACGCGGCGAAGCTCGGCCACCACGGCGGCAGTCTTGCCAGGGTCGCTCATGCTGCGGCGATCCGGGCGAAGTGGCAGCGCGCGGCATGCACGCCCGCACCGACCAAGGGGGGTGCGACCAGGCACCGCTCCGTGGCATCGGCGCAGCGCGGACGATAGGAACACCCCTGCTCCGGCTCCATCCGCGGGGGCACGATCTGCCGTCCGGCGATACCAAGGCGCTCCGGTGCATCGGAAATCATGCTGCGCGTGAAGGGGTGGGCGGGGCGCGCGAAGACCTGCATCACAGGCCCCTGCTCCACCACCTGGCCGGCATACATCACCGCGATATCATCGCAGTACTGGGCCACCACCCCCAGGTCGCGCGTGATGATGATGCCGCCGATCCGCCGCCGGCGCAGTTCCAGGTGGAGCAGGTCGAGAATCTGAACCTGGGTGGTGATGTCCAGCCCGGCCGTTGGCTCGTCGGCGATCAGCAATTGCGGCTCGTTGATCAGGGCCAGGCCGAGGACCACGCGTTGCACGATGCCGGGCGTCAGCTCATGCGGCCAGGCCTGCGCGCGCAACCGGGGCTCGGGGATGCCCATGGAGGACATGATCGTCTCGGCACGCCAGGCCGCCTCGGCCTTGACGATGGGCCGGTGGATGCTCTGGGCGCGAACAAGCTGGGCGCCAACGCGCGAATTGGGATCGAGCGTGGCGTGGCCGGATTGCACCACAAACCCGATGCGGGCGCCGCGCACGCGGGTGAGGTCGGATTCGGACATGCGCAGCAGGTCCTGGCCCTCGAACAACGCCCGTCCTCCGACAAGGCGCGCACTCGGGCGCAGCAGGCCCAGTATGGCACTGGCAGCCAGCGACTTTCCGGCAGCATGCTCGCCGACCAGGCCCAGGATCCGCCCCTTCACGATGCGGAAATTGACCCCGGCCAGGGCCGGTTCGGGCACCGGCTCCCCCTGGGGGCCGGTGACGATGCGATCGACGCGCAGGTCCTGGACATCAAGCAGCATCACGCAGCTCCACGGGGCGACAGCGCCCGGGCCGACTGGCCGGGCACACCCGCCAGCATGGCGCCCGAAGCAGCGCGGCGCGGGCCATGCTCGTCGATGCTCTCGGCCAGCACCCGCAGAGCAGTGCCGAACACCAGCAGGGCGAAGCCCGGGAACACAACGACCCACCATTGGCCGGCATAGAGATGCTCCACGCCCTCGCGGATCATCGAACCCCATTCCGTCGTATCGGCCGCGGTGGCGATGCCGACAAAGCCCATGGCCGCCAGCACGCCCAGCGCCCAGGCGGCCTGGCGCGGAATCTCGCCGGCGATCCGTGCCAGGGTGTTGGGCAGCAGATGCACAAGAACCAGCCGATGCAAGGGGTTGCCAGCCGCGGTTGCGGCTTCAACAAAACCGCGTTCGTGCAGGGCCCGAACCTCGTCACGCATGGCACGGGCGAAGACGATGGCTTCCAGCACACCGATGGCGAAGACCACGTGGCGCAAGGACGGCCCCATGGCAGCCACCAGCGCCATCGCCAGCAACAGCGGCGGCACCAGGCTGATGCCCTGGAAGATGCGGCTGAGGAATGCATCAAACCAGCCACCGCCGAGCCCTGCCGCAAGCCCCAAAGGCGCGCCAATCAGGATCGCCAGTGCCAGGGCGGCCAGCGGCACCGCAAACGCATAGCGCGCGCCATCGATCACACGCGCCAGCACGTCTCGGCCATTGCCATCGGTTCCCAGCGGATGCGCCAGCGAGGGCGCCTGAAGAACAAGCCCGGCCTCCTGCGCGCCGGGCGGGTACGGCCAGGCAACGGGGCGCGCCAGCACGGCCAGCGCAAACCCCACCAGGACAACCAATGCCAATGCCGCGCCCATGCGGCGACGGGCCAAGACGCGAAGCAGCCGCAACATGCCTCCGATCATGCCCGCCTGATCCGAATGCGGGCCAGCCGTCGGATGACGGCATGCAGCAGGTGGACGGTGGCTGCGATGGCGGCGCTTGCGAGAATGAAGCCCTGCACGGCAGCGAAATCCGCCTTGGCCATGGCCTCCAGGCCATATTGGCCAATGCCACCCCAGGCGAACACGTATTCCACCAGCGCCGTCATGCTGAGCAGTGCGGCAGATTGGGCGGCGAGCCCCCCGCCGATCGCCGGCAGCGCGCCGCGCAGGGCGATAATGGTCAGCATCTCGCGCGACATGCCCTGGGCACGGGCGTAGACGAAATGGGGCGCATCCATCTGGGCCAACATGGCGCCACGCACCAGCAGGGTCAGCGAGGCCCCCAGCATCAGCGCCAGGGTGAACACAGGCATCACGAGCTGGGCCAGGGCCGAACGCGCCGCGATCGAATCCTGCATCAGGAACGCGTCGATGAAATAGCTGCCGGTGATGGTAGGCGGCGGCGACAGCACGATGCTGATGCGCCCCGACGGCGCCGGCGCGATATCCAGCCAGCGAAAGAACACCAGGAGCACCAGCAGGGCGAGGAAGAAGGGCGGCATCGCCTCCCCCAACACGGACGTGCCGCGCACCGTGCGGTCCTCCGCGGTATCCCGGGCGAAGGCGGCAGCCATGCCGGTGGGCACCGCCATCAGCGTTCCCAGGAATATGGCATAGAGCATCAGTTCCAGGGTCGCGGGAAGGCGGTGGAGAATCTCGTCAAGGACGCTCTCGCTGGTCAGCCATGATCGGCCAAACTCTCCGCCCAGGACGCGAATGGCATAGCGCACCAATTGCACGAAGGCCGGCCTGTCGAGGCCATAGTCCTGCACCAGCTGGGCCCGTTCCTCAACACCGGGGCTGGGGCCGCCCAGCAGGACATCGGTCGGCCCGGCGCCAAGCTTCACAAGCAGGAAGCTCGTGAACACCACCACCAAGGCTAGGAAGAGCCCCACGCCAATGCGGCGCAGGAGGGCGCGGACCGGACGCTCCATCGCGTCAGAAAGTCCCCGGGCGCTCGGCCGCGGAAGCCACTGTCGGGTCCACCATGGGCCTCATCTCCCGGGAACGCTGCCCCGGGCTCCCTGCCGTGTCACGCCTTGCACTGCCTCGGCCGCCGGGCGCTGGCCCGGGTAGCCCCTAGAACTCAAGCGCTTCCGCCTGGCTCCGTCGTCGCGGCTGCGGTCCGGGCGAGGAAAGCGGAAACGCGCCCCAGCGCATACCACGAATCGTGACGATGACAACCTTCTGATTGGCCGACTGCAATGCCGGCGTACTCCAGTATGCCCCGCCTCAGCCCTTCACCGCGCCAGCCGTGAGGCCGGAGGCGTATTGGTCGACAAAAAAGGAATACACCAGCGCCACGGGAACCGAGCCCAGCAGCGCACCGGCCATGAGCGGCCCCCAGAAATAGAAATCCGCCCGGGTCAGCTGCACAATCACACCCACCGGAATGGTGCGTTCCGCCGATGCGGTCACCAGCGTCAGCGCGTAGATGAACTCGTTCCAGGACAGCGTGAAGGAGAAGATGCCCGCCGACAGGATCCCTGGCCGGGCGAGCGGCAGCGCGATCCGCAACATGGCGCCCAGGCGCGTCAGCCCGTCGATCCGTGCGCAATCCTCGAGGTCGGAGGGAATGGTGCGGAAATACCCGCTCATCAGCCAGGTGACGAAGGGCACCAGGAAGGTGGGGTACACGATCACCAGGGCCCAGATCGTGTCGTCCATGCCGATGCTGGCCATCACCTCCACCATGGGGATGAACAGCAGGGTGGTGGGAACCAGGTAGGTCACGAAAATCGCGGTGCCGACGAACTCCGATCCCCGGAAGCGCAGCCGTGCCAGGGCGTAGCCGGCCGGCACGCCCATGATCAGCGCGATGGCGGTGGAAAGAGTCGCCACCATCATCGTGTTGGCGACCCAAGTGACAAAATCGGTCTTCTCGAACAGGTAGATGAAGTGGTCCAGGGTGGGGGCGGCCACGTAGAGTGGGCTTTTCGACCCGTCGTACAGCTCGGAATCCGGCTTCAGCGCCGTGATCAACATCCAGTAGAACGGGCCGACCAGGAAGATGAGGAAGAACGCCAGCGGCGCCCAGACGAACAGGGCGCGCTCCAGCCGCGGGTTGTGGGAACGGTAGGCGCCGGGCGCCAGGGGTGCGCTCATCAACGGCTCCTCAGGCGACCGTGCTGCGGCGGATGCGGCGCAGCTGCCAGATAATCAGCACCAGCAGCACGGGCAGCATCGTGAGCGAGATGGCCGCCCCCTCGCCGATGTTCCCGCTCGCAAGCCCGGTCTGGTAGCTGAGCGTGGCGAGCACATGGGTGGCGTTCATCGGCCCGCCTTTGGTGAGGCCATAGACGATGCCGAAATCCGAGAAGGTCCAGATGATCGAGAGCACCAGCGCCGTCAGCAGCACCGGCATCACCAGCGGCAGCGTGACGTAGCGGAAGCGCTGGAACTTGCCCGCGCCATCGATCGCAGAGGCGTCGTAGAGGTCATGCGGGATGGCCTGCAGCCCTGCCAGCACCGTGATCGCCATGAAGGGCACGCCGCGCCAGGCATTCACCAGCAGCACGGAAAACAGGGCGAGGTCGGGGTCGGTCAGCCAGTTGAAGCCGTGCTCCATCAGCCCGGACTGCACCAGGATGTAGTTCAGCACCGAGAAATTCGGGTTGAACATCCACAGCCACGCCATGGTGCCCAGCACCGTGGGCACGATCCAGGGCAACAGGATCGCGGCCCGCACGGCCCGGCGGAAGCGAAAGCTCTCGTTCAAAAGCAGCGCAAGGCCAACCCCAAGCACCAGGCGGATGGCGACGGAGCCCGCGGTGAAGATGAAGGTGTTGCGCAGCGTTTGGCGATAGATGCTGCTCTCCCAGAGCAGCACGAAATTCTCCAGGCCAACGAACACCCCGGGGTCCGCCAGCGTGCGGTCGGACAGCGCGTAGCCGATCGCCACGGAGAACGGATAGGCCACCAGCACCAGCAACAGCAGAACCACCGGCGCCACCAGCAGGTAGCCGAGCGAGCGTTCGCTGTCGACGAGGTCGGAGAGGCGGCTGCGCCGAACCGTCCGGGTGGAACGGTCCGGCGCGCCGGCTGTGGTCGAGGAGCCCATTGAGGGCGCGCCCGGCGGGGTTGCGATCAGGTGCGGCTGCGGCGACGGGCGATCTGCTGGTATTCCTTCTCGGCCCAGGCCACCGCGTCGCGCGGGGTGAGCTGGCCGGTGCAGGCCTTCGCGAACATGTCCACCAGGATGTACTTGTTCACCGCCTCTGCCGCTACTGGCGTCGGCGGGCCGCCATAGCCGGGCAGACGGTTGATCTTGTTCAGGTCGCGGAAGATCTTCAGCTTGGGATCCTCCGGCCAAACGTCCTCGCTGTCGAAGCCCGCCAGCTGCGGGATGAAGTAGGACTGGCCCACCTTGGTCCACTTCGGCAGGAAGGTGCGGCTGTACCACGCCTTCAGGAACTCGCGCTGGCCGGCCTTGTTCGGGCTGGAGGCAAAGGGCAGCCACACGTTGATGTTGTAGTTGGCGAAGCGCCCGGCGGGGCCGGACGGCCAGTTGGCGTGGTCCATATTGTCCACGATGTTCTTGCGCGCCGCATCGGTTGCCGCCGCGGCGCGAGAGGCGAGATAGATCGTGTTCACGTTCACCGTGGCCGAGACCTTGCTGGCCAGGAAGGCCTGGTTGTTGTCCGGATCCAGCCAGGCGGTCGTGCCGGGGATGAAGTACTGGTAGATTTCCTTGTACCACTCCACCGCGGCCAGCGTGCCGGGCGAGTTGATCGCCACCGTGCGGCCGTCCGCCTCGAATTCCTTGCCGCCGAAGGCCCACAGTACGGGATAGTTGGTGGAGCGCCCGTCGCCGGAGGCATGGCCCAGCGTCATGCCGATCGGGGTGCCCTTGGCATGCAGCTTCTTGGCGGCATCGAGCAGGCCGGCGAAGGTGTCTGGGAACTTGTCCACCCCGGCGGCGCGGAACATGTCGGTCCGCCAGTTCCAGGCGGCCGGCGCCTGGCCGATCGGCAGGCTCTTCCACCGGCCACCCACCATGGAAGCCGCCTTGGCGGCATCCATCCAGCCGCCATAGTTCTTGCCCACCTCGTCGGCGAGGTCGGTCACGTCGTTCAACTTGGCGGCGTACACATAGGTATCGAATTCCACGCCCACGGCCAGGTCGGCGCCGCGCCCGGTGCCGATCACGGACGCGGTCTTGGTCATCAGCTCGTCGCCGGCGAAGCGCTCCACGCGGATTTCCATGCCCGAGTCGCGCGCGAGGTCCGCGGCGAGCTGGTCGAGCAGGGTGTTGGTTTGCGGCACGTACCACTGGCCAGCGAGGATGGTGAGCTTCGTGCCCTTCAGCGTGCCCTGGGCGATGGAGGGCGTGGCAAGCGAGAGGGCGGGGGCAGCGGCGGCGCCGGCGAGCAGCTTGCGCCGGCTGACATGGGCCTGGCTGCGATCCTGGGTCATGGGGGCGTCTCCTCGTTTGGCGTTTCTTGTTGCTGCGGCCTTCCCCTTACGCGTCGGACCGCCTGCCGGGGGGTGCGTTCCACGCCCCTTCCTGCGGCAGCTAATATAATACTATGCGCCGAATGCGGCGGCTGGCCAGTGGATTCGCGGCGCTTGTTGGCGGGGCAAAGCCTCAGCTAGGATTGCTGCACTGCCGCGAACGCCGCTCCGGCGATTCCCCCCAAGACTGGAGGACCACATGCCCCCGACGGTTAAAGCCGCGCTTGCTGCCACGTTGCTGGCCGGCGCCGCTGCCCTCTCCCCGCAGGCCCAGGCGGCGACGCCGCGCGATGCGCTGGTGATGGCGTGGAACCTGGATGCGCTGATCACCTTCGATCCCGCGCAGATCGCCGAGGTGAACGGCAACGACATCATCCGCAACGTGTGCGAGCCGCTGGTCAACTACGACCTGAAGGACGTCTCGAAGATGGTGCCCGGCACCGCCGAGAGCTGGACCACCTCCGAAGACGGCATGACGATCACGTTCAAGCTGCGCGACAACCTGAAATTCCCCAATGGCCGCACCGCCACGGCGCAGGATGCCGTGTGGTCGATGCACCGTGTGGTGGGGCTGGGCTACGGCAACTCCGCCAACTTCACCCAGTGGGGCTTCACCCGCGACAAGATCGAGCAGCAGATCACCGCGGCGGATGATCGCACCATCGTGGTGAAGATGGACCGGCCGTACCCCGTCGGCCTCATGCTGTCGGCCATGTTCGCCTCTGGCTCCACCGGCATCATGGACAGCGAGATCGGCAAGAAAGAGGCCAAGACCGTCGATGGCCGCTACGACTGGGCCAACCCGTTCTTCAAGACCAACCCGGTTTGCGTGGGCCACTATCGCGTCACGCGCTGGAACACCAACGAGGTGGTGATCCTGGAGCGCAACGAGAACTACTACGGCGAGAAGGCCAAGCTGCGCCGCGTGATCATCCGTCACGTGCCTGAAAGCGCCGCCCAGCGCCTGCTGCTGGAGAAGGGCGACATCGACGTGGCCCGCCTGCTGAACACCGACGACCTGCGCGCCCTTTCGAAGAACAAGGACGTGGAGGTCACCGCCACCACCATACACGGGTTCAGCTACCTCGCCTTCAACGCGCAGGATCCGATCTTCTCCAACCCCAAGGTGCGCCAGGCCTTCCGCTGGATGATCGACTACCAGGGCCTTGGCTCCACCGTGCTGGAATACCAGGGCACGCCGCGCGCCAGCCTGGTGCCGATCGGCGCCTTCGGCGCGCTGGACGAGAAGGAAGGCCAGCCCTTCAAGCTCGACCTTGAGAAGGCCAAGGCGCTGCTGGCCGAGGCCGGCTTCCCCAACGGCTTCACCAAGAAGTTCATCCACTCCGCCAACAGCATCTCGCCCCAGATCGCGCAGCACGTGCAGGCCAACGCGGCCAAGATCGGCGTGAACCTGCAGCTGGAGCAGATGGCCGATGCCCAGCTCTTCACCCGTGCCCGCGCCCGCGAGTTCGAGGTGCTGCTGATCGGCTGGGGCGCCGGCTATCCGGACGCCGACAGCATGATCTCCCGCCATGCCGTGAACCCGGACAACAGGCCGGAGGCACGCCTGGCCCAGTACCCGTCTTGGCGCTCGTCCTGGCAGGACACGAAGATCAACGAGATGGCCGATGCCGCGCGGATGGAGCGCGACACCACCAAGCGGATCGCGATGTATCACGAGATTCAGAAGTACATGATGGACAACGGCCCGATGGCCTACATCTACCAGACCGTGCGGCCGATCGCCGTGCGCAAGGAGATCAAGGGCTTCGCGATGACGCCGTTTGACGTCGACTACGCCACCGCCGGCAAGTAGCGCGCGATGGCAGAGCCCAAGGCCGCGGCGGGGCAGCCCCCCGCCGCGGCGCCTTCCTCCTCCCCGCCGCGCTGGGTGCGTCCGCTGCTGCGCCAGTTGGCCTCGGTGGCGGTCACGCTGCTTGGGCTGATGGCGCTGGCCTTCTTCATCGGCCGCATGCTGCCGCTGGACCCCGTGATCGCCATCGTTGGCGAACAGGCGGAGAAGGAGACCTACGACATGGTCTACCGCCAGCTCGGCCTCGACAAGCCGCTCTGGCAGCAATTCCTGTTCTTCATCCGCGACATGCTCAGCGGCGATTTCGGCAATGCCCTGTTCACCGGCAACCGGGTGGCCGACGACCTGAAGCGCGTGTTCCCGGCCACGATCGAGCTGGCCACCTTCGCCATCATGATCGGTGTGGGCATCGGCGTGCCGGTCGGCGTGCTTGCGGCCGTCTATCGCGACAGCCCATTGGACCACTCGGTACGGTTCATCGGGCTGCTGGGCTATTCCAGCCCCACCTTCTGGCTGGGCCTGATGGGGCTGATCGTGTTCTACGCTTGGCTCGACCTGGTCGGCGGACCCGGGCGCCTGGATGTCAGCTACATCGACATGGTGGAACCGGTCACCGGATTGCTCACCGTTGATGCGCTGCTGGTGGGCGAATACGACGTGTTCTGGAACACGCTGAGCCACATGATCCTGCCCGGCACGATCCTGGGCTATTCCTCCATGGCCTATATCAGCCGCATGACGCGCAGCTTCATGCTGGAGCAGCTGGGCCAGGAATACGTCACCGCCGCCCGCGTGAAGGGCCAGTCCAAGTGGCGTGTGGTCTGGCGCCACGCCTTCCGCAACATCCTGGTGCAGCTCATAACGGTGATCGCCCTGGCCTACGCCTTCCTGCTGGAAGGGGCCGTGCTGACCGAGACCGTCTTCGCCTGGCCCGGTTTCGGCCGCTACCTCACCAGTGGCATCCTGGCCGGGGACATGAACGCGGTGCTCGCCTGCGTGCTGATCATCGGGGTGATCTTCGTGGCGCTGAACCTGCTGTCCGATCTTCTGTACCGCTTGCTGGACCCGCGCACGAAATGAGCGACAACTCCTCAACACTGCGCGGCTGGCTGAGGGCGGAGGTCACCACCTCGCCCCGGCACGCGGCATTGCAGCGCTTCTACTTCGGCTGGCTGCGGCTCAAGGGCAATCCGCTGGCGTTGTTCGGCCTTTCGGTGCTGCTGTTCCTGATCGTGGTGGCGATCCTGGCGCCCGTGATCGCGCCGGTCGGCTTCAACGACCAGAGCCTCACGCGCCGGCTGCTGCCCCCCTCCGCCGAGCATTGGTTCGGCACCGACGAGTTGGGGCGGGATGTGTTCAGCCGCATCGTCTGGGGCTCGCGCATCACGCTCTACATCTCCTGCCTGGTTGCCATCATCGCCGCCCCGGTCGGCCTCGCGGTCGGCACCACCGCCGGTTATTTCGGCGGCTGGACGGATACGGTGCTGATGCGGGTGAACGACATCTTCCTGTCCTTTCCCGGCCTGATCCTGGCGCTGGCCTTCGTGGCCGCCCTTGGCCCGGGCATCGAGAACGCCGTCATCGCCATCGCGCTCACGGCCTGGCCGCCGATCGCCCGGCTGGCGCGAGCGGAAACGCTCACGGTGCGCTCGTCGGACTACATCGCCGCGGTGCGCATCCAGGGCGCCTCGCCGGCGCGCATCATCCTCAAGCACATCGTGCCGATGTGCATTCCCTCCGTGGTGGTGCGCATCACGCTGAACATGGCCGGGATCATCCTCACCGCCGCGGGCCTCGGCTTCCTCGGCCTCGGCGCGCAGCCGCCCTTGCCGGAATGGGGCGCCATGCTCTCCACCGGAAGGCAGAGCATGCTGCAGGCCTGGTGGCTCGCCGCCATCCCGGGCCTGGCGATCCTGACCACTTCCCTTGCCTTCAACCTGTTCGGCGACGGGCTGCGCGACGTGCTGGACCCGAGGTCGGAATGAACCAGACACCACAATTGCTGGTCGAAGACCTGCACGTTCGCTTCCGTACGCCGCAGCGCATGGTGCATGCCGTGCGCGGTGTCTCCTTCAGCGTCGGCCGCGAGAAGGTGGGCATCGTCGGCGAATCCGGCTCCGGCAAGTCCCAGACCGGCCGCGCCATCCTCAAGCTCACCCCGCCCAACGGCACCGTCTCCGCCAAGCGCCTGCAGTTCCAGGAACTGGACATCGCCGGCGCCAGCGAGCGCGAGATGCTGAAGGTGCGTGGCAGCCGCATCAGCATGATCATGCAGGATCCGAAATACGCGCTGGATCCCGTCATGCGCGTCGGCGCCCAGATCGCCGAGGCGATCCCCGAGAAGCCCAGCCTCTCGGCCGCCGAGAAGCGCGACAAGGTGATGGCGATGCTGGAGGCGGTGCACATCCGCAACCCGGCCCGCGTGCACGACCTCTACCCGCACGAGGTTTCCGGCGGCATGGGCCAGCGCATCATGATCGCCATGATGCTGATGGCCGACCCGGACCTGCTGATCGCCGACGAACCCACCTCCGCACTCGATGTCACCGTGCGCATGCAGGTGCTGGCGATCCTGGACGACCTCGTCACCCGCCGCGGCCTCGGCCTCATCTTCATCAGCCACGACCTGAACCTGGTGGCCACTTTCTGCGACCGGGTGCTGATCATGTACGCCGGCCGGATCGTGGAGGAATGTGCCGCCGCCGACCTGCAGAACGCCAAGCACCCCTACACCCGCGGCCTGCTCGCCTCCCTGCCCCGCATCGGCTCGCGCCACCAGAAGCTCGCCGTGCTCAACCGTGATCCGGCATGGCTCAATGACTGACATCCCCTCCGAGAACGCCATGATCTCCGTGCGCGACCTGCGCGTTTCCTTCGGCAGCGGCGCAGGGCTGGTGCACGCGGTGGATGGCGTGTCGTTCAACGTGCAGCCGGGCGAGACCTACGGCCTCGTCGGCGAAAGCGGCTGCGGCAAGTCCACCATTCTGCGCGCGCTGTGCGGCCTGAACCCCAACTGGTCCGGCGATGTCACCATCGGCGGCGAGGCGATGACGCCGGTGCGCACGCGCAGCTTCTATCGCCGCGTGCAGATGGTCTTCCAGGACCCCTACGGCTCGCTGCACCCGCGCCACACCGTCAACACCACCCTCACGGAGCCGCTCAAGATCCACGGCATCGGCGACGCGGATGAGCGCATCACCCGCGTGCTGGTGCAGGTCGGGCTTGGCCCCGCCTTCCGCTACCGCTACCCGCACCAGCTCTCCGGCGGCCAGCGCCAGCGCCTGGCCATCGCGCGCGCCCTGATCCTGGAACCGCAGGTGCTGCTGCTGGACGAACCCACCAGCGCGCTCGATGTTTCCGTGCAGGCCGAGATCCTGAACCTGCTGGTGGACCTCCGCGAACGCCTCGGCCTCACCTGCATCCTGGTCAGCCACGACCTCGCCGTGGTGGCGCATATGTGCGACCGGCTCGGCGTGATGAACGCGGGCAAGATGCTGGAGGAACTGCCGGTCTCGGCCCTGGAGGATGACAGCCCCACGCACCCCTACACGCGCCAGCTGCTCGCCGCGAGCCTGGGCTATGACCGCCGGCTGGCCAGCACGGCGGTGGAGGATATCGAGGGCTGAACCGCTGCTACGCCGGGCGGTTCGCCTTCAGGAACGTCCGGATATGCCGCACCGCCATCGGGATGTGCTCCGGCGGGTCTTTCCAGGGATACAGGCTCACTTGCGCATTCGGCGCCAGGCGGGCGGATTCCATGGCGGTGGCATAGGGGTGGGGCGGAATGTCATCCGGCAGCACCAGGATCGGCGTTTGGCACTGGCGCACGAAGTCGCGCGACACGGTGAACACGAAATCACCGGTGTCCAAATACATACGCTTCAGGAACGCCTGCACCTGCTCCATGCCGATCTCCGGCCGGCGCTCGCACAGGGCCGGGCCCCAGTTGGCCATGTTGTTGCGGTAGAACTGGTCTGGCAGCTCCGGCCGGTGCCCGCTGGGCTGCACGATCACCGCCGCCACCACGCGATGCGGCGCGCGGCGCAGCAGGTTCCAGATGAAGGGCCCGCCGATGCAGAAGCCCATGACAAAGAAGCGCTCCAGCCCCAGATGATCCATCAGCGCCAAGTGGTCGTCGGTATAGGAATCCCACGGCCGCTCCGGCTCCAGCGGTCCCTCCGTCTGCCCGCCATTGGCGTTGCGCAGATCCATGGAGATGCAGCGATACTCGCCACTGAACTCGTTGATGGAATGAAAGGGGCCCTTCTCCGCCACATACGGCATGGTGGCGTTAAGCCCCCCGCCCGGCAGCATCAGCAAGGGCAAGCCGCTGCCCTCGTCGCGGTAGTGAATGCGGGTGGTCGCGGTCTGGCAGAAGGGCATCCGGGCGTGCTCCCTGGTTTTGAAGCGCATCGTCCGCGCAATGGGGCAGCGGTGCAAGCGGAGGCGGAATGAGGGGGTTGCGGTTGGGCCTGATGCTGTTCGTGCTGTTCTACCTGGCGCCACTGGGCGTGGCCGCACTGCGCTACCAGTTCGTGGGCATCGGCGCCGACTGGTGGCAGGCCGACCGCGGCAGCATCGGCCACCTGCCGCCGGCGGCCACGCACGCCCCCGCCGTGGTGCGCATCTTCGCCGCCCCCACCGTGCGCTGGCGCGGCATCTTCGCCGTCCACACCTGGATCGTGGTGAAGCCAGAGGGCGCGGACCGCTACACCCGCTACGACTACACCGCCTGGGGCGAGCCGATCCGCGTGAACGGCTTCGTACCCGATGGCCGCTGGTTCGGCCGCGCGCCGGAAGTGGTGTTCGCGGCGGATGGAGAAGCCGCCGCAGCCCTCATCCCACGCATGCAGGAAGCCGTCGCCTCCTACCAGTGGCGGCACCTCGGCGATTACCGCGTCTGGCCCGGCCCCAACTCCAACACCTTCGTCGCCGCCGTGCTCGCCGCGGTGCCGGAAGCAGGTGCCGTGCTGCCACCCACCGCCATCGGCAAGGACTTCCCGCATGACGGGCGCTGGTTCCGCACCACGCCCTCGCGCACCGGCTTCAGCCTCACGCTGGGCGGCATCTTCGTGGTCACGCTGGGTTGGGTGGAAGGCATCGAGCTCGGCCTGCTCGGCGCCGTCTCCGGCATCGACATCCGCCGCCCGGCGCTGAAACTGCCGGGCCTCGGACGCATCGGCATGCCGGCCACGGGCTGATCCCCGCGGCCGGCAGGCCGGTTCACACGCCCTTCGGGCGCGGCTGCAGGTTCGGCTTCACGTCCGGCGGGATCGGGCAGACATAGGGCGTCGCCGCCGTGCGTGCCGCATGGTCCGCCTTGGCGGAGGCCAGCAACTCCGGGTTGCGGATCGCCTCGGCCGCGGTGGCGGCCATCACCTTGGCCACATGCACCATGCCCTTCTTGGCCAGCGCGGACTTGCCCTGCGCTGTCATCTGCCAGGAATGGAACGGCGTGCCGACAGCCACCGTGGCGCCATCGGCCTGCACCAGTGGCACCTTCCAGGACACATCACCCACATCGGTGGAACCCAGCATCGGCGCGCCGGTCTGGCCGAGCTTGGTGATGAAATCAGCCAGCGGCTGGTCGGCCTGGAACGGCACGCCATGGCGGCGATAGGGGTAGGCGATGTCATCCGGCGACAGCGTCGCACGGATCTTCTCGGCGAACGCCCGGTCCTCGTCATCGAACGCCGGCGGGCCGAGCCGCTCGAACTCCGCATGCATCGCCTTTTCCAGCGGCGAGTTGCCCATCAGGTTGGAAACGGCGGAGATCACCTTTTCCTCCACCGTGGTTTCCGTCATCAGCGCCGCGCCCTGGGCGATCTTGCGCACGCGGTCGTTGAGCTGCTGCATCTCCACCAGGTCGCGGGCGCGAACCGCGTAGCGGATCTTCGCCGTGCCCTGCACCACGTTCGGCGCGATGCCGCCGACATCGAGGTAGGCGTAGTGGATGCGTGCATCGCTCGGCATGTGCTCGCGCATGTAGTTCACGCCCACGTTCATCAACTCCACCGCATCCAGCGCCGAGCGGCCGAGATGCGGGCTGGCCGCGGCATGGCTCGGCCGGCCGGTGAAGGTGAAGTCGATGCGCGTATTGGCCAGGCTCAGCGCATCGTTCACCCCGGCGAACGGCATGGAATGCCAGGTGATGGCGATGTCCACGTCGTCGAAGCAGCCCTCGCGCACCATGAACCCCTTGGCCGCTCCGCCCTCCTCGGCCGGGCAGCCATAGTAGCGCACGCGCCCCTTGATGCCCTGGGCGGCCAGCCAATCCTTCACCGCGGTGGCCGCCAGCAGCGCGCCAGAGCCGAGCAGGTTGTGGCCGCAACCATGCCCCATGCCGTCGCCCGGCAGCGGCGTCGCCTCGGTGGCGCCGGCCTCCTGCGACAGGCCAGGCAGTGCGTCATATTCGCCGAGGATGGCGATCACCGGCCCGTCCTCGCCCGCCTCGCCCATGATGGCCGTGGGGATGCCGGCGAGGTTCTCGGTGATGCGGAAGCCCTGCCGCTCCAGCTCCGCCTTGTGCTCGGCCACCGAGCGGAACTCGGTGTAGGCGATCTCCGGCATGTCGAACACGCGGTCGCTCAACGCCTCGAAGGCCTCGCGCTTGGCGTCGACAAGCTGCCAGATGATGTCCGAGTTCTGCATGGGGCCTCCGGGCTTTGGGTGTGCGCCTGTCTAGATCATCAGCGCGGCAGCGGCCAGCGATCGAGATAGGTCTGGTACTCCGGCTCCACGTCGATCTGCATCGTCGCCAGGAAGCGCACCACCGCGCAGTAGAACGCGATCGTCACCACCAGGTCGGTCAGGTGCTCGGTGCTGAAATACCCCTGCAGTTCCTTGAAAGTGGCATCGCTCGCCGCCCCCTCCACCGTCATTTCCCGCGCCGCGCGCAGCACGCAGCGCTCGACCGCGCCGAGCGAGGTCGGCGTGCCCTCGGTGTCGTCGATCAGCGCCTGGATGTCGGCATCCGACACGCCGAAATCATGACCGATCTTCACATGGTGCGACCATTCATAGGGCGAGCGCGCCAGCCACCCCACCTGCAAAATCGCCAGCTCGCGCAGCCGCCCATCCAGCGTGGATTTGTTGCGGATATAGCCGCCCAGCCCCTGGAAGGCGCGCGTGGCGCCGGGCGAATGCACCATCAGCCGCATCAGCGCGATGTCGCGCGCCAGCAGCTTCTGGTCCTCCGGCTGCAGGTCGGCTTGGGTGAGATAGGGCAGGCGGGCCATGGGTATTCCTCCGGCGTGTGATCTTGCCGCGGAGGATAGAATGGCTTTGAGTGTCGGGACAGTTGCAGCGAAAACGAGGTCGGGCGTGAACGAAGCCGTGGGACACGGAACAAGGATCGCGCACGCGCCGGTGGTGGCCGAGCCGGTGCCGGCGCTGGCGAACACGGCGGAGGTGCTGCGCACGCCCTGCGGCGACGGCAGCATGGTGTGGCGCCGCTGGGGCCAGGGCACGCCGCTGGTGCTGCTGCATGGCGGCACCGGCTCCTGGCGCCACTGGGCCGGCAACATCGCCGAACTCTCGAAGCACTATCAGGTCTACGCCGCCGACGCGCCGGGCCTGGGCGATTCCGACATGATGCACGAAGACCCGGAGATCACGCCCGAAAGCGTCAGCGTCATCGTGGCCAACGGCCTCACCCACATCCTGCCGGAAGGTGCGCGCTTCCACATCATGGGCTTCTCCTTCGGCGCCATGGTCGCCACCCATGTGGCCGCCATGCACGGCCCCCGCGCCCGCTCCCTCACCGTCATCGGCCCCGCAGCCCTCGGCTTCACCCGCCCGGCGGTGCCGCTGGAGAAGGTGCGCAACAAGCAGGGCCAGGAGCGCTACGAGGCCAATCGCCGGAACCTCGGCATGTTCATGTTCGCCGATGTGAGCAAGGTCACCGAGGAATCGGTGGCCATCCAGGACTGGAACACGGTGCATGCCCGCTTCAAGAGCAAGGGCTTCGCCGGCTCCACCAGCCTGCGCGACGCCGCCGGCCGTGCCACCGCCTACCTCACCGCCGTCTGGGGCGACAAGGACATCACCTCCTTCCCCTCCATCGAAGCCCGCATCGCCTCGCTGCGCAGCACCCGCCCGGATGCCCGCCTGCGCGTGATCGAGGGCGCCGGCCACTGGGTCGCCTACGAGGCAGCCAATGAATACAACCGTGTCGCGCTGGAGATCCTGCGCGAAGCCGAAGCCGCCCATGGTTAAGATCGGCGGCGCCTGAGATGCTCCCGCGGCGGGCCCTGCTGGGCTTCGCCGCGCTGTGGCTGTTGGCCACGCCTGTTCGCGCCGCCGAGGAGGTGGATCTCCTGCTGGTCCTCGCCGTCGATGCCTCCGGCAGCATCAGCGAGGACCGCTTCCGCCTTCAGCGCCAAGGCTACGCGGATGCCTTCCGTGACCGGAAGTTGCACGCGGCCATTGCCTCCGGTCCCTCCGGCAGCGTCGCCGTGGCGATGTTCCAATGGACCGGCCCCGGGATGCAGGTGCCTTCCGTGCCATGGTCCCGCCTGTCGGATCCCGCCTCCGCCGCCGCGTTCGCCCGCCGGATCGAGCTAGCGCCGCGCATGCTGTTCGGCGGCGGCACCTCGATCAGCGGCGCGATCGACCATTCCATGCGCCTGCTCGCCGCCGCCCCCTTCCACGCCCACCGCCGCGTGATCGACATCTCCGGCGACGGCGCCAACAATCGCGGCCGCCCCGCCTGGCAGGCGCGCGACGAGGCCGTGGCCCAGGGCATCACCATCAACGGCCTGCCGATCCTGGCGATGGAATGGAACCTCGACGACCACTACCGGGAGGAGGTGATCGGCGGCCCCGGCGCCTTCATGATCCCCGTGGCAAGCTTCGAGGAATTCGCGCCGGCCGTACTGCGCAAGCTCGTGACGGAAATCGCCGGCACCGCGCCTCGGAGCCCGCATGAGAACTCGCTCTGGCGAGTCAGAGGGGCCCGCTTTGGCCCCGCCCGGCGGTGATTTGCGAGCACCGGAGCGGAGCGGCCTGGTGGCCGTGAGCACCGGAGCGCAGCAAATCGCCGTCGGATGACCGCCAGAGTAGAGTTATCATGCGGGCTCTCAGAGATTCAGCGGCACCAGGAACCCATCGATCGCATCGGCCACCAGCGAAGGCGTCTGCACCGCCATGAAGTGGCCGCTGTCCAACGCCTGGAACCGCGCGCCCGGAATGGCCTGCGCGATCGGTTCCACCAGCGCCGGCGGGCGCAGCTTGTCGTGGATGCCGGCCAGCAGCAGCGTGGGGCAAGCGATGCTGCCGTATTCCGGCGCGAGGTTGGTCTCCACCAGCATCCGGTAGATGCAGCCGTAGCTGTGCGGGTCGTTGGCGATCCAGCGCGCGCGGAACTCGCGGTAGTGCTCGGCGTCGTGCCGCACCTCCGGCGGGTAGGAGGCGGCGAAGCTTTCCTCGACCACCGCCGCCATGCCGCGCCGCTCCGTATCCTCCGCCCGTGCCAGCGTCGCCGCACGCCGCTCCGGCGCCACACCGGTGGCCGGCCCCATCGCGATCAGTGCCGCCGTGCGCGCGGCATGGCGCAGCGCGAAGGTCATGGCGATGCCCCCACCCACCGCGCAGCCGGCGATCGCCACCCTGCCGGCAATGCCCGTGGCATCCAGCAATGCCGCGATGTCATCAGACATCAGCGCCATGCTCGGCGTGGCCGAGAGCTTCTCGCTCTGCCCCGCCCCGCGCGTGTCGAAGCGCAGCACGCGGCGTGTGGCCGAGAGCGCCGGCAGCACATGGTCCCAGCTATCCAGCGTGCCGCCCATCTCGTGCACCAGCACCAGCGTGGTCGGGCCACTGCCCGTCACTTCGTAGCGCAGCGCGGTGCCGTTCACCTCGATCCAGCGCTTCATCTCACGCCTCCGGCAGGGCGATATCGGGCGTGATCAGGTCCTTGCAGTCCGGCGCGAAAGCCAGGGGCGCCCCGGTGCGGCGCTGCAGTTCCACGCGCGAAATCCCAGGCAGGATCTCATGCACCAGGAAGCCCTGCGGCATGACGGACAGCACCGCAATGTCGGTGTAAACCCGCTTCACGCAGCGCACCGCCGTCAGTGGCAGGGTGCATGCCTCCAGCAGCCGCGGCCCACCCTTGCGCGTGTTGTGCTCCATCATCACCCACACCGCCTGCGCGCTGGCGGCCAGATCCATGGCGCCGCCCACCAACGGCCCCTTGTCCGGGATGCGGTTGTCCCAGTTGGCCAGGTCGCCGTTGCTGGCAACCTCGAAGGCCCCCAGGATCGTCACGTCGATATGCCCACCGCGGATCATCGCGAAGCTGGCCGCCGAATCGATGATCGTGGCCCCCGCCCGCAGCGTCACCTTCCGGCTGCCGGCATCCACCAGATCCGAATCCGCCGCATTGGCGGAAGCCAATGGCCCCACGCCGATAATGCCGTTCTCGGACTGCACCACCACGTCGAAATCCTGCGGCACGTAGTCGGAAACACCCACGGGCATGCCGAGCCCGAGGTTCACCACCATGCCGTCCTCGATGTCCTGCCCCACGCGCCAGGCCATCTGCAACCGGTTGAGCGGCTTCATGGCTCAGGCTCCCGCAACGAAAATACGATCGACGAACACGCCAGACAGCATCACCTGCTCCGGCGGGATCGGCGTGTCGCTGAAGGCGCGCACTTCGGCCACCACCAGCTTCGATGCCGTGGCCATCGCCGGGCCGAAATTCATCTGCGCATGGTGGAAGGTGAGGTTCCCCCACCTGTCAGCCACATCGGCACGGATCAGCGCGGCATCGCCGGGGATGGATTTCTCCAGCACGTAGTCGCGCCCATCGAAATTCCGCACCTCCTTGCCCGCGGCGAGGTCGGTGCCGAAGGCGGTCGGCGTGAAATAGGCCGGAATGCCGGCGCCGGCGGCACGGATGCTCTCCACGAAGGTGCCCTGCGGCAGCACCTCCAGCTCGATCTTGCCTTCCTTGTAGAGCACCTCGAACGCCGACAGCGCGCTCTTGTCATGCCCGCGCGCCGCCGAGCAGATCACCTTGCGCACCATCCCGGCCGCGATCAGTTCATGCGTGTTGGAAAGCCGATGCGTGGCAGAATTCACCACCAGCGTCAGGTTACGCGGACCGAGGTCGAGCAACGCCGCCACCAGCTGGTTTGCGAACCCCGCCCCGGCAAAACCGGACAGCATCACGGTTGCCCCATCCCCGATGCCCGCCACGGCCTCCGCGGCCGTCGCCCTTCGCTTCTCGATCGCCACGCCCGTTTCCCCCTTGCGGATCGGGCGAGTCTAGGCGACGCACCGGGCCAATGCCAACATGGCGCCCCGGGGAAGGAAACACCGCATGACAACGGATCGCATGGTGCTGCACTGGTCGCCGCGCTCGCCCTATGTGCGCAAGGTGGTGATATCAGCCCACGAGCTTGGCCTGCACCACCGCATCGACCAGGTACGCACCGTGGTCGGCGGCACCGACCCGCACCACGAGCTGATGCGCGAGAACCCGCTCGGCAAGATCCCAACGCTGGTGCTGGCCGACGGCACCATCATCTACGACAGCCCCGTGGTGTGCGAGGCGCTCAACCATATGGCGGGCGGCACGCTCTTCCCCGCCGACTGGTCCGCCCGCCTCACCGCCCTGCGCTGGCAGGCTCTCGGCAGCGGCATGCTCGACATTTCCCTGCTGCGCCTCACCGAGCGCAACAAGCCCGAGGCGATGCGCAGCGCGCCGCACCAGGCGCTGTGGAAGGGCAAGATCGACTGCAGCGTCGATGCGCTGGAGGCCGAAGCCGATACCCTTGCCGCCACGCCGTTCAACATCGGCCACATCGCCATCGGCGTGGCGCTCGGCTACCTCGATTTCCGCTTCGCCGCCGAGGCCTGGCAGGCGGGCCACCCCAAGCTCGCCGCCTGGCACGCCAGCTTCAACGCGCGCCCCTCGGTCGCCGCCAACATGCCGCAGGAGGGCTGACCCCATGATCCGTTCGCGCATGATCGGCGACGCCAAGGTCACCAGCGTGCTGGAATACACCGGCCCCACCCACCCGCCGGAGTTCCTTTTTCCCGAGATCACCAAGGCTGAGCGCGACGCGGGGATCAAGGCGCAGCAGCACTGGATGGCGCCGAACCACTACGTGCCGCACATGGACCGCTTCATCGTCACCATCCAGGTCTGGGTGGTGCATGCCGGCGGCAACGTGATCCTGATCGACACCGGCGTGGGCAACTTCAAGCAGCGCGCCGCCCCGCGCATGAACAACCTCAACACCCTCCTGCTGCCCTGGCTCGAAGCCGCCGGCGCCGCGCCGGACCAGGTGACCCATGTGGTGCACACTCACATGCACACCGACCATGTCGGCAACAACACGATGCTGCAGGACGGGCGCTGGGTGCCCACCTTCCCCAACGCGAAATATCTGTTCCCCAAGCAGGAATTCGACTTCTGGAAAGCCGAATACGACCGCGGCGACACCATGGTGCAGGCCGGCTCCTTCGCCGATTCCGTGCTGCCCATCCTGGAAGCCGGTCTCGGCGCGTTCTACGACGGCGGCCAGGAACTCGCCGGCTGCCTGGCACCGGAGGCGGTCTTCGGCCACGCCCCCGGCATGTTCGCCCTGCGCCTGCGCTCCCAGGGCGAGGAAGGCCTGTTCTCCACCGACACGATGCACTCGCCCATCCAGGTCGCCTACCCGCACTGGAACGACCGCTACGTGCTGGATGCCGGCATGGCCAAGGAGTCCCGCGCCCGCCTGCTGAAGAACGCCGCCGATCGCCGTGCCCTCATCATGCCGTTCCACTTCGGCGCCCCGTACTGCGGCTACGTCCGCAAACAGGGCGAGGGCTACGCCTTCGAGCCGGCAAGCTGGTAGGCCAGGGGCTCTGCCCCTGGACCCCGCTGGGGCCTTAGGCCCCAGACCCCCTTTGCCATTGGCGAACAGATGTGGGTCCAGGGACCTCAGGTCCCTGGCGGGTCCAGGGCAGAGCCCTGGCCTTACTAGCTCGGCAGCGCGAGGACGTTCTTGGCCAGCACATTGCGCTGGATTTCGTTCGAGCCGCCGTAGATCGTTGAGGGGCGGGACTGGATGAACTGGCCTTGCGGGTTCAGTTCGCGGTTGCCGCCGATCGGTTCCAGCAGGCCGGTGTTCTCGCCGGCGATCTCGATCATCGCTTCGGTGATGCGCTGGTAGAGCTCGGTCTGGTGGACCTTCAGCATGGAGACATCAGGGCCGAGCTGTTCGCCGCGGCGGACCTTTTCGGCGAAGGTCTCGTAGAGCGCCTTGTGATCTTCCAGGTCCATGCGCAGGCGGGTGTAGCGGTCGGCGAATTGCGGATCGTACTCCAGGCCCATGTGCTCGGCGAGCAGCTTCAGGCGCTGCAGCGCATAGCCGGACTGGCGGGGGGAGCCGATGCCGATCCGCTCGAAGCTGAGCAGGTTCTTGGCCATGGTCCAGCCCTTGTCGACGGCGCCAACAATCTGGTCCTTGGGCACGCGCACGTTGTCGAAGAACACCTCGCAGAACTCGTCGCCCATATCGAGGTTGCGGATCGGGCGCACGGTGATGCCGGGGGTGTTCATCTCGACCAGCAGGAAGGAGATGCCCTCCTGCTTCTTGGCGATCTTGTTGGTGCGAACCAGCAGGAATATCCAGTTCGCGTCCATGGCCAGCGACGTCCAGATCTTCTGGCCATTCACCACCCAGTGGTCACCATCGAGCACGGCTTCGGTGCGCAGGTTGGCGAGGTCGGAGCCGGCATTGGGCTCACTGTAGCCCTGGCACCAGATGTGCTCGCCGGCGAGGATTTTCGGCAGGAAATGGGCGCGCTGCGCATCGGTCCCGAAGCGGATCAGCAGCGGGCCGATCATCGTCATGCCCATGTCGTTCAAGCGGGTGCAGCCGTGGCGCTGGAATTCCTCCAGCATGATGAGCTGCTTGCCGGCGGTAAGGCCCATGCCGCCGAATTCGCGCGGCCAGCCGGGGGTGAGCCAGCCCTTCTGGGAAAGCTTGTGGTACCACACCTTGTTCTCGGAGAAGTGCAGGCGCTTGGTGGGGTTGCGTATCTCGGGCGGGTAGTTCGCTTCCACCCAGCCGCGCACCATCATGCGGAAGCTGTCGTCGTCGAGGTGGTTGTAGTTCTCGGGGGTGCCGGGGGTGATGGCGTTCATGGTGGGCTCCGCGTTCCTCCGGTGCAGGTTACGCCGGGCGGGGCGGCTGTTCCAGTGGGCGTGGCTTGGCTAGGGTGGCGCCGGAACGAGGGGGACGGGCCATCCGCAACGCTTACGCCGGCCTGGTGGTGATCGGCCTCGGCACGCTGGTGGTGCCGCTGGATGCGATGGTGAACGTGGCGTTCCCCGATATCGTGCGCGATTTCGCCATGCCGATCCCGATGATCCAGTGGGTGGTGATCAGCTACGTGCTGACCCATGCCAGCCTGATGCTGGTGTTCGGCCGGCTCGGCGACATGCTGGGGCACCGGCGGATCTTCCTGGCGGGGGCGGCGCTGAGCGCGGTGGCGTTCGTGGGATGCACCCTGGCACCGGCCTTCGGGTGGCTGCTGGCAGCACGGGTGGCGCAGGGGATGGGGGCGGCGCTGTTGCTTTCCTGCGGGCCGGCGCTGGCGACGTTCCTGTTTCCGGAAAGCGAGCGGGCGCGGGCGTTGGGACTGTACACCATGATCTTCGGGCTCGGTGGGGCGATCGGGCCGCCGGTGGCGGGCGTGCTGGTGGAGATGTTCGGCTGGCGGGCGGTGTATGCGGCGCGGGTGCCGCTGTGCATTGCAGCGTTCCTGTTTGCCTGGCGGCTGCCCGTGGATGTGGCGGGCGGGGTGCGGGAGCGATTCGACGGGTTGGGGGCAGTGTTGCTGGCCGGGGCCATCACGGCGGCGCTGCTGGCGGTGAACCAGAGTGCGCTGTGGCTGGGGGTGGCGGCGGTGGGGGCGGTGGCGGCGTTCATCTGGCAGGAACGGCGGGTGGAGCGGCCGATCATCGACGTGTCGCTGTTCCGCGATGGCGGCTTCGCGGCGATCAATCTGGGGAATGTGCTGGTCAATCTCGCCGCCTTCGCGGTGATGCTGCTCGCGCCATTCCATCTGGTGCGGGTGGAGGGGTTGTCGGTGGGGGTGCTGGGGCTGGTGCTGGCAGGGTCGTCGACGGGGATGATGGTCGCCGCACCAATCGCAGGGCGGCTGGCGGGGCGGGTGGCGGCGAAGGTGCTGCTGGTGGGGGGCGCGTTGCTGGTGGCGGCGTCCTTGGCGTTGGTGGGGCAGACGCTGGGGCTGTGGGTGACGGTGCCAGCGCTGGTGATGCAGGGGGTGGGGCTGGGGCTGTACCAGGTGGCGTATTCGGAGATCGTGGCAGGCACCCTGCCCCGCCGGGCGCGTGGGGTGGCGGGGTCGCTGTCGATGATGACGCGGACGCTGGGGACGGTGGCGGGGGCTTCGGTGCTGATGCTCGCCTTCACCGCGGCGCGAGGGGCGGCGGAGGCGGCGGGGATTCCGGCGGAGGCGGCGCTGACGGCGGGGTTCCGGGCGGCGTTCATGATGGCTACGGGGCTGGTGGTGGCGACGGCGATGATGTTGGCGTGGCGGGTACGGGGTGGGCATGGACACGGTTGACGTTCTGATCATCGGCTCCGGCGCCTCCGGGGCGGCGGTGGCGTGGAGTTTGGCGGAGACGCGGATGCGGATCGTCTGCCTGGAGCAGGGGGAGTGGCAGAAGCCATCCGACTTTCCCTCCACCGGGCGGGATTGGGAGGCGCGGCGGTTCAGCGACTTCGCCTCCTCGCCGAACCAGCGCCGGCGGGCGTCGGACTATCCGGTGAACGATGATGACAGCCCGATCAAGGTGGTGAACTTCAACGGGGTGGGCGGCGGGACCGTGATGTTCACCGCGCATTTTCCGCGGCTGCATCCTTCGGATTTTCGGGTGAAGACACTGGATGGCGTGGCCGATGATTGGCCGATCGACTACTTCACGCTGGAGAAGTTCTACGCGTTGAACGACCGGATGACGGGCGTATCGGGCATGGCGGGCGATCCGGCCTACCCCGCGCATGAGCCGCCGATGCCGCCGCTGCCGATGGGGCGAACGGGGCGGCGGATCGGGGAGGCGATGAATCGGCTGGGCTGGCATTGGTGGCCGAGCGAGGCGGCGATCGCGACGCGGGAGTGGGAGGGGCGGGCGGCGTGCATCAATATTGGCCACTGCACCCCGGGCTGCGCGCAGGGGGCGAAGGGCTCCACCGACATCACCTATTGGCCGCTGGCGATCCGGGCCGGGGTGGAGTTGCGGACGAACTGCCGGGTGCGGGAGATCACGCATGATGCGACCGGCATGGCAACGGGGGCGATCTACTACGACCGGGACGGGAACGAGGTGTTCCAGCCGGCGCATGTTGTGGTGGTGGCGTGCAACGGGGTGGGCACGCCGCGGCTGCTGCTGAACTCCGCCGGGGGGAAGCATCCCGATGGGTTGGCGAATTCGTCGGGGATGGTGGGGCGGAACTTGATGTTCCATCCCTGGGCGGTGGTGAGCGGGTATGTGGAGGAGAAGCTGGATGGGCATCGCGGCTCGCCGCTGTGCCTGTGGAGCCAGGAATTCTACGAGAGCGATGCGTCGCGCGGGTTCGTGCGGGGCTACGAGTTCCAGTTCGGGCGCGGGGTGCAGGTGATCACCGAGGGCATCCAGAACATGGCGCTGGGGCGGGTGCCGTGGGGCGAGGGGCATCACGAGGCGTTCCGACACTGGTCCGGAAGGCGGTTCTCCGTGGAGGTGTGCTGCGAGGATCTGCCGGAAGAGCACAACCGGGTGACGCTGGATCCCGTGTTGGTGGATGGGCACGGGGTGCCGGCGCCGAAGATCAGCTACCGGATCAGCCAGAATTCCCAGGCGATGCTGTCGCATGGGGTGGCGCATGGGACGCGGATCATGGAGGCGGCGGGGGCCACCGATCTTTCCATCACCTGCCCGGTGCCGGTGGCGGGGTGGCATCTGTTGGGCACGTGCCGGATGGGGACGGACCCGTCGCGGTCCGTGGTGAATGAGTGGGGGCGGTGCCACGACGTGAAGAACCTGTTCATCGTGGATGGCAGCGTGTTCGTGACCTCTGGCGGCGTGAACCCGACGACGACGATCCAGGCCATTGCGCTGTACATCGCCGACCAGATGAAGCAGCGGCTGGCGAATCTGTTCGATTGAGGCGGGCGATGGCGCATCCCTTTCTTTCCGACGCGGCGGTGGACGATCTGCGCTGCCTGGCGGCGATGATCATTCCGGCGAGTGCGCGGTTCGGGCTGCCGGCGGCGGATGATCCGGCAATCTTTGCTGATCTGCTGGCTAGTCTCGATCACGACCGGATCGAGGTGGAGGCGGGGCTGGCGCATGTGCGGGCCAAGGCGGGGCGGGGCTTGATGGCGTTGGACGCGGCGGGGCGGGCGGCGTTGGGGCGGGCGTTGCAGGCGGAGGGTACGGCGAATGTGGCGGTGCTCAGCCGGCTGGTGATGCTGGCCTATTACCGGGATGACCGGGTGGTGCGGTCGCTGGGGCTGGAGCCGCGGGCGCCGTTCCCGAAGGGGCATGAGATGGAGGCAGGGGATTGGTCCCTGCTGGATCCCGTGCGGGCGCGGCGGCCGATGTGGCGGGATCCTCGGTAGATTTCGCAACAAAATGTTATCGTAACATTTTGATTGTGGGTTTGTGCCGACACCTGGTGCCGTTTTGAAGAATCGGGGGGGCGGAGAGCACGCCACGGCGCAATCGCCGGCCGGATGGGGATGTGACGGCGCCTGCCGGGCGTCATCCTGACACGGCGGGGCATGGGCGTGACCAGGCCCAGGACGACCGCGGGGGTGCGGACGGAATCGCGGCGTGCGGTGCCATCGGGGGTGGGCGCGCGCGAGGCGCGCCAGAGGGAACTGCGGCGGCGGATGCGGAGGGGGATGGCGCCTTCCTGCGACGCGGCGGGGCGGTACAGGGAGACGCGGTGCGCCGGGGGCGGGAGCTTGCCGGCCTGCCAATCCTGGCAGATGCGCTCGAGAACCATGAGCACGCGGATCAGGGCGGCGATGATCAGAACCTGGATGGGCGCGGACGCACCTCGCCGCTGCGCAGCGCGGAGCTCTGCGATCATGCAGGCGAAATGCCGATCCAGGGGCTGCGCTTGATGATATGTCACGCAGATATACTAACTATTCTCGCGAACCGCTGTCATAGGAATCATTGCATGGCTGACCGGCGTCGTGAGGGTTGACGCGGGGGCGGCTGGAAATGCGAAAGCCGGCCTGGTGAAGGGCCGGCTTTCGGGCAGTCTTGCAGCACGGGCCGGGCGGATGGAGCCATCCGCCCGGCGGCCTGGTTAGCGGGCCGGCTTGATCTCGATCGCCTGGATCTCTTCGTCCTGGCGGGTGGTGTAGGTGACGCGGTCGGCGCGGCCGGCACTGACGGTGCCGAAGGCCAGCGTGGGGATGACCCAGTTGCGCTGCACCACCATCTCGCTGATCTGCTCCTGCAGGGCGCGGCGGCCGACATCATCCAGCATGTTGCGGGCGCGCTGGATCAGCGGGTCGATCTCCGGGTCGCTGATGCCGGTGACGTTGATGGAGCCGAGGTTCTTCTCCTTGTCCGCCGTGTGGATGACGGCGCCGAAGAAGTAGCTCGCCTCGCCGGTGAGGCTGCCCCAGCCGGCCATGGTGAGGCCGAATTCACGCTTGGCACGGCGCGAGAAGAACACTGCCGAGGGGTAGCTGGCGACGGTGATCTTGAGGCCGATGCGGGAGAACTGCTGGGCCACGGCTTCGCAGATCTTGCTGTCGTTCGGGAAGCGGTCGTTCGGGCAGGACAGCTCGGCCTGGAAGCCCTGGGGGAAGCCGGCCTCCGCCATGAGGGCGCGGGCGCGTTCCACGCTGAAGGCGGCAGGCTGGATGCGCGGGCTGGCGCCGAACATGCCCTCGGGCACCGGCTGGGTCATCTTGACGGCCAGGCCTTCCATGACGCGATCGACCAGGGCATCGCGGTTGATGGCCAGGCTGAGGGCCTCGCGGACCTTGGCGTTGCGCCAGGGGTTCTGGGCCAGCGGGTTGCCGGCATTGTCCTTCACGCCCTGGGGCTGGTCCTGACCGACCTCGGTGTAGACCATGTAGACATAGGCGGACGGGCCCGAGAACAGCCGCATCTTCGGGTCGGTCTTCAGGCGCGGGACGTCGGCGATGGGCACGCGGTTGATGAAGTCCACATCGCCCGAAAGCAGGGCGGCGACGCGGGCGGGATCACGCGCGATGGGCAGGATGCGCAGGTTGGCCCAATGCGGCTTTTCGCCCCAATAGCCCTCGTTGCGGGCCAGGAGCTGCGGGGCGCCAGGGGACCACGAGGTGAGCTTGAAGGGGCCGGTGCCGTTGTTCGCCTTGCCCGCGTTGAAATCCGACGTGGTGGCGCTGCCGGTGCTGCGCGACATCATGAACACGTTGGAGAGATTGGTGGGCAGCAGCGGGGCGGGGCCGTTGGTGACGAAGCGGACCGTGTGCGCATCTACCACCACCACTTCCTTGATCTGGTTGGTGTAGACGATATAGGCGCTGGGGTTGCCCGGCAGGGTGGGGATGCGCGCGAGGGTGAACTTCACGTCTTCCGCGGTGAAATCGGACCCGTCGTGGAATTTCACGCCAGGGCGCAGCTTGAATTCCCAGGTGGTGTCGTCGATCACCTTCCAGGACAAAGCGAGGCTGGGGACGAGCTGCAGGTTGACGTCGCGGCCGATCAGTGTGTCGTACTGGTTGCGCATCGCCTGGGTGTTGGAGCCCAGCAGGTTCCACTGCGGGTCCATCGTATTCGGCTCGTTCTGGATGCCGATGCTGAGGGTTTGCGCCGCGGCGGCCGTGGACAGGGCGGTCGCGAAGGCGAAGGCGAGGGTGGCGAGTTTGCGCACGCGGCGGCTCCCGTGAATGGTGCAAAACGACGACCGCGCCCGACGAGCGGGCGCGGCGTTGCAGTGAGCGTAATGGAGGGTTGCGCCCCGATCAAGCGACCAGGACGCGGTAGGGTCAGCCCACCTGGTCGGCCAGCAGGCCCAGGTGATAGGCGCTGTCGCCCCAGCTGTGTTCGAACACCATCACGCGGCGGAAGTAGTGGCCGACGGCGTACTCCTCCGTCATGCCGATGCCGCCGTGCAGCTGGACCGAGTTCTGGGTGACGAAACGGCCGGACTGGCCGACGCCGACCTTGGCCATGGAGATGTTGCGGGTACGCTCCGCCGCATCCTCCTCATCCACCATCATGGCGGCGAGCATGGCCATGGAACGGGCCTGCTCCACCTCGATCAGCATATCGGCCGCCTTGTGCTGCAGCACCTGGTTGGTGCCGATGGGGCGGCCGAACTGCACGCGGGTGCGCAGGTAGTCCAGCGTCATCGTGTGGGCGGCTTCGCAGGCGCCCACTGTTTCCGCGGCGAAGGCGGCGATGCCGGCCTGGGTCACGCGCTCGATGATGCCGTAGGCATCGCCCACGGTGCCGAGCACGGCTTCGGGGCCGAGCTTGACAGTGGAGAGCGAGATTTCGGCAGCACGGGTGCCATCACGCATGGCGTAGCCGCGGCGAGCGACGCCGGGGGTGTTGGCGGGGACGAGGAAGAGGGTGAGCCCCTCCTTGTCCATGCGGTCACCACCGGTGCGGGCGGAGACGACCAGCATATCGGCACAGTCGCCGTGCAGGACGACGGACTTGGCGCCTTCCAGCACCCAGCCGGAGCCGTCCTTGGTGGCGGTGGTGAGAACATCCGTCAGGTCGTAGCGGGCCTGCTGTTCGCCATGGGCCCAGCCCAGCTTGAGCGAGCCGTCGACAATCTGGGGCAGGATCTCGCCCTTCTGCGCCTCGTTGCCCGCGTATTTGATGGCGCTGCCGCCGAGGACGACGGTGGCGAGGAAGGGTTCGACCACCAGCGAGCGGCCGAAGGCTTCCATCACCATCATGATGTCGACGGCGCCGCCGCCGAAGCCGCCGTACTCCTCGGGGAAGGGGAGGCCGAGCAGGCCGAGCTCGGCATACTTCTCCCACATCTCCTGGGACCAGCCCTGGGCGGACTTAATGTAGCCGCGGCGCGCATCGAAGGCGTAGCGGTCTGCCAGCAGGCGGCTGACGCTGTCGTTCAGCAGCCGTTGGTCTTCTGTGAGTTCGAAATCCATCAGAGCCTCAGGATCGCTTTGTTCAGGATGTTCTTCTGGATCTCGTTCGTGCCGCCGTAGATGGAGGCGGCGCGGAGCATGAGGTACGGCGGGGCGGCATAGCCGGCCCATTCCGGCCCGATCAGCGGCTCATTGTCGCCGGACTCGCGGTTGAGCAGATCCAGCTCCTTGGCCCAATCGGGCATGGCGAGCGGGCCGGCGATGTCCATGACCAGCTCGGCCGTGTCCTGCAGCAGCTCGGTGCCCTTGATCTTGAGGACGGAGCTGAACGGATCCGGCTTGCCATCGGAGTTGCCGGCGGCCTTGGCGACGACGCGGAGCTGGGTGAGTTCCAGCGCCTTGGCCTGGACCTGCAGCTTGGCGACGCGCTGGCGGAAGCCGGCATCCTCGATCAGGGGCTTGCCGTTCTGGCGCACGTCGCGGGCGAGTTCCTGGGCGTAGTTGATGCGCTCCATCGACTTGCCGAGGCGGGCGATGCCGGTGCGCTCGTTGCCCAGGAGGAACTTGGCGACGTCCCAGCCCTTGTTTTCCTCATAGACCCGGTTGGCGACCGGGACCTTCACGTCGTCGAAGAAGACCTCGTTGAGGTGGTGGCTGTTGTCGATCGAGATGATGGGACGGACGGTGATGCCCGGCGTCTTCATGTCGATCAGCAGGAAGCTGATGCCTTCCTGCGGCTTGCGGGCGTTGGGATCCGTGCGGACCAGGGCGAAGCACCAGTCGGCGTGGTGGGCGGTGCTGGTCCAGATCTTCTGGCCGTTGACGATGTAGTCGTCGCCCACGCGCTTGGCGGCGGTCTTCAGCGAGGCCAGGTCGGAGCCGGAGCCGGGCTCGGAGAAGCCCTGGCACCACCAATCCTCGAGGTTGGCGGCGCGGGGCAGGATGTGGGCCTTCTGCTCCGGCGTGCCGAATTGGATGATGACCGGGCCGATCATGGTGATGTTGAAGCCATTCACCTCCGGCGCGTGGTTGATCTGATTTTCCTCCTGGAAAATCATGCGCTGGGTGGGCGACCAGTCGGTGCCGCCATAGGCCTTCGGCCACTTATAGGTGGCCCAGCCCTTCTTGTTCAGGATCCGCTGCCAATCCACGATGTCCTGCTTGGTGGGGCTGTAGCCCAGGCGCAGGCGCTCGCGGGTGCGGGCGGGCAGGTTCTGGCGAATGAAATCGCGGACTTCCTTGCGGAAGGCGACCTCTTCCTCGGTGAAGCGAAGATCCATTGGGTTTCCTCTCGCGCCGTGACGCTGTTGCCAGGGATTATGTGGGGTGGTTTTGCGGGGGGCAAGGGTGGGGAGGAAGCGCGTTCTTTTTTGAAAAAAAGAACCAAAAAACGTTTGTTTGTTTGCCTGCGGCGGGCACCTCGACCGCCTGCACAGGCGGCCGGGGCGCGAACAAATAAAGTCTTTTTGCTTCTTTTTCTTCAGAAAAAGAAGATTCTTGCTTAAAGTCTTAGCACAGCCTTGTTCAGGATGTTCTTCTGGATTTCGGTCGTGCCGCCGGCGATGCTGGAGGCGCGGTGCATCAGGTAGGGTCCGGCGGCGAAGCCGGCGTAGTCGGGACCGATGGGCGGCTCGTTCTCGCCGGACTCGCGGTTCAGCAGGTCCAGTTCCTTGGCCCATTGCGGCATGGCGAGCGGGCCGACGGCGTCCATGATGAGTTCGGACGTGTCCTGGCCGAGTTCGCCGCCCTTGATCTTGAGGAGGGAGGAGAAGGGGTCGGGCTTGCCGTCGGACTGCTGCATCATCTTGGCGACGACGCGGAGCTGGGTGATTTCGAGCGCCTTGGCGCGGATTTCGAGGGAGGCGACGCGTTCGCGCTGGAGCTTGTCGTCCAGCAGGGGGGCGCCGTGGTTGCGGAGGTGGGGGCTGAGCTCGCGGATGTCTTCCAGGCGGGCCATGGACTTGCCGAGGCGGGCGATGCCGGTGCGTTCGTTGCCGAGGAGAAACTTGGCGACGTCCCAGCCCTTGTTTTCCTCATAGACGCGCTGGGTAACGGGGACGCGGACGTCGTCGAAGAAGACTTCGTTGAAGTGGTGGCTGCCGTCGATGGAGATGATCGGGCGGACGGTGATGCCGGGGGTCTTCATGTCGATCAGCAGGAAGCTGATGCCTTCCTGCGGCTTGCGGGCCTGGGGGTTGGTGCGGACGAGGGCGAAGATCCAGTCGGCGTGATGGGCGGTGGAGGTCCAGATCTTCTGGCCGTTGACCACGTAGTGGTCGCCATCGAGGACGGCGGAGGTTTTCAGCGAGGCGAGGTCGGAGCCGGAGCCGGGTTCGGAGAAGCCCTGGCACCACCAGATGTCGAGGTTGGCGGTGGGGGCGATGAAGCGTTCCTTCTGCTCCGGCGTGCCGAACTGGATCAGCACCGGGCCGATCATGGTGATGTTGAAGCTGTTCACCTCTGGCGCATGGGCAAGCATGTTCTCGTCTTGGAAGATCATGCGCATGGTGGGGGACCAGGCCTGGCCGCCGTATTCCTGGGGCCATTTGTAGGTGGCCCAGCCCTTCTTGTTCAGGATGCGCTGCCAGGTGACGACATCGGATTTGGTGGGCGGGTAGCCCAGGCGCATGCGTTCCAGGGTTTTGGCCGGGAGGTTCCCGCGGATGAAGGCGCGGACTTCCTGGCGGAAGGCGATTTCTTCCTCGGTGAAGCGCAGTTCCATGGCGTTTTCCTTCCCCTGGACGCGAGTGGGGCGTGACCTTCGCGGTTTCCCGGGAAGATCACGCCCCTTTTCAGGCTAGCGGGTCAAGCGATTTACTGGAGCCAGAGGTCCCAGTTGCGGTGGGCGTACCAGGGCTGCCAGCCGCCGACCTTCTTGCTGATGGCGACCGCGCGGCCGGCATCGGAGATCTTGACCAGGTAGGCCTTGCTGCGGATGGCGGTTTCAGCCTCAAGCCAGGCCTTCTTGCGCTCGTTGATGTCGAACGAGGTGAAGAAGCGGCCATAGGGGCCATCCACATCGGGGTCCTTCAGGTTGGTCAGGCCGGTGTGGGTGTAGATCAGCGGGCGCCACTGCTGCGGGCCAAGCAGGGGCTGCGAGCAATAGCCGGTCATGGAAACGTTCCAGCCGCCTTCGCCGCTCTGCAGGGCGTTGGCGTTGGTGATCCAGTCCGTCACGCGCATTTCGACGTTCATGCCGGCGGCCTTCATGGCCTGTTCCAGCACCAGCATCTGGCTGCGCATGTAGGCATACACGCCGTTGGTGTGGATGATGATCTTCTCACCCTTGTAGCCGGCTTCCTGCAGGAGCTTGCGCGCCTTCGCCGGGTTCTTCTCGTTGTAGTAGGGCTTCATCTGGTCGCCGGTGTAGAACGGGCTGTTCGGATAGAGCAGCGAGGCGTTCTGGCGGGTGACGCTGCTGGAGACTTCGGCCATCTCCTCCGTGTCCACCACGGCGGCGATGGCCTGGCGGATCTTCACGTCGCGGGTGATGCCGTTGTCGCCGCGCAGGATGATGGTGTGCATGCAGCCCGGGAAGACCTTCTCGACGACGATGTCGGCGCGGCCCTTGAAGAGGTCGATCTGTTCCACCTCGATATCGGCGAGGTGGGCGGTGCCGGCCTGCATGGCAGCAACGCGGGTGCCGACCTCGGGCAGGAAGTTGTAGCGCAGCGTGTCGATGTGCACGGTCTTGCGGCCGGCGAAGCCATCCGGGCCCGGCGCGGAGGTGTCGGCGGTGTAGTCATCGAAGCGGCGGAAGGTGACGTGGCTGTCCTTGACCAGTTCGCCGAGGCGGAAGGGGCCGGTGCCGATGGGCGTGATGTCGCGCGCGCCCTTGGCGGCTTCCTCGGCGGGGAGGATCGACATCGGGAAGCACGGGGTTTTCATCACGTCCAGCAGGACGGCGGAGCCTTCCTTCAGGTTGATGATGAAGGTGTTGGCATCCGGCGCTTCCATGCTCGACACCTGGGCGAAGACCGGCGCGTTGGGGCTGATCTTGGCGTAGCGCTGCATGGTGGCGAGCACGTCGGCCGAGGACATGGTCTTGCCGTTGTGGAACTTCACGCCCTGGCGCAGCGTGAAGGTGAACTTCTTGCCGTCGGGCGCGACATCGACCTTGCTGGCGAGCATGGGCTTGGCCGAGTAGTCGTCGCCCATCATGACCAGGCTTTCGTACATGTGCATCGCGGTCTCAAGCTGGACCGTGGTGCAGAACATGGCCGGGTCGAAGTGATCCATCCCGGAGACGTGGCCATGGATGAGGGTGCCGCCCTTCTTGGCCTGTGGGTTGGCGGTTTGCGCGATGGCGGGCGAGGCCAATGCCAAGCCTATGGCGGCCAGGCCATAGACCCAGGACGATGCAGCCGGTTTCATGTTTTTGCTCCCTGTACGGCCGCCGTGGCGGCATTGCCGGGAGCGTAGAACAGGAAACCGGCTTTTGGGAACAGGTTCGACGCCGATTCAGGCTCTCTCGATGCGGGTGAGCAGGCAGCCGGGCTTGGCGGTGTGGATGTTGACGAAGCTGGTGCGCGGGTCGGCGAGCGCGCGGGCGAGCGGGGCATCGGCATCCGGGCCTTCGGCAACCTGGCCGAGGTCGTAGAGCACCATCTGGTTGGCATCATAGGCGCGGACGGAGACGAGGCTGGTGCGGATGATGGGGGCGAGCTCGTTTTCGCCGGTGTAGGCGGGACAGTCCTGCTCGTGCAGGAAGATGGGGCTGGGGGTCCAGTAGATGCCGGTGGGGCCCGAGAGGCGGTAGGAGCCGAGGAGGACGGCCTCGCCCTTGGCGGCGTTCTGCAGGCAGTGGCGGCAGGGGGCGCCGGTGCCGGGGGAGATGGAGCGGCGCAGCGCGTTGCCGAAATCATCCTGGCCGGTGGCGCGCCAGCGGGCGGCGGTTTCGGTGGGGATGGGGACGCAGCGGAACATCGGGGGGACTCCTTGGTGGGTGGAGCCCTGAGTAGCGGCGCGGAGGGCGGCAGGACCATCCGCGCCTTGCTCTGGCTATTTGAGGGTGCGGCCGCCCCAGAGTTCGAAGGGGCCCATGGGCCAGCGGAAGCAGTCCTTCATCAGCTGGTCCACCTCCTCCTCCGTGCAGATGCCTTCATCGACCACGCGGCGGGATTCGCGGCGGACGGCGGCGTTGATGCGGTTGGCAACGTAGCCCCACTGCTCCGGCTGGTCCTTCACCACGATGGGGTTCTTGTTGCAGCGCTTCGCGAGTTCGCTGACCAGGGCGATGGTTTCATCGGACGTGCTGGGGGCGCGGACGATCTCGGCCATGCGCATCACGGCGCAGGGCTGGGCCCAGTGCCAGCCGACGACCTGGGACGGGCGGCGGGTGGCGTAGGCGAGTGCGGTGATCGGCAGGCCGGCGGAGTTGGAGGTGAGGATGGCGCGCGGCGGGGCGTGCTCGTCCATGTCGCGGAAGACGCGGCATTTGAGGTCGAGGTCCTCGGGCACGGCTTCGACGGTGAGGCCGGCTTCGGAGACGGCTTCGGCAAGGGTAGCGACGGGGCGGATGCGGCCCATCGTGGCGCGGACTTCGTCTGGCGTCAGCTTGCCGCGATCGACGGCGCGGCGCAGGCCGAAGCGGCCATTCTCGATCGTGTCCATGGCGATGGCGAGTTGCGACGGGGTGGCATCGAAGAGGCGGATTTCGCAGCCGGCGGTGGCGATCACCTGGGCGATCTGGGTGCCCATGATGCCGGCGCCGATGACGCCGACGACGGGAAGCGTGCTCATGGGGCGGCCTTCGTGAAGTTGGGCAGTGGGGGGAGGCCTTCGCGCTCACGCCAGGTGACGGTGACGCGGTCGCCGATGGTACACGGCGTGCCGTCGATGCCGGTGACGAGGCGGGGGCCTTCATCGAGGTCGATCAGGGCGACCTGGTAGGGGGGCTTGAGTTCGGGCAGCAGCTGGACGTGGACGGTGGTGACGGAGTGGACGGTGCCCTGCCCTTTCGTCTCCACCCACTCCAGCGTGTCGGCGTCGCATTCCAGGCAGAAGGGGCGCGGATAGTGCTGGTGGTGGCCGCAGGCCTGGCAGCGCTGGACAATGAGGCTGCGGCGTTGCGCGGCTTCCCAGTAGGGCCAGAGCACCGGGTCGTCGATCTGCATGCGGTCGCTCATGGTGCTTACTCCCGGGCCAGGATGACGGTGCCGGCGGTGGACAGCAGGCCGCCGACGCCATGGGCGACGCCGATCTTGGCATCAGGCACCTGACGGTCGCCGGCTTCACCGCGGAGTTGGCGGACGGCTTCGATCAGCAGCATGAGGCCGAGCGCGCCGGGGTGGTTGTAGGACAGGCCGCCGCCAGAGGTCATGGAGGGGAGCTTGCCGCCGGGGCGCAGCGCGCCGGATTCGACGAAGGCGCCGCCTTCGCCTTTCTTGCAGAAGCCCAGGTCTTCCAGCGCCAGCAGCACGGTGATGGTGAAGCTGTCGTAGGGCTGGAGGATGTCGACATCCCCGGGCGTGATGCCGGCCATGGCGAAGGCTTCCGGGCCGGATTTGGCGGCGGCGGAGACGGTGAGGTCCTTCATCTGGCTGATGTGCCAGTGGGTGTGGCTTTCGGCGGCGCCGAGGATGCGGATGGGCTTCTTGGCCGCGTCGCGGGCGCGTTCGGCGGTGGTGACGATGCAGGCGCCGCCGCCATCGGTGACCAGGCAGATGTCGTTGCGGTGCAGCGGCTCGCTGATCGGGCGGGCGTTGAGGCAATCCTCGATGGTGAGGGGGTCGCGCGACCAGGCCTTGGGGTTCTTCTGCGCCCAGAGGCGGGCGGCCACGGCGATCTCGGCGAGTTGGGCGCGGGTGGTGCCGTATTGGTGCATGTGGCGGGCGGCGATGAGGGCGTAGCGGCCGATCGGGCTGGGCAGGCCGTAGGGCACTTCCAGCTGGTGCATGATCGGCACGCCCATGGCAGGTGCCCCTCCGGAGAGCGAGCGGGCGCGGCGGCTGCGCTGGCGGGAGGCGTAGGCGATCAGCGCCACCTCGCAGAACCCGGCCTGGATGGCGGCGATGGCGTGGTGGACCTGGGCTTCGAAAGCGGCGCCGCCGAGATCGGATGAGTCGGAGAAGCGGGGCTGGATGCCGAGATACTCGGCGACCTGCACGCTGCCTTCCTCGCCCATGTAGTTGACGAAGAGGCCGTCGATATCCTTTCGCTTCAGGCCGGCTTCAGCGAGGGCCTCGCGGGTGGCCTTGGCGACCATCGAGAGTTCATTCTCGCCGGCGACCTCGCCGAGCGCGGTTTCGGCGACGCCGGTGATGTAGAGGGGGGCGGGCATCTCTATGCGACCTTCAGGTTTTCGCGTTCGCGGGCGAGTTGGGAGCGGCGGATTTTTCCGGATTGGTCGCGCGGGAGGGCGGGCATGAACTCATAGGATTCCGGCAGCTTGTAGCTGGTGAGGCGCTGCTTCATCCAGGCGCGCAGGGCGGTTTCGTCGATGTTGGCACCGGGGCGAGGTTCGACGATGGCGTGGACGATCTTGCCGAGTTCGTCGTGCGGGATGCCGACGACGGCGGCATCGGCGATATCAGCGTGTTCGGTGAGGGCGGCCTCGACCTCGGCCGGGTAGATGTTGGCGCCGCCGCGAATGATGAGGTCCACCCGGCGGTCCGACAGGAACAGGTAGCCTTCGGGGTCGAGGTAGCCCATGTCGCCGACGCTGATGAAGCCGTCTGGCGTGGTCTTGGTGGGCGGGGAGCCGATGTAATAGTAGGTGGGCTCCGGGTGGCAGGCGGGGCGGAAGAAGATCTCGCCGACTTCGCCCTGCGGGACGTCGTTGAAGCTGTCGTCGAGGATTTTCAGTTCGGCGCCGGCCGGCTTGCCGACGCTGCCGGGGTGCAGCAGCCATTCGTCGCCGCGGATGAGGCAGGCGCCGGCAGCTTCGCTGGAGCCGAAGGCCTCCATCACCTTCTCCGGCGCGGTGAGCTCGATCCAGCGGTGCTTGAGCCAGGGCGGGCACGGGGCGGCGGTGACGAAGATCGATTCGATGCTGGAAAAGTCGCGGCGCTCCACACCCGGCAGGCGGACGATGCGCATCATCATGGTCGGTGCCAGGAAGCCAAACTGGATGCGGTGGCGTTCGATGAGGTCCATCGCCAGGGCGGCGTCGTAGCGTTCCATCACCACGATGTGGTGCTCGTCGAAGATGCCGTAGTGCGACCAGGAGAAGGGCGAGTTGTGGTAGAGCGGGCCGGCGACGAGCTGGACCTGGCCAGGGCGCATGCCGACATTGGCGCCGAGCAGCGTGTCTCCGACAGCGCGGGCCCAGGGCTTGGGGTCGACGATGATCTTGGAACGGCCGGTGGAGCCGCCGGAGCCGATGGCCTTGCCGGGATGGGCGGTGACGTCGGGCAGCGCGGAGGCATCCGTGGTGGCGTGGCGGAGCGCGGTGATGTCGGATTTGCGCAGATGGGCGTCGTCCCCGCTTGAATGGGGGCGGTCGGCGATGACGAGCTTGTTCTCCACCAGGCTGGTGATGCCTTGGAACTCGATGTCGGGCATGCGCGGGGACAGCGGCAGGGTGCAGGCGCCGAGCTTCCAGGCGCCATAGGCGGCGGCGTAGTGCTCCAGGCTGTTGTAGATACCGATGCAGAGCATCGAGGTGGAATCGAGGCCTTTGGATGCGAAGAGGCGGGCGGCGCGGTTGGACCAGGCTTCGAGTTCGGCGTAGGTGAGCGTGTCCTCCGTACCGTCCTGCTTGGCCAGGGTGATGACGGTGGCGTTGGGCTTCTCGCCGGCAAGTTCCGTGAGGCGGCGGCCGAAGGAGACGATCCTGGATTCAGAAGAGGGGCGGGGCTGGCTCATGGGGCGGCCTTCAGGTGCTCGCGTTCGTGGGCGAGTTGCGAGCGGCGGATCTTGCCGGATTGGTCGCGCGGCAGCTGCGCCATGAACTCGTAGCTCTCGGGCATCTTGTAGGTGGTGAGGCGCTGTTTCATCCAGGCGCGCAGCGCGGCTTCGTCGGGCGCGATGCCGGGGCGGGGTTCGACGATGGCGTGGACAGTTTTGCCAAGTTCATCGTGCGGCAGGCCGATGACGGCGACGTCCGCCACATCGGGGTGTTCGGAGAGGGCGGCTTCCACTTCCGCGGGGTAGATGTTGGCGCCGCCGCGGATGATGAGATCCATGCGGCGGTCCGACAGGAACAGGTAGCCTTCGGGGTCCACGTAGCCCATGTCGCCGACGCTGACGAAGCCGTCTGGCGTGGTTTTGGCGGGTGGGGCGCCGATGTAGCGGTATGTGGGCTCCGGGTGGACGAAGGGGCGCATGAAGATCTCGCCGACGTCGCCCTGCGGGAGTTCGCGGAAGTCTTCGTCGAGGATCTTCATCTCGGCGTTGGCGGGCCGGCCGACGGAGCCGGGGTGTTGCAGCCATTCATCGCCGCGGATGCGGCAGCTGCCGACGGCCTCCGTGGCGCCGAAGCCTTCCATCAGCTTCTCCGGCGCGGTGAGCTTCATCCAGCTTCGCTTGAGCCAGGGCGGGCATGGGGCGGCGGTTTGGTAGACGCATTCGATGCTGCTGAGGTCGCGGGTTTCGATGTCCGGCAGGCGGACGATGCGCTGCATCATGGTGGGGGCCAGGAACATGAACTGGCAGCGGTATTTCTCGATGATGCCCACCGCGCGGGCGGCGTCGAAGCGTTCCAGGACGATGAGGTGGTGCTCGTCGAACAGGCCGGAGTGGCCCCAGGAGAACGGGGAGTTGTGGTAGAGCGGGCCGGCGACGAGTTGCACCTGGCCGGTGCGGAAGGCGACGTTCCCAGGTTGGTTCGCGCGGTTGCCGGGGATGCGGGCCCAGGGCTTGGGATCGACGATGATCTTGGAGCGGCCGGTGGAGCCACCGGAGCCGATCGCCTTGCCGGGGGTGGCGATGATGTCCGGCAGGGGTGATGCGTCGGTGTCGGCGTGGCGCAGCGCGGTGAGGTCGGCAAGGCCCAGCTGCGCGCCGGGACGGTCGGCGATGACCAGCTTTCGGTCCAGCAGGCCGGTGATCCCACTGAACTCCAGGTCCGGCATCTTGGGCGCGAGCGGCAGGGTGCAGGCGCCGAGCTTCCAGGCGCCATAGGCGGCCGCGTAGTGCTCCAGGCTGTTCCAGATGCCGATGCAGACCATGGTTTGCGCATCAACGCCGTTCGCCGCCAGCAGGCGGGCGGCGCGGTTGGACCAGCGTTCGAGTTCGGCCCAGGAGAGCGTGTCTTCGCTGCCGTCCTGGCGAGCCAGGGTGATGGCAATGCGGTCTCCCAACTGGGCGGCCAGGTCGGTCAGTCGCCGCCCGAAGGAAACCTCAGCCGCCATCACTCTTGCTCCTCATGTCTTCAATGCCTCGCGCAGTTTCGCGGAACTGCGCGGGGCGCGTTCGCTGGTGGGGATGGGAGCTTCGCCGATGATGCGCTCCGCTTCCAGCCGGTTCAGCTCTGATTCTGGAAGATCGAGGATCCGGGTGAGCACGTCGCGCGTGTACTGGCCGAGCGTGGGGGCGGGCGAGCGGATGGCGTAGGGCTGGGCGTTCTCGCGGAAGGCGGGCGTGGGCTGCCAGTGCTTGCCGAGGATCGGGCGATCGACTTCCTGCCAGAAGCCGCGGGCGAGCAGGTGGGTTTCACCGGTGATCATCTCGTTGAAACCGCGGGCGACGCCGGCGGCGATGCCGGCGTGCTGCAGCCTGGCCATGGCGTCGTCAGGCGACTGGGTCTCGGTCCAGTTGGTGATGGCATGCTCGATCCGATCCTCATCGGCGCGGCGGCCTTCGGCGGTGGCTAGGCGAGGGTCGTCGGAGAGGTCCGGCCGGCTGATCACCTTGCACAGGCGGCGGAAGGCGTCGTCGGTGGTGACGGCGATGACAACCCAGGCGTCGGCGCCTTTGCAGCGGAAGACGCCGTGCGGGACGAAGAGCGGGTGGCGGTTGCCCCAGCGCTTCGGCGCCTTGCCGGTGGTGGACTGGGCGATGAGGCCGGAGGCAGCGAGCGGGAACATGCATTCGACCTGGCTGAGGTCGATCAGCTGGCCGCGGCCGGTGCGCTTCTTGTGGAGCAGGGCGGCGATGAGGGCGGCGCCGGCGTTGAAGCCGCCATTGGGGTCGCCGCCGGCGACGTGGTTCATGGTGGGTGGCCAGCCTTCCGCGCCGGTGATGCTGGGCAGGCCGGAGCCCTGTTCCAGCGTGGAGCCGTAGGCGCGGGTTTCCGCCCAGGCGGTGCCGGCGGCGTAGGCGGGCATGGTGACCATCACGAGGTCGGGCTTGAGCTTCACCAGGGCGGGGTAGTCGAGCCCCAGCTTGGGCAGCACGCCCTGGGAGTAGTTCTCCACCACGGCATCGGCTGTCATCACCAACTTGCGGGCGAGGTCGGCGCCGTCTGGCCGGGTGAGGTCCAGCGTGATGCCGTGCTTGTTGCGGTTGAGTGCGTTGAAGTTGAGGCGGGTCTCGTAGACCCAGTCCTTGATGGACTGCGCGGAGTAGTCGTGGCCGCGCCACCAATCCGGGTACGCGCGGCCCTCGATCTTGATGACCTCGGCGCCGAGGTCGGCCATCTGGCGGGTGGTGAGCGGGCCGGCCCAGCCCATGGCCATGTCCACGATGCGCAGGCCGGAGAGCGGCAGGCCGGTGGCGGCGGGGGCGATACTGCGCGGGCGGGGTTCCGGCAGGGGCAGCGCGTTGTCGGCGCCGGCCAGGGGCGCGGTGCCGGTGGCGGCGGGCGGGGTTTCGTTGAGGTGCTGCGGGATGACCGGGGCCTGGAACGCGGCATCGCCGATCGTGACCGTGCCGAAGGCGCCGCGGCCCTGGTGCACCGGTTCGGCCAGCAGCTGGGCCATGCTCGGCACTTCCACCAGCGGGATGCGGCGGCGCAGGCCTTCCTCGAACCATTCGCGGGCGGTGCGGGTTTTCAGGACCGGCATGTAGATCGCCTCCAGCTCCTCAGCGGCTTCGAGGCGCTGGGGGGAGGTGAGGTAGCGCGGCTCCTCGGCGAGATCGTTGCGGCCGATCAGGTCGCACCAGTTGCGCCACTGGTCGGGCGTGAGCACGGTGATGCCGAGCCAGCCTTCGCGGCATTCGTAGCAGCCCATCGGGAAGGTGGGGTGCCAGCGATTGATGCCGCGGCGCTGCTCCGGCGGGCCGGGGCTGAAGGTGATGACGGCCTGGTATTCCGTGATGACCGTGTTCGCATCCTGCGCGCTGATCTCGAACATGCGGCCGGCGCTGCCGGACCAGAGGGCGGCGCAGGCTGCAATGAAGGCGTTGAGGCCCTGCGGCGCGAAGCCCTGGTATTCCGGCATCAGGGCCGGGTGCGCGACCGGGCCGGTGTTCTTCACCAGGCCGGAGAGGGCGCGCATCGTGCTGTCGGTGGCGGCGTAGTCGCGGTAGGGGCCGCTGAGGCCGAACCAGCTGAGCGAGACGATGTGCAGGTTCGGGTGGGCGGCGCGCAGGGCGGCGTGGCCGGTGGCGGCATCGAGCTGCTCGGCCACCGGCCGGCCATCGAGCAGCACGTCGCTGGCGGCGAGGGTGGCAGCGATGCGCTCCGGCGTGGCGGTGAGGCCGCGCTTGTTGGTGTTGAGCCAGGCGAACCAGCCGCTTTCCTGCCGGTCCGGCGCGACTTCCACCAGGGGAGGCAGGCGGCGGAGCGGATCGCCGCCCTCGGCCTCCAGCTTGAACACCTCGGCACCGAGATCGGCGAAGAGCTTGCCGGCATAGGCGAGCCCTGCCCCTTCACCAAGCTCCGCCACGCGGATGCCAGCGAGGGCCGTCCGTTGCGCTGCGCTCATTGGCGCCTCCTCCCTTTGGTGGGCGTTGTCTCTGGCTAGACGTCCAGGATGGCGACGGCCTGGCCTTCCTCGACCGCGTCGCCCTCGCCGACCAGGATCGCCTTCACCGTGCCGCCCTTGGGGGCGTCGATGGGGATCTCGGTCTTCATGGATTCCAGGATGATGAGGGTGGCTTCGGCGTCCACCGTGTCGCCGACGGCGACCTCGATCTTCCAGACCTTGGCGTTCAGGTCGGACAGCACCTTGAGTTCAGCCAACGTCACCACTCCCTCTATCGATGCCCGCGGCCCTGTGGCCGGAGCGATTGTCGACATTGGAGGAGCCTGGAGCGGGGGGCGTCAACCCCCCGCAGCCCAGCCTGCTTGATAACTCTACTCTGGCGGTCATCCGATGGCGATTTCTTGCGCTCCGGTGCTCACGGCCTCCAGGCCGCTCCGCTCCGGTGCTCAGAAATCACCACCGGGCGGCGGCCAAGCGGCCGCCTCTGACTCGCCAGAGCGAGTTCTCAAACAGGCTGTTGGGCAAGCTACAGCTTGAGGTGTTCAGGAATGACGAGGCCGAGGCGCACGGGCACGTGCCAGTCTTCCGGGATTTCGCGCAGCGTGCGGAAGCCGACGCGGTGGTAGTTGGGCAGCGCGCGCGGATGGTCGGCGGTGCAGGTGTTCACCGTCATGGCGCGCGGGCCCATGCGCCAGGCGGTATCGACGGCGTGGCGCAGGAAGGCATGGCCCATGCGGGCGCCGACGGCCTGCGGCATCAGGCCGAAATAGCTGAGGTTCACCACCGGCCAGGAGTTTCGGTCCAGCTCGTAGAAGCCGAGGATTTCCTCGCCGCGTTCCAGCACATGGATGGAGATGTTGGGGTCGCGCAGCAGGGCGGCGAGCTGGCGGTCCGGCACGGTGCGGCGCAGCCACCAGACGTAGTCGGCCCCCACGGTGTTGTAGAGGTGGCGGTAAAGCTCCACCGAGCAGTTCGCCACCGTGCGCACCGTAACACCTTCCGGCAGGACGGGGGCGGGATCGGCGGGGGGGCGTTCCATGCGCAGGAACGTCACCACCACGCCAACGCGGACGACCGGCTCCACGAGATGGATCAATCGTCCAGGAAGCTGCGCAGCTTGCGGCTGCGGCTGGGGTGCTTGAGCTTGCGCAGCGCCTTGGCCTCGATCTGGCGGATGCGCTCGCGGGTCACGTTGAACTGCTGGCCGACTTCTTCCAGCGTGTGGTCGGTGTTCATGCCAATGCCGAAGCGCATGCGCAGCACGCGCTCCTCACGGGGCGTGAGGCTGGAGAGCACGCGGGTGGTGGCCTCGCGCAAATTGGCCTGGATGGCGGCATCGAGCGGGATGACGGCGGCCTTGTCCTCGATGAAGTCGCCGAGATGGCTGTCTTCCTCGTCGCCGATCGGGGTTTCGAGGCTGATCGGCTCCTTGGCGATCTTGAGGACCTTGCGGACCTTCTCCAGCGGCATGCCGAGTTTTTCCGCGAGTTCCTCGGGGGCGGGTTCGCGGCCGATTTCGTGCAGCATCTGGCGGCTGGTGCGGACCAGCTTGTTGATCGTCTCGATCATGTGCACCGGGATGCGGATGGTGCGGGCCTGGTCGGCGATGGAGCGGGTGATCGCCTGGCGGATCCACCAGGTGGCGTAGGTGCTGAACTTGTAGCCGCGGCGGTATTCGAATTTGTCGACCGCCTTCATCAGGCCGATGTTGCCTTCCTGGATCAGGTCCAGGAACTGCAGGCCGCGGTTGGTGTATTTCTTCGCGATCGAGATCACCAGGCGCAGGTTCGCCTCGATCATCTCCTTCTTGGCGCGCGCGCTGTCGCGCTCACCGCGGGAGACGGTCATGAACACGCGGCGGAATTCGCCGATCGGCAGGCTGGCATCGGTGGCGATGGCCGAGATCTGGCCACGCACGCCGGCGATGTCCCCGGTGTGCTTGGCGACGAAATTCTTCCAGGACTTGCCCGTCAGGCGGCCGATGCGGTCGATCCAGTTCGGGTCCAGCTCATGGCCGCGGTACTGGGTGAGGAAGTCGTCGCGCGAGACCTTGCAGCTTTCGGCCATGCGCAGCAGCTGGCCTTCCAGGCCCGTGAGGCGCTGGTTGAGCTGCTTGAGCTGGGTGACCAGCTCCTCGATGCGGTTGTTGTGCAGGCGGACCTGCTCGACCTTGGCGACCAGTTCCTCGCGCAGCTTCTCGTAGCTTTTCTCGCTGCGGGCGTTGACCTCCTCGCCGGAGGTCATGGTCTCCAGGCGCTTGGACTGCATCTTGTGCAGCTTCTTGTAGAGCGCCTCGATCTCCTCGAAGTTCGCGAGAACCTCGGGCTTCAGCTTCTCCTCAAGGGCCGAGAGCGACAGGCCACCACCGCCCTCGCCTTCCTCGTCGTCGTCATCGCCAGCGGCCTCGAAGGCCGGGGGCGGGGCGGGGGCTTCCTCAACCGCCATGCCGTCGGCAACGCCGTTGGGGGCGGGGCCGCCCTGGGTGGCTTCAAGATCGATAATGTCGCGCAGCAGCATGCGCCCGGCCTTGAGCGCGTCGTGCCAGGCGATGATGGCGCGGAACGTCAGCGGGCTTTCGCACAGCCCGCCGATCATCATGTCGCGGCCGGCTTCGATGCGCTTGGCGATGGCGATTTCGCCCTCGCGCGATAGCAGCTCCACGCTGCCCATCTCGCGCAGGTACATGCGGACCGGGTCGTCGGTGCGGCCCAGGCTGGCCTCGTCCACATTGCCGGTGGGCTCGGCCTCCTCCTCCTCCTCGGCCTTCTCGGCCTTGACGGCGGGGACCTCGCCTTCCTCGGCTTCCTCGCCCTCCACGACCTGGATGCCCATCTCGGAGAAATTGGCCATCACGTCCTCGATCTGCTCCGAGGAGTTCTGGTCGGGCGGCAGAACGGCGTTCAGCTCGTCGAAGGTGATGTAGCCGCGCTCCTTGCCGCGCGCGATCAGCCGCTTGACGGCGACCGACTGCACATCCAGCAGCGTGGTATCGCCATCCGCGTCCGGCGTGGTGGCTTCGGCGGCAGTGCTCGGCTTGGTGGCCATGGATCCGTTCACTCCAATACGAGGGAGCCGTGCGAAAAAGGTCGTCCGGCGGCTCACAGGTAGGCACAAGGTCGGTCGGCGCGAGGTCGTCCGGCGACGTTTAAAGTTCCAAGCTCACGGCGCCTCGCTTTCGCCAGGCTCGCCCCGCAGAACCGCGGCGCGGGCCGCCGTGAGAACGATCAACCGCCGCTGTGCCGCCTCGTCGGCTTTCGCCGCAAAGGCCGCTCGGGCCGCCTCCACCTCCTCGTCCAGCCGTTCCGGGTTCATCAGACCAAAGAAATGCCACCAGCCTGCCCCGGCATCCGCCGGCATGGCATCGGCGGCGGCGCAGCCCGGCAGCGGTATGGGAACCACCGACAGCGCCTGCGCCACATCCGCAGCCAGACCGGAATGGGTCAGGTGGGACATGAGGCCTGCGGAGTCAAGCACCTCGGCCGTCTGGGACCACTGCAGAATCGCATCGCGGAGCCGCGTAAGAGCCGGCGGCAGGTCGATGGTGGCGAAGGCTTCCTCTACATCGGGCAGCAAGCTGGGGTGCTGCAGGAGAATCGCAACCAGCGCGCGGGCGCGTTCGGCCGCTGCCGTGCCATGGCCGGGGGTCGGCCGCTGGAAGCGCGGCACGGGGCGGAGCGGGGGCATGCCATAGCCGGCGCGGCCCATGGGGCGGCTGCGGGGCGGGCCGCGATCCGGCCGGCGGGCGCGCAGGCGGTCGCGGAAATAGCGGCGCATCTCCCAGGCCAGCGGCTTGTCGGCCACCTTGTCGGCCACCGCATCCAGGCGGCGGGAGAGGGCGGCGCGGGCCTCCACCGTATCGGCGGTGCCTTCGGACAGCAGGTCGTACAGGGCCTCGGCCACCGGGCGGGCGGCATCGAGAACGGCCTGGAAGCCAGGCGCGCCCTGGCGGCGCACCAGCGTGTCGGGGTCTTCGCCGGCGGGCAGGCTGGCCAGGCGCAGGGTGCGTTCGGCGCCCAGCATGGGCAGGGCCAGTTCAGCGGTGCGGATGGCGGCGCGGGCGCCGGCGCCATCGCCATCGAAGCACAGCACCGGGGCGTCGGACAGGCGCCACAGCTCCTCCAGCTGCTCGTCGGTCAGCGCGGTGCCGAGCGGGGCGACGGCGGCGCCGAAGCCGGCCTGGTGCAGGGCGATCACGTCCATGTAGCCTTCCACCGCCACCACGGCGGCGCCGGTGCGGGCGGCCTCCCGCGCGAGATCGAGCCCAAACAGGGTGCGGCGCTTGGAAAACACCGCGGTTTCCGGGCCGTTGACGTATTTGGGCTGGCCGTCGCCCATGATGCGCCCGCCGAAGCTGATGGTGCGGCCGCGGCGGTCGCGGATCGGGAACATCACGCGGTTGAAGAACAGGTCGTAGGGCGCCCTGCCCTCATCCCCCGGGCGCATCAGCCCGGCTTCGAGCAGGAGGTCTGGCGGGATTCCCTCTCGCGCCAGATCAGCGGCCAGCGCGCCGCGGCCCTCGCCGGACCAGCCGAGGCCGAAGCTGTCGATCGTCTCCTCCGTCAGGCCGCGGCCGCGCAGGTAGTCCAGCGCGCGCGCGCCCTCCGGCAGGCGCAGGCGGCGACGGTAGGAGGCCTCGGCGGCGGACAGCACCTCCTGCAGGGAGTGGCGCACGCGCTCGGCCTCGGCCGCGGCCGGGGTGGGCTTGGGCACATCTAGCCCGGCCTCGCCGGCCAGCTGCTCGATCGCCTCCATGAAGCCCAGGCCCTGGGTTTGCATGACGAAGCTGATGGCGTCGCCATGCTGGCCGCAGCCGAAGCAGTGGTAGCCGTTGTCATAGACGTAGAAGCTGGGCGTCTTCTCGTTGTGGAAGGGGCAGCAGCCCTTCCAGTTGCGGCCGGAGCGGGCGAGCTTCCCCCGCCGCCCCACCACCGCCGCTAGGGGCGTGCGGGCGCGCAACTCGTCGAGAAAACCGGCCGGCAGGGCCATGGGGGGTCAGCCGCCCAGCTGGGCCTTCACCATCGGGCCCACCCGGCCCATGTCCAGCACGGCGCCGTACTTGGCCTTCAGCACCGCCATCACCTTGCCCATTTCCTTGATCCCCGTTGCGCCGGACTCGGCGATCGCGGCCTTCACGGCCTCCGCGGTGGCGGCCTCATCCATCTGGGCGGGCAGGAACGCCTCGATCACCGCGATCTCCGCCTCCTCTTTGGCCACCAGGTCGGTGCGGTTGCCCTGGCGGTAGAGATCGACGCTCTCGCGGCGGGACTTCACCATGGTGCGGAGCATGGCGATCACCTCCTCATCCGGCACCTGGGTGATGCCCTTGGGGCGGGCGGCGATGTCCACATCCTTCAGGCGCGAGGTGATCATGCGGATGGCGGAAACGCGGGCGGCGTCCTTGGCCAGCATGGCTTCCTTGAGCTGGGCGGTGAACTGTTCGCGCAAGGGGGCGGTCGTTGTCATGGCGTCGGCCTCCGTAAAAAAGTTCCTTTATCATATAGCGTGGCCGCGAAGGCATGCCCGCGGTGCATGGGAAATTTCTTCCCACACACGACGCGCGCGTTGAAGTGGGAAGTTTTTTCCCATATATGCCCGGCATGAGCAGCGCCCCCGCGACCGTCGACAGCATCATCGAGACAATGGGCGGGGCAGATGCCGTCGCCCGCCGGCTGGGCGTGGGCACGGAGGCGGTGCGCAAGTGGCGCCAGGGGCGCAGCATCCCCTCCAAGCACTGGCCCGCCGTGATTGCCGCCACCGGACTTTCCCTTGCTGACATGCCCGGGGCTGACTTGGCCGGCGCGGGCGCCCCCCAGACAGAAGGCACCATCATGCCCGAACCCACTGCCCCCCATGCCGCGCCCGAGGGCGCAACGGCGGCCCTGGTGCTGGAGGATGGCAGCGTGTTCTGGGGCCGCGGCATCGGCGCCCATACCGCCGGCACCGAGCCGGCCGAGATCTGCTTCAACACCGGCATGACCGGCTACCAGGAAACGCTGACCGACCCTTCCTATGCCGGGCAGGTGATCACCTTCACCTTTCCGCATATCGGCAATGTGGGCACCAACGGCTAGGATATCGAGGCCGCCACGATCGCCGCGCGCGGCGTGATCGTGAAGCAGGACATTACGGAGCCGAGCAACTGGCGCAACCACCAGCACCTGGACGCCTGGCTGCGCGGCCAGGGCGTGACCGGGCTGGCCGGGGTGGACACGCGGGCGCTGACCATCCGCATCCGCGACGGCGGCGCGCCCTCCGGCGTGCTGGTCTTCCCGGCCGATGGGCGGTTCGACATAGAAGGCGCCATGGCGCGGGCCAAGGCGTGGCCGGGGCTGGAGGGCATGGACCTCGCCAAGACCGTCGCCTGCACCCAGGCCTATGAGTGGGACGAGACGACCTGGGCCTGGCCGACCGGCTATGGCCGCCAGGTGGCGCCGAAGCATCACGTGGTGGCGGTGGATTACGGGGCCAAGCGCAACATCCTGCGCTGCCTGGCCGCCGCCGGCTGCCGGGTGACCGTGGTGCCGGGCACGGCGACGGCCGAGGACATCCTGCGGCACAACCCCGATGGCGTGTTCCTCTCCAACGGCCCCGGCGACCCCGCCGCCACCGGCACCTATGCCGTGCCGGCGATCCAGGGCGTGCTGGCGGCGGGCAAGCCGGTGTTCGGCATCTGCCTGGGCCACCAGCTGCTGTCCCTCGCTTTGGGCGGCAAGACCTTCAAGCTGGCCCGCGGCCATCGTGGTGCCAACCAGCCGGTGAAGGACCTCACCACCGGGCGCGTGGAGATCACCAGCCAGAACCACGGCTTCGCGGTGGATCCCGACAGCCTGCCGGAGGGCGTGCAGGTGACGCATGTCAGCCTGTTCGACCAGAGCAACGAAGGCATTGCCTGCCCGGCCAAGCGCGCCTTCAGCGTGCAGTATCACCCGGAGGCGAGCCCGGGCCCGTCCGACAGCCACTACCTGTTCCAGCGCTTCGTCGACCTGATCGAAGCCAAGGCCTGATCCGCGACACGATCCGCCTGGGAAACCAGGCGCTGCACTGCCACTGCCGCCTGGACCCCACGCCCAACGGCGTGGCCCGGGCCCGCACCCAGACCGGAGCCTGAGATGCCGAAGCGCACCGACCTCAAGAGCATCATGATCATCGGCGCCGGCCCGATCGTGATCGGCCAGGCCTGCGAGTTCGATTATTCCGGCGCCCAGGCCTGCAAGGCGCTGCGCGCCGAGGGCTACCGGGTGATCCTGGTGAACTCCAACCCCGCCACGATCATGACCGACCCGGGCCTGGCCGATGCAACCTATATCGAGCCCATCACGCCGGACATGGTGGAGAAGATCATCGCCAAGGAGCGGCCGGATGCGCTGCTGCCGACGATGGGCGGGCAGACCGCGCTGAACACGGCGATGACCCTGGCGGCCAGCGGGGTGCTGGAGAAGTACAACGTGGAGTTGATCGGCGCGAAGGCCGACGTGATCGACCGCGCCGAGGACCGGCTGAAGTTCCGCGACGCGATGAGCGAGATCGGCATCGAAAGCCCGAAGAGCCGGATCGCGCACACGATGGAAGAGGCGCGCGTGGCCCTGACGGAGATCGGCCTGCCGGCGGTGATCCGGCCGAGCTTCACCCTGGGCGGCACCGGCGGCGGCATCGCCTACAACAAGGAAGAATTCGAACGCATCGTGGCCGGCGGGCTCGATGCCTCCCCCACCTCCGAGGTTCTGGTCGAGGAATCCGTGCTCGGCTGGAAGGAGTTCGAGATGGAGGTGGTGCGCGACAGCAAGGACAACTGCATCATCATCTGCGCCATCGAGAACGTGGATCCGATGGGCATCCATACCGGGGATTCCGTGACCGTCGCGCCGGCTCTGACGCTGACCGACAAGGAATACCAGGTAATGCGCGATGCCTCGATCGCGTGCCTGCGCAAGATCGGCGTGGATACCGGCGGATCGAACGTGCAGTTCGCGCTGAACCCGGCCGACGGGCGCATGGTGGTGATCGAGATGAACCCGCGCGTCTCGCGTTCTTCCGCGCTGGCGTCGAAGGCGACCGGCTTCCCGATTGCCAAGGTCGCCGCGCGCCTCGCCGTGGGCTACACGCTGGATGAGTTGGCCAACGACATCACCATGGTGACCCCGGCCAGCTTCGAGCCGACCATCGACTATGTCGTTGTCAAGATTCCCCGCTTCACGTTTGAAAAGTTCCCCGGCACGCCGGCGATGCTGTCCACCAGCATGAAGTCGGTCGGCGAGGCGATGGCGATCGGGCGCAGCTTCGCCGAGGCCCTGCAGAAGGGCCTGCGCAGCATGGAGACGGGCTTCGCCGGGCTCGACCCCGTGGAAGCCCCGGGCGATGGCGGGACCGACGCCTTCCGCGCCGCGCTGTCGCAGCCGAAGCCGGATCGCCTGCTGATGGCAGCCCAGGCGTTGCGCGCCGGCCTGTCGGTGGAAGAGATCCACGAGGCCAGCAAGTTCGACCCGTGGTTCCTGCGCGAGCTGGAAAAGATCGTTGTTGCCGAGCGTGAGGTTTCCGCCAACGGCCTGCCGAAGGATGCGACCGGGCTACGCCGGCTGAAGGCGATGGGCTTCTCCGACAAGCGGCTGTCGGTGCTGGCGAACACGACCGAAGCCGAGATCGGCGCGCTGCGCGGCAAGCTCGGCGTGCTGCCGGTGTACAAGCGTATCGACACCTGCGCGGCGGAATTCGCCGCCGCCACGCCCTACATGTATTCCACCTACGAAGGCGGCTTCGGCACGCCGATGTGCGAATCCGAGCCCACCAACCGGCAGAAGATCATCATCCTCGGCGGTGGTCCGAACCGCATCGGCCAGGGCATCGAGTTCGACTATTGCTGCGTGCACGCCGCCTATGCGCTGAAGGAGGCGGGGTTCGAGACCATCATGGTCAATTGCAACCCCGAAACCGTCTCCACCGACTACGACACCTCCGACCGGCTGTATTTCGAGCCGCTGACGGCAGAGGACGTGATCGCGCTGATCCGGCTGGAGCAGACCAACGGCACCGTGCTGGGCTGCATCGTGCAGTATGGCGGACAGACGCCGCTGAAGCTCTCCCAGGCGCTGGCCAAGGCGGATATCCCCATCCTCGGCACCTCCGCCGACGCCATCGACCTCGCCGAGGATCGCGAGCGCTTCCAGCTGCTGCTGCAGAAGCTGGGCCTGCGCCAGCCGGAGAACGGTATCGCCCGCTCCGCCGAGGAAGCGGAAAAGATCACCGACCGCATCGGCTTCCCGATTGTGATCCGGCCCAGCTACGTGCTCGGCGGCCGGGCGATGGAGATCCTGTACGACGGCAAGGGACTCGCTCGCTACATGCGCGACAGTGGCGAGGCCGCACTCTCCAGCGGCCCGCTGCTGATCGACCGCTACCTCAACGACGCGATCGAGGTGGATGTGGACTGCATCTGCGACGGCGAGGAGGTTTATGTTGCCGGCGTGATGGAACACATCGAGGAAGCCGGCATCCATTCCGGCGACAGCGCCTGCGCCCTGCCGCCCTATACGCTGTCGCCCGCGATGGTGACGGAGCTGAAGGCCGAGACGGAAGTGATGGCCAAGGCGCTCGGCGTGGTCGGCCTGATGAACGTGCAGTACGCGATCAAGGACAACGTGATCTACGTGCTGGAGGTGAACCCCCGCGCTTCCCGCACCGCGCCCTTCGTCGCCAAGGCCACCGGCGTGCCGATCGCCAAGATCGGCGCCCGCGTGATGGCCGGCGCCAAGCTGCGCGAGTTCAAGCTGGACGATGACAGCATCGCGCCGCACGTGGCGGTGAAGGAGGCGGTGTTCCCGTTCAACCGCTTCCCGAACGTGGACACGATCCTGGGGCCGGAGATGAAATCCACCGGCGAGGTGATGGGGCTGGATTCCAGCTTCGAACGCGCCTTCGCCAAAAGCCAGCTCGGTGCGGGCGTGAAGCTGCCGGAATCCGGCACCGCGTTCCTGTCGGTGCGCGACAGCGACAAGGTTGCCGCCGTGGGCGTGGCGCGCCGCCTGATCGACAACGGCTTCACCATCCTGGCCACGCGCGGCACGGCGGCGCATCTGCGCGAGGCCGGGCTTTCGGTGGGCGTGGTGAACAAGGTGCTGGAAGGCCGGCCGCATTGCGTGGATGCGATCAAGTCCGGCGATGTCCAGATCGTGATCAACACCGCGGCCGGCGCGCAATCAGTGGCGGACAGCTTCGATATCCGCCGCAGCGCGCTGACGCATGGCGTTCCGCACTACACCACCATTGCCGGCGCACGGGCCGCGGCCCATGCCATCGCGGCGTTGAAGTCGGGCACCCTTGAAGTTGCCCCCCTGCAGGCGTATTTCCGTGGATCGTTCTGATACCCCCGTCGCGACCCGGCTTTTGCCGCGTCGCGGCGGTCGCGTTTCGGGGCTTGCGACGCCGCTCCATCGTCGCCAAGTGCCAGAAAATTCGCTTTTCTTCGCTTGAGGTTCGCGCAGTGCAGAAATTTCCGATGACCGCGCCCGGTCTGCAGCGACTGGAAGTGGAGCTCAGAACGCTGAAAGGCGTCGAGCGCCCGGCAGTCATTCGCGCCATCGCCGAGGCACGCAGCCATGGCGATCTCAGCGAGAACGCCGAGTACCACGCGGCGCGCGAGCGCCAGTCCTTCATCGAAGGCCGCATCGCGGAGCTGGAGGAGATCGTCTCGGCCGCCGAGGTGATCGACCCCGCCATGCTCTCGGGCGACCACGTGATGTTCGGCGCCCATGTGCGCGTGGTGGACGAGGAGACGGAGAAGGAAGCCACCTACCAGATCGTCGGCGTGCACGAGGCCGACATCAAGCATGCCCGGCTGTCCATCTCCTCCCCGCTGGCCAAGGCGCTGATCGGCAAGAGGATCGGCGACACGGTCTCCGTTCCGGCGCCCGGCGGCGACCGCAGCTACGAGATCCTCGCCGTCCGCTTCGGCTGATCGCACGCTTATGCCCATGATCAGTCTGGCCGATGTGCGGGCCGCGGCCGCGCGCATCGAAGGCCACGTGCTGCGCACCCCGATGATCCCGTGCGATGCCATCTCGCGCGCCACCGGGGCACAGGTGTTCCTGAAGCTGGACAACCTGCAGGCGACCGGTGCGTTCAAGGAAAGGGGTGCCGCCAACCGCCTTGCGCTGTTGAGTGCTTCGGAGCGGGCAGCGGGCGTGATCGCCATGTCGGCCGGCAACCATGCCCAGGCGGTGGCACGCCATGCCAGCCTGCTGGGCATCGCCGCCACCATCGTGATGCCGCAGCACACGCCGGCCACGAAAGTCACGCGCACCGCCTCCTGGGGCGCACGCGTGGTGCTGCATGGCGAGACGCTGGCGGAATCGGCGGAGCATGCCCATGCGCTCGCCGCGCAGGAGGGTCTGGTCTTCATCCATCCCTACGACGACCTGGGCGTGATGGCCGGCCAGGGCACCATGGCGCTGGAGATGCTGGCCGACGTGCCCGATCTCGACATGCTGGTGATCCCCGTCGGCGGCGGCGGGCTGCTTGCCGGCTGCGCGGTGGCGGCCACGGCGCTGAAGCCGGGCATCGAGGTGATTGGCGTGGAGGCGGCCGCCTATGCCGCGCTGGCGCAGCGCCTGGCGGGCCAGCCGGTTTCGGTCGGCGGCGCGACCATCGCCGAGGGCATCGCGGTGCGCGACATCGGGGAGACGCCGCTGCGCCACATCCGCGCCCATGTGGCAGACGTGGTGGTGGTGCCGGAGCGCGCGGTGGAGGAAGCCATCGCCCTGCTGGCCGAGGGTGCCAAGGTGGTGGCGGAGGGTGCAGGTGCTGCGGGCGTTGCGGCGCTGCTGGCCCTGCCCGACCGTTTCGCCGGCAAGAAGGTCGGCGTGGCCATCTGCGGCGGCAACATCGATGCGCGGATCCTGGCCAACGTCATGCTGCGCAACCTGCTGCGCGACGGCAGGCTGGTGCGGCTGGTGCTGGAAATTCCGGACCGGCCCGGCGTGCTGGCCGACATTGCCGGGCGCATCGGCACCGCAGGCGGCAACATCATCGACGTATCGCACCACCGCCTGTTCGCCTCGCCCAGCGTGCAGGCCGCGCAGCTCGAAGTGATGTTCGAAGCGCGCGATCCCGCCCATGGCGCGGAGATCGTCCGGTCCCTGGAACAGGTCTACACGATCCGCCGGATCTGAGGGCTGCTATGGCGGGTGTTCGGCCCGCCAGCGCACCGCGCCGGCCAGTTCCGGCACGCGCTCCGGCATGTCCGCAGGGCCAGACAGGCGCAGGCCGATCTCCGGCGGATCCGGCACCGCGGGCAGGAATGCCAGGCGCAGCGCCAGCAGGGCGCGGGTAAGGTCAATCGTGCCGGCCGCCGTAGCGGTCCCGGCGCGCCCGGCCAGCGCCGCACGCCGCAGCAGCAAGCCGCCATTCTCGATCCCGGCCTCCAGCGATAGCTGGTCGAAGGCCGTGGCCCCACCGGCCAAGGCGGCGCGCAAATCCGTCTCCTCCAGCCGCGCGCCCATACGGGCCAGATCGAATCCCGTCAGCATGCCGTCCCGGCCAGACAGCGAGACAGTACCACCCAGGCTCGCCAGCAATCCGGCCGGCGAGAACCCGGCGGCGGAGAGGCGCGCCGCTCCATCCAGCACGCCACCCGCGAGGTCGATGGCCGTATCGAAGACCGGCGCCGAAATCTGCCCACCGCGCAGCCCCGCCTGCACCGCCAACACCGGCGGCCGCGCGGCGGCATCGAAGGCCAGAGATCCCGTGAGGCGCCCGCCCGCCAGCGTGGCGGTGAGGTCGGAAAGCTGCAGTTGCCCGCGCACCAGCGCCAGCGTCGCCGTCGCGTCCGCCAGCACCCGTTCGCGCGACAGGCTGACGCTGCGGGCGGTCAGCTGAAGCTCCGCCTCCCAGCCCAGCAGCCCCTCGATCGGCAATGGGTCCGGGCTGCGCGGATAGGGCCAAGGCAGCATCAGCCCTTCCGCCGCGATGCGGCCAGACAGGCGGGGCACGTCGCCGCGATCCAGCCGCAGCGCACCGCCGGCCCTTAGCCCCCCGGCGGCGAGATCGAAGCTCTCCGCCACCAGCCGGTCCGCACCGCCGGTCAGCTGGGCGACCAGCGCCAGGGAGCCGTCCCCGAGCCAGGCGGAAGCCCCGGCTTGCCCCAATGTCTCGGCCAGCCGCGGCGCGCCGGGATGGCGCAGCGTGAGCGTGCCGGCCCAGCGCCCACCCGGCAGGTCGAGCGTTGGCGTGGCCTCCAGCCGCAGGTCGGCCAGCGTGGCGGCGAGCTTCAGTCCCAGGTTTTCCGGCGCCCCACCGGCCTGCAGTTGCAGCAGCAGCGCCCCGCGCAGCAGCGGTTCCAGCCGGGCAGCGAAGTTCCGCCCCAACGCCTGCACCACATACGGGGTGAACCCCGTCGCCCGTGCGGCTTTCAGCTCGGCCTTGGCATCGGCAATGCGCCCACCCTCCAGCAGGGTGAGGGACGCCGATGCCGCGGCCCCCAAGGCCTGCGCCGCCATCTGTCGTACTTCGATGCGGCCGGGTGTGGCGGCGAGGTCCAGCGTCACGTCCGTGGCCGCGATGCCACGCAGGGTGGCCGCCTCCGCCAACAGCCGAAGATCGAGCGCAAGCGGGCCGAAGGTCGCGGCGGCGGCTATCAGGTTGGGGGCACCCGTCCCAGGCCAGAAGGACGCGGCCCAGGGATCGAGATCGACCCGCTCCGCCGTCACCACCGCCCGCAACGTGGGCCTGGGCGCCGGCCGCCAGGCCAGGGCCGCCAGCACGGCAGACCCGTCCACCTGCCCCGCCATCTCGGTGATCGCAAGCTCGCCGTCTTCCACACGCACCTGCCCATGCAGCGCCGCCGTGCGCAGCACCGATGGCGGCAGGGCATCCACGGGCCCCAACCCGGCACGCGCGGCCCAGGCCAGGGTCGTGCGCAGCGCCGGGGCCTCCAAGGCGGCCTCCCCCTCGAAGCGCAGACGGGAAGCGCCAGCGGGCGCGAGCCGGCCCTTCAGGCGCAGACTGGCCTCCCCGGGCAGCAGCGCGCGCGCCTCGCGCACCTCCACCGCGCCATCGGCGATATCGAACGCCGCGCGCAGGCCGCGCAGCGTGCCATCGCCCAGCAATGCGGCCTCGGCCGACAGATCGATGCCCAGCGGCATGCCCGGCTGCAAGCCCACCGCGCGGCCAAGCAGGGCCGGCGCCCAGGCATCGAGATCGAGCCGGCTGGCCGCCACCGCCACGTCCAGCCGCACCCGCGGCAACAGGCGCAGCGCGATCGCGCCCTTCACCGGTGCGCCGGCCAACTCGCCCGCCAGCTCATCCGCCGCCACCAACCCACCGCCGGTGGTCAGCCGACCCTCGACACGGAACGGCACGGAAGGCGCCGGCACAAGCTGCGACAAATCGGTGCCGCGCAGCGCCACGCGGCCCACCATCGTACCATCCGGCTGCAACTGGCCAGAGATCACCGCCCCCGCGCCCTGCCCATCCAGCGTGAGGTCCAGCCCCACGGCGCCGTCACCGCCGGGCTGGCTGACCCGCGCCGTGAACGCCCAGTCCCGCCCGCCGCTGCGCGCCCGCCCGGCGCTGAGGAAGCTGCCGGAAACATCGTTGGTGGCCAGCGTCGCCTCCAGCCCCGTCACCGCGACCTCGCCGATCTGCAGCCGCCCGCGCTCGATGCGCGCCGACAGCGCGGACAGCCAGGAGGGCGCGCGCAGGGCCAGTGCGGCGGGGTCTGGCGGCCAGGGCAGGCGGATATCCGCGCCGCGCAGCACCAGCTCGCGCGCCTCCACGCGCCCGGCCAGCAGCGGCATCAGCGCCACCCGCAGCAGCAACTGCTCGGCGGTCACGGTGGCACCACCGCTGGCATCCACCGTCACTCGCTCGGCCACCAGCAAAGGCTGCGGCAGCACGCGCAGGGTGATGCGCCCTTCGATGCGCACCGACTGGCCCAGCGCGGCCGAGGCCAGGCCAGAGACATCGGCGCGATACCGGTTCCACTCCAGCACCGAAGGCGCAACCCACGCGCCGCCCAGAACCAGAAGCAGCAGCGCCACGAGCCCCAGGGAGATGTGGCGCAGCGCGATCATGCCAGGTGCGGCGCGGGGCTCAGGCGGGTGAGCCGTAGCCGCCGCCGCCGGGCGTCTCGATCACGAAGACATCGCCCGGGGCAAGCTCGGCCTTGTCGGTGCCGGTCAGCACCTCCCTGGCCCCGTCGGCCCGCTCCACCCATTGCCGCCCCGCCGCGCCATCGGCACCGCCGGCCAGGCCGAAGGGCGGCACGTTGCGGCGGGAGGAGACGATCACGGCGGTCATCGGCTCCAGGAAGCGGATGCGCCGCACGGAACCGTCGCCGCCATGCCACTTTCCCGCACCGCCGGAGCCGCGGCGGATGCCGAACAGCTCCAGGCTCACGGGGTAGCGCAGTTCCAGCACCTCGGGGTCGGTCATGCGCGTGTTGGTCATGTGCGTCTGCACCGCGCTGGTGCCGTGATGCCCATCGCCGGCACCCATGCCGCCGCAGATCGTCTCGTAGTACTGGCGCGTGGCATCGCCGAACAGGAAGTTGTTCATCGTGGCCTGGGAACAGGCCAGCGCCCCCAGCGCGCCGAACAGCGCGTTGCAGGTGGCCTGGGACACTTCGGTGTTCCCCGCCACCACGGCAGCACCGGGATAGGGCGAGAGGAACGTGCCCGGCGGGATGCGGATCTCGATCGGCTTCAGGCACCCATCGTTCAGCGGAATGTCGGAACCGACCAGGCAGCGGAACACATACAGCACCGCGGCCCGCGTCACTGCCGGGGGGGCGTTGAAGTTGTTGTCGCGCTGCGGCCCGGTGCCGGTGAAATCCACCACCGCGGTGCGCGCGGCCTGGTCCACCGTGACGCGCACCTTCAGCGGCGCGCCGTCATCCATCACGTAGTCGAAGCCGCCATTGCCGATGCGGGCGAGCACCTGGCGCACGCTCTCCTCGGCATTGTCCATCACGTGCTTCATGTAGGCACTCACGGTGGCCCAGCCGAACTGCGCCACCACGCGCTGCAACTCCTGCACGCCCTTCTCGTTGGCGGCCACCTGCGCCTTGATGTCGGCCACGTTCACGTCCGGCGAGCGCGCGGGATAGGTCGCACCGGCCAGCACGGCGCGGAATTCCGGCTCGCGGAAATGGCCCTGGTCCACCAGCAGGAAGTCGTCGATCACCACGCCCTCCTCCTCCAGCGTGCGGGAGGCGGGCGGGGTGGAGCCCGGGGTGATGCCGCCGATATCGGCATGGTGGCCACGGCTGCCGACGAAGAACAGGATCTCCTTGCCCGTTGTGTCGAACACCGGGGTGATCACCGTCACGTCCGGCAGATGGGTGCCGCCGTTGTAGGGGTTGTTGAGCGCCACCACGTCGCCGAGCCGCAGCGTGCTGCCGCGCCGTTCCAGCACCGTGCGCACGCTCTCGCCCATGGCGCCGAGATGCACCGGCACATGCGGCGCGTTGGCCACCAGCCCGCCGGTGGCATCGAAGATCGCGCAGGAGAAATCCAGCCGTTCCTTGATGTTCACGCTCATGGAGGTGTTCTGCAGCACCGCGCCGGTCTGCTCCGCCACGTTCATGAACAGGTTGTTGAACAGCTCCAGCAGGACGGGATCGGCCCGCTCGGTGCCCGAAGCCGCCACGAATTTTCTCGCTGTCGTGCGCTTCACGGTCATGTGGTCAAGCGAGGACACCTCGGCCGTCCAGCCGGGCTCCACCACCGTGGTGGCGATCGCCTCGCGGATCAGCGCGGGGCCCGGGATGCGATCCCCGGCGCGCAGGGCCGCGCGATCGTACACCGGCGTCTCATGCGCCTGCCCACCGCTCCACATGCTCACGGTATCGATCCGCCCCGGCAACCCGGTGGTGTCGGGGATGGTCGCCTCGTTCACCACCTCGCCCGGGGAGGTCGCCTCCACCGCCACGGCCTCCACCACCAGCGCGCGGCCGGGGGTGGCAAAGCCGAAGCGCGCCTTGTGCGCCACGGTGAACGCCGCCTCCACCGCCGCCGCAGCCGCAAAATCGATGATGAGCGCGGCTTCGGTGCCGGCGTAGCGCACATGCAGCTTCTTCGCGACGGTGGCGCGGGCGGGGTCGCCGCCCTGCACCGCCAGCTCCGCCGAAGCCTCGCCACCCAGCCGCTCCAGCAGCGCCGCCAGATCCGGCATCACCGCTTCCGACAGCGTGACCTCCACCGCCTGCTCGCGCATCACGGTCTGGTCCGCGAGGCCCATGCCATAGGCGGAGAGCACGCCGGCATAGGGGTGAATGAACACCGTCTCCATGCCCAGCTCGTCCGCCACCAGGCAGGCATGCTGCCCGCCGGCGCCGCCGAAGCATTGCAGCGCGAAGCGGGTGGCGTCGTGGCCCTTCTGCACGCTCACCTGCTTGATGGCGTTGGCCATGTTGGCCACGGCGATGCGCAGGTAGCCTTCCGCCACGTCGCGCGGGTCGCGCTTCACGCCAGTCTCGGCCTCGATCCGCTCGGCCAGTGCCTGGAACTTCTCCACCACGATCCCGGCGTCCAGCTTCTGGTCGCCGTTCGGCCCGAAGATGGCCGGGAAATGGTTGGGCTGGATCTTGCCCACGGCCACATTGGCATCCGTCACCGCCAGCGGCCCACCGCGGCGATAGCAGGCCGGGCCGGGATTGGCGCCGGCGCTGTCCGGCCCCACGCGGAAGCGGCCGGCCTCGAAATGCAGGATGGAGCCACCACCGGCCGCCACGGTGTTGATCGCCATCATCGGCGCGCGCATCCGCACGCCCGCCACCGCCGTCTCGAAGGCCCGCTCGAAGGCGCCGTCGTACAGCGCCACGTCCGTGGAGGTGCCGCCCATGTCGAAGCCGATGATCCGCTCGATCCCGGCCATGCCCGCGGTGCGCGCCGCGCCCACGATGCCGCCAGCGGGGCCGGACAGGATCGCATCCTTGCCCTGGAACCGGTGCGCCTCGGCCAGCCCGCCGTTGGACTGCATGAAATAAAGCCGCACGCCGCCAAGCTCGCTGGCCACCTGCTCCACGTAGCGGCGCAGGATCGGCGAGAGATAGGCATCCACCACCGTGGTATCGCCGCGCGGCACCAGGCGCAGCAACGGGCTCACCTCATGGCTGGTGGAAACCTGACTGAACCCAGCCTCACGCGCCAGCGCGGCCAGGCGCTTCTCATGCTCCGGGAACTTCCAGGCATGCATCATCACGATGGCGATGGCCTGGATGCCATTGGCCCGCACGGCGCGGAACGCCGCCAGCGCCGCCGCCTCGTCCAGCGCCTCCCTCTCGGCGCCGTGCACGTCCACGCGCCCGGCCACCTCGACCACCTCCTCATACAGCAGCGTCGGCAGCACCACGTTCAGGTCGAACAGCCGCGGCCGCGCCTGGTTGCCGATGCGCAGGATGTCGGCGAAGCCCTTGTTCACCACCAGCGCCGTGCGCTCGCCCTTGCGTTCCAGCAGTGCATTGGTGGCCACCGTGGTGCCCATCTTCACGCAATCCACCAGCCCACGCGGAATCGGCTGGTCCAGCGCGATGCCCAGCACGGTCTTGATGCCCGCGATCGCCGCATCCCGATAGCGCTCGGGGTTCTCGCTCAGCAGCTTGTGGGTCGAAAGCCGCCCTTCGGGGTCACGCGCCACGATATCGGTGAAGGTGCCGCCGCGATCGACCCAGAACTGCCACATCGAACTCGTCACTCCCAACGGGCCGCCGGCACCGGCATACGGCCTTCAAGCGGATGCGCGGTTCTAGCGACACGCCGCGGGCGGGGAAAGATGGCGCCGCGTGGCTATAGTTTGGTCGCTTCCGCATGGTAGGCCGAAGCGCATGCCAACAGAGTTCCCCCACCCCGCCGCATGGCGGGTCGCGCCCCCCCACCCCCAGGGCCTGCCGCGCTACGATGGCGAAGCGCCAACCCCGGTGCTGGACCTGCTCGATGCCGCCGCAGGCGCGCACGGCAACCTGGATGCCTTCATCGACCTGCAACAACAGCTGAGCTTCGCCGACCTCGCCGCCCATGCCCGCGCGGTGGCCCACCGCATCGCCAGCACGGTGCCGCAAGGCGGTGCGGTGGCCGCGGTTCTCCCCTACAGCCCGCTGGGCGTCGCCACCGCCTTCGGCTGCCTCGCCTCCGGGCGCATCACCCTCGCGCTGAACGCCCATGATCCCGCGGAGCGCCTGGCGCAGGCCCTCGCCGGTGCCGCGCTGGTACTGCAAGCCGAACCCGGCCCAGAGTGCCTCACCTTCGCGGAGGCGGGCGCCACGCCGGCCCCGCAGGGATGGCAGCCGACCCCGCCCGGCGCGGACGATCCCGCGATGGTGCATTTCACCTCAGGCAGTTCCGGCCTGCCGAAGGGCATCGTGCTGTCCCACCACGCCGTGGCCGCGCGCGCCCGCGCCACCATGGCCAGCATTCGCTACGCACCAGGGGACCGCGTGATGGCCACCTCCGGCCCCCATGTCGCCTCAGGCTTCAGCTTCCTGCTCGCCGCCGTCATGGCCGGGGGGACACATCTCTGCGCCAGCCTGTCCGCGCAGGGGGCCGGCGGCATCCTGCGGCTGATGCAGGCCCACCCGCCGGACGTGACCATCACCAACGCCGCCCTCTCCCGCATGCTGCTCGGCCTGCCCGGCGGCACGGCGGCCTTCGCCCGGGTGCGGCTGCACCGCATGGGCGCCATGGGGCTGGCCCGCGACGATTGGCAGGCTGTGGCGGCGGCACTGCCACGGGGCTGCGCGATCTCCCACACCTACGCCTCCACCGAGGCCCAGGTGGTGGCGGAATGGCAGGTTCCAGCCACGCCGCCACCGGGGCCATCGCTCCCCGCCGGCTGGCTCACCGAGGGCTGGCGCCACGCGCTGGTCGATCCCACCGGAAACCCTGTGCCAGACGGGATGCAGGGCGAGCTGGTACTGTCGGACCGCCGCATCGCGCTGGGGGAATGGCACGCCGGCGCCATCCTGCCGGGCCGCATGCAGCCAGACCCGCAGGACCCCTTGCGCCGCATCTTCCGCACGGGAGACGTGATGCGCCTGGGCCGCGATGGCCTGCTGTCCTTCGTCGGCCGCGCGGACCGGCAGATCAACATCAACGGCGTGCGCATCGAGCCGGGCGAGATCGAGGCGGTGCTGCGCGAACACCCCGGCGTGCTGGAAGCCGCCGTGGTGGCCGATGCCGCCGGACGGCCCGCCGCCTTCGTGGCCATGCCCGGCACAGCCGACGAACCGGCCCTTCGCGCGGCGCTCGCCGACCGCGCCCGTGCCGCCCTGCCGGCTTCCATGCGCCCCGCCACCATCACCGTGCTGCCGGCCCTGCCCATGATGGCCAGCGGCAAGATCGACCTCGTCGCGCTGCGGCGGCAGGCCAGCGAAGGCTGACCAGCAACCACCTCGGTTTTGCGATTGTTCATCCCTGCGTGCTATCCCAGGTGGCATCAGGAGCATCTGCAACGTGATGTGGGGCAAGATCATCGGCGGCGTGGCCGGCTTCGCCGTGGGCGGTCCCTTCGGGGCCGTGGCCGGCATGGCACTGGGCCACGCGGCAGACAGCAACGGGATGGCCGGGCTGCGCAATGCCGGGCGCAACGCGCTGGGCGGCATGCTCGGCCAGGCCCGCGCGCCCTTCGCCACCGCCCCAGCCCTGGGCCGCGAGCAGGTCTTCGCCATGGGCGTGGTGGTGCTCGCCGCCAAGCTCAGCAAGGTCGATGGCGCCGTGAACCGGGCCGAGATCGACGCCTTCAAGCGCCATTTCCACGCCCCACCCGAAGCCGCGCGCGATGTCGGCCGCATGTTCGACCAGGCGCGCGACAGCCCCGAGGGCTACGAAGGCTATGCCCTGCACATGGGCGAGACCTTCGCCGACAACCACGGCATGCTGGAGGATGTGCTCGCGGCCCTGTTCGCCATCGCCCGCGCCGACAAACCCCTGAACCGCGCCGAGCACGATTTCCTGGAAGGGGTGTGGCGCGGCTTCGGCCTGTCCACCGAGGCCTGGGCCCGCGCCTCCGGCCGCACGCAGCAGCAGCGCCCGCGCCCGGGCACCGACGAGGAAGACCCCTACACCGTGCTGGGCGTGCCCCGCGACATCACGGATGAAGCAGTGCGCGCCGCCTGGCGCCAGTTGATGCGCGAGAACCACCCAGACAGCCTGGCCAGCCGCGGCGTGCCGCCCGAGTTCATCGCCCGCGCCAGCGACAAGGTCGCCCGCATCAACGCCGCGTGGGATCGGATCAAGCGCGAACGCGGCCTCTGATCACGCATCTCGCAGGATCCGACCCCACGCCGTTGGCCTTCGACGCCCGCGCAAGCGCGGGCTTGGGGACCGAATCAAGAGAGAACGCGGCCTGTAGTTGACGCGGCGCCGCGCCGGGCGCATCACCCGCGGGCCAGACGGCCGGGCGGCCGCTGCCGGGGGAAACCCTGGTGGAGGAAAGTCCGGGCTCCACGGAAGCACGGTGCCGGCTAACGGCCGGCGGGGGCGACCCCAGGGAAAGTGCCACAGAGAACAGACCGCCAGCGCCGGCCGTCCCGCAAGGGGCAACCGCCGCAGGCAAGGGTGAAACGGTGCGGCAAGAGCGCACCGCGCCCCTGGTAACAGGGGCGGCAGGGCAAACCCCACCGGGAGCAAGACCGAATAGGGGCGGCCGGCATGGCGCGAAAGCGTTGATGCAGGGGTGCTTCAGCCCCGTCGCCCGGGTTGGTCGCGCGAGGCGCGCAGCAATGCGCGTCCCAGAGGAATGGCCGTCCCGGCGCCCGGCAACGGGTGTCGGACAGAACCCGGCTTACAGGCCGTCTGGCACTTTCCTTCTGTTAAATTTAGTTGACACGGCGCGACTCGTGCCGGCCGCCTCCGTTGGAACCACCATCGGAGGCGGCCGCACCACGGAGCCCTCCGCCGTCGCGCTCCACTTATCCACAGGCACCTGGGGAAAACTCTCCCCGAAATCAACTAAATCTCTGAATCCGCAAGAAAACATCTCCTACATTCGTCCACACCCTGTTCATGTTTCCCATGGACACTCCCTTCTGGGGGGCGAAATCCCATAATCTCCCATGGACACCCATGCCTGGCGCGGCGATACTGCGCCATGCCGGCACGGGCGTGCGCGCAGCGTCGGCGCCTTCGGTTTCGCGAACAGTTTTGAACCCGGGCGGGAAGGGCAGCGCAGGCAGGGATGACCCAATTCAAGGGCACCCATCTGGTTCGGAGAGACGGGAAGGGCCGGGTGTCCATTCCGGCGGCGTTCCGTGCTGTCCTGAAGGCTGACCATCCCGCCAACGGCCCCGTCGTGCTGCGCCCCTCGCACAAGCACCCGTGCATCGAGGGCTGGCACCCCGAAGCCTTCACCGCCCAGGGTGCCCAGATCCAGGCCCTGCCCCGCTTTTCAGATGAGGAGGACGACCTGGCACTCGCCCTCTACTCCGACGCGGTCGACGCCGAGCCCGACAAGGAAGGCCGCATCGTGCTGGCCAAGGACCTCGCCGACCATGCCGGGCTGGGCGAGGAGGTCGCCTTCATCGGCGCCGGCAGCCACTTCCAGATCTGGGAGCCCCAGGCCGCCCAGCGCCGCATCGCCGAGGCACGCGAACGCGCCCGCGTGCTGCGCATGACCCTGCCCACCGCGCCGCAGGTGGCGAAATGAGCGGCCCCGGGAATGGCCACATCCCCGTGATGCTGGCCGAGGTGCTCGCTGCCCTCGCCCCGCGCGACGGCGGCATCTACCTCGATGCCACGTTTGGTGGCGGCGGCTACACCGCGGCCATCCTGGAGGCGGCGCCCTGCACCGTCTGGGCGATCGACCGCGACCCCGATGCCATCGCCCGCGGCGCCGCCCTGGCCGCCCGTCACCCCGGCCGGCTGCACCTGCTGCACGGCGCCTTCGCCGGCATGATGGACATGCTGGCCGAGCACAACGTGGCCGCGCTGGATGGCGTGGTGTTCGACCTCGGCGTCTCCTCCTTCCAGATCGACGATCCCGCCCGCGGCTTCTCCTTCCGCCACGACGGCCCGCTGGACATGCGCATGGGCCGCACCGGCCCCACCGCCGCCGACCTGGTGAACACCCTGCCGGAACGCGAACTGGCCGACACGCTGTATGAGCTGGGCGAGGAACGCGCCTCCCGCCGCGTCGCCCATGCCATCGTCACCGCGCGGGCCGAGGCCCCGATCACCACCACCGGCCGCCTGGCCCAGGTGATCCGCTCCGTATTGCCGCCCGATCGCAACGGCCACCACCCGGCCACGCGCAGCTTCCAGGCGCTGCGCATCCGGGTGAACGACGAGCTGGGCCAGATCGAACGCGCGCTGGACCAGGCCTCCAGCCTGCTCGCACCCGGCGGCCGGCTCGTGGTGGTGTCGTTCCACTCGCTGGAAGACCGCCTGGTGAAGCGCTTCATGGCCGAGGCCACCGGCCGCACACCGGGCCCCTCGCGCCACGACCCCGCCGGCCTGCTCTCCCGCAAGGCGCCCCGCTTCCGCCTGCTCGCCACCGGGGGCGCCAAGTCTGGGGCCGCCAAGCCCGGCACGGACGAAACCGGCGCCAACCCCCGCGCACGCAGCGCCCGCCTGCGCGCCATGGAATGCCCCGCCACGGCGCACCCTGCCGCGGAGGACTGGGCATGATGCGGCCTGTCTCCCTGCTGTGCATGCTGCTGGCCATCGGCTCCGGCCTGTATCTCTATCGCGTCAAGTACCGCGCCCAGATGCTGGACCGCGAGATCCACGCCACCATGAAGGCGGTGGACGATGCCCGCGCCCGCGGCGCCATGCTGCGCGCGGACTACGCCCTGCTGAACGACCCTGTCCGCCTGCAGGAGCTGGTGGACCTGCACCTGCCGTTGAAAACCACCCAGCCGGGCCAGTTCACCACCCTGGCCGACCTCGAACGCCGCCTGCCGCCGATCGGCATCGCCCCGCCGGAACCGCCGCCGGAACCGGAAATCCCCGCAGCCGTGATCCGCCCGGCGCCGCGCACCCCGGTGCCTGATCCGCGCGCGGCCGAACCACGTGTCGCCGAGCCGCGCGTGGCCGAGCCGCCGCCGCGCCCGCCTGCCCCGCCCGCTCCGGCCGTCATCGCCCGCCCTGCCCCGCCGCCGCCCGCGCCGCCCCCGGTGGCCGCGCCGGCGGTTCCGGCCGCACCGCCGGTCATCGCCGCATTGCAACCCGCGCCCCGTCCTGCACCGCCGCCGGCCCCCGCCCCGGCACCGCCGCAGCAGCCCGCCATCGCGGCCGCACCACGCCCGCCCGTGCCGCTCGGGCTGCCGCCGGCCACCCCTGCCGTGGCAACGCCCGCACCGATGCCGTCCGCCCCCCCGGTCACGCAGGTCGCCGTGCGCACGCCCGCGCCGCCCATGCCGGCCCCGGCCGCCCCGGCCCCGCAGCGCCAGGCCTTCGCGCCTTCAGCGCCCGCCGCACCGCCGGCCGCCGCCGAGGCCGCCCCCGGCGCCACGCGCTCCGCCCTCGGCATGGCCCGCCGGCCGCTGCCGCCGCCCTCGGCCATGTCCAACGGTGGAGGCGGGAATTGACCGGCCCCTCACGCGGCACCAGCGCCCCCAACCCCTCCTCCGTCGCCCACCGCTTCGGCGCCGCCCCGGCCGATGCCGTGCCGCGCACCGAACATGTCCGCGTCACCGCGCCCGACCTGGACCGGCGCGCCGGCATGGAGCGCACCCGCGGCCGCATCGTGCTGGTGGCCGGCGGCTTCGCCCTGCTGTTCACCGCCGTCGTCGGCAAGCTGGTCGATGCCACGGTCATCAACCCGGTCAAGCCGCGCATAGAAGTCCAGGCGCGCAAGCCCGATCCGCAGCCCGCCCCCGCCCAGCCCGGCATGCAGGCCACACCCGCCACCGCCGCCATCGTTCCCCCGCCCAGCGCCACCGATTTCGGCCCACGCGTGAAGCGCGCCGCGATCACCGACCGCAACGGCGAGCCGCTGGCGCTCTCGCTGCCCTACGCCGATCTCTACGCCAACCCGCAGATCGTCTACGACGTGGACGAGGTGGTGGCGAAGCTGCGCGGCGTGCTGCCGAAGCTGGACGCGGCAAACCTCAAGCGCCAGCTCACCCAGCAGGACAAGCAGTTCGTCTACCTCGCCCGCCGCATCACCACGCGCGAGCAGCTGCAGATCAATGCGCTCGGCATCCCCGGCATCGATTTCGAGTTCGCCGAAAACCGGCGCTACCCGCTGGGCACGGTGGCCGCCCAGGTGCTCGGCGGCGTGGATATCGACGGCAACGGCCAGGCGGGCGCGGAGAAGTTCTTCGATGAACGGCTGCGCACCGACCGCGCGGCGCTCCGCCTGTCGATCGACGTGCGCGTACAGGCCGTGGTGCGCGACGAGCTGTCCAAGTCCATGGCCGCCTTCAATGCCATCGGCGGCACCGGCATCGTCATGGATGTGCGCACCGGCGAAATGCTGGCCATGGTCAGCCTGCCGGACTACGACGCCAACCAGTTCCGCCGCGCCACGGATGAGCAGCGCTTCAACCGCGCCATCTCCGGCCGCTATGAGCCCGGCAGCACCTTCAAGCTGCAAACCGCCGCCATGGCGCTGGACAGCGGCGCGGCCACGCTGTGGTCGTCGTGGGACGCATCCTCGCCCATCCACTACGGCCGCTTCACCATCAGCGACTTCGAGGGCAAGAAGCGCGCCCTCTCCTTCCCGGAATTCCTCGCCTATTCCTCCAACATCGCTGCCGCCAAGGTGGCGCTGGCGGTGGGGCCGGAGCGCCAGCGCTCCTGGCACCAGCGCATGGGCATGATGGCACCGGTGCCGATCGAGCTGCCGGAAACCTTCAAGACCCTCACGCCGCCGGTGGCCAACTGGAAAGACATCGCCACGATGACCATCGGCTTCGGCCATGGCATCTCCGTCACCCCGCTGCACGTGGTTCGCGCCACCGCCGCCATCGCCAACAGCGGCATCCTGGTGCGCCCCACCATCCTGGCCCGTGACCCCGATGCCGCCCCGCCGCAGGGCGAGCGGATCATGACCCAGCAAACGTCAGACACGATGCGCCGGCTCATGCGCCTCATCGTGTCGGACGGCTTCGGCAAATCCGCCGAGGTGCCGGGCTACTTCATCGGCGGCAAGACCGGCACGGCCGAGAAATCCGGCCGCGGCGGCTACAAGAAGAAGGCGAACATCCAGGCCTTCACCAGCGTGTTCCCGATGCAGGCCCCGCGCTACGCGGTGTATTTCATGCTGGACGAAGCCAAGGCCAACGCCAGCACCTTCGGCTACGCCACCGCCGGCTGGGTCGCAGCACCCGGTGCCGGGCGCGTGGTGGCGCGCATCGGCCCCATGCTCGGCCTGCTGCCGGAAACCACCAACGCGCCGGCCATCGCCCAGTCGCTCGCCATCCCGCTGGTGCCCGGCCGTCCGCCCGGTGCCGCCCCCGCCGCCAGCCCACCCGCCGCCCGCCCGGCCACTCCCCCGGCGCCGCGCCCGCAGGCCGGCCAGCCGCCGGCCAACCCCGCCCCCGCTGTGGCCCCGCGTCCGGCCCCGCCCCCCCAGCCGCGCGACCCGCGCCAGGAAGCCGCGCCCGCCCCCGCGCCCGGAGGAACCGTCGTTGCGGTTCGCTAGCCTCCTGGCCCGCATGCCAGACCTCGCGCCGCACCTGCGCGCCGGCTGGGAGTCGGCCGCAGGGCTCGACGTGGTCGGCATCACCGCCGACAGCCGCCAGGTCCGCCATGGCATGATCTTCGCCGCCCTGCCCGGCAGCACGCAGGACGGCCGCGCCTTCATCGCCGACGCGCTCGCCCGCGGCGCCAGCGCCGTGCTCGCCCCGCCCGGCACCCCCTCCCCGTCCTGCCCGCTGCTGGAAGACCCCCAGCCGCGCCGCCGCCTGGCCATCCTCGCCGCCCTGCTCGCCGGCCCGGCGCCAGAGCTGCTGGTCGCCGTCACCGGCACCAACGGCAAAACCAGCACCACGGATTTCCTGCGCCAGCTCTGGTCGCTCGCCGGCCACCGCGCCGCCAGCCTCGGCACGCTCGGCGTCGCCACCGACCGCGGCCTCTCCGGGCCAGGCCTCACCACGCCAGACCCGGTGGTGCTCAGCCAGACGCTCGCCGCGCTGGCACAAGATGGCATCACCCGCGTCGCCATGGAGGCCTCCTCGCACGGCCTTGACCAGCACCGGCTGGACGGGCTGAGCCTCAGCGCCGCCGCCTTCACCAACCTCACCCGCGACCATCTCGATTACCACGGCACGATGGGCGCCTACCGCAGCGCCAAGCTGCGCCTGTTCCAGACCCTGCTGCCGTCGCACGCCCCGGCCATCGCCTGCGCCACGCTGGACCCCGAAACGCTCCAGCAGCTTCGCCACATCGCCGAAACCCGCCAGCTCGATCTGCGCCTGGTCGGCGAAGGCGGCGACGCTCTCCGCCTGCTGCGCGCCATCCCACGCCCCGGCGGCCAGGTGCTGGAAATCGAGGCCGCCGGCACGCGCCACACCATCGAAATCGCCCTGCCCGGCCGCTTCCAGGCCGACAATGCCCTGGTCGCCGCCGCCCTCGCCGAAGCCACCGGCCTGCCGGATGCGCTCGCCCGTCTGCCGGGCCTCACCGGCGTGCGCGGCCGCATGGAACTTGCCGCCACCCTGCCCAACGGCGCCGCGATTTACGTGGACTACGCCCACACGCCCGATGCGCTGGAACGCCTGCTCACCGCGCTGCGCCCGCACACCGAAGGCCGCCTGCACGTGGTCTTCGGCGCCGGCGGAGACCGCGACCCCGGCAAGCGCCCGCTGATGGGCGCTGCCGTCGCCCGCCACGCCGATATCGCCATCGTCACCGACGACAACCCCCGCACCGAAAACCCGGCCGCCATCCGCGAAGCCGTGCTCGCTGGCATGGCCGCGCTGCCCAACGCCCGCGCCCGCGGCAACCGCGCCGACGCCATCGCCGAAGCCATCGCCGCCCTCGGCCCCGGGGACGTATTGGCTGTCGCCGGCAAGGGCCACGAACAGGGCCAGACCATCGGCCGCGAAACCTTCCCGTTCGACGACGCCGCCATCATCCGCCGCCTGGCGGGCCAGTCATGACCGCGCTCTGGACGCCCACCGACCTGCGCACCGCCACCGGCGGAATGCTGCGCACCCCCTTCGCCGCCACCGGCGTATCCATCGACACCCGCACCCTGCGCCCCGGCGACCTCTTCGTCGCCCTGGTCGGCGAATCCGACGGCCATCGCTGGGTCCGCGCCGCACTGGAAAAGGGCGCCGCCGGTGCCCTCGTCCACACCCTGCCGGATGACGTGGCCGACGACGCCCCGCTGCTCGCCGTGCCCGATACGCTGGAAGGCCTGCGCGGCCTCGCCGCCTACGCCCGCGCCCGTTTCGCCGGAAAGCTCGTCGCCGTCACCGGCAGCGTCGGCAAGACCACCACCAAGGAGATGCTGCGCGCCATCCTGGCCGCCCACGCCTCCACCTGGGCCGCCGAGGCCTCGCACAACAACCACTGGGGCCTGCCGCTCACCCTCACCCGCATTCCCCGCCCCGCCGCCTACTGCGTCGCCGAGATCGGCATGAACCACGCCGGCGAGATCAGCCCGCTCGCCCGCCTCGCCGCCCCGCATGTCGCCCTCATCACCTCGGTGGAGAAGGTCCATGTCGGCCATCTCGGCACCATCGAGGCGGTGGCGGACGAAAAGCTCGCCATCCAGGACGGGCTCGACAACGGCCTGCTGATCCTGCCGCACGACAGCACGATGTATGCCCGCCTGCGCGCCGGCGCCCGCCACGCCACGCGAAGCTTCGGCACAAACCCCGAAGCCGATGACCGCCTGCTCTCCACCAGCAGCGACGCCACCGGCACCCAGGTGGAAGCCCTCATCGCCGGCATCCGCGTCACCACCCATCTCGCCGCCCCCGGCGCCCACATGGCGCTGAACGCGCTCGCCGCCCTCTCCGCCGCCGCCGCCCTGGGTGCCGACCCCACTCGCGGCGCCGAGGCCCTGCAAGGCTTCGCCCCCGTCGCCGGCCGCGGCGCCCGCCGCCGCATCGCCGTGCCCGGCGGCACCGCCCTGCTGCTGGACGAAAGCTACAACGCCTCCGCCGTCGCGGTGCGCGCCGCCTTCGCCGTGCTCGCCCTGCAGCCTGCCACCCGCCGCGTCGCCATCCTCGGCGACATGCGCGAACTCGGTGAATTCGGCCCCGCCGAGCATGCCGGCCTGGCCGAAGCCGCCGCCACCGCCGACATCGTGCACACCTGCGGCCCGCTGATGCAGCACCTGCGCGATGCCCTGCCCGCCACGAAGCGCGGCCTGCACGCAGCCGATTCCGCCGCCCTCGCCCCGCTTCTCGCCGCCACGCTGCGCGACGGCGATGCCGTGCTGGTCAAGGGCAGCCTCGGCAGCAAGATGAAGCTCGTCATCGACGCGATCGACCATCCGGCCCCGCCGATCCCCGGGGACAGCACGACCGGGGAGCCCGCCTGATGCTCTACAACCTGCTCACGCCGCTGTCGGAACAGTTCATCGCCGCGAACCTGTTCCGCTACCTCACCTTCCGCGCCGGTGCCGCCTGCATCACCGCGCTGGTGATCTCGCTGATGTTCGGCCCCGCGCTGATCCGCACCCTGCGCGCCATCCAGCGCCAGGGCCAGCCGATCCGGCCAGACGGGCCGGAGCGCCACCTGATCGAGAAAAAGGGCACGCCCACCATGGGCGGCGTGCTGATCCTGGCCTCGCTCACCATCTCCACCCTGCTCTGGGCCAACCTCAGCAACGGCTTCGTCTGGGTGGTGCTGCTGCTCACCCTCTCCTACGGCGGCATCGGCTTCATCGACGATTACATCAAGCTCTCCAAGGCCAGCTACAAAGGCCTCTCCAGCCGCGGCAAGCTCATCCTCCAGGCCGTCTTCGGCCTCGCCGCCGCCATCGCGATGATGTTCCTCACGCGCGAGCCGCTGGCCACCGGCCTCACCGTGCCGGTGTTCAAGGAGGTGCTGATCCCCCTCGGCTTCGCCTTCCCGCTGGTCGGCATGCTGGTGATGACCGGCTTCTCCAACGCGGTGAACCTCACCGATGGGCTCGATGGCCTGGCCATCGTGCCCACCATCATCGCCGCCGGCGTCTTCGCGCTGATCGCCTACCTCGTCGGCAACCGCGTGTTTGCCGACTACCTGCAGCTGAACTTCGTGCCCGGCGTGGGCGAGCTCGCCATCTTCTGCTCCGCCCTCATCGGCGCCGGCCTCGGCTTCCTCTGGTTCAACGCCCCGCCAGCCGCGGTGTTCATGGGCGACACCGGCAGCCTCGCTCTCGGCGGCGCGCTGGGTGCCGTGGCCGTGGCGGTGAAGCACGAAATCGTGCTCGGCATCGTCGGCGGCCTGTTCGTGCTGGAAACGGTCTCCGTCATCATCCAGGTGGCCTGGTACAAGCGCACCAAGCGCCGCGTCTTCCTCATGGCACCATTGCACCATCATTTCGAAAAGAAAGGCTGGTCCGAACCCACCATCGTCATCCGCTTCTGGATCATCGCGATGATCCTGGCCCTCATCGGCCTGGCCACGCTGAAGATCAGGTGATGGGGAAAATCGGATGACCTGGTCCCCCACCCTGTTCGCCGGCAAGCGCTTCGCCGTCGTCGGCCTCGGCCGCAACGGCCTGCCCGCCGCGCGCACGCTGGTGCAGATGGGCGCGCAGGTCTCAGTGTGGGACGACAACGAACCCGCCCGCGCCGCCGCCACCGGCCTCGATGTGCGCGAGCCCGATCTGGCCGCGATCGACGCGCTGATCCTGTCGCCCGGCATCCCGCACCACCTGCCCAAGCCGCACCCGATTGCCGCCGCCGCCATCGCCGCCGGCGTGCCGATCTGGTCCGATGCCGAGTTGCTGTTCCAGGCCGTGCGCGCCAGCGGATCCACCGCGCGCTTCACCGGCATCACCGGCACCAACGGCAAGTCCACCACCACCGCGCTGCTCGCGCACATTCTCGATGTGGCCGGATTCCCCGCCGCGGCCGGCGGCAATCTCGGCACCACCTCGCTCGCCCTGCCGCCCCTGCCCGGCAACGGCGTCTATGTGCTGGAGATGTCCAGCTACATGTTGGAGCGGCTCGCCACACTGCGCTTCAACGCCGCGGTGATGCTCAACCTCAGCCCGGACCATCTCGACCGGCACGGCGGCATGGCAGGCTACGGCGCCGCCAAGCGCCACGTCTTCGACCGCCAGCAACACGACGACCTCGCCGTGATCGGCATCGACGACGCGGATTCGCGCGCCATGGCCGAAACCCTGCGCGCCACCCCCGCACGCCTCGTCACCATCAGCGAAGCCGGCGCCGCCGATGTCGCGCCCCACGGCACCAACCTGATGCTGGGCACCGAGGCGATCGCCGACCTCGCCACCGCCCGCGCCCTGCCCGGCGCGCACAATGCCCAGAACGCCGCCGCCGCCGCCGCCATGGCGTTGCATCTCGGCGCCAGCCGCGAAGCCATCGCCGAGGGCATCCGGACCTATCCCGGCCTGCCGCACCGCCAGGAACTAGTGGCGCAGAAGGGCCGTGTGCGCTTCGTCAACGACAGCAAGGCCACCAACGCCGACAGCACCGCCCGCGCCCTGGTCTGCTACCCCAGCATCCTGTGGATCGCCGGCGGCATGGCCAAGGAAGGCGGGATCGAGCCGCTGGCGCACTACTTCCCGCGCATCGCCGAAGCCCTGCTGATCGGCCGCGACGCCCCCATCCTCGCCGCCACCCTGGCCGCGCACGGCGTGCCGCACCGCATCCTGCACACGCTGGAAGCCGCCACCGCCGAAGCCTGGCGCCTCGCCCGCGCCACCTCCGGCGAGATCACCATCCTGCTCTCGCCGGCCTGCGCCAGCTGGGACCAGTTCACCGGCTTCGACCAGCGCGGCGACCGCTTCCGCACCCTCGCCCAGGCCTGCGTGAACGAGGTAGGCACCCGATGATGCTCTCCCGCGCCGACAACTCCCTCCTCGGCCGCTGGTGGTGGACGGTGGACCGCTGGACGCTGGTCGCCGTCCTCACCCTCGTCTTCTTCGGCTACGTCATGATGATGGCGGCCAGCCCCGCCGTGGCGCAGCATATCCGCGTCTCGCGCGACATCTTCCTGCTCAAGCAGGTCGTGTTCCTCTGCGCCGCCATGTCGGTGATGTTCACCGTCTCGCTGCTCTCCCCGCGCGGCGTGCGGCGCGTGGCGCTGGCCGGCTGCGCCCTGGCCCTGCTGCTGACGGCGATGACGCTGGTCACGGGAACAGAGATCAAGGGCGCCCGCCGCTGGCTCAGCCTGCCCGGCATGTCGATGCAGCCCAGCGAGTTCCTCAAGCCCTTCTTCGCCGTCGTCGCCGCCTGGCTGATCGCCCAGGGCAGGCGCGAAACCAACTGGGCGCTGCGCCTCTCCTGGCCCGCACTCGCCCTCGGCATGGCCGCGTTGATCGCCCTACTGCTCACGCTGCAGAAAGACATGGGCATGCTCGCCGTGCTGATGGGCGTGCTGATCGTCCAGTTCTTCGTCTCCGGCGTGCACTTCGCCTTCATCGGCGCGGCCATGGGCGGCGTCGGCGTTGCCGCCTGGCTCGCCTATCTCTCGCTGGATCACGTGCGCCGCCGCGTGGACAAGTTCCTGGACCCCGCCGCCGGCGACACCTTCCAGGTCGATCTCGCCGCCAAGGCCTTCGGCTCCGGCGGCGTCTTCGGCCGCGGCCCCGGCGAAGGCCGCGTGAAGGATTTCATCCCAGACAGCCATGCCGATTTCGTCTTCGCCGTCGCCGGCGAGGAATTCGGCCTCATCGTCTGCCTGGTCATCGTCCTGCTCTTCGCCTTCATCGCCCTGCGCGGCCTACTGCGCATGCTGCCGGAACACGATCTCTACGTGGTGCTGGCCGCCACCGGGCTGGCCTCGGGCTTCGGCATGCAGGCCTTCATCAACCTCGGCTCCACCCTGCACCTCATCCCCACCAAGGGCATGACGTTGCCTTTCGTCTCCTACGGCGGCTCCTCGGCCCTCGCGGTCGGCCTCGGCATCGGCCTGCTGCTGGCCCTCACCCGCCGCCGCATGCACGGCGATTCCACATGAGGGGCGCCGAGATCCGCCCCATCGTGATCGCAGCCGGCGGCACCGGCGGCCATTTCTTCCCGGCCGAGGCACTGGCCACCGAGCTCGCCCAGCGCGGCCAGCGCGTCGCACTGATGACGGATGCGCGCTCCGGCGGCCTCGCCTCGCCGGCCTTCGAAGGCCGCGAACGCTTCGTGCTCTCCGGCAGCGGCATCGCCGGCCGCGGCGCCCTGCGCGCGGTGAAATCCGCCGTCGCCCTGGCAGCCGGCACCTGGCAGGCGCGCGCCATCCTCTCCCGCCTGCGCCCCACCGCCATCGTCGGCTTCGGCGGCTACCCTTCCGTCGCCCCCGTGCTGGCCAGCCGTTTCCTCACCGCCCGCCCGGCTGTGATCCTGCACGAACAGAACGGCGTGCTCGGCCGCGCCAATCTCTGGCTCGCCTCCCGCGCCGACCTCCTCGCCCTCAGCCTGCCCGGCACCACGCGCATCCCCGAGGGCACCCGCACCGAGGTCACCGGCAACCCTGTCCGGCCCGCCATCGCCGCCCTGGCCGGTGCGCCCTACACGCCCCCCACCGGCGAAATCCGCCTCCTCGTCCTCGGCGGCTCGCTCGGCGCCCGCATCTTCAGCGACATCGTGCCCCCCGCCCTCGCCCTGCTGCCCGCCGAGCTGCGCGCCCGCATCGCCCTCACCCAGCAATGCCGCGCCGAGGACCTGGAGCGCGTGCGCGCCGCCTACGAACAAAGCGGCATCGCCGCCACCCTCGCCCCCTTCTTCCCGAACGTGGCCGAGCTGCTACGCGACACCCACCTCGCCATCGCCCGCGCCGGCGCCTCCACCGTGGCGGAACTCGCCACCATCGGCCGCCCGTCCATCCTGGTGCCGCTGCCCGGCGCCATCGACGGCCATCAGCGCGCCAACGCTGCCGCCCTCGCCACGCCCGGCGGCGCCATCCTGATCGACCAGGCAACGCTCACGCCGGCCATGCTCGCGCACCACCTTGCGACTCACCTCGCCAACGGCGAAACCCTGGCCCGCGCCGCCGCCGCCGCCGCCACCGCTGGCCGGCCAGACGCCGCCGCCCGCCTCGCCGACCTCGTCGAGACCGCAATCGCCCGCCGGGCATCGAAGGAGATTCCGGCATGAGGGCGCTTCCCCTGTCGATCGGCACCATTCATTTCGTCGGCATCGGCGGCATCGGCATGTCGGGCATCGCCGAGGTGCTGCACAACCTCGGCTACTCCGTGCAGGGCAGCGACATCGCCGACGGCGCCAATGTCCGCCGCCTGCGCGAAGCCGGCATCCCCGTCGCCGTGGGGCATGAGGCACGCAACCTCGGCAACAGCCAGGTCGTCGTCGTCTCCACCGCCGTGAAGCCGGACAACCCCGAAGTGCAGGCCGCCCGCGCCCGCCTCATCCCCGTGGTGCGCCGCGCCGAAATGCTGGCCGAGCTGATGCGCCTGCGCTGGGCGATTGCCATCGGCGGCACCCACGGCAAAACCACCACCACCAGCCTCGTCGCCGCTGTGCTGGAAGCAGCCCATCTCGACCCCACCGTCATCAACGGCGGCATCATCAACAACTACGGCACCAACACCCGCATGGGCGCCGGCGAATGGATGGTGGTGGAAGCCGACGAATCCGACGGCAGCTTCCTCCGCCTGCCCGCCACCATCGCGGTCGTCACCAACATGGACCCGGAGCACCTGGACCACTGGGGCACCGGCGAGGCGATGCTCGCCGGCTACGACCAGTTCGTGCAGAACGTGCCGTTCTACGGTTTCGCCGTGCTCTGCATCGACCACCCCGCCGTGCAGCAGATGATCCCGCGCCTGTCCGATCGCCGCATCATCACCTACGGCTTCTCGCCCCAGGCCGATGTGCGCGCCGACAAGCTGGTGATGGACAAGCTCGGTGCGACCTTCGAGGTCACCATCGCCGACCGCGCCCGCGGCCGCAGCCGCAAGATGGGCCCGTTCCGCCTGCCCATGCTCGGCCAGCACAACGTGCAGAACGCGCTCGCCGCGGTGGCCATCGGTGCCGAGATGGGGATCGACGACGCCACGCTGCGCACGGCCTTCGCCGGCTTCAAGGGCGTCAAGCGCCGCTTCACCAAAACCGGCGAGGCCGGCGGCATCACCGTCATCGACGATTACGGCCACCACCCCGTCGAAATCGCCGCCGTGCTGAAGGCCGCCCGCCAGGCCGGCGCCAACAACGTCGTCGCCGTGGTGCAGCCACACCGCTACTCTCGCCTCGCCTCGCTCTTCGCCGAGTTCTGCACCTGCATGAACGACGCCGGAACGGTCATCGTGGCGGATACCTACGCCGCCGGCGAAGCCCCGGTCGAAGGCGCCAACCGTGATGCCCTGGTCGAAGGCCTGCGCGCCCGCGGCCACCGCAGCGTGGTGCCGCTGCCCGGCCCGGAACACCTGGCCGAAATGGTGCACGCCATCGCCCGCCCCGGCGATTTCGTTGTCTGCCTCGGCGCCGGGAACATCACCCAGTGGGCCGCCGCCCTGCCCGGGGAACTGCTCAAGCTCCAGGCCGGCCAGAAGGCAAAGCCGGGAGGCAGCGCATGATGGTGATGGAACGCGACCCCATCGTCCACGCCGCCGCCCATCTGCGCGGCCGCGCCCAGCAGAACGCCCCGCTCGGCCCCACCACCTGGTTCCGCGTCGGCGGCGCCGCGGAATGGCTCATCCGCCCGGCGGACGTGGACGATCTGCGCGCCTTCCTCGCCGCCCTGCCGCACACCATCCCCGTGGTCGCCATCGGCGCCGCCTCCAACCTTATCGTGCGCGACGGCGGCGTGCGCGGCGTGGTCATCAAGCTCGCCCGCGGCTTCACCACCATCGAAACAGATGGCAACGCCGTCATCGCCGGCGCCGCCGCCCTCGATATCACCGTCGCCGAGCACGCCGCCGCCGCCGGCCTCGCCGGCATCGAATTCCTCTCCGGCATCCCCGGCAGCATCGGCGGCGCCATCGCCATGAACGCCGGCGCCTATGGCAGCGACGTCGCCGCCTGCCTCGACTGGGCCGAGATCGTCACCCGCGACGGCCAGCTGCTGCGCCTGCCCGCCGAGGCCCTCACCCTCACCTACCGCCACGCCGCCCTGCCCCCCGGCAGCGTCGTCGTCCGCGCCCGCTTCCGCGCCATGCCCGGCGAGCCCGCCACCATCGCCGCCCGCATGGCCGAGATCCGCGCCGCCCGCGAAGCCAGCCAGCCCGTGCGCGCCCGCACCGGCGGCTCCACCTTCCGCAACCCCACCTCCTCGGAATCCAGCCTCAAGGCCTGGGAACTGATCGACGCCGCCGGCTGCCGCGGCCTCATCCGCGGCGGTGCCCAGGTCAGCGAAAAGCACTGCAACTTCCTGCTCAACACCGGCACCGCCACCGCCGCCGACATCGAAGGCCTGGGCGATGACGTCCGCGCCCGCGTCCGCGCCATGAGCGGCGTGGACCTGCACTGGGAAATCCGCCGCATCGGCGTCAGCATGGAGCAGCCGGCATGACCCGCGTCGCGGTCCTCTACGGCGGCATGTCCGCCGAGCGCGAGGTCTCCCTCTCCACCGGCCGCCAGGTCATCACCGCCCTGCGCGAAGCCGGCTACGAGGTCACGCCGGTAGAGGTGAAGGACGACCTCGCCGCCGTCATCCGCGCGCTGGATCCGCGCCCCGATGCCGTCTTCAACGCCCTGCACGGCCGCTTCGGCGAGGATGGCGCCATCCAGAGCGTGCTGGATTGGCTCGCCATCCCCTACACCCATTCCGGCGTGCGCGCCTCGGCGCTCGCCATGGACAAGGTCGCCGCCAAGGCTGTCTTCGCCGCCGCCGGCCTGCCGGTGCCGCGCGGCCAGGTGGTCGATATCGCCGCCCTGGAACACAACGACCCGATGCCGCTGCCCTACGTCATCAAGCCGATCAACGAGGGCAGCTCGGTCGGCGTGGAGATCATGCGCGAAGGCGGCAACCGCCGCGCCGCCATCGCCGCCAGCTGGACCTTCGGCGCCAGCGCGCTGGTGGAGGAATTCATCCCCGGCCGCGAGCTCACCGTCGCCGTCATGGGCGAAAAGGCCCTGGCCGTCACCGAGATCACCGCCGCCAACGGCGACTTCTACGACTACGAGGCGAAGTATGCCGATGGCGGCTCGCGCCACGTCATCCCCGCCCCGGTCCACCCGGAGATCTACACCCGCGCCATGGACGTGGCACTGCGCGCCCACCGCGCCCTGGGCTGCCGCGGCGCCAGCCGCTGCGACTTCCGCTACGACGACACCAAGGGCGAACCCGGCCGCCTGGTGCTGCTGGAGCTGAACACCCAGCCCGGCCTCACCCCCACCTCGCTCCTGCCGGAGCAGGCAGCCCACCTGGGCATGAGCTTCCCGCAGCTTTGCGCCTGGATGGTGGAGAACGCCGCATGTCGCGCGTAAACCGCCGCGCCATCCCCCCGGCCCCGCCGCGCATCCAGGACCGGCCCGGCCGCTGGAAGCTGCTGTGGCGCAACCAGCGCCGCCGCCTGCGCACCGCGGCCTTGCTCGGCGGTCTCGCCATCTTCGTCTTCGGCGGCCTCTACACCGTGCAGGCCCTCGGCGACGGCGCCAATGTCCGCGAACGCGTGGGAGACGTCGCCGCCACCCTCGGCCTGCGCGTCACAAACGTCGTCATCGAAGGCCGCACCAAAACCCCGCAGGTGATGCTGAACGCAGCCCTGGGCATCCGCCCGGGCGAGCCGATCCTCAGCTACTCGCTCTCCGAAGCGCGCCAGCGCCTGGAAAGCATCAAGTGGGTGGAACACGCCACGGTGGAACGCCGCCTGCCCGGCACCATCCTGGTCCGCCTCACCGAACGCCGCCCCTTCGCCGTCTGGCAGTCGGAAGGCAAGTTCCTCCTCGTCGATCGCGAGGGCGAGGTCGTCGCCGATTCCGATGTCGCCGCCTTCGCCGACCAACTCCCCCTCGTCGTCGGCCCCGGCGCCCCCAAGCACGCCGCCGCCCTCATGGAACTCCTCGGCGCCCAGCCCGAACTCATGAAGCGCGTCGTCGCCGCCGTGCGCGTGGCCGAACGCCGCTGGAACCTGCGCATGACCAACGGGGCCGACGTGATGCTGCCCGAAGGCGGCGAGGCCCCGGCCCTGGCCCGTCTCGCCGAACTGCACACCAGCCAAAGCCTGCTCGACCGCCCGCTCGCCGTGGTCGACCTGCGCCTGCCCGATCGCCTCGTGGTTCGCCCGCAACCCGACCCGAAACCCCAAGCCCAGGGCCGCCGGACATGACGGATATGTCGCGACGCACGCTGGCTCCCCCCGATGTCTCCACGGAGCGTGACGAGCAGCCCTCCCGCCGCGCGCGCCAGTCCGGCCCGTTCGGCGTGCTGGACATCGGCACCACCAAGATCGTCTGCGTCATCGGCCGCGCGGAGTCAGACGGCACGCTGCGCGTGCTTGGCTTCGGCTGGCAGAAGGGCCGCGGCGTGCGCGGCGGCGGCATCGTGGATATCGAGGAAGCCGAGCGCGCCATTCGGGCTGCCGTGGGCAGCGCCGAGGAAGAGGCCGGCGTCCGCCTCTCCCGCGTCACCATCAACCTCTCCTGCGGCCAGCCCGAAAGCCGGCTGTTCAACGTGCAATGGCCGGTCGGTGGCCGCTCCGTGTCGGAAGCCGATATCCGGAAGGTGCTGCAGGAAGGCCGCACCCGCGCCCAGTCACCCGGCCGCTCCATCATCCACATCCTGCCGATGGCCTTCTCGGCCGACGACGCCCAGGGCGTGGCCGACCCGCGCGGCCTGCACTGCGAACAGCTCATCGGCCGCCTGCACGTCGTCGATGCCGGCACCACCGCGCTGCGCACGCTCGATGCCTCGCTCGCCCGCTGCGACCTCGAGATGGGCGACCTCGTCTCCGCCCCCATGGCGGCAGGGATCGCCACCCTGGTGGAAGACGAGAAACTGCTCGGCGCCACCGTGCTCGATATGGGCGGCGGCACCACCGGCATGGCCGTTTTCGCCGAAAACCACCTGCTCCACACCGAACAGCTCCCCCTCGGCGGCCTGCACGTCACGCGCGACATCGCCAGCGTGCTCTCCACCACCGTCACCGCCGCCGAGCGCCTCAAAACCCTCTGGGGCAGCGCGCTCGTGAGCCCGGACGACGAGCGCGAGATGCTCCCCGTACCCCTGGTGGGCGAAGACGAGCACCACATCGCCAAGGTGCCGCGCAGCATGATCGTCAACATCATCCGCCCGCGCCTGGAAGAAACCTTCGATCTCGTGCGCCAGCGGCTGGATGCCTCCGGCCTCGGCCGCGTCGCCGGCCACCGCGTCGTCCTCACCGGCGGCGCCAGCCAGCTCGCCGGCGTGCGCGAAATGGCGGCCGAGATCCTCGGCCGCCAGGTCCGCCTCGGCCGCCCCGCCCCCCTGCGCGGCCTGCCCGATTCGGCCCAGGGCCCCGCTTTCGCCACCGCCGTCGGCCTCCTGTCCTGGAGTTCCGGCGAAGGCCGCCGCCTGCCCGATCTCGACCTCGAAGCCGAAGCACCGCGCGGCCTGTTCAGCCGCATCGTCGCCTTCCTGCGCGAGCGGGTGTGACGATGGTGCAACACACGGTGATACGCCGAAGAAACGACCGCCCCATCTCGCAGAACCCTCTCGCAGGGGCGATTGCGAATCGAATTTGCGCGGTAGAAGTGAAACAGCCCGGGAGCCCTGCCTGATGACATTGAACCTCACCATCCCCCAGCAGATGCATACGGATTTCACGCCGCGCATCACCGTCATCGGCGTGGGCGGCGGCGGCACCAACGCGGTCGACAACATGATCGCCATGAACCTCCAGGGCGTGGAGTTCGTGGTGGCCAACACCGATGCGCAGCAGCTCATGCATTCGCGTGCAGACCGCCGCATCCAGCTTGGCCCCCATCTCACCCAGGGCCTCGGCGCCGGCGCCAAGCCGGAAGTCGGACGTGCGGCCGCCGAAGAGGCGGCTGAAGAGCTGTACCGCCACCTCGATGGCGCCCACATGGTCTTCATCACCGCCGGCATGGGCGGCGGCACCGGCACCGGGGCCGCACCCGTGATCGCGCGGATGGCCCGTGAACGCAGCATCCTCACCGTCGGCGTCGTCACCAAGCCCTTCACCTTCGAAGGCAACCGCCGCGCCCGCTCGGCCGAACAGGGCATCGCCGAGCTGCAGGAATACGTCGATACCCTCATCGTCATCCCCAACCAGAACCTCTTCCGCCTCGCCAATGAGCGCACCGGCTGGAAGGAAGCGTTCAAGATGGCCGATCAGGTGCTCTACATGGGCGTGAAGGGCGTCACCGACCTGATGGTCGCCCCGGGCCTCGTGAACCTCGATTTCGCCGATATCCGCACCGTCATGGCCGAGATGGGCAAGGCGATGATGGGCACCGGCGAGGCAGAGGGCGAAGGCCGCGCCGTCCGCGCCGCCGAGCTCGCCATCAGCAACCCGCTGCTGGAAGACACCTGCATGCGCGGCGCCAAGGGCCTGCTCATCAACATCACCGGCGGCGACGACATGACCCTGTTCGAGGTCGATGCCGCCGCCAACCGCATCCGCGAGGAAGTGGACGACGAAGCTAACATCATCTTCGGCTCCGCGATCGACGAGAACCTCGCCGGCAAGGTCCGCGTCTCCGTGGTCGCCACCGGTATCGAATCCGCCGTGAAGACCGCCGAGCGCCCGCGCCTGGTCGCGGTCGCCAACGGCCGCATGATGGAATCCGGCAGCGACGCCATTTCCACCCAGTCCACCTCCTCGGCCATGTCGGAGCAGGAGGGTTCCACCGCCACCGCCCAGCCGATCCCGCTGCGCCCGGTGGCGCCCGTCATGCCGGCCGGCGGCCTGCCGCCCGGCATCGGCGCCCGCCCGGCCGCCCGCCCGCTGGCACCCACCCCGGCACCGCAGCCGATGGCGCCGCAGGGCCTCGCCCCGCGCATCGCCCAGCCCATCTTCACCGAGTCGGCCCCCCTGGCGTCGCGCCCGGTGGAGTCCCTGCTGCCGGAAGCACCGCGCACCGCCGCCCCGGCGCTGCGCCCCGCCCCGGCCGCCCGCCCGGCACCTGCCACCACCGAGGCAGCCCGCCCGGCGCCGACCTCCGGCCCGAACCTGTTCAACCGGGTCACCGGCCTGCTCCGCGGCAACCGCGCCGCGGCTCCGGCACTGGAGCCGCGTCCCGTCCAGGCCAGCCAGCCTTCCGAACCCGCGGCCGAACTCCAGGTCGAATCGCCCAAGCCCGCCACCCAGACCCAGGGCGAGAAGATCGACCTGGAAATCCCCACCTTCCTGCGCCGCCAGCATTCCGGCACGCAGCACTAACCGCAGCCTGGCACCCGGCATGCCCCACCAGGCATGCCGGGAATGCTGCACCGCAACGAGCGCGATGCAAAAAATCCCCTGAATTCAATATATTATTCCGTAATACTAAGAAACAAAGCTTGACTCGCATCGGCACGCCGGCCTGACCTACGTTCCCGCCGCATGTGCCGCCCCTACCCCGCGGCGAAGGCAATCCCGCTGGCGCAGCGCCAGGGAGCTTCACGGCGCCACCCATCATGGCGCCAGGCGACAGGATGTCAGGCGATGGACGGTTTCCACCACGGCGCAACGCTCTATGCCCAGGCCAACGGCCTTGGCCTCACCCCCGATTCCACCACCCAGGCCACGCTCAAGGCCGCGATCGACTGCGTCGGCACCGGCCTCCACTCCGGCCATCGCGTCTCGCTCACCCTGCGCCCCGCCCCCATCGACCACGGCATCGTCTTCCGCCGCCGCGACCTCGGCCTGGACATCCCCGCCCGCTTCGATCACGTCGTCGATACCCGCCTGTGCACCGTGCTGGCCCACCCGGAGGTCCCCCAGGCCCGCGTCGCCACCATCGAACACCTCATGGCCGCCTTCGCCGCCACCGGCATCACCAACGCCCTCGTCGAGCTGGATGGCCCCGAACTCCCGATCCACGACGGCTCGGCCCAGAACTTTATCTTCCTGATCGATTGCGCCGGCACCGTCGCGCAGGAAGCCCCGCGCCCCGCCATCGCCGTCATGCGCCCGGTGCGCGTGGAAGGCGAAGACGGCGCCTTCGCCGAACTCACCCCCTCCCACGCCCTCGCCGGGCTGGAGGCAGAGGTCGCCATCGAATTCGCCGCCCCCGCCATCGGCGCCCAGTCCCTCGCCCTGCCCCTCACCGGTGCCGCCATCCGCCAGGAACTCGCCGCCGCCCGCACCTTCTGCCTGCTGCAGGAAGTGGAGGCCATGCAGGCCGCCGGCCTCGCCCGCGGCGGCAGCCTCGACAACGCCGTGGTGGTGGACAACGACCGCATCCTGAACCCCGCCGGCCTGCGCATGGAACGCGAATTCGTGCGCCACAAGATGCTGGATGTCGCCGGCGACCTCGCTTTGGCCGGTGTCACCCTCCACGCCACCCTGCGCGCCCGCAAGCCCGGCCACGCGCTGAACAACCAGCTCCTGCGTGCCCTTTTTGCCGATCCCGCCAACTGGCGCCAGGTCGAAGGCACAAGCCCGCTCAACGTCGCCCGCCCCAAGCGCGCAAAGGCCTAGGGCCCCCAATCGCCCGGGGTTCGCCGGCCCGCCACCCATGCTATAAGTGTGGCCTGCCCCTATCGGTGATTCGCTCGATGCTCCGTCCCGCCTGCGCCGCCCTGCTCGCCCTGCTCGCGCTGCCCCTCGGTGGCTGCGAGACCATGTCGTCGCTCAACCCCTTTGCCGACAGCAAGCCGAGCACCGCCGAGGAAGCCGCTGCCGCCATTCCGCCAGCGGAAACGCTCTATAATCGCGGCGTCGATGCGATCAACGCCAAGCGCTACGGCACCGCCGCCACGCAGTTCGACCTCGTCGAGCAGAACTACCCATATTCCAGCTGGGCCGTGAACGCCCAGATCATGCAGGGCTACGCCGAATACCTGCAAAGCAAGTACACCTCGGCCATCGGCACGCTGGACCGCTTCATCCAGCTCCACCCCTCCCACCGCGATGTCGCCTACGCCTATTACCTGCGCGCCCTGTCCCACTACGAACAGATCGCCGACGTCCAGCGCGACCAGCGCACCACGCAGGAAGCGATGGGCGCCCTGCAGGAAGTGGTCAACCGCTTCCCAGAAACCGCCTATGGCCGCGACGCCAAGCTCAAGATCGACCTCGCCCGCGACCATCTCGCCGGCAAGGAGATGGAAATCGGCCGCTGGTACCTGAACCAGAAGCTCTACACCGCCGCGATCAACCGCTTCCAACGCGTGGTGGATGAATTCCAAACCACCAACCACGTCGCCGAGGCCCTGCACCGCCTCACCGAGATCTACCTACTGCTCGGCCTCACCGACCAGGCCCGCAAAACCGCCGCCGTGCTCGGCCACAACTACCCCGGCAGCTCCTGGTACGCCGACAGCTACGACAACCTCGTCAGCGCCGGCGCCGCCCCGCCCGATGGCGCCCGCCAGTCGTCCGACCAGCCCGGCATGCTCGGCCGGCTCTGGCGGTCGGTATTTTGATCAAGAAAGCCTTCTTTTTGTGAACAAAAAGAAGCAAAAAACCTTCATTCACTGCGCCGCGGCCTCTCCGTCTATGCCGCAGCCAGTCGGAAAAGTCTTTTTGCTTCTTTTTCTTCAGAAAAAGAAGACTCTTCCTTCATGCTAACCACCCTCTCCATCCGCGATGTCGTCCTGATCCAGCGCCTGGACCTCTCCTTCGGCGCCGGCCTCACCGTGCTCACCGGCGAAACCGGCGCCGGCAAGTCCATCCTGCTCGACAGCCTCGGCCTCGCCCTCGGCGCCCGCTCCGAACAGGGCCTGGTCCGCGCCGAGGCCGAACAGGCCTCCGTCGCCGCCGTCTTCGCCACCCCCCGCACCCACCCCGCCTTCGATCTCCTCGCCGAACAGGGCATCGAGGCGGAAGACGAAATCGTCCTGCGCCGCATCGTCGCCAAGGACGGCCGCAGCCGCGCTTTCGTCAACGACCAGCCCGTCAGCGCCGCCCTCCTGCGCCGCCTCGGCGCCACCCTGGTCGAAGTCCAGGGCCAGCACGACCAGATGGGCCTCGCCGACCCCGCCGGCCACGCCGCCCTGCTCGATGCCTTCGGCGTGCCCGAACCCCTGCGCACCGAATCCGCCGCCGCCTGGCGCGCCTTGCGCGAAGCCACCACCGCCCTGTCCCGCGCCCGCGACTCCATCGCCGCCGCCGAACGCGACCGCGAATGGCTCACCCACGCGGTCGAGGAACTCTCCCACCTCGCCCCGGAAGAAGGCGAAGAAACCCGCCTCGCGGAGGAACGCCAGGCCCTCCAGCAAGGCGAACGCCGCGCCGAAGCCGTCGCCGCCGCGCTCTCTGAACTATCGCCGCAATCCGGCCGCAGCCGCACTGCCGGCCCCGCCGCCGCCCTGCGCTCCGCCAGCCGCGCCCTCCAGCGCCTCGTGCCCAACAACGCGCCGGATGCCCCCAACCCCGCCCAGGCGGCGCTGACCGCACTCGAAGCCGCCGAAACCGCCCTGGCCGAAGCCGAATCCCTCCTCAGCCGCCTCGCCCAGGATGTCGAAGCCGACCCCCGTCGCCTGGAAGCCACGGAAGAACGCCTCTTCGCCCTGCGCGCCGCGGCCCGCAAGCACTCCGTCGCCGTGGCCGACCTCCCCGGCTTCCTCGCCTCCCTGCAAACCCGCCTCGGCGCGCTGGAAACCGGTGCCGAGGAAGTCGCCGGCCTCGAACGCGCCGTCGCCGAAGCCCGCACCCGCTACGTCGCCGCCTGCGCCCGCCTCACCCACTCCCGCCAGGCCGCCGCCACCAAGCTGGAAAAGGCCATCGCCCGCGAACTCCCACCCCTCAAGCTGGAACGCGCCCGCTTCGTCGCCGAGGTCGCCCCCCTCCCCGAAACCGGCTGGGGCATCGGCGGTGCCGATTCCGTCCGCTTCCTCATCTCCACCAACCCCGGCCAGCCGCCCGGCCCCCTGGCCCGCGTCGCCTCCGGCGGCGAACTCTCCCGCCTCATGCTGGCCCTCAAGGTCGTCCTCGCCGGCGGCTCCACCGTCCCCACGCTCGTGTTCGATGAGGTGGACAGCGGCATCGGCGGCGCCACCGCGGCCGCCGTCGGCGAACGCCTCGCCCGCGTCGCCGAAGGCGTGCAGGTCCTCCTCGTCACCCACTCCCCCCAGGTCGCCGCCCGCGGCGCCGCCCACCTGCGCGTCATGAAACAGGTCACCCGCGGCCGCGCCGAAACCCGCGTGGAAATGCTCAGCGCAGACGAACGCCGCGAAGAAATCGCCCGCATGCTCGCCGGCGAAACAGTCACCGAACAGGCGCGTGCTGCGGCGGATAGCCTGCTGGCAAGCCTCTAAGAAAGCAGTTCTTTTTTGAAAAAAAGAACCAAAAAACTTTCATAACTTGGCACGCGTGCCAGCTCTTAAAAGTCTTTTTGCTTCTTTTTCTTCAGAAAAAGAAGACCCTTCCTTCCTACCATCCAGGGCCTTCCCATGAGCGAAACCCAGCCTCCCGAAGCCCTCACCGAATCCGAAGCCGCTACTGAACTCGAACGCCTCGCCGCCGAGATCGCCCGCCACGATCGCGCCTACCACGAGCAGGACGCGCCGGAGATCACCGACGCCGCCTACGACGCCCTGCGCGCAAGAAACAACGCCATCGAGGCCCGCTTCCCCGATCTCATCCGCGCCGACAGCCCCAACCGCCGTGTCGGCGCCGCAGCCTCGTCGGGCTTCGCAAAGGCCGCCCACGCCGCGCCGATGCTCTCGCTCGACAACGCCTTCAACGCGGAAGACTTCACCGACTTCACCACCCGCGCCCGCCGTTTCCTTGGCCTGGTCGCCGAAATCCCGCTCCCCCTCGTCGGCGAACCCAAGATCGACGGCCTCTCCGTCTCCCTCACCTACGCGAATGGCGAACTGATCCGCGCCGCCACCCGCGGCGACGGCATGGTGGGCGAGGACGTCACCGCCAACATCCGCACCGTGGCCTCCATCCCCCAAACCCTCGCCGGCCCGGCCCCGGCCGAAATCGAGATCCGCGGCGAAATCTTCATGACCAAGGCCGACTTCCTCGCCCTCAACGCCCGCCAGGAAGCCGCCGGCGAAAAGATCTTCGCCAACCCCCGCAACGCCGCCGCCGGCAGCCTGCGCCAGCTCGATTCCACCATCACCGCCAGCCGCCCGCTCTCGATGTTCGCCTACGCCATGGGCCAGGCCAGCGCCCGCCCCGCCCCCACCCACTCCGCCTGGCTGGAGCAACTCCGCGCCTGGGGCTTCACCGTGAACCCCCTCTCCCGCCTGCTCGCCACGCCAGAAGAAGCCCCCGAATTCCACGCTGACATCGCCGCAGCCCGCGCCGCCCTGCCGTACGACATCGACGGCGTGGTGTACAAGATCGACGACCTCGCCCTGCAATCCCGCCTCGGCTTCGTCGGCCGCGCCCCGCGCTGGGCCATCGCCTGGAAATTCCCCGCCGAACAGGCCACCACCGTGGTGGAAGACATCGCCGTCCAGGTCGGCCGCACCGGCGCCCTCACCCCGCTCGCCCGCCTCAAGCCCGTCAATGTCGGCGGCGTCCTCGTCGGCCGCGCCACCCTGCACAACGAAGACGAAATCGCCCGCCTCGGCGTCCGCGTGGGCGATACCGTCATCGTCCAGCGCGCCGGAGACGTCATCCCCCAGGTCGTCCAGGTGGTGGAATCGGCCCCGCGCGGCCCCGCCGAATGGCAGCCCCTCACCCACTGCCCCGTCTGCGGCTCGCTGGCCATCCGCCCCCCCGGCGAGGTCATCCGCCGCTGCACCGGCGGCCTCACCTGCCGCGCCCAGGTGGAGGAACGCCTGATCCACTTCGTCTCCCGCGGCGCCTTCGATATCGAGGGCCTGGGCGAAAAATCCATCCGCGAATTCCACGCCGAAGCCCTCATCGCCAGCCCCGCGGACATCTTCCGCCTCCCCACCCGCGAAGCCGAAATCGCCACCCGCGAAGGCTGGGGCCCGCTCTCCGCCCGCAACCTCACCACCGCCATCGCGGCGCGCCGAACCATCGGCCTCGCCCGCCTCATCTTCTCCCTCGGCATCCGCCGCATCGGCGAACAGAACGCCCGCCTGCTGGCCCGCCACTACGGCACCTACGAGAACTGGGTCGCCCAGATGGAACAGGCCGTCACCATCGGCAGCGAGGCCCGCAGCGACCTCGGCAGCATCACCGGCATCGGCGGCGCGATCGCCGATGAGCTCACCGCCTTCTTCGCCGAGCAGCACAACCGCGAAACCCTGGCCGAACTCCGCGCCGAGCTCCGCACCATCGAACCCGCCACCGCCCCCGCGGCGGCCGCCAATGGCGCGCTCGCCGGCAAGATCGTCGTCTTCACCGGCACGCTGGTCACCATGACCCGCCCGGAAGCCAAGGCCCTGGCCGAGTCGCTCGGCGCCCGCGTCACCGACAGCGTCTCGAAAAAGACCGACCTCGTCGTCCTCGGCACCGATGCCGGCTCCAAGGCGAAAAAGGCCGCCGAACTCGGCGTCCGCACTGTCACCGAGCAGGAATGGCGAACCCTGGCGGGCACCTAAACCGATGTAACCGCTCTGGAACGGCATTGTTCGTATTTTAACGCGGTGGGGAGAGAATCCGCCGTTCCGCTCCCCATACCGCGCATATCGCAGCACCCCGCCCGCGCCCTGGGCATCAGGCCTGCGATGTTCGATGGTGCGAATCAGCAATGACGATGGCATGATGGCGGTTCCATGCCCATCGACATGGATTCCCTCGCCCATGGCACCGCCGCGTCCCGTCCAGCTCCGCCCGTCCGCCCGCAAGCCCGTCCAGCAGATCCGCGTGCTGGTGGTGGAGGATGTGCGAACGGTCGCCATCTCCGTCCAGGCCGTCCTGCTCCAGGCCGGCATGGAGGTGGAAATCGCCGAAACCGGCGCCGAGGCCTGGGAGCGCAAGCAGGAATTCCGCCCCGATATCGCCCTGATCGACCTCGGCCTGCCCGATGTCGAGGGCTTCGACCTGGTCGAACGCTTCGCCACCCCCGGCGACTGCGGCATCATCCTCGTCACCGCCAACGATGAGGAATCCGCCCGCGTCATGGCGCTCGAAACCGGCGCGGACGACTACATGGTCAAGCCCGCCCCCACCCGCGAGCTGGTCGCCCGCATCCACGCCCTGCACCGCCGCCTGCATCGCCCGCAGTCCGATCGCATGATGCGCATCTATATAGATCCCTCCCAGCGCTGCCTCATCGGCGCCACCGGCGAGCGAACCTCCCTCACCGAAGCCGAAATGTCCGCGCTCGATACCCTGCTCGATGCCGGCGGCGTCTCCGTCTCCCGCGAATGGCTCAGCCGCATCGCCCTCAAGCGCCCCCTCCACGCCGATGACCGCTCGGTGGACCAGCTGGTCATGAAACTCCGCCGCAAGCTCGCGAGCCAAGGCGCCTCGGAACGCGTCATCCTCTCCGCCCGCCGCCAGGGCTACGTCATCGCCGATCCCAGCCTGTTCCGCGCCATCCCCCGCCCCACCCCCGCCAACAGCAACGCCGTCCACCTCAACGGCACCGAAAGCGTCGGGGCGGAGTAGCCCCGCGAGAGAGATCGGCGCGGAGTAGCCTTCCGGTCATGACAGCCGGATGAAACCTCCGGCGCAGGGCAGCCCGGCGCCGGTTTTGCTCGCATTCTGTCGCCCATTCCCCTATGTGCACCGCAGCATAGGGTGCCCCCATCCGGGTCGCGCCTTCCCATTCTGCGTCCGGACGGCACCATGGAAATCCGCAACATCGCGATCATCGTCCATGTCGACCATGGCAAAACCACGCTGGTCGACCAGCTGCTGAAGCAGTCCGGAGCCTTCCGGGAACACCAGCAGGTGGCCGAGCGCGCGCTCGACCGCAACGACCTCGAGCGCGAGCGTGGCATCACCATCCTCGCCAAGTGCACCGCCGTGATGTGGAAAGGCACCCGCATCAACATCGTCGACACCCCCGGCCACGCCGATTTCGGCGGCGAGGTCGAACGCATCCTGAACATGGTCGATGGCGCCATCGTCCTGGTCGATGCCGCCGAAGGCGTGCTTCCGCAAACCAAGTTCGTCCTCACCAAGGCCCTCGCCCAAGGCATCAAGCCCATCGTCGTGGTCAACAAGATCGACCGGCAAGACGCCCGCCCCGACGAAGTGCACGAAGAGATGTTCGACCTCTTCGCCGCCCTCGGCGCCGATGACGGCCAGCTCGATTTCCCCATGCTCTTCGCCTCCGGCCGCCAGGGCTGGGCCGTCGAGTCGCTGGACGATGAGCGCAAAGACCTCTCGCCCATGTTCGACCTGGTGCTGCGCCACGTGCAGCCCCCCGTCCGCGACCAGGAAGCGCCCTTCGCTATGGTCGCCTCCATCCTCGATTACGACAACTTCCTAGGCCGCGTCCTCACCGGCCGCGTCGAGCAGGGCCGCCCCCGCCTCAACATGCCGCTCAAGGTCCTGCGCTCCGACGGCACCGTCGTCGAAACCGGCCGCCTCACCAAGCTCATGGGCTTCCGCGGCCTGGATCGCGTCAACATCGAGGAAGCCGAGCCCGGCGACATCATCGCCATCGCCGGCATGACAGACGCCACCATCCCCGACACCATCTGCGACCCCGCCGTGGCAGCCCCCCTCCCCGCCACCCCGGTGGACCCGCCCACGCTGGCCATGACCTTCCGCATCAACGACGGCCCCCTCGGCGGCCGCGAAGGCAAGAAGGTCACCTCGCGCCAGATCCGCGACCGCCTCCTCCGCGAAACCGAAGGCAACGTCGCCATCAAGGTCACCTCGTCCAACGAAACCGACGCCTTCGAAGTCGCCGGCCGCGGCGAACTCCAGCTCGGCGTGCTCATCGAAACCATGCGCCGCGAAGGCTTCGAACTCACCATCGGCCGCCCCCGCGTCCTCACCCGCCCGAACCCCACCACCGGCGAACGCGAAGAGCCGATGGAGGAAGTCCTGGTCGATGTGGACGAGCCCTACACCGGCGTCGTCGTCGAAAAGATCAGCAAGCGAAAGGGCGTCATGCAAGACATGCGCCCCTCCGGCGGCGGCAAGGTCCGCCTCACCTTCCACATGCCCTCGCGCGGCCTGATCGGCTACCACGGCGAATTCCTCACGGATACGCGCGGCACCGGCATCATGAACCGCATCTTCAAGGGCTATGAGCCCTGGGCCGGCGCCATCGAAGGCCGCCGCAACGGCAGCCTCATCTCCAACTCCGACGGCGAAGCGATCCAATACTCGCTCTGGTACCTCCAGGAACGCGGCACCCTCTTCGTCGACCCCGGCGAAAAAATCTACCTCGGCATGATCCTCGGCGAACACAGCCGGGACTCCGACCTCGACGTGAACGCCATCAAGGAAAAGAAGCTCACCAACATCCGCGCCGCCGGCAAGGACGAGGCCATGCTCCTCATCCCGCCCCGCCGCATGAGCCTCGAACAGGCCATCGCCTACATCGAAGACGACGAACTCGTCGAAGTCACCCCCACCGCCATCCGCATCCGCAAGCGCTACCTCGACCCGCACGAGCGCAAGCGCCACGAAAAGCGCAGCGCCGAAGTCGACGCCGCCTAACCGAGACTTCCCTCCCCCCGTTCTTCACGGGGGGAGCCGGAGGGGGGCTCTTTCTTTTCCCAGCCCCCCCAGGAAGCAGCGGGACATCGCCCCGCCGCGAGGGGAAGCAGAAGGGCTCCGCCCTGCACCCGCCAGGAGCCAGGGGCCCCTGGACCCCCATTCAGAACAACGGCCCCCGCATACAATCCGCCTCTATTCTTGCGGAATGTCATCGTCCCGGCCTACCCTCCGGTTATGCCGGCCCCGACCCCCGACAGCCTGGAAGCTTTTATTAACCGGTGGCAAGGCCAGGAAGGCGGCCAGGAACGCGCCAACTTCCCGCTCTTCCTGTCCGAACTCTGCGACGCCCTCGCCCTCCCGCGCCCCAACCCCGCCAGCGCCACCAACGAAACCAACGACTACGTCTTCGAACGCCGCGTCGATGAAGCCCAGCTCGGTGGCACCACCACCCCCCGCCGCATAGACCTCTACAAGCGCGGCGCCTTCATCCTCGAAGCCAAGCAATCCCGCCAGCCCGGCGGCAAGAAGGCGCTGCCAGACCAGCTCGCCCTCCCCGCCCTCCCCGAACCCACCCGCCGCGGCCGCGCCACCGCCGCCCGCGCCTGGGATGTCCTGATGTTCAACGCCCGCCGCCAGGCGCAGGACTACGCCCGCCTCCTCCCGTCAGACCACCCCTCCCCGCCCTTCCTCCTCATCCTCGATGTCGGCCACGTCATCGAGCTCTACGCCGATTTCACCGGCCAGGGCCGCAACTACGCCCAGTTCCCCGATAACCGCTCCCACCGCATCTTCCTCGAAGACCTCCGCCGCCCCGAAATCCAAACCCTCCTCCAAACCATCTGGACCAACCCCCAATCGCTGGACCCGGCCCGCAAAGTCGCCGCCGCCACCCGCGAAATCGCCGAACGCCTCGCCCACGTCTCCCGCGCCCTCGAAACCGCCGGCCACCCCGCCGAAACCGCCGCCATGTTCCTCATGCGCTGCCTCTTCACCATGTTCGCCGAAGACGTCGGCCTCCTCCCCGAAAAATCCTTCCGCGACCTCCTCGCCCGCTGCATCGCCAACCCCGCCAACTTCCAACCCATGGTCCGCCAGCTCTGGGAAGCCATGGATACCGGCGGCTTCGCCTACGGCATCGAAACCCAGGTGCGCCGCTTCAACGGCGAATTCTTCAAGGACCGCACCGTCCTCCCCCTCGCCCGCGCGGAAATCGGCGAACTCCACCAGGCCGCCTCCCGCAACTGGAAGGATGTCGAACCCTCCATCTTCGGCACCCTGCTCGAACAGGCCCTCAACCCCGCCGAACGCCGCCGCCTCGGCGCCCACTACACCCCGCGCGCCTACGTCGAACGCCTCGTCGTCGCCACCGTCATGGAACCCCTGCGCGCCGATTGGTCCCACGTCCTCGCCGCCGCCACCCGCCAGAAATCCGAAGGCCGCGCCGCCGAAGCCATCGCCACCATCCGCGCCTTCCACGAAAAACTCTGCGCCACCCGCATCCTCGATCCCGCCTGCGGCACCGGAAACTTCCTCTACGTCGCACTCGAACTCCTCAAGCGCCTGGAAGCCGAAGTGGTCGATGCCCTCGCCGACCTCGGCGGCCAGAACGTCCTCATCGGCCTCGAAGGCCTCACGGTGGACCCGCACCAGTTCCGCGGCATCGAACTCAACCCCCGCGCCGCCACCATCGCCGAACTCGTCCTCTGGATCGGCTACCTCCAATGGCACCTCCGCAGCCGCGGCGGCCTCCCCGCCGACCCCGTCCTGCGCGCCTTCCGCAACATCGAAGTCCGAGACGCCGTCCTCGAAGCCGACCTCTACCGCCCCACCCCACCCGCCACCCCAACCCCCACCGTCATTGCGAACGCAGTGAAGCAATCCAGTCCTTCCTCTCTGCGCGCCCAAGCCATGAAGGCGAGGGCTCTGCCCTCGACCCGCCAGGAGCCAGCGGCCCCTGGACCCGCGTCTCTTTCTTCCCTCCCCCCGTTCACGGGGGGAGCCGGAGGGGGGTACTCCACCACGGCCGCCACAACACCCCAGGTCGATATCGTCGCCACCAACCCGCCCTACACCGGCAACGCGGCGCCCCCTCCCACCCCAGCCCTCCCCGTCACCGAATACGCCAACCCCCGCCGCCCCAAATGGCCCGATGCCGAATTCATCGTCGGCAACCCACCCTTCATCGGAAGCAAGTTCATCCGCGAGCGCCTGGGGGATGCCTACGCCGAAGCCCTCTGGGCCGCCCACCCCGCCATGAACGACTCCGCCGATTTCGTCATGTACTGGTGGGACCACGCCGCCCTGCTGCTCACCGCAAAGAAAACCAGGCTGCGCCGCTTCGGCTTCGTCACCACCAACTCCATCACCCAGGTCTTCCAGCGCCGCACCATCGCCCGCTATCTGGAAGCCAAGGCCCCCCTCTCCCTCGCCATGGCCATCCCCGACCACCCCTGGACCAAGGCCACCCCCGACGCCGCCGCCGTCCGCATCGCCATGACCGTTGCGGAGGCCGCTCGCGGCGGCGGGTGGGGGGGGCGGAACAATGGGATTTTACAACATGTGACAACCGAAGTGGGGCTGGACACCGACACACCGCAGATCGCCTTCGCCACCCGCACCGGCCCGATCAATGCCGACCTCACCGTCGGCGCCGACCTTACCGCCGCCCGTCCATTGAAAGCGAACGAGGGTGTCTGCTCACCAGGCGTAAAACTTCATGGCGCCGGCTTCATCGTCACACCTGCCCAGGCAGAACACCTCGGTCTAGGACGGCGCCCAGGACTGGAACAGCATATCCGTACCTACCGAAATGGCAGGGACATCACCGGGCATCCGCGCAACGCCATGGTCATCGACCTACTTGGGCTCGATGAAGGCGAAGTCCGCGAGAGATTTCCGGAAGTCTATCAGTACTTGCTGCAAACCGTCCGTCAGGAACGTATTCTCAATAGCCGCGCGACCTATCGTGATAACTGGTGGCTGTTTGGTGAGCCACGCCGTGAATTACGTCCAGCCCTACGTCATCAAATAAGATACATTGCTACCACCGAGACTTCCAAGCATCGTGTATTTCAATTCGTCGATTCTGAAATTCTACCAGATAACATGATTGTCGTTATTGCCGCGGAAGACGCATATGTCCTCGGGGCAATGCAATCCTCAGCCTACATGGCATGGTTCGCCCAGGCCTCGGGAACACTCGAAGACCGTCCTCGCTTCACAAAATCCCGCTGCTTCGACCCCTTCCCCTTCCCTGCCACCGACGACCTCCAAAAAGCCCGCATCCGCCGCATCGCTGAAGACCTGGACGCCCACCGCAAGCGCGTCCTCGCCGAACACCCACACCTCACCCTCACCGGCCTCTACAACGTGCTGGAAAAGCTCCGCGCTGGCATCGCCCCCGATGCCCTGCCCGCCGCCGACCACCGCATCTTCACCGATGGCCTCGTCCTGATCCTCAAGGAACTCCACGACCGCCTCGATGCCGCAGTCGCAGCCGCCTATGGCTGGCCCGTGGACCTGCCGGAACAGGAAATCCTCACCCGCCTCGTCGCCCTCAACCGCGAACGCGCCGCCGAGGAAGCCGCCGGCCATATCCGCTGGCTCCGCCCGGAATACCAGATCCCCCGCTTCGGCTCCGCCGCGGACAAGCTGGACCTCCGCGGCGGCAAATCCGCCGCCCTCCCCGCCGCCGAAACCGCCGCCAAGCCCGCCTACCCCGCATCGAAGCCACCCTCGCCGCCCTCACCCGCCTCGGCCACCTCTCCACCCAGGATGGCCGCCACTTCGCCCTCCGCCGCACCGCCTGAACCACGCCCTGGCCCCCCACGGTCTCGTATCACCCAATCACGCAACGTTATAACGCACCATCGACAAACGACCATTTTCACCCGTGCCGGCTGATACGCCCCCCCAAGGGCCTGCCCCCCCTACCTCCCTCGCCGCCCCAATCGGCTCTGCAACACCACCGTTCCACGCTTTACGCGCGCCACAACTTGCGGTTGCATCCACCCGGCCAATCCGCCACCCAGCACCCGCAACCGCCTGCGAAAGAACACCCGAATGCGCTTCACTCTTCCTCGGGCCCTTGGCGCCCCCGCCACGGCAGCGATCCTCGCCACCACCCTCCTCGCCACTCCCGCCCAGGCGCAAACCGCCAAGCAGGATTTCAAGCTCGTCAACCGCACCGGCTACGAGCTCGCCCAGCTCTTCGTCTCCCCCAGCAAGTCCGATGCCTGGGGCGCCGATGTCCTCGGCAAGGCCACCATCCCCGATGGCGAAACCGCCCACGTCACCTTCCGCAACGCCGCCCCCGGCTGCATCTGGGACCTGAAGGTCGTCTACTCCGATGACGACAGCTCCGCCGTCTGGCGCAACATCGACCTCTGCAAGATCACAACCATCACCATCCGCTACAACCGCAATACCGATACCACCACCGCCAAGTTCGACTGAACCGCGCCCACCCAACGCCTCCCCAGCCGCCCCCCCTCGCACGCGGGGGGAGGGTGGTAGCCACCCCCTGGGCCGGACGAGACCCTAAAAAATATTCTCTAACTAACTCTTGCGCCCGCCGGTGACATGGGATAACTTCCCCATCCCATGCACCCCTCCCCCCAACAGGCCCCGTACGATCAGCCGCCCCACCCCCTCCGCCATCTCGCACTCGTACTGGGTCTCACCTTCTGGTCCCTGCTCCAGGCCGCCGCCATCCACGAACCCCGCCTCGCCCCCTACCTCCCGCTCGCCCTGCGCCGCCGCCATCCGCACCCTGCGCGGCCCCGCCCGCCTCCTCGCCATCGACC
>JAPLOI010000089.1 GCA_026400815.1 Alphaproteobacteria bacterium
CAAAAGGCGCGAAGAAGCCCCATTCGTCGTCGCTCAACAGACCCCGGACCAAGGCTGACCTCCTTCACAGAGGTCAGCTTCGAAACACACCGCACCGTGTCGGGGGAATCCTCTTCCGACAATTTGTCCACGCGGCCTAGTCATCCGTTTTGCTTGCATAGACATCTACGTCGGCACCATAGGCTCGAGTTCAACCCTGAACAGCGGGTGATACATCGAGCTTAGTGCACACCGTCAACAGACGCCACGTCACCGCTGCAACAAAATGCACCGGGTGCCACGGTCCGCCCGTCCCGCGCTACAGGCACCGCTGCTCCAAGGCCGCCGCCCCGCCTCCCGTCGGCGCCAGGGAGCCCGCCGCCCGCACCGCGGAGGCCAGCAGGTGCCGCCCCGCCGCGCTGTTCCCCTCCAGCACCGCCGCGTCAGAGGCGCGGGCCAGGGCCAGCGGCAATTCCATCGCAAAATGGCAGGCCCGGCACCGCTCCGATCCCGTCCGGTAGCAAGACAGCGCCGAACGCGCGGCAATCAGCCGGTCCGCCAGATCCTGCGGCGGCCAGATGCCCGCCACCGCCGCCCGGCCATCCATCATGCACAAGGGAACCTGCAACACCACCACGCCCTCATCCTGCAACCGCATGCTGCATACGGCGCCACCACCCAGGCGTCGGCCTGGGGAGAAACCGGCCCGTGAAACTACGTACTCCCCCCTAGGCCGGGCCGTGCCGCACGACTCAGAATTCCGTTGCCACCCGGCTCGGGCCGGGGCCATGATCGCTGCAAAATCAGGGGGAAACACGATGGGCCGCTTGCGGACTCTGTCACGCCGCGCCGTGCGACTGCTGGCCACCTTCATGGCCGCCTGGGCGGTGGCATCGGCCTCAGGCACAACCGCCCAAGCCCGCCCCCTCACCATCGCCGTCGGCAGCGACGTCACCTCGCTCGACCCGCATTTCCACAACACCGCCATCAACCACGCCACCGGCGACCATATCTATGAGCCACTGACCTTCCAGGACGCCCAGGGCCAGGTCATCCCCAACCTCGCCCGCAGCTTCAAGCTGATCGACGACCAGACCTGGGAGTTCGAACTCCACCCCAACGTCACCTTCCACGACGGCACCCCGCTCGATCCGGAAGACGTCGCCTTCACCATCGCCCGCATCCCGCAGGTGAAGGGGCCGAGCTCCTACACCCACTTCATCGAATCCGTGGTCGGCATGGAACGCCTCTCCGCCACCACCTTCCGCCTGAAAACCCGCACGCCCGATCCGTTCCTGCCCTTCAACCTCGCCGGCGCCAAGATCCTCAGCCGCACAATCCACGCCGACAGCCAGGCCCCCGATTTCAACTCCGGCAAGCTCGCCATCGGCACCGGCCCCTACCGCTTCGCCAGCTACGCCCGCGGCGACCGTCTCGCCCTCAAGCGCAACGACGCCTGGTGGGGCAACCGCGACCCGAAAACCGCCCAGCCCTGGACCGACGTGACCATCCGCGTCATCTCGTCAGACGCCTCGCGCATGGCCGCCCTCCTCGCCGGCGAAATCGACCTCGCCGACCGCGTCCCGCCCGACGACCTGCCCGCCATCCGCACCAACCAGGCCCTCGCCCTGTTCTCCATCCGCGGCCACCAGGTCTCCTATCTCTTCCCCGATTCCACCCGCGACGGCCCCCTGCCCCAGACCTTCGACAAGAAAACCGGCCAGCCCCTCGCCACCAACCCGCTGCGCGACCGCCGCGTGCGCGAAGCCCTGTCCCTGGCCATCAACCGCCGCGCCATCTCGGATACCATCATGAACGGCGGCGCCTTCCCCGCCGAGCAGATGGTCGCCCCGGGCGCCATCGGCCGCGACGACACCCTGCCCGACCTCCCCTTCGACCCCGCCCGCGCCCGCGCCCTGCTGGCCGAGGCCGGCTACGCCGATGGCTGGCGCTGGACCATCGTCGCCCCCAACGGCCTGTTCTCCGGCGACGCCAAGATCGCCCAGGCCATGGCCCAGATGTTCGCCCGCGTCGGCATCGAAACCCGGCTGGAAACCATGGTGAACGCCATGTTCATCCCCAAGATCAACGCGCGCGAACACCCGATGTTCTACATGAGCTACCTGTCCTCCACCTCCGTCACGGTCCTGCGCTCCGTCTGGGTCACCAAAGGCAGCGGCCCCGGCAACGGCGTCGCCAACCGCATGAACTACAGCAACCCCGCCCTCGACCAGGTCTTCCTCTCCGGCGTCACCCGCATGGACGACGCGCTCCGCGCCCGCGAACTCGCCCAAGCCATGCGCCTGGGCATCGAAGACCTCGCCACCATCCCCGTCGTCTTCGCCGGCTACAACTGGGCCGCCCGAAAAGACCGCGTGGTGATCGAGCCAAACGTGCTCGGCTTCACCCAGGCCATGCTGATCAAGCCGGCTAAGTAGAAGAAAGAGTGTTCTTTTTTGAAAAAAAGAACCAAAAAACGTCTCTGACTCCGCTGCGGCACGGCCTCGTCAAGCCTCCCCCCGTCATTGCGAACGCAGTGAAGCAATCCAGGGATGCCACCCCGGATGGCAGACCCTCACCCCCACCGCATAGGATACATACGGAACAGCAGCGTCATCCTCCCCCCCTGGCAACCCCCCGCATCCCAGCTAGAATGCCCCCGGGCGCCCTTAGCTCAGTTGGATAGAGCAACAGCCTTCTAAGCTGTCGGTCACTGGTTCGAATCCAGTAGGGCGCGCCATTTTTTCAAGAGCTTAGGGGCTCCCGAAGCCAACTAGCAGCCCCCATGAGCCCAAAGTGCACCTTAGCTCAACTGGACAGAGCAAGTGACTTCAAATCACTAAGTTGGGCGTTCGATTCGCCTCCAAGTCGCCAGTCTCTTCAGGACGAAGGCCTTACAGGAATTACCTCTGTTTCAGGCATTCCCGCAAAGCAACATCGCGGGCAGTTTTCGCTCAGTCCCGAATATCCCGAACCATATCCCGCAGGAATTTTTCCCGCGACACCTTCGCATTGGCACCAAGCGACTGGGCTTGATGCCAGCGTAAGACATTCTCAACTGGAACGACGTAGACGTCCACGAGCGGGAAGCCCACGATGTCGCATAGGATGAACCCCTTGATTCCACTCATCTTCGATTGAAAACCCTCCTCGTTGAATTTGCGACCTGATCCGACCTGATTGCTTGGGTTGAAATAGACACCCTGCCTCGTGATCGAACGGACCTCCCACAGAGCTGGCTCGGGAAATTCGGACAGTTCGATAAGTGGCTTTCCTGCCTGACAGCGGCGATGTTGCCGCAGATCAGGAGCGAACATGACGAAGCGGACACGACGGATGCACAGCCCGGCTTTCAAGGCGAAGGTGGCG
>JAPLOI010000053.1 GCA_026400815.1 Alphaproteobacteria bacterium
CGGCTTCGGTCTCGAACAGAGCCAGTTGCAGACACCGGATCGCGTGTCCCGTCTGCTATTGGTCATGAGCCTCGCGCTCTACTTCGCGGTCTCCACCGGGCAATGGGACGCCGCCTCCCATCCCTCCGTCGACGAAAAAAAACCGCACGTCGTCAACCGAGAAACATGAGCCGAAGTCGGCTGCCGTGGTTCACCAGAGGCCTACGGCGCATCGTCAGACCGCTCCCCCTCGGACTGCCCCCGCCACCGCTATGGGCATCAGGATAAAACTGATGGGTGGTCAGGGGGGGAGAGATAAATTGATTCTCCCTTGTCTTGCTTCTTTGTGTCTTAGTGTCTTTGTGTCCGCTTTCTTGCTTTTTCTCCGCGCGGTGGCGGGCTTGAGCCTGCTCTGCTGCGGAAGAGGGAGCTGGCGGAACCGCTTCGCGTTCCGCCCTACCCTGGGTGGTGGGGTGCGTGGTTTGGAAGTCTTTTTGCTTCTTTTTCTTCAGAAAAAGAAGGGCTTGCTTCCTTTCTACGAGACGAGGGCGACGGAGGCTTCGGCGGGGGCGTCAAGGCGGTATCCGACGCCCCAGACGGTGGAGATGACGTCTCGGCCGCCGGCTTCGGCGAGTTTGCGGCGGAGTTTGCAGACGAAGACGTCGATGATCTTGCCGTCGGGTTCCTCGCTGTCCTGGGCGTAGAGGTGGCTGAGCATGGTTTGCTTGCGCACGACGGCGCCGCGGCGGAGGACGAGCAGCCGCAGGACGGCGAATTCGCGGGCGGTGAGGCGGATGGTGCGGCCGGCGAGGCGGACCTCGTGGGCTTCGGCGTCGAGCGTGAGGGCGCCGACGGTGAGTTCCGGCCGGGCGAAGCCGTGGGCGCGGCGGACCAGGGCCAGGCAGCGCTCGGCGAACTCTTCCATGGTGCAGGGGGCGTTGGCGACGTCGTCGGCGCCGGCGCGGAGCAGGGCGATGGGGTCGAGTGCCGCGATGCCGCCATAGGCGATGACCGGGGCGGTGATGCCGGCGGCGCGGATGGCGCGCAGGGCGGTGGCCGTGCGGGTGCCGGCGCCCGGCGGCGGGCGCATCCTTGGGGGTGGGGGGGTTCACCAGGATGATGACGTTGAGATCCTCATGCCGCGCGAAGGAGGCGACGTCGGTGAGGTCGTCGATCATGGCGATGACGAAGCCGGCCTGCTCCAGCGCGTTGCGCAGGGGGCGGGCGTGGAGGCCATGGGGAAGGGCCAGGAGGGCACGCATGGGCTGTCTCCTCTGATGCAATGCAGGGGTTGAAAGGTGTGTCAGGCGTGGGGCTGGGGGGTGCCGCAGGTGCAGGACGGGGGGCATGGGCGGCGATGACGATGGCGAGCGCGGTGATCAGGCTTTCCGGGTCATCGGCCGGGCAGTGCCCCGGCCGGTCCAGCTCGGCGCGGATGACGCGGGCGAGGGCCAGTGCGAGGCTGTTGGGATGGGGTGACGGGGGCACCTGCTGGTTCTCCTGGCGCCGGGGCGTGCGTTCGTTCGGCGCGGAGACATGTTGATACTTTTCGATGAAAAATGACTAGAAAATTTTCATTGAAAAAAGTTCATGTGGGGCGCGCGCCCTTCAGCAGGTCGGCAGGGGGACCAAAGGAAGGCCAGGGCGCTGCCCTGGACCCGCAAAGGGCCGGCGGCCCTTTGATCCCATTACTTTTTAGAAGGATGAGGTCCAGGGGCTCGGCCCGTCGCGCGAAGGACCAGGCGGGTCTGGGCAGAGCCCAGCCTTACTTGGCGCGCGCGATCAATGACCGGTGCGACGGCGGAGCGAAAGAGCTGGATTGCTTCGCTCCGCTCGCAATGACGGGGGAGTGATGGGTTGGTGGTTGCTATCAGTCTTCGGCGCGGTGGGGTGGGGCCGCTTGGGTGCTGCCGAACCTGCGGTGGGTGGCTTCGCGCATGGTCTGGAAGGTGACGTAGAGCATGGGGATGACGAAGATGCCGAGCAGGGTGGCCGCGATCATGCCGGCGAAGACCGGCATGCCGACGGCCTGGCGGGAGAGCATCGCGGCGCCCTTGGCAGTGACGAGCGGCAGCAGGCCGAGGACGAAGGCCAGCGAGGTCATGACCACGGCGCGGAAGCGGGTGCGGGCGCCGAGGATGGCGGCTTCCTGGATGGAGCTGCCGGCCTCGCGCCGTTCCTTGGCGAATTCCACGATCAGGATGCCGTTCTTGGCGGCGAGCGCGATGAGCACGACGAGGCCGATCTGGCCGTAGAGGTCGAGCGGCATGGAGCGCAGGAACAGGCCGACGAAGGCGCCGAGCACGCCGACGGCGACCGAGAGCAGCACCGGGATGGGGATGACCCAGCTTTCGTAGAGCGCGACCAGGAAGAGGTAGGCGAAGAGCAGGGCCAGAGCGAGGATCGGGCCGGTTTGCCCGGACGAGCGCACCTCCTGGTAGGAGGTGCCGGTCCATTCGAAGCCGTAGCCGGCGGGCAGGACGCGGGCGGAGACCTGGGCCATGGCGGCCAGTGCGTCGCCCGAGGAGACGCCGGGGGCCGGCGAGCCGCTGACGGTGATGGAGCGGTAGTTGTTGTAGCGGCTGATGGTTTGCGGGCCGAGGACGATGCGGGCATCGGCCAGGGCGCGCAGCGGGACCATGGCGCCGGTGCGGCTGCGGACCTGGATGCGCCAGACGGCTTCCAGGTCGATGCGGTCGGCGGCCTCGCCCTGGATGTTCACCTGCCAGGTGCGGCCGAAGAGGTTGAAGTCGTTGACGTAGATGCCGCCGAGCGTGGCCTGCAGGGTGGAGAAGATGTCGGTGACGGCCACGCCGAGGACCTGGGCCTTGTCGCGGTCGATATCGAGGAACACCGAGGGGGTGCTGGGGCTGAAGGTGGAGAAGACGCGGGCCATGCGGCCATCGGTGTTGGCGGCCCCCAGCAGCGGGCCGAGGGCGGCGGCCATTTCGGCGGGTTCGCGGCCCTCGATGTTCTGCAGCTGGTATTCGAAGCCGCCGGAGGTGGACAGGCCGATGATCGGCGGCAGGTTGAAGGGGAAGACGGCGGCGGTGCGGATGCCCTGGGCGGCGCCGAAGACGCGGCCGATGACGGCCTGGGCGCGATCAGCCGCCGCGGTGCGGTCCTCGAACGGCTTGAGGCGGGCGACCATGAAGGCGGCGTTGGACTGGGCCGAGCCATCGAGCAGGGAGAAGCCGACGATGGCCAGGGTGTTTTCCACCTGCGGCAGCGAGCGCAGCACGCCTTCGACCTGGCCGACGACGGCGCGGGTGCGTTCGACGCTCGCACCTTCGGGGAGCTGGACGGCGATGAAGAAGGCGCCCTGGTCTTCCTCCGGCAGGAAGCCGGTGGGGACGAATTTGCTGATGCTGAAGATGCCGAAGCCGGTGGCGGCGACGAGGACGAGGCCGAGGATGGAGAGGCGGACGAGGCGGCGGACGATGGCGGCGTAGCCATCGCGCATGTGGTCGATGCCGCGCAGGACCCGGAACATGATGCCGCGCTTGCGGTGGGTGTGGCGCAGGAAGACGCCGCAGAGCGCGGGCGAGAGGGTGAGCGCCACGATGGCCGAGATCAGCATGGCGACGCTGATGGTGACGGCGAACTGGCGGAAGAGCTGGCCGGAGACGCCGGGGATGAAGGCGATCGGGACGAAAACGGAGAGCAGCACGAGCGAGATGGCGATGATCGGCCCGGTGATCTGGGCCATCGCCTTCTTGGTGGCTTCCTTGGGGGTGAGGTGGGGTTCCTCCTCCATCACGCGTTCGACGTTTTCGACCACGACGATGGCGTCATCCACCACGATGCCGACGGCCAGCACGAGGGCGAGGAGGGAGACGGTGTTGGCGGAGAAGCCGAGCACGAGCAGCACGGCGATGGTGCCGATGACGCTGACCGGCACGGCGACGGCGGGGATGATGGTGGCGCGCAGGTTGCCGAGGAAGACGAAGACGACGAGGACGACGAGGACAAAGGCCTCGACCAGGGTTTTCATGACCTCGCCGATCGTGTCGGCCACGAAGATCGAGCTGTCGTAGAAGACGATCTTCTTCATGCCGTTCGGGAAGCGGCCCTCCTGCGCATTGAGGGCTTCGCGCACGCGCCTTGACGTATCCACCGCGTTGGCGCCGGGGGCGAGGTAGATGCCGATGGAGACGGCGGGCTGGCCGTTGAGGCGTGATTCCGTATCCTGCGTGGCGGCCCCCAGTTCGACGCGGGCGACGTCGCGCAGGCGCAGGACGGAGCCATCCGGGTTGGCGCGGATAACGATGGCGCCGAATTCCTCCGCGGTGGCGCGGCGACCGGAGGCCTGGAGGTTCATCTGGACGGCGTTGCCTTCCAGCGTGGGGCGGGCGCCGATGCGGCCGACCGCACCTTGGGTGTTCTGCTGCTGGAGGGCGGTGATGATGTCCGACGGGGCGAGGTTGAGATCGGCGAGGCGGGCGGTTTGGAACCAGATTCGCATCGAGTAGTCGAGCGCGCCGAAGACGAAGGCCTGGCCGACGCCGGAGACGCGGGCGATGGAATCGAGGACGTTGATGGTGACGTAGTTGGAGACGACGAGCGGGGTCAGCGCCGGGTCTTCGGCGTAGAACTGGGCGAACATGAGGATCGCCGAGCTTTGCTTGTTGACGGTGATGCCCTGGCGCTGGACCTCCGCCGGCATGCGCGAGAGGGCGGCCTGGACGCGGTTGTTGACGTTGACGGTGTTGATGTCGGGATTGGTGCCGAGGTCGAAGGTGACGGTGAGGGTGTAGGAGCCGTCGTTGCTGCTGTTGGACTTCATGAACAGCATGCGGTCCACGCCGTTGATGGCGGCTTCGAGCGGCTGGGCGACGGTGGATTCGACGACGGCGGCGGAGGCGCCGGGGAAGCGGGTGGTGACGCGGACCTGGGGGGGCACGATGTCGGGGAACTGCGACACCGGTATGCGGTTCCAGGCGATGAGGCCGGCCAGGGTGAGGATGATGGAGATGACGACCGCGAGGCGGGGGCGGTCGACGAAGATGGCGGAGAGCATGGCTCAGCCCCTCGGTGCGGCCGGGGGGGCGGCGGGGGGGGCGCCGGCGGGCGGGGTGGCCGGGACGGGGTTGACGGGGATGCCGGGGCGCAGGCGCTGCAGGCCATCCACCGCGATGGTTTCGCCTTCCTGCAGGCCGGTGGTGACGATGGCCAGGCCCGGCGGGGAGGGGGCGAGGGTGATGCGGCGCTGCTGGGTCTTCTTCTCCGCATCGATGACGTAGACGAAGCTGCCCTGGGGATCCGACAGGACGGCGGCGCGGGGGATGGCGAGCGCCTGGATGGGCTCGATGCCTTCGAGGAAGACGGAGACGAAGGCGCCATCGAGCAGCTCGCGGTTCCCTGGCTCGCCGGGGCGGGCGCCTTCGCGCACGGGGTTGGGGATGGTGGCGCGCAGGGTGAGGCTGTCGGTGCTGGGGGCGACGGAGGGGTCGGCGTAATCGAGCTTGCCGGGCTGGGTGTAGAGCCGGCCATCGGGCAGGCGGACGCGGACGCGGAGCGCCGCGAAGCCGCCGCGGTCGGCGTAGCGGTTGCGCAGTTCGAGCGCCTGGCGGACCGGGACGGGGAAGGTGACGTACATCGGGTCCTGGCTGACGATGGTGACCAGGGGGCCGGAGGCGGGGGTGACGACGTTGCCGGCGGACAGCGCGGCGCGGCCGACGCGGCCGGAAATGGGGGCGGTGACCTCGGTGTAGCCAAGGTTGATCTGGGACGCGCGGAGCTGGGCCTGGGCGCCCTGGAGCTGGGCGGCGAGGCTGGCCTGCTGGGCGCGGGCATCGTCCACCGAGGAGGCGCGGCCGGCGCCGGAGCCGATCAGGGCCTGGGCGCGGCTGAGGGTGAGGGTGGCGTTGCGCAGCAGGGCGGTGGTTTGGGCGACGGTGGCTTCCCGCGCGGCGACTTCGGCCTGGAAGGTGGCGGGATCCAGCCGGAAGAGGAGCTCGCCTTCCTGGACCTCGCCGCCTTCGGTGAAGAGGCGGGCTTCGATGAAGGCGGTGACGCGGGCGACGACATCGACGCGGGCGGCGGCGGAGATGCGGCCGGAGAACTCGCTGCTTTCGGTGACGGCGCGCTTCTGGGCGGCGACGGTGCCGATGGTGGGCGGGCCCGGAGGGCCCATCTGGGCCTGGGCGGGCGTGGCAAGCAGGGCCGCAACGGCGAGCGCCGCCAGGCCATGGGCGCGGAGGGAATGCATCAGGTTCGGCCCCGGGATATCTCGTTGCAGCGCAGCATGGCACAGGGAGGGGGTGGCTTGCGAACCCTGGCGTGGCGGGCCACGGTTACATGGTTGCAAGGGAGAGTTGCGCCATGGCCGAGACGGTCACGATTTGCGAAGTGGGGCCGCGGGACGGGCTGCAGATTGCCAAGGGGCGGATGCCCACTTCGGTGAAGCAGCGCTGGGTGGCGGCGATGGCGGCTTCGGGGCTGCCGCAGATCGAGGTGGGGAGCTTCGTCTCGCCCAAGCTGGTTCCGCAGATGGCCGATACCGGGGAGATTGTGCGCGCGGCGCGGGCGTTGGCGATCCCGGGATTCACGGTGGTGGCGCTCGCCCCGAACCTGCGCGGGACGGAGGCGGCGCTGGCGGCGGGGGCGCAGCGGATCACGGTGCCGATTTCGGTGACGATGGGGCATAGCCGGGCCAATCTGAACCGGACGCCGGAGGAGCAGATCGCGGAGATCGGGCGGATGGTGGCCTGCGTGCGGGCGCATGAGGCGGCGCAGGGCGGGCATATCCCGGTGGAGGTGACGCTTTCGACGGCGTTCGGGTGTTCGTTCGACGGGGTGGTGCCGGTGGGCGACGTGGTGGCCGTGGCCGAGGGGGTGGCGCGCGTGGGGGCGGATGCGATCTCGCTGGCCGATACCGTGGGGTATGGGCACCCCGACGATGTCCGGGCCAAGGTGCGGGCGACGCGCTCGGCGATCGGGGCGGTGCTGGTGGGGTTGCACCTGCACGACACGATGGGGCTGGGGCTGGCCAATGCGCTGGCCGGGCTGGAGGAGGGGATCCGCAAATATGACAGCGCGCTGGCCGGGCTGGGCGGGTGCCCGTTCGCGCCGGGGGCCTCGGGGAACATCGTGACGGAGGATCTGGTGTTCCTGCTGGAGAGCCAGGGGTTCTCGACCGGGGTGGATCTGGAGAAGCTGATCGCGGCACGGGCGGTGCTGCGCGAGGGGCTGCCGGACGAGGCGCTGCATGGGCAGGTGCCGCGGGCGGGGATTCCGAAGACCTTCCGCAAGGCCGCGTAGGGAGGAGGCATCAACCTGGCGTTCATCCCGCTGCGTCAGGCTGGCGGGATGGTGACGTATGCGACCCGGATGTTGGCGTTGGTGTTGCCGCTGGTGCTGGGTCTCCCCTTGGGTGGGTGCCTGGAGACGGCGGCGACGGTGGGCGCGGTGAGCGTGGCCGGGGTGCCGCTGATCGGGCGGACGCTGCCGGATGCGGTGATCTCGACCGTGGCCGGGAAGGATTGCTCGCTGGTGCGGCTGAATGCGGGCAAGAGCTATTGCGCGCCGGAGGAGAAGCCGCCGGAGCAGCCGGTGGTGTGCACGCGCAGCCTGGGCGTGGTGGATTGCTGGCGCAACCCGAAGGACCTGGGCACTGCCTATACCGAGGTGGCGGACGGGCCGCGGGCGCTGACGCCGGCGCAGGAGGCGCACCGGACGCGGAACTGGCACGGGCTCTGGTAACCGCGAATTGCTGGGCTGCCCTGGCCGGGGTGGCCGGGGGGCGTGCGGTCGCGGCATAGTGGCAACGTCATACCAGCGTGGATGCTCCTGATGCAGAAAGCCGTTGCCGAAGCGCCTGCGCCCGTCGCGGCCGCAGCCACCCCTGTTGCCTCGGCCGCCGCGACGGCGATGCCGGTGCTGGTGGCGCTGAGTTTCTGCCACATGCTGAACGACATGATGCAGTCGTTGATCCCTTCGCTGTATCCGCTGCTGAAGGACGAGTTCGACCTGAACTATACGCAGATCGGGCTGATCGCGCTGGCGTTCCAGCTGACCGCCTCCATGCTGCAGCCGGTGGTGGGGTTCGTGACCGACAAGCGTTCCATGCCGTGGTCCTTGCCGATCGGGATGGGGGCGACGCTGGTGGGGCTGCTGATGCTCTCCCAAGCGCACAGCTATTCGATGCTGGTGGTCTCCGCGATGCTGGTGGGGGTGGGCTCGGCGGTGTTCCATCCCGAGAGCTCGCGGGTGGCGCGCATGGCCTCCGGCGGGCGGTACGGGTTTGCGCAATCGCTGTTCCAGGTGGGCGGCAATTCCGGGGGCGCGATTGGGCCGTTGCTGGCGGCGTTGATCGTGTTGCCGCGCGGGCAGTGGTCGGTGGCGTTCTTCGCCTCCGCGGCGTTGCTGGCGATGGTGGTGCTGGCCTGGGTGTCGCGCTGGTATGCGGCGAACAACCGGGCGGCGCGGGCGCGGGCGGCGGCCGCCAAGGCGGGGGGGCTGACTCTGGCGCCGGGGAAGATCGCGTTCGCGATCGCGATCCTGCTGGCGCTGATGTTCAGCAAGAGCGTGTACGGGGCGAGCCTGGGCAGCTACTACACCTTCTATCTGATCGAGCGCTTCGGCATGACGATGAGTGCCGCGCAGATCCTGCTGTTCGTGTACCTGGCGGCCAATGCGCTGGGCACGCTGCTGGGCGGGCCGATCGCGGACCGGCTGGGCACGCGGGCGGTGATGTGGGTTTCGATCCTGGGGGTGCTGCCGTTCACGCTGGCGCTGCCCTATGCCAACCTGCCGATGACGATCGTGCTGACCATCCTGATCGGGCTGGTGATGTCCTCCGCCTTTTCGGCCATCGTGGTGTATGCGCAGGAGCTGCTGCCCGGGCGGGTGGGGCTGGTGGCGGGGATCTTCTTCGGCTTCGCCTTCGGGCTGGGTGGGCTGGGGGCGGCGGGGATGGGCCGCTTGGCAGACGCCACGAGCATCGAATTCGTGTATCAGGTGTCTGCGTTCCTTCCGGCGATCGGGTTGTTAATCGCCTTGTTGCCGCGGCTGGAGCACGGGGTGGCGCGGCGGTGACCGTGCCGCTTCCCAGGTGATTGTTGATCTTGATCGGAGCATTTCATGGCCGACCCGTCCGACACGCCGCCGCCCGAAACCGAGACTGCCGAGCTGCCCACCGATCCGCTGACGCAGCTGGAGCTGGCCGAGGCGCTGGATCTGCAGGGCGCTGGGCGCATGGGTGAGTCGATCGAAGTGCTGGAGCGGGTGCTGGCACGCGCGCCGGAGAACCCGGATGCGCTGCATCTGCTGGGTGTGGCGCGCTTCACCCAGGGCCGCCGCGAGGAAGGCGTGGCCCTGGTGGAGCGGGCGGTACAGGGGGCGCCGGAGTTCGGCACCGCTGTGTCCAATCTTGGCAGGATGCTGCGCATGGTGAACCGCGCCGGCGATGGGCTGGCGCTGCTGCGGCGGCGGACCGCGGAACAGCCGCAGGACCCGCAGGCGTGCCGCGCGCTGGGCAGTGCGCTGATGGCCCAGGGCGACTTGGCCGGGGCGGCGACGCAGATGGCCATGGCGGTGCAGCTGGACCCTGAAGATGCGGTGGCGCATGCCGCCCTGGCGGTGGTGCGGCTGCGGCAGCAGCGGTTCCATGAGGCGGAGGCGAGCCTGCGCCAGGCGCTGGGGCTGCGGCCGGCGGAGGCCGATTTCCATATGAATCTTGGCGTGGCGCTGCGCATGCTGGGCAAGCCCGACGAGGCGATCGGCAGCCTGCGCGTGGCGCTGCTGCTGCGGCCGGCCTTCGTCGAGGCACGGGTGAACCTGGCTGTGACACTACTGGAGCGGGGCCGCACCGAGGAGGCGGAGGAAAACCTGCGCCAGGCGCTGGTGGCCGATCCGCGGCGCGGCGAAGCGCATCTGCTGATGGGATTCATCCTGCTCAACCGCGGCGAGACCGGGGCGGCGATTGCCGCGCTGATGCAGGCGGTGGAGGCACTGGACAACCCCGCCCAGGCCTATGCGCTGCTGGCGCCGCGCCTGGTGGGCGCGGAGCACGCCACCGATCTCGTTGCGCTGGAACGGCTGATGGCGGCGCGCGCGCCCGGTGAGGCGCGACCACGGCTGCGGCTGGCCCGGGCCCTGGCCCGGGTGGGGCGGCTGGACGAAGCGGTGGAGGCCGCCGAACGGGCGCTTGCGATTGAGCCGGTTTCCGTGGAGGCGATGGGCGTGATCGCGGGGATCTACTTCGTGCAGGGCCGCATGGACGAGGCGCGGCAGCGGTACGAGGCGGTGCTGGCGCTGTCGGGCGGCGATGCGGTGGCGCGCGCGGCGCTTGCGATGATTCAGCTGGCCGAGAGCAATTTCGTGGACGGGCTGGCAGGGTTCGAGGCACGGCTGGAGACCCCGGGCCTGGCGGCATTCAAGCCGGTGGGGACGCGGCTGCCGCCGCTGACGCTGGCAGGGTCGCTGGCCGGCAAGCGCGTGCTTCTGGCCGCCGAGCAGGGCCAGGGGGACACGCTGCAGTTCGTACGCTATGCGCGTTTGTTGGCGGACCATGGGGCGAGCGTGCTGGTGGAGGCGCAGGCGCCGCTGGTGCCGTTGCTAGCGAACATGGCGGGTCTATCCGGCGTATCGGCGCAGGGCGCGGCAGTGCCGGAGGCCGATTTCGTCTGCCCGATGATGAGCCTGCCGCTGGTGTTCGGCACGCGGGTGGACACGATCCCGGCGCGGGTGCCCTACCTGGCCGCGCCCGCTGACCGGCGCGCCGCCTGGGCGGCCCGGCTGGGGCCGGCGACGCCGGGGCGGCGACGCGTGGCGCTGTGCTGGGCGGGCAATGCCGGCTACGCCGCGGACATGTTCCGCTCCGTGCCGCTTTCCCTGTTGGAGCCGCTGCTGGCGGAGCCGGAGCTGGAATTGTTCCTGGTGCAGACCGAGCTCCGTACGGGCGACGATACGGTGGTGGCCTCCCACCCCGGCGTGGTGGACCTGCGGCGCGAACTGCAGGACTTCGCCGATACTGCGGCGGTGCTGGAGCGGATGGACCTGGTGATCGCCGTCGACACGGCGGTGGCGCACCTGGCCGGGGCGCTGGCGCGGCCGCTCTGGGTGATGCTGCCCTTCGCGGCCGACTGGCGTTGGCTGGAGGATCGGACCGACAGCCCCTGGTACCCGACCGCGCGGCTGTTCCGGCAGCCCGGCTTCGGGGAGTGGGAGCCGGTGATCGAGGCGGTTCGGGCGGCGTTGCGCGCCGGCTGAGGCGATGCCGGGTTCCCGGGACCGGAGCAGGGACGAGGCAGGCGCGGACCCGGCTGCGCTGGTGACGCAGGCGCGGGCCGACTATGCGGCAGGCCGAACGACAATGGCCGAAGCGGCGGCACGGTCGGCGCTGGCGCTGGTGCCCGGGCATGCCGGCGCGCGCCATGTTCTGGCGGCGTGCCGCGTGGCCGCTGGCGCGCTGGCGGAGGGTGCGGACGAACTGGCGGCGGTGCTGGCGGCCATGCCGGGTTCAGCGGAGGTGCGGCTGCATCTGGCCGAGGTGTTGGCCCGGCTGGGACGCCATCCAGAGATCGTGCCGTTGCTGGAAGAGGTGGTGGCCGCGCAGCCCGGGCTGGTGGCAGCCTTGCGCCCGCTGGCGGCGGCCCAGTGGGAAAGCGGCGCGCGCACGGCGGCGATCGGCACATGGCGGCGCCTGGTGGATCTGCGGCCGCAGGACGGGGACGCGCTGGCGGCGTTGGGCTATGCGCTGCGGCAGGCGGGTGACCGCGACGGGGCGAAGGCCACGCTGGTGCAGGCGGTGGCACTGCTGGCGGCGCAGCCCCGCGATCCCACGGTGCCGGCACCGGCGCTGGCGGAGGCACGGATCGGCCTGGCGGAGGTGTTGATCGAGATTGGGCTGGAGACGCCGCCAGGAAATGAGGCGGTGGCCGACGCCGTGGCGCTGGTGCAGCGCGCGCGCGCCGAGGCGCCCGGCTCGGCGGCGTTGATTCTGCGCTGCGGCGCGGTGCTGCATCGGGCCAGCGCACATGATGCGGCACAGGATTGCTATGCCGCCGCGCTGGCACTGGACCCCGGCCTGCGCGATGCGCGGCTGTATGGCGCCATGCTGCGGCTGCTGCATGGCGACCTGGCCGGAGGGTGGCCCGACTACGAGGCGCGACTGCATGCGCCCAGCCCGCTCGGACACCTGCGCGCGCCGCCGGTGACGCCGTGGCGGGTACCGGCGCGGCTGGACGGACAGACGGTGCGTGTGGCGCTGGAGCAGGGCGCGGGGGACGGTATCCAGTTCGCACGCTACCTACCGCTGCTGGCCGCACGGGGGGCGCGGGTGGAGGTGGTGGCGGCGGAGGGCTCGCCCCTGGTGCCGTTGCTGGCGGCGATGCCGGCGGTCTCCGCGATCGTCGGGCGCGTGGACGAGGCACCGGCGGCGGCAGTAACGGTTCCGCTACTGAGCCTGCCGTTGGCCTTCGGCACCGAGATGGACAGCATTCCGGCGCAGGTGCCGTACCTGGCCGCGCCGGCGGAACGGGTGGCCACGTGGCGGGCCCGGCTGGCCGAGGGCGGCGACGGACGGCCGCGCGTGGGCGTGGCATGGTGGGGAAACACGGCGTTCGCGAACGATCGGCTGCGCTCCATCCCGCTGGCGCGCTTCGTCGGGGTGCTGAAGCGGCGCGACGTTGCTTTCCATGTGCTGGCGCCCCGGCTGCGCGAGGGCGAGGACCAGGCGGTGGGAGGGCTGGCCACGGTGCATGGCGGCATCCGCGACTATGCCGACACGGCGGCGCTGGCGACGCTGATGGACGTGGTGATCAGCGTTGATACGTCGGCCGCGCACCTGGCCGGCGCACTGGGCCGGCCGGTGTGGCTGCTGCTGCCGTACGAGCCGGATTGGCGGTGGCTGCTGGGCCGCCAGGATAGCCCATGGTATCCCACCGCCCGCCTGTTCCGGCAGCCGGCGCGCGGCGACTGGGAGGGTGTTGTGGCGCACGTTGGGGAGGCCCTGGATGCCACCTTCGGCTGAGGAACCGGCACCGGCCACAGATGCGGCGCGGCTGCTTCGCGCTGTTGCGGCCTTCCAGGACGATCGGCTGGACGAGGCCGAGACGCTGCTGGCGAACGTGGGCCCGGACGTGCATCACCTGCAGCACTATTGGCAGGTACGGGCGGCAATGGCGGCTCGGCGGGGGACGATGGCCGATGCGGCAGACGCGCAGGCGCGGGCCTGCGCGCTGTATTGCGAACTGCATGGGATGGAATCGCACGCCTTGCTGCTGGACCTCTTGCGGATGAGCATTGCCGCGCGGCAGGGGCAGGCGGCGCTGGAGGCACGCAACCGGGCGGCGGCGGCGATCGTGGCGCTGCCCAGGACGGACCGCGCGCAGGCTTCCGAGGCGCGCGCGGTGCTGGACCGGCTGGAGAAGACCCTCTCGGCCCTGCTGTGGGAGGAGGGACAGCAAGACGCGGCGATCACCGCGCAGGTGCGCCATGTGGCATCGGTTCCCGACGACGTGGTGGCACTGCGGCAACTGCGGCGGGCATTGACCTTGCGCGACCGGCTGGCAGAGGCGCTGCTGGTGCAGATGCGCGTGGCGCTGCTGGAGCCGGAGGCGCCGGGGCCGGCACGCGATATGGGGCGGATCCTGCGGGCGCTGGGGGCCGGCCCCGCGGCCCGGACCTGGTTTCGCCGAGCGCTCCGATTGCAGCCGGAGGATGCTGCGGCGCAGGCTCTGCTGGAGGAGGCCGCGGAGCCAAGCGGCGGGGCGGCCGATCAGATAGTGGGGCGGCTGGTCCGGCCGATGGAAGGGCTGGGCGGCGCGCCCGGCGATCCTGTCTGGCCGATGGCGGTCGCGCGGGCGCTGGAGGCGATGAAGGGGCTGGGCCCGGCGGAGGCGGCGCCACCTGATTGGGCGGTTCTGGTGGACCAGGCGATCCTGGCTGTGCTGCGCCGCGTGCTGGTGCTGCGGCCGGACCATGCGGAGGCCGCGACCACCCTGGCCAGCCTATTGCGCGAGACGGGCGACGACGCGGCGCTGGGTGCACTGCGCGGGGCGCTTAAACTTTCCCCGCGCGATGCAGGGCTGCATGTGCGGCTGGGGTTCGAGCTGCACAAGCAGGGGCAGATGGTTGAGGCGCAGCGCAGCTTCCGCACGGCACTGTCGCTGAATCAGGACCTGCTCCTGGCGATGATCGGCCTTGCCGCCGCCCTGCAGGGGGTGGGGCCCAGCACGGAGGCGCTGGCACTGGTGGAGCGAGCGCGGGCGCTGGACCCGTCGGCGACAACGGTCCATGCGCTGTTGGTGCAGGCGGTGGCGCTGCAGTCTCTGCTGCGGATGGAGGAGGCGGTGGCAGCCTATGAGGCCGTGCTGGAGGCCGCACCAGAACATGATGGGGCGAAGTTCGGGCTCGGTCTGGCCTTCCTGGCTATGGGGCGGTTGGAGAAGGGGTGGCCGCTCTATGCGTTGCGGTGGCGCACCGGGGCCACGATCCCGGGCGCGCGCGCACCGCACGACCCGCTGGCCCGGCCCGATCCCGCGATGTGGCAGGGCAAGACCGTGCTGGTCTATGCCGAGCAGGCGCAGGGGGACACGATCCAGTTTCTGCGCTATGCGCGCCTGGTGGCTGCCAGCGGGGCCCGGGTGCTGCTGGAAGTGCCGGGATCGCTGAAGCGTCTGGCGGAAACGCTTCCTGACCTCGCCGGCGTCTATAGCCGCGGCGAGATGATCCCGCCCTTCGACATCGCGATGCCGCTACTGCACCTGCCCTGGGCATTCGGCACAACGCTGGAGACGATCCCGGCGGTGGTGCCCTACCTGCGCGGCGACCTGACGCGAGCCGCGGGGTTTCGGCGACGGCTGGCAGGGCTGCCGGGGTTGAAGGTGGGGCTGGTCTGGTCCGGCGATCCGCGGCCGGACATGCCCGACCAGGCTCTGATGGACGAGCGGCGCTCGGTGAAGCTGAAGGACCTTGCGCCGCTGGCGAAGGTGCCTGGGGTGGTGTTCGTTTCGCTGCAAAAGGGCGTACCGGCGGCGCAGGCGGCTGAACCGCCGGCGGGGATGGTGCTGCACGACTGGACCGAGGAGCTGGCGGATTTCACCGACACGGCGGCGTTGATGACGGCGCTGGACCTGGTGATCACCGTCGATACGGCGCCAGCCCATCTGGCGGGTGCGCTGGCGCGGCCGGTTTGGCTGCTGAACCGGTTCGACACCGATTTCCGCTGGCTGCTCGATCGTGGCGACAGCCCCTGGTACCCGACGCTGCGGCAGTTCCGGCAGGTACGGCCGGGGGCGTGGGGCGAGGTGATCGAACGCGTGGCAGCGGCGCTGCACGAGAAGGCGGGCCGCGGTGCCTGAGCGGCCGCCAAGCATGGCGGAGGAGGCGGCGCGGCTATGGGCGCTGGGGCGGCGGGACGAGGCGATCGCGCTGTTCCGCGCGCTGCAGGCGCAGCATCCCGAGAACCCCGGGCTGGCCTTGCGCCTGGGCATGGCGCTGCTGCTTGCCGGGCGACTGGAAGAGGCGCTGCCGCTGCTGGAACATGCCGCCGCGCTGGCGCCGGGGGATGCCACGGCGCTGGCGTGGCTGGATCGCGCGCTGGGGGCGGTGCATGGCCAGGGCGCCATGGCCGACGCGGTTCCGGCGCTGCAGGCGCGGCTGGCGGAGGCGCCCGACAACGTCAACCGCCGTGTTCGCCTGGCATCGACGCTGCTGGCCAATGGGCGGTTCGAGGAAGGCTGGCCGCATTATGCCTGGCGATGGCGGGGCATGGCGGAGGAATGGCGCCAGCCCGCCGATCCGTTGGTGCGGCCCGACCCCGCTTCGTGGCACGGGCGGCGGGTGCTGCTGTTCGCGGAGCAGGGGTTCGGTGATTCGCTGCAGTTCCTGCGCTACGTGCGGCCGGTGCAGGTGATCGCCGCGGAGGTGATGGTGGAGGTGCAGCCGGCGCTGAAGCGGTTGGCCGCCACGCTGCCGGGCCGGCCGGCGGTGCTGGGCCAGGGCGAGACGATGCCGGCGCATGACGTGGCGGTGCCGCTGCTGCACCTGCCCTGGGCGTTCGGGACGGTGCCGGCCACGATCCCGGCCGAAGTGCCTTACCTCGCGGCCGATGCCGACGCCGTGGCAGGCTGGCGGGCGCGGCTGGCCGGCCTGCCGGGGCTGAAGGTGGGGCTGGCCTGGGCCGGCGATCCGCGGCCGCAGGACCGGGCGGCGCATCGGGTGGACCAGCGGCGGTCGGTGGCGCTTGCGGCGCTGGCGCCGCTGGGCGGGGTGCGCGGGGTGAGCTTCGTTTCCCTGCAGACCGGGGAGGCCGCGCGGCAGGCGGCGCCTCCCGGGATGGTGCTGCATGACTGGACGGCGGAGCTGGGCGATTTCGCCGATACCGCGGCGTTGATGCAGGCGCTGGACTTGGTGATCACGGTGGATACCGCCTGTGTGCATCTGGCCGGTGCGCTGGGGCGGCCGGTGTGGATGCTGAACCGCTTTGATTCCTGCTGGCGCTGGCTGCGCGACCGGGATGACAGCCCGTGGTACCCGACATTGCGGCAGTTCCGGCAGGCGGCGCCCGGGGACTGGGGCGGCGTGGTGCAGCGCGTGGCCGCGGCGCTGGCAGAGCGGGTGGGGTGACGGCGCCGCTGTACGACGCGGTGCTGCAACTGGCGCAGGATATGGGCGCGGCAGGGCTGCCGGCCGGGGCGATGACGGCGATCCTGTCCCGCACCGTTGCCGCCCGCCCCGGCGAGGATGCGGCGCGTGCGATGCTGGCGGGCTGCCTGTGGGAGGAGGGCGCGCAGGACGAGGCGATCGGGCAGATGGGCGAGGTGGCGCAGCGACGGGCCGAGCCGGAGGCCCGGCATGCGCTGGCGCAGATGCTGCTGGCACGCGGGGCGCGGGCGGAGGGGGAGGCCGTGCTGGCCTGGCTGGGCGCGCGGATGCCGGCCAATGCCAACCTGTATGCGGCGCGCGCCGGAATTCTGCTGCGGATCGTGGCGACCGCGGCGGATCCGCAGGCCCTGGCGGCGGCGCGGACGCTGGGCGACGCGGCGATCGGGGCACGGCTGGTTCGGTCGCGCGAATGCCTCCTGGATGGCGACCTGGAGGCGGGATGGGCGGAGATAGCCTGGCGGCTGCGCGATCCCGGCCAGCCCGGCATCGGGGCGCGGCAGCCGCATGGCCCGGTGGAGCGGCCGGACCCCGCCGACTGGCGCGGCCGCACGGTGCTGTTCCATGGCGAGGCCGGGCATGGCGACATGATCCAGTGCCTGCGCTACGTGCCGATGGCGCGCGCGGCCGGGGCGGAGGTGGTGCTGGAGGTGCAGCCGGCGCTGGTGCGGCTGGCGCGGTCCGTACCCGGCGTGGGAGCCGTGGTGGGCTCGGGCGAGGCGGTGCCGGCGCATGACGTGGCGCTGCCGATGTTCCACCTGCCCTGGGCGTTCCGGACCGTGCTGGGCGCCATCCCCTATGTGGCGGCTGATCTCGCGGAGGTGGCGGCGTGGCGGACGCGGCTGAGTGGGTTGCCGGGGTTGAAGGTGGGCCTGGCCTGGGCCGGGGACAGGCGGGCGGGGACGGTGTTCGAGGGGATGGACGCCGCGCGGTCCGTGCCGTTGGCGGCGTTGGCACCGTTGGGGGGCGTGCCGGGGATTTCGCTGGTGTCGTTGCAGCTGGGCGAGGCTGCGGCGCAGGCACGGCCGGAGGGGATGGTGCTGCACGATTGGACCAGGGAGCTGCACGATTTCGCCGATACCGCGGCGCTGATGCAGGCGCTGGACGTGGTGATCACGGTGGATACCGCCTGCGTGCATCTGGCCGGGGCGCTGGGGCGGCCGGTGTGGCTGCTGAACCGGCACGACACGTGCTGGCGCTGGCTGCGCGAGCGGGCGGATAGCCCCTGGTACCCGTCGCTGCGGATTTTTCGGCAGGACGCTCCGGGGGAGTGGGGGGCGGTGGTGGAGGAAATCAGAAAGGAAGTTGTTCTTTTTTGAAAAAAAGAACCAAAAAACTTTTCAGGTTTGATGCGGAAAGATCGAGCCTTTCCGCATCAAACAAATGAAGTTTTTTTGCTTCTTTTTGTTCACAAAAAGAAGACTCTTACGCGAACCTCACCAGCTTGCCCCGCGGCGTGCCCAGCACTTCGTCTTCCCGCATCACGGCCGTGCCACGGATGATGGTGGCGACGGGCCAGCCGGTGATGTTCATGCCGGCGAAGGGGGTCCAGCCGCAGGGGGAGACGATCCAGCTGTTTTCGATGGTGCGCTGGCGGCGCATGTCCACCAGCGTGAAATCCGCGTCGTAGCCGGCGGCCAGCCGCCCCTTGCCGACGGCGCCGTAGACGCGGGCGGGGCCGGCGCACATCAGATCCACCAGGCGCGGCAGCGACAGGCGGCCGGCGTTGACGTGGTTGAGCATGACCGGGACCAGCGTTTGCACGCCGGTGAGGCCGGCGGGGCAGTCGGGCCAGGGCTTGAGCTTGGCGGCGTGGGGGTGGGGGGCGTGGTCGGAGCCGACCGTGTCTACCGTGCCGTCGCGGATGGCGCGCCAGGCGGCTTCCATGTGCTCCGGGCCGCGGATCGGCGGGTTCATGACGCCGAAGCCCTTGAGGTTGTCGTAAACCTCCGGGGCGGACTGGGTGAGGTGGTTGACCAGGACCTCCACCGTGGCGATGTCCCGGTAGTCCTTCAGGTAGTCCAGCTCCTGCAGGGTGGAGACGTGCAGGATGTGGGCGGGGCGGCCCGTGCGGGTGGCCAGCGCCATCAGGCGGCGGGTGCCGAGGAAGGCGCATTCCTCGTCGCGCCAGACCATGTGGTTGGAATAGGGGTCGCCGGACTTGAACATCGGCTTGCGGGCCTGGAGGCGGTATTCGTCTTCGCTGTGGTAGCTGATGCGGCGGCGGCCGGCGCGCATGACGCGCTCCAGGCTTTCGTCGTCTTCCACCATGAGATCACCGGTCGAGGAGCCGGCGAAGATCTTGATGCCGCAGACGCCGCTTCCGGTTTCGAGTTCGGCGAGCTCGGGGATGTTAGTGCGGGTGCCGCCGACATAGAGGCCCATGTCGCACCAAGCGGCCTGCTCGGCGTAGCCCTGCTTCCAGGCCAGCGTTTCGGCGTTGGTGATGGAGGGGTTGGTGTTCGGCATGTCGAACACCGCGGTGAGGCCGCCGAGGATGGCGGCCTTGGTGCCGGTGGGGATGCTTTCGACGCTGGCGTCGCCGGGGTCGCGCAAATGGACATGCGGGTCGATCAGGCCGGGCAGGACGTGCAGGCCGGTGGCGTCGATCACTTCATCTGCCGTGGCATCCGCGCCCACGCCGAGGGCGGCGATGCGGCCGTGGCGGACGCCGATGCTGGTCTGCTCCATGCCCCAGGGGAGCACGCAGGTGCCGCCTGTGATCAGCAGGTCGAAATGGGGCATGGGATCCTCCGCTCGGTGCTGGGTGCGTTTCGGCTACGCGCGGGCGGGATGCAAGCCCCTCTTGTTGCGGGGAGCTGATGCAACCACGTGCGGGAGATGACAAAACTCGCGCAGTTGCCGGATCGCGCCGTGGTGGCGGTGGAGGGGCCGGACCGGGTGGCCTTTTTGCAGGGCCTGGTTTCCAACGACGTGGCGCTGGCCGCGCCGGGGCAGGCGGTGTGGGCGGCGCTGCTTTCGCCGCAGGGCAAGTGGCTCGCCGACTTCTTCATATTGGCGGATGGCGAGCGGCTGCTGCTGGATGTGGAGCAGGGCCAGGCGGCGATGCTGGCGCAGAAGCTCTCGCGGTTCCGGCTGCGCTCCAAGGTGACGGTTGCGGTGCTGGAGGGCTGGCAGGTTCACGTGGCCTGGGGTGGGGCGCCTGAGGTGCCCGCCGGCGCGGTGGTGGCACCCGATCCGCGATTGGCGGAGGCGGGGTGGCGGGTGCTGGCGCCCGTGGTGTTGGCTGAGAGCGCTTCGCCCTCGGACTGGGATGCGCATCGGTTGGCGCTGGGGCTGCCGGAGGGCTCGCGCGACCTGGAGACGGACAAGACGGTGCTGCTGGAGGCAGGGTTCGACGAGCTTTCGGGCGTTTCCTGGACCAAGGGCTGCTACATGGGCCAGGAGCTGACGGCGCGGACCAAGTATCGCGGGCTGATCAAGCGGCGCCTGGTGCCGGTGGAGGTACAGGGCACGCTGCCCGCGCCCGGCACGCCGGTGCGGCGCGGCGAGGCGGAGGTGGGCACGCTGCGCTCCGGCCGCGGGGCGCGGGCGTTGGCGACCTTGCGGCTGGAGGCGCTGGAGGGTGCGCTTTCCTGCGGCGAGGCGGTGCTGGTACCGCGCCCGCCGCCGTGGATGAAGCTGCCGGAAGGGGCTGCCTGACCGTATTCAGTGCAAGCGGACCGAGTGCGGCTTGCCTTCGGTCTCGCGGCTCCAGAAATCGAGGAATCTGTGCCGCTCGGGGTAGGCCGGGGCGATGTTCGGCGCCTGCCAGCTGTCGCTTTGCAGCACGGCCGGGTGGTCTGGCAGGTGGATCTGCTGGTGCATGGATGCCTCCGTTCGGGGCGGTACGCTCCTTTGGTGCCGTGCGGTTGACGGTGGTGCCCGGGGCTCTTGGGGCCTGCATGGCCGCGCCGGTGGCACGGCGAGGGGACGCATGGCGTCGGGCTTGTGGCGGGTTACCAGAAATTTATGTGTTTTGTCAGTATTTTAGCACTCGTGGCCACAGAGTGCTGGCGATGCCTTGACTCCGTTCCGGCAAGAGCCTAGATCGCTGGCACTCTCCGATGGAGAGTGCTAACAACTGGTCGTCCCTCTGGATACCGCCCTCACGGGCACCCAGTTGAGCGACCCCCAAATATCCAGGAGCGATCCGCATGAAGTTCCGTCCCCTGCACGACCGGGTCGTGGTCCGGCGGCTGACTGCCGAGGAAAAGACCAAGGGCGGCATCATCATTCCCGACACGGCTCAGGAGAAGCCGATGGAGGGCGAGGTGATCGCCGTTGGCGCCGGTGCGCGCAATGAGGCTGGCGCCATCGTGGCGCTGGATGTGAAGGCTGGTGACCGCGTGCTGTTCGGCAAGTGGTCGGGCACCGAGGTCAAGATCGACGGGGAAGACCTGTTGATCATGAAGGAGTCCGACATCATGGGCATCATCGAGGGCACCGCCTCGACCGGCAAGAAGAAGGCGTCCTGATCCCGACATGGCGGGTGCGGCAGGCTTGCCGCACCCGCCATCGGATCGCGCCTGACCCGACCTAGGAAGGAACACTGAATATGGCTGCCAAGGAAGTCCGTTTCGGCGGTGACGCCCGTGCTCGCATGCTGCGTGGCGTCGACATTCTCGCCGATGCCGTGAAGGTGACGCTGGGCCCGAAGGGCCGCAACGTGGTGATCGACAAGAGCTTCGGCGCACCGCGCATCACCAAGGACGGCGTGACCGTTGCGAAGGAGATCGAGCTCTCCGACAAGTTCGAGAACATGGGCGCCCAGATGGTGCGCGAAGTGGCCTCGAAGACCAACGACCTGGCCGGCGACGGCACCACCACCGCGACCGTGCTGGCCCAGGCCATCGTGCGCGAGGGTTCCAAGAGCGTGGCCGCGGGCATGAACCCGATGGACCTGAAGCGCGGCATCGACAAGGCCGTGGTTGCGCTGGTTGAAGAGCTGAAGAAGCGCAGCAAGAAGATCACCAGCCCGGCCGAGACGGCCCAGGTTGGCACGATCTCTGCCAATGGCGAATCCGACATCGGCAAGATGATCGCGGAAGCCATGCAGAAGGTTGGTAACGAGGGCGTGATCACGGTTGAGGAAGCCAAGGGCATCCAGACCGAACTCGACGTTGTCGAGGGCATGCAGTTCGACCGCGGCTATATCTCTCCGTACTTCATCACCAACGCGGAGAAGATGATCACTGACCTGGATCAGCCCTACATCCTGATCCACGAGAAGAAGCTCTCTGGCCTGCAGCCGATGCTGCCGCTGCTGGAAAGCATTGTGCAGTCGGGCCGTCCGCTGCTGATCATCGCCGAGGACATCGAGGGCGAAGCCCTTGCCACCCTGGTGGTGAACAAGCTGCGCGGCGGGCTGAAGGTTGCCGCCGTGAAGGCGCCGGGCTTCGGCGATCGCCGCAAGGCGATGCTGGAAGACCTCGCGATCCTGACCGGTGGCCAGGTGATCAGCGAGGACCTCGGCATCAAGCTTGAGACCGTGACGCTCGCCATGCTCGGCAAGGCCAAGAAGGTCGTGATCGAGAAGGAGAACACCACGATCGTCGAGGGTGCCGGCAAGAAGGCCGACATCACCGGCCGCTGCAACCAGATCCGTGCCCAGGTCGAGGAAACCACCTCCGACTACGACCGCGAGAAGCTGCAGGAGCGCCTGGCGAAGCTGGCTGGCGGCGTGGCCGTTATCCGCGTCGGTGGCGCCACCGAGGTTGAGGTGAAGGAGCGCAAGGATCGCGTGGACGACGCGCTGCACGCCACCCGCGCGGCGGTCGAGGAAGGCATTGTTCCGGGCGGCGGCGTTGCCCTGGCCCGTGCGTCCCTCGTGCTTGCCAAGCTGAAGGCCGACAACGACGACCAGCGCGTTGGCATCGACATCGTGCGCCGCGCGGTTCTGTCCCCGCTGCGCCAGATCGCCGAGAACGCCGGTGAAGACGGCGCGGTGATCTCCGGCAAGGTGCTGGACAAGGACGACTACAACTGGGGCTTCGACGCGCAGAGCGGCGAGTTCAAGGACATGGTCAAGGCCGGGATCATCGACCCGACCAAGGTTGTTCGCACGGCCCTGCAGGACGCGGCCTCGATCGCCGGCCTGCTGGTGACGACCGAAGCCATGATCGCTGAGAAGCCGGAGCGTAAGTCCGCTGCCGGTGGCCCTCCGGGCGGCGGCATGGGCGGCATGGGCGACATGGACTTCTAAGTCCTGTTGTCCCTGCCTGGGAAACCGGGCAGGGACGCAGCCTTGCCGACACGATATGGAACCGGCCCCGGTGGCAACACCGGGGCCGGTTTTCGTTGTGTGGCGCAGGCCATGCGCGCATGCCTTGGGTGCCTTGCTGAGGGCCCGTTTGCAGCCTTGCGCACGCCATGGGATACAGCCGATGCGGTAATGTTTGACTCTCGCGGCTGTTTCTGCGCCAGATTACTGCCGCAATCGCATTCTGGTGACGATCGCGCGACGACGGGCGAGGAAATCCGGGCAGGAATCAACCGATTCCGCGGGTGCGCCGGTTCCGGTCCGCTCTCCTGAATGCCGGTTGTCACCCCAAGCTGTGCACGGGTTGCGCAGTGACTTACGGAGTTCGACCGAGTTATGGCTATCGGTACTGTGAAGTGGTTCAACACCACGAAGGGCTTTGGTTTCATCATGCCCCAGGATGGCGGCAAGGATGTGTTCGTGCACATCACGGCGGTTCAGGCGGCCGGGCTTCGTGGCCTGACCGAGGGGCAGAATGTCAGCTACGAGGTGGCGATGGAGCGCGGCAAGGCCGCAGCCACCAACCTGAAGCTGGCCTGAGGCGCCCTTCGCCTCGCCACCCGTCGATGACGGATTTGCCCCTGCCCGCGGTATTGCCGTTGGCAAGGCGCCCCAGGCGCAAGCTGTGCCCGGGTGGCATGGCGCGCGAACTGCCACGGCATCGCCTGATCGACCATCGGCGACCCCTGCAGACCAATCGCGCCGCGCGCCGGAGCTGTCCGGCCGTGGCGTCCCGCAACCTTTCAACCCACGCAACACAAGCAGCCGCTGCTGGCGCACGGCTGAATGCAGGAGTCTTCGATCATGGCTATGGGCACCGTTAAGTGGTTCAACGCCACCAAGGGTTTTGGTTTCATCATGCCGTCTGACGGCGGCAAGGACGTGTTTGTCCACATCACCGCCGTGCAGGCCGCGGGCCTGAAGGGCCTGAACGACGGCCAGAAGGTCAGCTACGACGTGGCGATGGAGCGCGGCAAGGCCGCCGCCACCAACCTCAAGCTGGTCTGACGGCGCAGCCCTCCCTGGGACAACTCGGGCGGGGCTATGCTGATCGGGGCCGTCGCGGTAAGCCGCGACGGCCCCTTTTCTTTGATGGAGCCGCCCATGTTCTCGATGCAGGAGCTGGAAGCCGCGCTGGCGCTGGTGCACGGCGCCTTCGGGCCCACGCCTTCCTATCGCTGGCCGCTGCTGGCGGCGCGGGCGGGCTGCGAGCTGTGGGTGAAGCACGAGAACCACACGCCCACCGGCGCCTTCAAGGTGCGCGGTGGGATCACCTATTTCGACCGGCTGGCCAAGCGCGGCACACAGGTGCGCGGCGTGATCTCTGCCACGCGTGGCAACCACGGCCAGTCCCTGGCCTATGCCGGGCAGCGTGCGGGCGTGCCGGTGACGATCCTGGTGCCGCGGGGCAACTCCACCGAGAAGAACGCGGCGATGCAGGCCTTCGGGGCGCGGCTGATCGAGCATGGCGCCGATTTCGACGAAGCGCGGGCGGAGGCCAAGCGCCTGGCGGAGCAGGAAGGGCTGCTGTTTGCGCTCAGCTTCCATGCCGACCTGGTGGTGGGGGTGGCGACCTGGGCGCTGGAGCTGTTCCGCACGGCGCCGACGCTGGATGCGCTGTATGTGCCGATCGGGCTCGGCTCCGGCATTTGCGGGGCGATCCGCACGCGCGACCTGCTGGGGCTTTCCACCGAGATCATCGGCGTGCAGAGCACCGAAGCGCCCTCCTATGCGCTGTCCTTTGCCGCCGGGCATGTGGTGGAGACCAACAGCGCGAACACGATGGCCGACGGCATGGCCACGCGGCAGCCGGATGCGGAAGCGCTGGCGATCATCCGCGCCGGCGCCTCCCGCGTGGTGACGGTGAGCGACGACGAGGTGGCCGAGGCGATCCGTGCCTACTGGACCGACACGCACAACCTGGCCGAGGGCGCCGGGGCCGCGCCGTTGGCCGCGCTGCTGCAGGAGCGGTCGCGTTGGGCCGGCAAACGCGTGGGCGTGGTGCTGTGCGGCGGGAATATCGATCTCGCGCTGTTCCGCAGCTGGGTGCTGGGGGTCAACCACGGCTGAGGCGTGGGGATCAAACACGGCTGAGCCGTGTGGATCAACAACACCTGAGCCGTGTGGATCAACAACACCTGAGCCGTGGGGATCAACAACACCTGATCCGTCTGGCCTTTGGCGGCGCGGCTGGGCACACTGGCGCCATGTCGCGACGCAGCATGGAGATCACGCCTGAACTGCTGGTGCGGGCCTATCGCGCCGGGTTCTTCCCGATGGCCGAAACGCGTGAGGCGGACCGGCTGTACTGGCTGGACCCCGAGCAGCGCGGGATCCTGCCGCTCGATGGCTTCCACCTGCCGCGCCGGCTGCTGCGCACGGTGGAATCCGGCGGCTTCAGCGTGACGGTGGACCGGGATTTCGCGGCCGTGATCGCCGGTTGCGCGGAGCCGGCGCCGGGGCGGGAGGATACCTGGATCAACCCGGTGATCGAGGGGCTGTTCACCGAGCTGCACCGGCGCGGCGTGGCCCATTCGGTGGAGAGCTGGCACGAGGGCGCGCTGGTGGGCGGGCTCTATGGCGTGGCGCTGGGCGGGGCGTTCTTCGGCGAGAGCATGTTCAGCCGGGCCACCGATGCCTCCAAGGTGGCGCTGGTGCACCTGGTGGCGCGGCTGCGGCTGGGCGGGTTCACGCTGCTCGATACGCAGTTCGTGACCAGCCACCTGACGCGGTTCGGGGCGCGGGAGGTGCCGCGCGATCGCTACAAGCAGATGCTGGCGGCAGCGCTGGAGGCGCCGGCTGCGTGGCTGGTGGAACCGGACGCGGACGCGCTGGCCGCGGAGATCCGGGCGATTGCCGGGCGCAAGGTTGACCTTGATGAGGCAGGGTGAAACCTTGCTGATCGGCTCGGCGGAGGCATGCCATGCATCATCTTCTTCTCGCAGCCTTCGGGCTTCTCGCAGCGTCCAGTGCCGCCCTGGCGCAGGACCGGCCGCCGGTGGCGCCGACGCGTGACGTGATGGTGGCCTATCGCGCCACCGCGCCGGCCCAGGCCGGGGCCCAGGCGCCGCAGGGCGCGCAGGATATCCGCGTGGCGACCACACAGGGCGGGCGGCTGCTGCGCGTGGAGGGCATGGGGGCGGGCGGTGCCTATGTGATCGTCGATCGCACCACCCAGCGCATGGTGATGGTGATGCCGCAGGACCGCCGCTACGTGGAGATGCCGGCCAGCGACGCCTTCGCGCGCGGCTTCGTGCTGAACGAGAGCATGACTTTCGTGAAGCGCGGCGCAGAGACGGTGGCCGGGCTGAAATGCACGCTGTGGGAAGTGACTTCCCGCGAGGGCGCCGGCACCGCCTGCGTGACCGATGACGGCGTGCTGCTGCGCGGGCGTGGCAGCGACGGCAAGGGTGGAATCGAGGCGACCTCGGTGAAATACGGCCCGCAGGCCGCCGCGCTGTTCAAGCCGCCGGCGGATTTCTCCCGCCTGGATGTACCGCCGGGCATGGGACAAGGCAGCGGTCCGCGCCCGCCGGGGCGTTGAGGCGCCCTTGTCACGCCGCGCCTAGCGCCGAGTCTGTCTGCATGAGATGGCGTGGATGGCGGCGATGATGCGCAACGAGTGGATTCCCTGGACCGACCATGCCGGCCGCTTCTCCGCGCTGAAGGCGGCGGTGCTGGCCTTCGCGCTGTATCCGGCACTGTGGCTGGCGCTGCGCTGGGGCCTGACCGATCTGGGCCCGCGGCCGCTGACGGAGGCAATCCATCGCAGCGGCGATTGGGCGGTGCGGTTCCTGGTGTTCTCCCTGGCAGTCACCCCGGCGCGGGCGGTGCTGGACTGGCCGCGCATCCTGCTGGTGCGGCGCATCCTGGGCGTGGCGGCGGCGATGTATGCCCTGCTGCACCTGCTGCTCTACGTGGCGGACCAGAAGTGGAACCTGTGGACTGTGGCCAGCGAGATCGTGCTGCGCTTCTACCTCACGGTGGGGTTCGTGGTCGTGCTGGGGCTCTCGGTGCTGGCCTGGACCTCCACCGATGGCTGGCAGAAGCGGCTGCGGCAGCGCTGGAAGGCGCTGCACCGCTGGGCCTATGCGCTGGCCGTGCTGGCGATGTTCCACTACGCGCTGCAGGCCAAGGTGAATGCCAGCGACGCGGTGTTCTGGTTCGGGCTCTTCGCCTGGCTGATGCTGTGGCGCGTGCTGAAGCGGCCGGGGCTGTGGCGGCTGGCAGCACTGGCCCCGGCGGCGGCGTTGATCACGGCGGCCACCGAGGTGGCGTGGTACGGGCTGGCGACCAAGGTGCCCTACATGAGGGTGCTGAATGCCAATCTGGGGTTCGACCCCTGGGGGCGGCCTGCGTCGCAGGTTTTGCTGCTGGGGGTCGCCGTGGTGTTGCTCGCAGTAGGAAGGAAGCGGTTCTTTTTTGAAAAAAAGAACCAAAAAACTTTTATACCTTTGCGCCCGGGCTAGCCACGGCGCAAAGGTCCAAAAGTCTTTTTGCTTCTTTTTCTTCAGAAAAAGAAGAGTCTTGCTTAAAGGCTGGCCGCCGCCGCCATCACCTCGGCCGCATGGCCATCCACCTTCACCTTGCGCCATGCCTTGGCGATCTTGCCGGATGTGTCGATCAGAAAGGTGGAGCGCTCAATGCCCATGTATTTCTTGCCGTACATGGATTTCTCCACCCACACGCCATAGGCGGTGGCCACGGCGTTGTCCGGGTCCGACGCCAGCGGGAAGGTGAGGTTGTACTTCTTGGCGAATTTCTCGATCGGCGGCATCGCGTCGGGCGAGACGCCGATCACGTCGATGCCCCCTGGGATGCCCTTGAACTGGGGCAGCGATTCCTCGAAGCCGCAGGCTTCCTTGGTGCAGCCCGGCGTATCCGCCTTGGGGTAGAAATACAGCACGAAGGGCTTTCCCTTCTGGCCACCCAGGCTCACGGATCGGCCGCCGCTGGCGGCCATGGTGAAGTCTGGTGCGGTATCGCCTGCGTCCACGCTCATCCGTCGATCTCCCCGACATGGCGCGCGAAGCATGCGCGCACCTGTTCCGCCAACGCTGCGAAGGTGGCGTGCAATTGCGCCACGTCAACCGCCGGCGCGCCCGCGGCGGTGGCGGCGCGCAGCAGGGTGGCGGCCGCGGCCTCAGACAGCTTCTCCGCCGGCTGGCGGCCATAGGTGATGCGCAGCAGGCCCTGCACCGTGCGCCAGACGCGGTCGGCGCGGATCAGCAGGGCGGCGTCGTCGGCCGGCAGCAGCCCCTCGTCGCGCAGGCGGGCGAGGGCCTCGCGCGTGGTGGGGGTGCTGGGCAGGCTGGCGGCATGGACGAGTTGCAGCACCTGGGCGACGAATTCCACCTCGATCTGCCCGCCCGGGCGCAGCTTCACGTCCCACGGGCCGGAGGGCGGCAGGTCGCGCAGCAGGCGGGCGCGCATGGCGGTGGCGTCGGCGCGGATGCGCGCGGGCTCGCCGGCGCCGGCGATAGCGGCCTGGATCGCGGCTTCCACACGCGCGCGCAGCTTGGGCGGCCCGGCGATGACGCGGGCACGGGTGAGGGCCATGCGTTCCCAGGTCCAGGCCCCGCCTTCCGCCGCGCCGGCGGGGCCGTGGTAGCGCTCGAAGGCGGCCAGGGAGACGGCGACGGGGCCCTTGTTGCCGGAAGGGCGCAGCCGCATGTCCACCGCGAACATCGGGCCTTCGGCATCCGGTGCCGTCACGGCCGCGACATAGGCGTGCACAGCGCGGATGAACCATTGGCTGGCGGCCAGCGGGCGGGCCGGCGCGCGGGCGGTGCTTTGGGCCACGGCCTCCGGGTGGTCGTAGACGATCATCATGTCCAGGTCGGAGCCGGCCATCATCTCCCGCCCGCCGGCCTTGCCCATCACCACCAGGGCCAGGCCGCCGCCGCGCACGCGGCCGAAGCGGCGGGCGAAATCCTCCTGCACCGGGGGCAGCAGGGCGGCCAGGGCGGCTTCGGCCAGTGCGGCGCGCAGCCCCCCGGCGGTATCGGCATCGAGCCGGCCTTCCATGGTGGCGACGGCCAGCGAGAACTCCTCCTCCCGCACGGTGGCGCGGATAATGGAGATGGCATCCTCCAGCACGCGCGCGTCGCCCAGGCGCAGGCGCAGCATCCGGGCGTAGTCGGGGCTTGGCGCGGGGTCCAGCAGGCCTTCCAGGGCGGCGGGGGTGCGGGCGAGGTAGTCCGACAGCATGGGGGCGGCGCCCAGCACGCCGGCGATGCGGTCGAGCAGCACGGGGTTGCGCTGGAACAGGGAGAGCAACTGCACGCCCGCGGGCAGGCGGGCCAGGAAACTATCCCAGCGGTTGAACGCGGCATCGGGCTGCGCCTGGCGGGCCAGGGCGGCAAGCAGGGCAGGCAGCACCTGGTCCATCAGCTCCTGCGCGCGCGGCGAGCGCAGCGCGCGGACACGGCCTGATTTCCAGCCGCGCACGGCCGAGACGATGCGCTCCACCTCCTTGAAGCCGAGGCCGGAGAGGCTGGCCATGGTCTCGGGCGGGGCCTCTCCCACGCCGCGGAAATCCAGCACCAGCCCGGCGGCGGCGGGGGCGAGCTCCGGGATCTGCTCGAACACCGCGCCATAGGCGGTGCGCACGCGGGCCATGTGGCGCAGCAGCGCATCGGCGAAGGCGGCGGCACTGTCGTAGCCCATGAAGTTGGCGAAGGCCGCCATCTGCTCGGGCTTCTCGGGCAGCGAGTGGGTTTGCCGGTCGTGCACCATCTGCAGCCGGTGCTCCACGCGGCGCAGGAAGCGGTAGGCGGCGGCCAGCTCGCCCGCGGTGCGGCGCGGCACGTGGCCGGCGCGCACCAGCAGGCGCAGCGCCTCGATCGTGCGCAGCACGCGCAGGGTGGGGTCGCGCCCGCCCCAGACGAGCTGGAGCGACTGGGCGAGGAATTCGATCTCGCGGATGCCGCCAATGCCGAGTTTCACGTTGTGGCCCAGCAGGCGGGCGACCGGATCGGCTTCGGCGCTTTCGCGGTTGCCCCCCGTCTTGGAAAATCGATGCTCGTCGATACGGCGCTTCATGGCGTGGATATCGGCCACCGCGGCGAAATCGAGGTGGCGGCGCCAGATGAAGGGGCGGATCGCCTCCAGGAAGGCGTGGCCCAGCGCGTGGTCGCCAGCCACCGGGCGCGCCTTCAGCATCGCGGCGCGTTCCCAGTTCTGGCCCATGCTCTCGTAGTAGGCGATGGCCGCCGGCAGGGCGATGCAGGGCGGCGTGGCGGCGGGGTCTGGCCGCAGGCGCAGATCGGTGCGGAAGACGTAGCCGTCGGCGTCCCGCGCCTCCATCAGGGTCACGAGACCGCGTGCCATTCGGGTGTAGAATGCAACCGGCGCGTCCCCGTGGTAGACTCCGGCCGCCGGGTCATGGATCAGGATGACGTCGACATCGCTGGAATAGTTCAGTTCGCGGGCGCCAAGCTTGCCCATGCCCAATACAGTGAAGCCGCAGGCATGGGCGGGATTGGCGCGATCCGGCAGGGTCAGCTCCCCCGAATCGTGGGCGGCGCGCAGCAGGTGCACGACCGAGAGCGAGAGCCCGGCCTCGGCAAGGTCGGCCAGCGCCTGCGTGACCTTGTCCAGCGGCCAGAGCCCGCCGATATCGGCCAGCGCCACCAGCAGGGAGATCGCGCGCTTGGCCGCGCGCAGCCGGCTGGCGAGCTGGGCGCGGGCCAGGGTGGGCGGGATCGCCGCCAGGCCGGCCATGATGCCGCCCACCACGGCATCCGGCCCATCCCGCAGCGCCGCGCGCAGCATGGCGGAATCGCGGATGGCGAGGTCGGCCAGGAAGGGCGCGTTGCCGCCGATCGCCAGCAGCATGGCGCGCACCGCGGGGTCGCGCGCCAGCTTCGCCTCGCTGCGGCCGAGCTCCGAGAAACGCTCCACCAGCCGCCCGGCCGCTTCCGTGTCGGCGGGGTGCGGCCAGGTGCCGGAGAGCAGCGAGGGGCCGGTCTTGGCGTCTGGCGAGGGGGTGGCGGGCAAGGCGCTCGAATGCGGCATGATGGCGCAGGCTGGCCATGCGGCAGGTGATCGGTCAAGCCGCCGGGGCGGCCGGGCGCACGCTGCACCAACTGCTTCGCATCGCCCTGCTGCTGCTGGTGCTGCCGGCGGCCGGGCTGCTCGCGCTGGCCTGGCGGCTGGACCAGGGGCCGCTGGCGGTGCCGTGGCTGGCCGACCAGCTGGTGGAGGCGGCCAACCGCCAGATCGCGCCGATGCGCATCGAGGTCGGCGCGGCGGCGCTGGTGTGGGAAGGCTTCAGCCGCGGCGTGGACCGGCCACTGGATCTGCACGTGCGCGACCTCGTGGTGCACGATGCCGAGGGGCGGCGCGTGGCCCAGGTGCCGGAGGTGGATGTCTCCCTTTCCGTGCGCGCGCTGGCCACCGGCACGATCGCGCCGCGCGCGCTGGTGGTGCAGGGTGCCCGGGTGCGCGCGGTGCGCAAGCAGGACGGCACCCTGGCGGTGGATTTCACGGCGCCGCGCGAAGACGAGACGGTGCTGCCCGCCGCGCACCGGGCACCTGATTTCGGCTGGCTTTTCGCGGCACTGGCCCAGCCGCCCGGATTCGCGGCGGAGGGGCGCGCCTCGCTGCTGGGCCAGCTGCGCCGGCTGCAGCTGCGCGACATCAATGTCACGGTACAGGACGAAGCGCTGGGCGTGGTCTGGCGCACGCCGCGGCTGGAGCTGGACCTCATCCGCTTCGCCGCCGGCGGGGTGGAGGGCACCGCGACGCTGGAGCTGATGGTGGGCGATCGCCGGCTGGATGCCACGGCCCAGCTGTCCCTGCCCGCCGCGCAGCCGCAGGAAGATGGGTCCGGCGGACCGCCCACCCTGGCGGTGGCGGCCACGCTCGCCGCCGTGGTGCCGGCGGAGTTCGCAGCACTCAGCCCGGCCTTCGCCCCGCTTGCCGCGGTGCATGCCACGGTGGCGCTGACGGCAACGGCCGAGTTGGGGGCGGACCTGCTGCCGCGCCATGGCCGGCTGCAGGCGCGCATGGGCGCCGGTACCCTGCGCATCGGCACGGGCCAGCTGGCGGTGTCGGGCGGGCTGGCCGAAATCGAGGGCTCGCCGGAGGGGGCTCGGGTGGCGCTGCGGCGCCTGGCCCTGCCCACCGGCGGCGGGGCGCGACAGACGGTGCTGACCGGCTCCGCCACGGTACAGCCACAGGGCACGATGCTCGCGGGCCTACTCGACCTGCAGCTGGACCAGGTGGGCTTCGCCGACCTCGCGGGCCTCTGGCCCGACGGGGTCGCCCCCAGCGCGAAGGATTGGGTCACCACCAACATCACCGCCGGCACGGCACATGATCTCAATCTGCGGCTGCGCGTGCTGGCCGCCCCCGACCTGTCGGACGGGGAGCTGACCGAGGTTTCCGGCGCGGTGGAAGGGCGCGACATGGTGGTGCACTGGCTGCGCCCGGTGCCACCGACCGAGCGCGTGGCCGCGCGGCTCGCCTTCCTCTCGGCCAACGAGATCGAGATCACCGCCCGCTCCGGCGTGCAGGCCGGCCTGGTGCTGACCGGCGGCACGGTGCGGCTGACCGGGCTGGCGCAGAGCGAGCAGTTCGCCACCATCGCCGTGGACATGGAAGGCCCGGTACCGGACCTGGTGGCGGTGCTGAACCATCCGCGGCTGAATTTGCTGAGCCGCCGGCCGGTGCCGATGCGCAACCCGGCCGGGCGGGTGGAGGGGCGGGTGACGATCGCCTCCATGCCGCTGATCAACGACCTGCCGATGGACGATGTGCGGATCAGCACGCGCGGCAAGCTCTCGGCCCTGGCATTGGGCGGGATCGCCGCCGGGCACGACCTCACCAACGGGGCGCTGGCCTTCGAGGCCGGCAATGACGGGCTGCGCCTGACGGGCACCGCCACGCTGGCGGGCATCCCGTCGCAGGTGGCGGTGGAGGCGGATTTCACCGCCGGCCCGGCCAGCCAGGTGATCCAGAAGGTCACGCTCAGTGGCACGGCGGAGGCGGCGCAGATGGTGGCGCTGGGGTTGAATACGCAGGAACTGGTGCTGGAAGGGTCGGCGGCGCTGAAGCTGGACCTGGTGGAGCGGCGCAACGGGCGCTCCGACCTGGCCGTGCGCGCGGATATCGGCCGGCTGGGGCTGCGCGCCGATCGGCTCAACTGGGGCAAGCCCGCCGGCCGGCCGGCGATCGCCGAGCTGCAGGCGGTGCTGCAACGCGACCGGCTGGCCGCCATCGAAAGGCTGCGCGTGGAGGGCGACGGCATTTCGGTGCAGGCGGCGCTCGACCTGCCGGCCGGCGGCCCGCGCCGGTTGCGCCTGGCGCGCGCCGTGCTGGGCAGCGGCACGAACGCCCAGGGCGAGATCCAATGGCCGCGCGCCGATGGCGAGCCCTGGGTGGTGCGCCTCTCCGGCCCCAGCCTCGACCTCACCGGCGAGATGGCGCGGCGCGACCCGGTGAAGCCAGGCGAGGAGAAGCACGGCCCGGCCTGGAATGCGGAGTTGCAGGTGGAGCGGCTGGTGCTGGGCCCCGGGCGGATCATCACCGCGGTGCGGGCGCGCAGCGAGAACGATGGGCTGAACACCCGCATCGCCCGCGTCACCGGCCGGGCCGGGCTGGGGCCGTTCGAGCTTTCCATCCTGCCATCGGGCCTGCCGCGGCGGCGCAGCCTGACCATCACCGCCCAGGATGCCGGCGGGTTGCTGGCGGCACTGGATGTCACCGACCAGATCCGGGGCGGGAAGCTGGACGTCACCGGCAGCTACGACGATACGCGGACGGACCACCTGCTGTCGGGCACGGCGGAGATCACCGAGTTCGGCGTGCGCGATGCCCCGGTGGTGGCCAAGCTGCTGCAGGCTGTGACCGTGGTGGGGGCGTTCGAGGCGCTCAGCGGGCCGGATCTGCGCTTCTCCCGCCTGGTGGGGCCGTTCCGCTACCGCGGCGACATGATCGAGCTGGCCGATGCACGGGTGTTCAGCGCCTCGCTCGGCCTGACCATCAAGGGCCGGATCGACATGATCCGGCGCCAGTTCGACCTGCAGGGCACGGTGGTGCCGGCCTATTTCCTCAACTCCCTGCTCGGCCGGGTGCCGGTGATCGGCAAGCTGGTGAGCCCGGAGACCGGCGGCGGGCTGTTCGCCATGGCCTATATCGTCACCGGCGGGTTCGACGACCCCTCGGTGCGGGTGAACCCGCTCTCGGCCGTGGCGCCCGGCTTCCTGCGCGGCATCTTCGAGGGCATGCCGGCCGGCAGCGGGCCGGCGACGCCGGCGCCGGGGTCGCGCGAGGGCGGGCAGAACTGAGGGCTTGCCCCCGGCGGCCGGACAGAGGCAAAAGGTTACGCATGGCATCCATATCACCCCGCCCGGACCTCGCCCCGGTGAAGGCCATCCTGTTCGACACGTTCGGCTCGGTGGTCGATTGGCGCGGCAGCCTGATCGCGGACCTGTCCGCCTGGGCCGCCACGCGCGGCATCGCCGGCGACTGGGCCGGGCTGGTGGATGCCTGGCGCGCCGCCTATGCCCCCTCCATGGACCGGGTGCGCCGCGGCGAGCTGCCCTGGACGATCCTCGATGACCTGCACCGCGCCACGCTGGAGCGGCTGCTGGCCCAGTTCGGCATCACCGGGCTGTCGGAAGCGGATCTGGACCACGTCAACCGCGGCTGGCACCGGCTGAACCCGTGGCCGGATGCGGTGGCCGGGCTCACGCGCCTGCGCAGCCGCTACACCATCGGCCCGCTCTCCAACGGCAACGTGGCGCTGCTGGTGAACATGGCCAAGCGGGCGGGCATCCCGTGGGACATGGTGTGCTCCACGGAGCTGTTCGGCCACTACAAGCCGGATCCGGAAACCTATCTGGGGGCCGCACGCATCCTGGGCCTGCAGCCCGGCGAGGTGATGATGGCCGCCGCCCACAACAACGACCTGCACGCCGCAAGGCGCTGCGGCCTGCGCACCGCCTTCTGGCCGCGCCCCACCGAATACGGCCCGCTGCAGGTGCGCGACTTCGGCGCCGACAGCGACTGGGACATTGTGGCGGCCGATATCGAGGACATGGCCGCACAGCTCGGCCTGTGAACCACCCCCTCGCCCGGCCGGCATTCGGGATCAACCACGTGATCGCCTATGGCCAGTCGCTGGCCAGCGGCTGGGAAGGCTGGCCGGCACTGTCCATCGTGCCGCAGCATGATTCCCTGATGCTGGGGCGCAGCGTGCGGCCCCGGGATGAGAACAGGCCCACCTGGCTTCCGGTGGGCGACGCGGCCTTCCATCCGCTGGCCGCCACGGTGCAGGAGCGCGAGAGCGGCGCGCTGCTCTCCCCAGCCCAGGCCGCCGGCCTGCCGCCGCGCGCCACCGCGCTGGGCGAGACGGTGCTGGAAGCGGCGGTGAACCACTGGCGCGGGCGCATGCTGGCCGAAGACCCGGCAGGAGCGGCCCATAGGCTTCTGGCCAGCACCTGTGGCGTGGGCGGGCGCACGCTGGCCGCGCTGTCCAAGGGCGCGCGCCCGGAGTTGTTCCAGCGCCTGCGCGATTGTGCCGCCCTGGCGCGCCAGACAGCCGCCGGCGCCGGGCAGAGCTACGGCATCGTGGCGCTGCTGTTCCTGCAGGGCGAGCAGGACACGCGCGGCCCGGACGGGAACGGAGGCGACCGCGAGGCGTATCGTGCCACGCTGCGGCGCTGGCGCGACGACGTGATGCAGGACGTGGTGCACGGGATCGCCGGCCAGGCCGAGCCGCCGGCGCTGTTCCTCTACCAGACCGGCGGCGTCTATGCGCAAGACGACCACGCGGTCGCCATGGCCCAGCTGGACGTGGCGCTCTCCGACCCCGGCTGCTTCATGGTGGGCCCCGCCTACCCGGTGCCGGACAAGGGGGGGCACCTCGATCCGAACGGCTACCGCTGGCTCGGCGCGCAGTTCGGCAAGGTGATGCACCGCGTGCTCACGCGCGGCGAGGCCTGGAAGCCGCTGCACCCCCTGGCCGCGCGGCGTGAGGGCGAGGTGGTGCGGCTGCGCTTCCACGTGCCGGTGCCGCCGCTGGCCTGGGGCAAGCCGTTCCGCAACCGCGTGCAGGTGGCACCGCGCGAGGGCGGATTCAGCCTGGTGGACGCAGCAGGCGAGGTGCCGATCGCCGCCGTGGTGCTGGAAGGGCCGGATAGCGTGGCCATCACCATGGCACGCGCACCGGGGCCGGAGCTGCGCGTGCGCTATGCCGATCGCTCCCGCCATGGCGGGCTGGGCGCCCTGCACGACAGCGACCCCACGCGTGCCGAGGAAACCTACGAGTACGACCCCCTCACCGGGCACGATGCGGCGGCCAACCTGCCGGAGTGGCATGGGCGCCCTCTGCCGCTGGCCAACTGGTGCGTGGCCTTCAACATGCCCGTTCCTGACTGATACCAACTGCGCGAAACGCCGACTCTTCGGGCATTTCGGGCGGTTGGTGTCGCGCACCGGGCTGGCCGGCGGCGGCCGGCATGAGGGCATCGGGCCAGGGCTCGCATTCCTTCACACTCCGTTCAGCCGTGCCGGCGAAGGATGCGCCTCGCCACACGTAACGGAGGAACCCCATGCGGGACATCCTGCCCAAGCCCGATGCGGGCCCGCACGCCTCGCCCTCGGCCGCCACCCCGCCCGCCGAATATCCCGGCGGCATGCGCGTGGCCGACAAGGTACTGACCGCCTTCAACCACGCCTGCACCGTGGGCGACCTGGAGGCGGCGGAGGAGATCCTGACGGCGCTGGAGAAGATCACCGAACGCCGCATTCGCCGCTTCGGCGGCGACCGGCGGCGGGAGACCTTCACCGTCAACCACGCCCGCGAGCACCTGGACTGGCTGCGGGCGAAGCGCCGGGGCTGAAACCCGCTACCCGGCCTTCACCAGCCGGTGGTGCTTGCGCCCGACCGACAGTTTCACGCCGGCGGCGAGCTGTGCCGGGGTGAATACCTGGCCTTCGTCGGACACCACGGCATCATCCACCCGTACCCCGCCGCCGCGCACCAGCCGGCGCGCCTCGGCGTTGCTGGCGGCCAGCCCGGACAGCGCCACCAGCAGGAAGGCCGGCACGCCCTCGCCCACCTTGTCGGCGGGGATGAGGGCCAGCGGGATCTCGCCGCCCTCGCTACCGCTCTCGAACAGCCCGCGTGCCGCCTCGGCCGCGGCCTGCGCCGCCGCGGCGCCGTGCGCCAGGGTGGTCGCCTCGGTGGCGAGGATCTTCTTGGCCTCGTTGATCTCGGCCCCGCCGAGCGCCTCCAGCCGCGCGATCTCGGCCAGTGGCAGGTCGGTGAACAGGCGCAGGAAGCGGCCCACATCCGCATCCTCCGTGTTGCGCCAGAACTGCCAGTAGTCGAACACCGGCAGGCGGTCGGCCGTCAGCCACACCGCGCCCTGGGCGGATTTGCCCATCTTGGCGCCCGATGCGGTGGCGATCAGCGGCGTGGTCAGGCCGAAGACCTGCTTGGCATCGGTGCGGCGCACCAGGTCGATGCCGGAGACGATGTTGCCCCACTGGTCGGAGCCGCCCATCTGCAGGGTGACGCCATACTGGCGGTTCAGCTCGCGGAAATCATAGCTCTGCAGGATGGAGTAGTTGAACTCCAGGAAGGTCAGCCCCTGGTCCCGGTCCAGGCGCGACTTCACGCTGTCGAACGAGAGCATGCGGTTCACGCTGAAATGGACACCGACCTCGCGCAGCAGCTGGATATAGCCGAGCTTGTCCAGCCAATCCGCGTTGTTGGGCATGAAGGCGTCGGTCGGCCCATCGCCGAAGCGCACGAAGGGATCGAAGCAGCGCCGGATGCCGGCGAGGTTGGCGGCGATCTGCTCATCGGTCAGCAGCGAGCGGGCTTCGTCGCGGAACGAGGGGTCGCCAATGCGGCTGGTGCCGCCACCCATCAGCGTGACCGGCTTGTTGCCGGTGCGTTGCAGCAGGCGCAGCAGCATGATCTGCACCAGGCTGCCCACGTGCAGGGAATTGGCCGTGGCGTCGAAGCCGATATAGCCCGCCACCGGCCCGGCCTTCAGTACTGCGTCGAGCGCGTCGGTATCGGTGCACTGGAAGACGAAGCCGCGTTCGGTGGCCTCGTGCAGAAAGTCGCTGCTGGGCATGGAGGTGGGTTCCGGGGTGGGGTCGGCGGGTTTCTAGCGCGGGGCCCAGACATGAAGAAGCCCCGCGAACGGTGTGCGGGGCTGCTTCAGTCCGGGTAGGCGGGCGGACTTAGTCGGCGGCGAGCGCCATGGTGCGGCGGGACATGGTGGTGCGAACGTGGTCCTCGATCGCCTCGCCGATATCGTCGGCCTGGGCGGCGAACACGTGGTCGGCGCCTTCCAGGATGCGGTAATCGACCTTCACGCCCTTCTGGGTGTTCAGCTTGTCCACCAGCTTGCGCACGGCGGGCTCGGGCACCAGCTCGTCGGTGTCGCCGTGCAGCATCAGACCACCGCAGGGGCAGGGGGCGAGGAAGCCGAAATCATAGTGGTTGGCCGGCGGCGCCACGCTCACCCAGCCGGAGACTTCCGGCCGGCGCATCAGCAGCTGCATGCCCACGAAGGCGCCGAACGAATAGCCGCTGATCCACAGCCCGCCATGGTTCGGGTTCACCGCCTGCATCCAGTCCAGCGCCGCGGCGGCGTCGCTGATCTCGCCGATGCCGCCGTCGTAGCGGCCCTGGCTGCGGCCCACGCCGCGGAAGTTGAACCGCATCACGGAAAAGCCCAGCTTCTGGAAAGACTGGTACATCGTGTAGGCAACGCGGTTGTTCATCGTCCCGCCATGCAGCGGGTGAGGATGCATGATCAGCGCCAGCGGGGCGCCGGTTTCCTTGGAGTGGTGGTAACGGCCCTCAAGGCGGCCGTCAGGGCCAGCGAACATGACTTCAGGCATGGTGCGCGGAATTCCGATCCCTGTTGCTGGAGGCCCGCGGAGGAAGCGCCGCGAACCGTACATGGAGGCGTGTCGAATACTGCCCCTGCCCGCGCGAAAACTGCGCCGCGCCGGGCGTCTGCTGGGCACGAAGATCACGGTCTCGCGAGACTGTCGTAAGGTGCGCCTTCGGCCAGCGCAGATACCAACGCCAGAAAGGCATGCCACCCTTGCAGGGTGTGAGACAAGGAGATTCGTTGACGCGCGGGAGAAGAAGTCGCTAGGCTTTCAGTGATTCTCGGCCATATTGTTGCGCGGAGCGTGCAGCCCCCGGCTGCGCGCTTTCGGCTGTTTGTGCGCTTTTGTAGCGCCTGAAGGGAGGCGGCATGGCCTACTTCGACGCGAATGCCACCGAACCGCTGCGCCCCGCCGCCCGCGCGGCCGTGCTGGCGGCGATGGAGGCGGCCGGCAATCCCTCTTCCGTCCATGCCGCCGGCCGTGCTGCGCGCCGGGTGCTGGAGGAGTCGCGCGCCCGCCTCGCCGCCTGCTTCGGGGCCGCCCCCGCCGGCGTGGTGTTCACCTCCGGCGGCACGGAGGCCAACGCGCTCGCCCTGCACGGCCTCGGCATCGGGCGGCGCATCCTGATCGGCGCCACGGAGCATGATGCGGTGCGCGCCGCCGCCCCGGGCGCCGAAATGGTGGCGGTGGACACGACCGGCGTCGCCGACCTCCCCGCCCTGGCCCGCCAGTTGGCCGCCGGCCCGCCTGCCCTGGTGTGCCTGATGCTCGCCAACAACGAAACCGGCGTGCTGCACCCCATCGCCGACGCCGCTGCACTGTGCCGTGCCCATGGCGCGCGGCTGCACGTGGATGCCGTGCAGGCCGCCGGGCGCCTCGCCATCGACCTTCCGGCCCTGGGCGCGGACAGCATCGCCGTCTCCGGCCACAAGCTCGGCGGGCCAATGGGCGCCGGTGCGCTGCTGCTGGCCGGGGATCCCGCCCTGCCCCCGCTGATGCGCGGCGGTGGGCAGGAACGCGGGCGCCGTGGCGGCACGCCGGCCCTGCCCGCCATCGCGGGCCTCGCCGCCGCCGCCGAGGCCGCGGTGGCCGACCTGCCAGACCAGCTCCGCATCGCCGCCCTGCGCGACCGGATCGAGGCCGCGGCCACCGTCGCCGGTGCCATGGCCCTGGGCGCCGCCGCCCCGCGCCTGGCCAACACCACCTGCCTCGCCCTGCCCGGTGTGCGGGCGGACACGCAGGTGATCGCGCTCGATCTCGCGGGCTTCCAGGTCTCGGCCGGTGCCGCATGCTCCTCCGGCAAGGTCGCGGCCAGCCACGTGCTCGCCGCGATGGGCCTGGGCGCGCTCGCCGGCTGTGCCGTGCGCGTGTCGCTGCCGTGGAATGCCACGGCCGAGGATGCAGATCGCCTGGACGCCGCCTATCTGGAGATGGCCGGCCGCCTGTTGCGCCGCGCGGCGTGAGGCCCTTGCGATGAACAGCCGCCCCAACCGCCCGATCTACCTGGACAACCAGGCCACCACCCAGTGCGACCCGCGCGTGGTGCAGGTGATGCTGCCCTTCTTCACCGAGCATTTCGGCAACCCGCATTCCGCCGAGCACGCCATGGGTCGCTTCGCGGAGGAAGCGGTGGAAACGGCGCGTGGCCATGTCGCGGCCCTGATCGGCGCCGATGCACGCGAGATCGTACTCACCTCCGGCGCCACCGAGAGCAACAACATCGCCATCAAGGGTATTGCCCGCTTCGCAGCCCAACAGGGCGACCCGCGAAAGCGCATCATCACCGCCGCCACCGAACATAAATGCGTGCTGGAGGCGGTGGCGGACCTCGCGGCCGAGGGCTTCGAGCCCGTGGTGCTGCCAGTCCGCCCCGACGGTCTGTTGGATCCCGATGCGGTGCGCGAGGCCCTTTCCGTGCCCACCCTGTTGCTCACCGTGATGGCGGTGAACAACGAAACCGGCGTGGTGCAGGATATCGCCACCCTCGCCGCGCTCGCCCATGCGGCCGGCGCCCAGTTCCACACCGATGCCGCCCAGGCCGCCGGCAAGATCCCGCTCGACGTGGAGGCGATGAAGATCGACCTCCTCTCCATCAGCGGCCACAAGCTCTACGGCCCCAAGGGCGTCGGCGCCCTCTACGTTCGTCGCCGCCCGCGCGTGCGCCTTGCCCCGCTCTTCTCCGGCGGCGGGCAGGAGCGTGGCCTGCGCTCCGGCACCCTGCCGGCGCCCCTGATCGTCGGCCTCGGAGAGGCCTGCCGCATCGCCCGCGCCGAAATGGACGCCGATCACCAGCGCATCGCCGAACTGCGCGACCGGCTGATGGCCGAACTCGGCCAGGCCATTCCCGGCATTCACCTCAATGCCGACCCCACCCATCGCATTCCCGGCAACCTCAACATCACCTTCCCCGCCACCCCGGCCCAGGCGATGCTGGCGGCGATGCCGGAGCTCTGCGTCTCCACCGGCTCGGCCTGCTCCTCGGCGGAGGTCGAGCCTTCCTATGTGCTGAAGGCGCTCGGCCTGTCAGACGACCAGGCCGCGCGGACCTTGCGCATCGGGATCGGACGCTTTACCTCCCCGGCCGATATCGATGCCGCCGTCGCCATGCTGGCGCGTGCCCACGCGGCTTCCCCGTCCCACCCTTCCGAGGCCTGACGCCCCCCATGCCCAAGATGATTTTCATCGATCGCGACGGCGCCCGGCGCGAGGTGGACGCACCGGTCGGCCTGTCGGTGCTGGAGATCGCGCACAAGCACGGCGTGGATATCGAAGGCGCCTGCGAAGGCTCCCTCGCGTGTTCCACCTGCCACGTGATCGTGGACGCCGAGTGGTTCGAGAAGCTCGGCGACCCGACCGAGGATGAGGAAGACATGCTCGACCTCGCCTTCGGTCTGGAAAAAACATCCCGCCTCGGCTGCCAGATCGTGATGAGCGATGAGCTGGATGGGCTGGTGGTGAAGGTGCCGGCCGGGAGCCGGAACATGCTGGCAGGTTAAGCAAGCGGTTCTTTTTTGAAAAAAAGAACCAAAAAACTTTTGGGGTTTGGCCGGGGCCTCCCGGCGGTCTACGCTGCGAACGAATAAAAGTCTTCTTGCTTCTTTTTCTTCAGAAAAAGAAGAATCCTTGCTTAGGGTCCCCCCATGCGCATCCTGGTAGCCATGTCCGGCGGCGTCGACAGTTCGGTGGTGGCCGGGCTGATGGCCGAGGCTGGCCACGACGTGATCGGCGTGACGCTCCAGCTCTACGACCACGGCGCCGCCGTTGGCCGCAAGGGCGCGTGCTGCGCCGGGCAGGACATCTACGATGCCGGCTCCGTGGCCGATCGGCTTGGCATCCCGCACTACGTGATCGATGCCGAGGCACGGTTCCGCGCCGCGGTGATGCAGGATTTCGCCGACAGCTACGCCGCCGGGCAAACGCCGGTGCCCTGCGTGCGCTGCAACCAGAGCGTGAAGTTTGGCGACCTGATCGCCCTGGCCAGCGATCTTGGCGCGGAAGCGATGGCCACCGGCCACTATGTGCGCCGCGTCGATGGTGCGCAGGGGGCGGAGTTGCACCGCGCGGTGGATGAGGCGCGGGACCAGAGCTGGTTCCTGTTCGCCACCACGCAGCAGCAGCTGGGCCGCAGCCTGTTTCCCCTGGGTGGCATGCCCAACAAGGATGCGGTGCGGGTGGAGGCCGCCAGGCTCGGCCTGCCGGTGGCGCGCAAGCCGGACAGCCAGGATATCTGCTTCGTGCCCTCCGGCAGCTATGCCGAGGTGGTGGCCAAGTTCCGCCCCGATGCGGTGCAGCCCGGGGAGATCGTGGACGAAGCGGGCACGGTGATCGGCACGCATGAGGGCGTGGCGCGCTACACGGTTGGCCAGGCCAAGCGCCTCGGCGCCGCCGCGCAGCACGAGGGCACGCGCCGCGTGGTGGTGGGGCTGGATGCCGCGCGCCGCCGGGTTGTGGTCGGCGCCCCCACCGCCGGCAGCCCGGTGGTGAAGCTGCGCGAGGTGAACTGGCTGGTGACACCCGCCGCGTTCGATTGCCACGTGAAGCTGCGCGCGCGGGACACGCTGCGCCCGGCACGCGTGGTGCCCACTGCCGAGGGGGCCGAGGTGCATCTGGCGGTGCCGGCGCTGGCCGCGCCGGGGCAGGCCTGCGTGTTCTACCAGGGGGACCGCGTGCTGGGCGGGGGCTTCATCTGCGCCGCCTGACCGCAGGCTGATGCCGATCCCGAGGGTAGGTGGCATCATTTCGGCTGCCACGCGACGCGTGGCAGCCGCTGAGTGGCAGGCCGCGACATTGCGCAGTTGACGGGCCGCGCCGGGCGGGTCTATGTGCCGCTCCTCCGCACGGGTGGGATGGCGGCGTAGCTCAGCGGTAGAGCAGGGGAATCATAATCCCTTGGTCGGCGGTTCAAATCCGTCCGCCGCTACCATCCCGGACGCGTCGGATGTTTCCTGATCCTGTCGGTCTCAGCCCTTGCCCGCGCCACGGTGGCGCGGGTGGCGATGGCCGATCAGGCCGAGGGACGCCGCCAACAGCACCAGCGCACTGCCAGGCTCCGGGATTGCCGCCGGCGCGGTGTTCGTGACCGGCGCGCCAGTGGTGTACAGCACATCGCCGGTGAGGGTGTAGGCAGAGACCTGCAGCATCAGGGCCGAGGGGTCCTTTGGCAGCGCATCCCAACGCATCCGCGCCTCGCCCGTCAGCGAGAAGTCACCCGACAGGCCTTCCAGCAAGGACGTGTCCTGCGCGCCGGACTCCGCCTTGAGATCCGCATTGTCCAGGGTACCGCCGTCGAGCGCCAGGTCACGCAGAATGACCCGACCGTCCGTGGTGCCGGCGAGCGCCGACAAGGCCAGGGCGGAGATCTCCTCGCCCTTCGGCGAGGCCAGCGCCGTGGTGGCACTGCCGATCGTGAAGGCCAGCGTCTCGCCGAAGCGCGACAGGGTGAACGGCACCCAGGAGGTCTTGTCCTGCTGGGCGATCCAATCCAGCTGGGCCGAACTGGCGGGCTTGTCGTCGGCACCCGCACCGGCGCCGAACAAACCAAGCTCCCAGGTGCCGCCGGCGCGGCTGTCGCCCACACGGGCCTGGGCCATGGCGCGGATGTCGGCACCCGCATCCAGGCCGCGCTTGGCGAGGTATTCGGTGAAAGCCTCCTGGCTGGCGAAGTGCTGTAGCAGGATCGCCGCGGCCTGCGCCGGCTGAACGACGGCGCAGGCCAAGGCTGCCAGCAGGGCGCCGGCAAGCAAGGGGCGAACAGGCATGGGCGGCTCCGTGACCGGAAGGGGCGCGGCAGTGTTGCCGTTTCGGGTTAAGCTGCTCTTGCCGATACCTCTGCCGGGAGCCGGGCCATGCCAGCGCCGATCCACTTCCTCGACCGTAGCGAGCTTGCCTTCGCGATCGATCCCGATGCCCCGCCCAGACTGGTGATGCAGGCCCCCTGCGAAGTGATGGTGGAGACGCACGATGCGCGCTCCGGCAAGGTGAAGCGGCCGGAGGACGAGGCGCTGACGGCGCCGGTGTTCACCGACCGGTATCCCAAGACCAACCCCGCCACCGGGCCGATCCGCATCGAGGGCGCCGCCCCCGGCGATGCGCTGGTGGTGGAGGTGCTGCGCATCGATCTGGACCAGCAGGGCTTCGTGATGGTGAAGCCGGATGCCGGGCTGATCACCGGGCTGGTGAACCGCACCGAGACCACCATCGTGCACATCCGGGACAACCAGGCCGAGTTCGGATCCCTGCGCCTGCCGATCCGGCCGATGATCGGGGTGATGGCCTGCGCGCCGGAGGAGGCGATCGCCACCGCCTATATCGGCCGGCATGGCGGCAACATGGACAACAACCGCCTGGCCGTGGGCACCCGCATTCATTTGCCGGTGCGGGTGCCAGGGGCGCAGTTCTACGTGGGCGACCTGCACGCCACGATGGGCGACGGCGAGATCAGCGGCAGCGGGGTGGAGATCGGCGGGCGGGTGCACCTGCGCATGAGCGTGGACAAGGGTGCGGCGACGGAGTGGCCGTGGATGGAAACCGACCGGCTGTGGATCACCACCGCCGCGGCACCGCGCTTCGAGGAAGCGGCGCAGATCGCCACGCGGTCGATGATGGAACTGATGCAGGGCAAGCTCGGCGTGAGCGCCAGCGAGGCGTTCGCGCTGCTGTCGATCGCGGGGGATCTGAAGGTGAACCAGCTTTGCCTGACGGGCATCGGCAGCAGTGCGCGGATGGAGTTTCCAAAGGCGAATGCAGGGTTCAGGAAAGAGGTTCTTTTTTGAAAAAAAGAACCAAAAAACTTTTGTGACTTTGATGCGGAGAGAGCGAGTCTCTCCGCATCAAAGTCATGAAGTCTTTTTTGCTTCTTTTTTCTTCAGAAAAAAGAAGGCGCTTAGAGCTTCAGTTCCTGCTTCACCAGCTCCACCCAGTAGGCAACGCCGTAGGGGATGGCTTCGTCGTTGAAGTCGAAGGTCGGCGTATGCACGCCGGAGGAGGCTCCGTTGCCGATGCGGATGAAGGCGCCCTGCTTCTGCTTCAGCATGTAGGCGAAGTCTTCGCCGCCACCGGTGGCGGGCATAGCGGGGTTCACGGCGCCTTCGCCCACCACGGAGGCGGCGGCGGCCATGGCCACATCGGTGGGGCCATCGGCATTCACCAGCGGTTCGGCGACCCAGACGAATTCCACCTTCACGCCGGCGCCGTGCAGCTTGGCCAGGCCTTCGGCGAGCTCGGTGATGCGGCGCTCGATGATGTCCTTGGTGGCATCGTTGTAGTGCCGGGCGGTGCCGGAGACGGTCATTTCCGCGGGCATGACGTTGGCGGAATCACGGGCGCCGCCACCGATGTAGCCAACGCTGATCACGGCGGGGTCGAAGGCGGAGATGTTGCGGCCGACGATGGTTTGCAGGCCCAGCACGAAATGCGCCTGGATGATCGAGAGGTCGATCGAGAGATGCGGCGTGGCGCCGCCATGGCCGCCCTTGCCGGTGAAGGTGACGTGGAACATGCAGCCGCCGGCCATGGCGGCCCCCTTGCGGATGCCGAACTGGCCGATGGGCATGCCGGGGGAGCAGTGCATGCCGTAGAGCGTGTCGCAGGGGAAACGCTCCAGCAGGCCGTCGGCCAGCATGGCGAGCGCGCCACCGCGGCCTTCCTCGGCGGGCTGGAAGATCAGGTGGACGGTGCCGGCGAAATCCGGGTTCTCCTTCAGCGCGCGGGCGGCGCCGAGGAGCATAGTGGTGTGGCCGTCATGCCCGCAGGCATGCATGACGCCAGGGTGGGTGGAGGTGTGCGCGGCGCCGGTCTGCTCCACGATGGCCAACGCATCCATGTCGGCCCGCAGGCCGATGGCGCGCTGGCCGGGGAGCTTGCCGCGGATGGTGGCAACGAGGCCGGTCTTGCCGATGCCCTCCACGTATTCGACGCCCCATTCGCGCAGCTTGCTGGCCACCAGGGCGGCGGTGCGGGTTTCCTCCAGGCCCATTTCGGGGTGGGCGTGGATGTCCCGGCGGATGGCGGTGAGCTCGGGGACGAGGGGTTGGATCAGGGCGAGGGTGTCGGTCATCGGGGGCTCCGGGTCAGGCGGCGCAATCTGCCACCGGCGGGGGACAGCTACCAAGTGTGCTCGGCTTCGTGGGGTGGGTGGGCGAGGCGGAGCACTTCGTTCCAGCGGGCCAGCGCATCGGCGTTGCGGATGTTCTCCAGCAGGCCGGCGGTGGCGGCTTCGGTGGCGGTGAAGCGGCCGAAGACGAGGGAGGCGAGGGTATCAGGCGTAAGGGTCAGGTCGCTGTCTTGCCCGTCGATGCGGGTGGCGTGGCCGCCTTCGGGGGAGGTGGCGATGCGCCAGCTGCCGTGGTTCCAGGGGCAGAAGGGGTCGATCAGGGTGAAGCGGAGCTCCGAGGCGGCGGCGTAGGGGCGTTGGGCCATGGCGTCTTCCACCGTCACGAGGCGGGCCATGATGCCGTCGCGCACGCCGCGGTTGAGGTGGCGGGGTTCGGTGAGCATCAGGGGCAGGGGGTCGTCGGCGGGCGCGTTGTCCCAGAGGATGTCCTCGACATTGTCGTAGCTGGCCAGCGCCTGCCAAAGCGCCTGGTGGGCGTGCGGCGTGAGGGCGAAGAGGTCGGTGATGACCAGGGGGCGGGGGCGGGGGGCCATGCCGTGGTGGTAGGCGACGTAGCCGAGGGTGGTGCCGGCTTCCTGGTAGGCGAGGATGACCTGCTTGTGGCCCGGGGGCGGGGATTGCAGGGCGCCGGCCTGCCACATGGCACGGCCGCGATGGACGAGGCCGGTGCGGGGTTCGCGGTATTGGCGATAGACGTCCACCAGGGTGGCGAAATCGGCTTCCGGGTGGAGTTCCCGCAACGTGCCGGTGGGGGCGAGGGGGCGGTGGAAGGCGATGTCCCTGGGGGCGATGCGGTAGGTGTGGCGCTGGTGGACGCTGCCGTAGCCGTAGCGCTGGTAGAGCGCGACCCAGGCGGGGTGGAGGCCGGCGAAGGCGACCTCGCGCTTTTCGTGCAGGGTTTCGAAGTGCTTTTGGCTCACGGCGCGGAGATAGCCACGCCGGCGGTGGGCGGGGTGGGTGGAGACCTGGGTGACGCCGGCGATGCGGACGGCGCGGCCGGCGAGGCGGATCTGCAGCGACCAGGCGGCGTAGGTGGTGGCGATGGCGCCATCGACGACGGCGCACATGGTCCAGGCGGGGTCCATGCCTTCGAAGAGGGAATCGGCCATGGCGAGCTGGCGGGAGGCCTGGCGGGCGTAGTCGGCCATTTCCTCGGCGCGGGCCGGGCGGATTTCGACATGGGGCATGGGCGCTCTCCCTGGGGTGGGGGGAGCTTAGGGCGGCTGGGGGCGGATCGGGAGGGGTGGCGGACCCGAATGGATTCGAACCATCGACCTCTGCCTTCGGAGGGCAGCGCTCTATCCAGCTGAGCTACGGGTCCACGCCTGGGCTTCATAGCGTGGTTGGCTTTGGGCCGAAAGAGGTTTGTCTGGGCTAACCATTACGATACTATAACAGGATGAGCGTGCCAGTGCGGCCCCTGGTGGGGTGTTGGGATGGGAGGGGAGCCAGGCGGGGGTGGCGGCGAGCCTGGCTTCGGCGCGCTTGAACAGGGTTTCCAGGGTGAGATCCCGCCCGGTCTCCAGCGCCAGCGCCTGCAGCTGGTGGGTGCCGAGGCTGCGGTAGCTTTCGAACTGGCTTTCGCTGAACCACTGGTCGGAGGTGGGTTGCTGGGGGAAATCCTTCTCCGCGGCGCCATAGGCGCGCACGTCCATCGGCAGGTCGGCAAGCCAGGTGGGCTTGATGTAGAGCAGCTCGCCCGTCGCGGCCGGCGCGGTGTCGGTGGCGGGGTAGTCGATGGTGCCGACGGCGAAGCCCAGCAGGCGGGGGTTCTCGGCGCCCGGCTTGCGCGGGCCGATATGGGTGGCGGTGATGGAAACCGTGGCGCCGAGGTCGATCGCGGCCTTGCGCAGGCTCTGGCCGAGATCGGCGAAGCTGCAATCCGGATCATGCGCGGCATCGACGACGACGATGCGGGTGCAGCGGCGGCGCAGCATCTCGTAGAGGCCGAGATTGTCGAAATGGCCGCCATCGGAAAGGTAGATGGCGCTGCGGTCGATCGAGGTATTGCCGGTGAGGTCGTTGAGCAGGGCAAGGCGCTGCTCGGCGGGGTTCAGGCCCTCCAGCGCGGGGCGGCGGTGGGGGGTGGATGCCAGCAGGCCGAGGGCGGCGCGGGCCGCCTTGCCCAGCCAGGCGGCCACCGAGCCGGGGGCGTGATCGGGCGCGGGTGGCACGTGGTGCGTGTTGGGTGCCCAGAGGCCGAGGCGGACGTTGAACAGGGTCATCAAAAAGGCGGTGGCGGGGCGCGAGTGGTAGCCGGAATTGGGGCTGGCCGCGGCGCCGGAGATGGTGATGGCCGTGCCGAGGCCGAGGCCCTGCTGGTCCTTGGGCGTGGTGTCCGTCTCGCCGCGCAGGCTGTGGTTGAAATGCCGCGTGGCGACATAGGTGGCGGGGGGTGCCGTGGCCGGCTCGGGCTCGGCGAGCGGCAGGTAGTAGCCGCAATGCAGCGGGGTGGCGGTGAAGGACAGCGCCTTGCGTTCGGCCCAGAGCGGATTGGAGGTGCGGGTGACGTTGACCGCGATGTTGATGACGGGGAAGAGCGGGCGCGGCTTTCCCCCGGCCTCGTGCAGGCCCAGGGCGGCAAGGCGGAGGTCGTCGGTCGGGTCGAAGCCGGTGACGGGCTCCGGATTGCGGCGGGTAGCCGGGTTTTGTGGGTCGCGGGCGGGGCCGAGGAAACCGCGGACGAGGCGGTTGCGGTAGACCGCGTGCAGGGTGAAGCGGTTGTTGTCGATGCAGAGGATGCGGGCGGCGACGATCAGCAACAGGGCGAGGCCGGCCTGGAGGCCCAGCATCAGGAAGATCGGAACATTGTGCGGCGTGGGCCGGCAGGAGGGGGCGGGGGCCGGCAGGGCGCTGCCAGAACAATAGAAGTTGGTGAGGCACCAGCGCGCCGGGTCTGGCGCCGCGGTGCACGTGGGCGCCGGCGGTTCCTGCACCAGGCCCACGATGCCCTGCTGCACCGGGCCCAGCACGTAGGACTGGAGCACCGCGCTGGAAATGGCGAGCATGAATGCAAGGAAGACGCCGGCCAGCAGGGCAAGGCCGAAATCCATCGCCTTGTCGCGCCAGCCGGCATCCAGCTCATTCAGCGCGGACATGCGGGTGAAGGCCTGGTGGCCGAGCCAGGCGACGGCAGGGCCCGAGAGCAGCGGGGTGAGCAGGCTGCGCCATGCGCCGGTGGTCCAGACCGCATTGCCTTCGGGGATGAACCAATCGGGCATGGCAAGGATGGGGAAGCCTGCCAGTGCGACGGCGACGGAGAGGAGCTGGATGCGGGCGCTCATGCGCGCGGTCCATTCGCGGTCCAGCTCGGCGGTGATGGCGGGGGCCTTGCGGCGCAGGCCCATGAAGGTGCCGGCATGGATGATCATGGCGAGCGCGAACCAGGCTGGGCCGGCAACGGCGAGCACCTCGACCCAGGATTTCTGCGGCACATAGGCGATGAGCAGCCAGGGGCCGGTGGCGGTGAGCAGGGCCGAGAACAGCGTGGCCAGGAGCCAGGGGGCAAAATTGCTGTGGTAGCGCCCCTTCACGTCCTCGGCCGCCCGGGAGAGGGCGATGCCGTAGCCGGCCAGGACGCAAGCGGCGTAGAGCCCCGCGACCTTCACGGCGGCGAATGTCTCGATCGGCCGCTGGTCGAACCCGCCGTGCTCGTTCTGCCAGGTCCCCAGTGCGAAGGGGAGCAGCATCGGCCAAAGCAGGGCGACGAAGGCGATCGTGATGGGGGTGGGGGTGGGGCCTGGGCTGGAAGAGCGCGGCGCGCCGCTGGCATCGCGGTGGTGGCTCGGCAGGCCGATGCAGAGCCAGTAGGTGCTGACGATGAGCCCGATGGCGCCGGCGGCAAGGGCGGCGAAGGCGAACAAATGCGCGGTGCCGGCGACCGCGACCAGCGTGCGGTAGGCGATGAAGCAGAGCACCAACAACAGCATCCAGGGCAGCAGGGAGGCCCAGGTGAGCAGCAGGTTGCGGGTGTAGAGGGTGAGGCCGGTCCAGGTATCCAGCGAGAACAGGCCGAGCTGGGGGGTGAGGAAGTTGCCGGACTGGCGCAGGCGGGTGAGCCAGGGGGCGTTGCCGCCCTGCTTCAGCTCCTGCTGCAGGGCCTCTGCGTTCCAATCGAGGGCGCGCAGGCGGGCGGAGAGGTAGCCGCCGATATAGCCGCCGCCGGAGACGGTGGAGAGGTAGTGGAACTGCTTCAGCACGCCCATTCGGGCGAGGCCCTGGACGACGCCGAGGCAGAAGGCGGCGCTGCGGATGCCGCCGCCGGAGAGGCACAGCGCGGTGGCCTCGCCCGGCGGCAGGTGCAGGGCGGCCTGTTCCTGCGCCAGCGCGTCCTGCGCGGTGATCGGGGGCGGGGTGGGCTCGGCCATCTCTGCCTCGCGTTGAATTCTTCAACCGGGGCAGCGTTGCAGGTTTCGTTACGATGTCAAGAAGGAGTGGCAAGCCAGGCGGCGGCTTCGGCCTCGGCGCCGGAGGGCAGGGGGGCGGCGGGGTTGCGCAGCCAGGTGGCGATGTCCGCCAGCGGGGCGGCGCGGGCGAGGTCGCGCAGCAGGAGGTGGTAGCCATCGGGGTAGTAGAGGCGGCGGATCGGGGGGCCGGGGAGCTGGGACCAGGTGGCGCGGGTGGCGGGCTTGGGGATGATCTGATCGTGGGCGCCATAGAGCGCCAGCGTAGGGAGTGGCGGCATGCGCGGGGCGGCGGCCAGGGCGAGGTCCATGAGATCGACCAGGCCGCGCAGCGTGTCGAACCGGGTGGCGCGGATGGTGAGCGGGTTGCGGCCCAGGGCACGCAGGGCTTCCGTGTTGCTCGATGCGGTGATGCGGATGCCGGGCGCGCGGGTGACGGTGAGGCCCGGCGTTGCGGAGGCGACGAGCCAGAGGCCGGCCTGCATGAAGAGATTCATGTTGGCGCGGCCCCAGACGGCGGGGGCGAGGAGGATGAGGCCGTCGGCCGGGATGTCGGTTCCGCGGGTGGCCATGTGCATCAGCACGGCGGCCCCCATGCTCTCGCCCATGGCGACGAGGCGGGCTTTCGGGTGGCGGGCGCGGAGCAGGGCGAGCATGGCCTGGGCGTCGTCCGCCAAGGCATCCGCGCCGGGCCAGAGGCCGCGGGCCTCCGTGCCGCCGAAGCCGCGCTGGTCTGGCGCATAGAGGGCGATGCCCTGTTCGGCGAGTGCGGGGGCAGGGAGTTCCAAGGCGTCCCGGCTGTCGTTGAAGCCGTGCAGGGCGAGGAGGACGGAGGTGGGTTCGCCCTGCGGGAGCCAGGCGCGGTAGGGGAGGCGCATGCCATCGCCCATGACGAAGTGGTCCTGCGCCTGCACCGGCGCGTGGGCCAGGGGGCCGGGCGGGGCAGCGGCGGGCGTGCAGGCGGCCAGCGCGGCGGCGCCCAGCAGCAGGCCTCGGCGGGGAACGGTTGAAAGCATGCGGGCCATGGCTATCATGCCGGCCAGACCGCACGACAGCCCCGTGCCCCCACAGACACCGAAGGATGCAACATGCCGGACGGCAACGCCTCGCCCATTCCCGGGATCACGCCCTCGGAAACCATCCACGTGGACGAACGCACCGTGCCCTGCGACGGCGGCGGCGGAGCCCTGGGGCACCCGCGCGTGTACCTGCGCATTGTGGAACAGCAGGTGCTGTGCCCGTACTGCTCGCGCCTCTACGTGCTGAACGCCGACGCCGGCGGCGACCACGGGCATTGATGGCGCGCACCGCCGAGGACGGAAGGAAGGCCAGGGCTCTGCCCTGGACCCGCCAGGGACCTGAGGTCCCTGGACCCACTTCTTCTTCCGCCTTCGGCGGGGAGGGGCCGTCTCGCTGGTTCGATCGGCCTCGATGGCCCCTCCCCGCCGAAGGCGGAACAGGTAACGGGGTCTGGGGCCTAAGGCCGTCGCGCGAAGGCGCGCTCCAGTCCCAGTGGGGTCCAGGGGCAAAGCCCCTGGCCTTTCTTTTCCTCTTCGATGGGTGCGCGGCATGAATGATGGTGCGACGGCTCCGCATTTGATCCTGGTGGATGGGTCTGGGTTCATTTTTCGGGCGTATCATGCGTTGCCGCCGATGAGCCGGCCGGATGGGACGCCGGTGAATGCGGTGTTCGGATTCAGCAACATGTTGTCCCGGTTGCTGAAGGATCATGTCGGCACGCATCTGGCGGTGATTTTTGATGCCGGGCGTCTGACGTTCCGCAATCGGTTGTACGACAAGTACAAGGCGCAGCGGCCGGAGCCGCCGGAGGATTTGCGGCCGCAGTTCGCCTTGGTGCGGGAGGCGACGCGGGCGTTCGGGGTGCCGGCGATCGAGCTGGAGGATTGGGAGGCGGATGACCTCATCGCCAGCTATGCCGTGGCCGTGGTGGCGCAGGGCGGGCGGGCGACGATTGTTTCCTCCGACAAGGACCTGATGCAGTTGCTGCGGCCGGGCATCGATATGCTCGATCCGATGAAGCAGAAGGCGATCGGGCTCGCCGAGGTGATGGAGAAGTTCGGGGTTGGGCCGGAGAAGCTGATCGATGCGCAGGCGCTGATCGGGGACAGTGTGGACAATGTGCCGGGGGTGCCGGGGATCGGGCCGAAGACGGCAGCGCAGTTGATCCAGGAGTTCGGCGACCTGGAGGGGATTTTGGCCGCGGCGCCGGGGATGAAGCCGAGCAAGCGGCGTGATTTGTTGATCGAGCATGCGGAGCTGGCGCGGATTTCGCGCAAGCTGGTGGAGCTGTGCTGCGAGGTGCCGCTGCCGGAGCCGATCGAGGCGCTGGTGGCGCGGGAGCCGGACCGGGAGGTGCTGGGGCCATGGCTGGCGGCGCAGGGGTTCCGGAGTTTGGCCTCCAGGTTGGGGATGGAGGCGGGGGCGCCGGCGCAGGCCTTTGTGCCACCGCCGGCGGCGGTGCGGGCGGGGCAGGGAAACTTGTTCGCCGAGGCGCCGGTGCAGGTGGCGGCGCCGAAGGCCGATGGGTCGGGCTTTGGGCCGTATGAGACGGTGACGACGCTGGAGGGGCTGCAGGGCTGGATCGAGGCGGCGCGGACGGCGGGCGTGGTGGCGGTGGATACCGAGACCGACAGCCTGGATGCGATGCGGGCGCGGCTGGTGGGGATCTCGCTGGCCACGGCGGCGGGGAAGGCCTGCTACATTCCGCTGCGGCATGAGGGGGTTGAGGCGCAGGTGGAGGTGGAGGCGGCGGTGGCCGCGCTCTCGGGCTTGTTCGCTGATCCCTGCGTGCTGAAGGTGTTCCAGAACGCCAAATACGACCTGATGGTGTTCCGCCAGGCAGGGCTGGAGATACCGGAGCCGGTGGATGACACGATGCTGGTGTCGTTCGCGATGGAGGCGGGGGCGCATGGGCACGGGATGGATGAGCTCTCGGTGCTGCATCTCGGCCACACGCCGATCAGCTACGATGCGGTAACCGGGACGGGGAAGGGGCGGCTGAGCTTCGCGCAGGTGCCGCTGGACAAGGCGACCGCCTATGCGGCCGAGGATGCCGATGTGACCTTGCGGCTGTGGGAGGTGCTGAAGCCCCGGCTGCGGGCGGCGAAGTCATTGGCGCTGTACGAGCTGGTGGAGCGGCGGCTGATTCCGGTACTGCTGGAGATGGAGCGGGCCGGCATCAAGGTGGATGCCGATGAGCTGCGCGCGATGTCCAAGGATTTCGAGCTGCGCATGGCGGCGATGGAGATCGAGATCCACAAGCTGGCGGGGGAGACGTTCAACCTGGGTTCGCCGAAGCAGTTGGGCGAAGTGCTGTTCGACAAGATGAAGCTGCCGGGTGGCAAGCGTATGAAGACGGGGGCCTGGGGCACGGATGCCGGGGTGCTGCAGGGGCTGGCGGAGCAGGGGCATGAGTTGCCCTCCCGCATTCTGGAATGGCGGCAGCTGGCGAAGCTGAAATCGACCTATGCCGATGCGCTGGTGGGGCAGATCAACCCGGACACGGGGCGGGTTCACACCAGCTACGCGATGGCGGTGGCGAGCACGGGGCGGCTTTCCTCGACCGATCCGAATTTGCAGAACATCCCGGTGCGCACCGAGGAGGGGCAGCGCATTCGCCGCGCCTTCGTGGCGGAGCCCGGCCATGTGCTGGTTTCGGCCGACTACTCGCAGATCGAGCTGCGGTTGTTGGCGCATGTGGCCGATATTCCGCAGCTGAAGGAGAGTTTCTCCAACGGCGAGGACATCCATGCGCGCACGGCGAGCGAGGTGTTCGGGGTGCCGATGGCGGGGATGGACGGGGCAACGCGGCGGCGGGCCAAGGCGATCAATTTCGGGATCATCTACGGCATTTCCGCCTTCGGCCTGGCGCGGCAGCTGCAGATCCAGCCGGGGGAGGCGAAGGCGTATATCGACCTGTATTTCCGGCGCTACCCCGCGATCCGCGACTACATGGAAACGACGAAGGAAGAAGCCCGCAAGCTCGGCTACGTGCTGACGCCGTTCGGGCGGCGGTGCTGGATCCCTGGGATCGCGGACAAGAACCCGGCCCGGCGTGGCTATGCCGAGCGGCAGGCGATCAATGCGCCGCTGCAGGGCGGGGCCGCGGATATCATCAAGCGAGCGATGGTGAAGCTGCCGAACGCGCTGGCGGAGAGCAACCTGGGGGCGCGGATGCTGCTGCAGGTGCACGACGAATTGCTGTTCGAGGTCCCGGAAGCCGCTGCCGCAGGGCTGGCGGAGCTGGCGCGTGGGGTGATGCAGGAGGCCGCCGTTCTTTCGGTGCCGCTGGTGGTGGAGACCGGGCAGGGGCGGAGTTGGGGGGAGGCGCATTAAGGCAAGGATTCTTCTTTTTCTGAAGAAAAAGAAGCAAAAAGACTTTTATGGATAGGTGCGGATAGGTCCGTAGCTAAAGTCGTAAAAGTTTTTTGGTTCTTTTTTTCAAAAAAGAACACCCTTGCTTCTGAGCGCCGCGGCGGTTGCCTCGTCGGCGGGATTGAAGGCTTCAAGCGCCCATTCCGCCAGTGTGATGTCCATCGGCGCACCAAAGAGGCTTAGCACTTTGTCCCCCAGACGCAGTTTGCGGGGGATCGCGGTGCTGCGGTGGCTGGCGCTGCCGCCGGCGCGACAGTTGCAGCAGGCTTAACGCGGGGCCGGCTGGCCGGCATGGCTGGCCAGCCGGGCTGGGGTTCATCCAGGACTTGCAGACATAACGATATCCTTATACCTGTGCGGCCAACAGCACAGGAGCGACCCGCATGGGTGATTACAAGGTGAAGGACATCTCGCTGGCCGAGTGGGGCCAGAAGGAGATTTCGATGGCCGAGGACGAGATGCCCGGCCTGATGGCCATCCGCGCCGAGTATGGCGCCAGCAAGCCGTTGAAGGATGCGCGCATCGTCGGCTGCATCCACATGACCATCCAGCCCGCGGTACTGATCCAGACGCTGGAGCACCTCGGCGCCTCCGTGCGCTGGTCTTCCTGCAACATCTTCTCCACCCAGGACCATGCAGCCGCGGCCATCGCGGCGGCCGGCACCCCGGTGTTCGCCTGGAAGGGCCAGACCGAGGAGGAGTTCTGGTGGTGCATCGAGCAGACCCTGGTGGGGCCCGATGGCTGGAAGCCGAACATGATCCTGGATGACGGCGGCGACGCCACCCAGATCATGCACGACAAGTATCCGCACCTGCTGGACGACGTGCGCGGTATCACGGAAGAGACCACCACCGGCGTGCACCGCCTGTGGGAGATGGCCAAGGCCGGCACCCTGCGCGTTCCCGCCATCAACGTGAACGACAGCGTGACGAAGTCGAAGTTCGACAACCTGTATGGCTGCCGCGCGAGCCTGGTGGACGCGATCCGCCGTGGCACGGACGTGATGATGGCCGGCAAGGTAGCCGTGGTGAACGGCTTCGGCGACGTGGGCAAGGGCTCCGCCGCCAGCCTGCGCAATGCCGGCTGCCGCGTGATGGTGACCGAAGTCGATCCGATCTGCGCGCTGCAGGCGGCGATGGAAGGCTATGAGGTGACGACCATGGAGGATGCCGCCGGGCTGGGCGACATCTTCGTGACCGCCACCGGCAACATCGATGTGATCACGCTGGACCATATGCGCCGCATGAAGCACCGCGCGATCGTGTGCAACATCGGCCACTTCGACAGCGAGATCCAGGTGGGCGCGCTGCGCAACTACACCTGGGACAACGTGAAGCCGCAGGTGGATGAGGTGGTGTTCCCCGACGGCAAGCGGATGATCCTGCTGTCTGAAGGCCGCCTGGTGAACCTGGGCAACGCCACGGGCCATCCGAGCTTCGTGATGTCCGCCAGCTTTACCAACCAGGTGCTGGGGCAGATCGAGCTCTACACCGCAGCGGCTGGGAAGTACGATAAGCAGGTCTACACACTGCCGAAGGCGCTGGATGAGAAGGTGGCCGCCCTTCACCTGGCCAAGGTCGGCGCCAAGCTGACCAAGATGACGCCGGCGCAGGCCGAGTACATCGGCGTGACGGTGGCCGGGCCGTTCAAGCACGACCTCTACCGCTACTGAGATCCGGCGGGCTGACTGACGCCGCGCTGCCGCACGGTCGCTATCGCGATCGTGACCGGGGCGCGGCGTTTTCGTGCCTTGTTCACCAATCCTTCATTGGCGCCTGTACTCTTGCAGTCGGACCTTGGGGTTGAGGGAACGGCGTGGCCTGTGCCGCGTCTCCCTGCCGGACCGGGGGTTTGCCCCGGAAGGGAGTGGTGCCTGAGATGCCGAACGACATGATGCCGAACGACATGATGCAGGGCGAGACGATGTTCGCCATCGACGTTTCCATGCCGGTGACCACCGCGTTGCAGGGCGCCATGCCGGCCATCCGCGACCGCAGCGCGCGCGACGACCTGCTGTTCCTGGAACGCTGGGAGATGGCTCCGCTGGAGGGAATCGGGCCGGCGCTGCGCGTGCAGCAGATCCGGCGTGCCAATCCGGAGCTGGCCGAGGCGATCCGGGCCGAGGTGGCGGGCAAGCGGCCGCGTGGCCCGATGCCCAGGTAAGGCCAGCCGGGAGGCGCCTGACGCGACCCAGACCCCGGCGTAGGCGGGGTTCCCACGATACCAGGGCAGGCGGAAGCTGCGGCGATGAACGATCGTGCCGCAGACGGGGCCAAGGGGCCCGCAGGATCCGAGACCCCAGCACCGGGAACACAGCGCAGAACAAGCCAGCGTTCGCGGCTGACGGCGCTGATCGTGGCCTGCGCCCTGTTCATGCAGAACCTGGACAGCACGGTGATCGCCACCGCGCTACCCACCATCGCGCGGGCCTTCGGGTCTGATCCCGTGCACATGAACGTGGCGTTGACGGCCTATCTGCTGTCCCTCGCCGTTTTCATTCCGGCATCTGGCTGGATCGCGGACCGGTACGGGGCCAAGCACGTGTTCCGGCTGGCAATCATCGTTTTCACGATCGGCTCGGTGCTGTGTGGCTTCTCCAACTCCTTGGGCGAGCTGGTGGCGGCGCGGGCGTTCCAGGGGCTGGGCGGGGCGATGATGGTGCCGGTGGGGCGGCTGGTGCTGCTGCGCACGGTGCCGAAGCACGAGCTGGTGGCGGCGATGGCCTGGCTTTCCACGCCGGCGCTGCTGGGGCCGGTGCTGGGGCCCCCGATCGGCGGGTTCATCGTGGAGTACTTCTCCTGGCGGGCCATCTTTCAGATCAACATCCCCATGGGCATCCTGGGCGTGGTGCTGGTGACGCTGTACGTGGACGATATCCGTGAGCCCGGCGGGGCGCCGTTCGATTGGGCCGGCTTCGTGCTCTCCGGCACCGCGCTGGCGAGCCTGATGTTCGGGCTGGAGACGATGGGGCGGGGCATCTTCTCGCCCTGGGTCAGCTGGGCGGCAATCGGGGTGGGGGTAGGCTCCGGCCTGCTCTATGGCTGGCATGCGCGGCGGCATGCCGCACCATTGATCGATTTCGGGCTGCTGAAATACCGCACCTTCCTGGTGGCGGTGGCGGGCGGCACGCTGTTCCGCATCGGGATCGGGGCCATTCCGTTCCTGCTGCCGATGATGCTGCAGCTGACCTTCGGCAAATCCGCCACCGAAAGCGGGCTGATCACCTTCGCCAGCTCGCTCGGCGCGCTGGCGATGAAGCCGGCGGCAACACGGGCGCTGCGGCTGCTGGGGTTCCGCGACACGCTGCTGGTGAACTGCGTGATTTCCTCCGTGCTGCTGGGGCTGGTGGCGTTCTTCCAGCCTGCCTGGCCGATAGCGCTGATCTACCTGATCCTGCTGGCGGGCGGTTTCTTCCGCTCCCTGCAGTTCACGGCGTTCAATGCCCTGGCCTATGCCGATATCCCGCGGCCGAAGATGGGGTTCGCGACCGGGTTCTACGCCACGGTGCAGCAGGTTTCGGCGACGCTGGGGGTAACGGTGGGGGCGGCATCGCTCACCATAACCATGGCGCTTTCGGGCGCGCATGAGCCGCAGTTGCAGGATTTCGCCACCGCGTTCCTGGTGGTGGCGGCATTCTCCCTGTGCTCGCTGCCGGCCTCCCTGCTGCTGCCGCGGGATGCGGCGCAGGATATGAGCGGGCATGTGCGCCGGGGGTGACCCCGCTCTCGCCGCTGGGATATAACGCCGGGCATGCTGACACCGGATGAATGGACCGCCGTGCTGCTGACCCTTGGGGTGGCGGCGCGCAGCGTGGCGTTCGGGCTGCCGGTGGCCGTGGGGCTGGCCTGGCTGCTGGCGCGCGGGCGGTTTCCGGGCAAGGCGGTGCTGGACGCGCTGGTCCACCTGCCGATGGTGCTGCCGCCCGTGGTGGTGGGCTGGCTGCTGCTGCTGCTGCTGGGGGTGCGCGGGCCGGTGGGCGCCTGGCTGCACGACTGGTTCGGGGTGCGGCTGGTGTTCACCACCACGGGGGCGGCACTGGCCTGTGCCGCGATGTCTTTGCCGCTGATGGTGCGGGCAGTGCGGCTTTCGATCGAGGCGATCGACCCGGGGCTGGAGCAGGCAGCGCGCACGCTGGGGGCCGGGCGGCTGGACCGGTTCATGACCATCACGCTGCCGCTGGCGCTGCCGGGCGTGCTCTCTGGCGCCATTGTCGGCTACGTCGCCTCCCTGGGCGAGTTCGGGGCGGTGATCACCTTTGCCGCCAATATTCCCGGGGAGACGCAGACGTTGCCGTTGGCGATCTATAGCGCGCTGCAGTCCCCCAATGGCGAGGAGACGGCGGCGAAGCTTGCCCTGGTCTCGATCGGGCTGGCGCTGGTGGGGCTGGGCGCGGCCGAGTGGGCCGGGGGGCGTGCGCGGGCGGCGGTGGGGCAGCGGCCGTGATCGAGTTTTCGCTGCGGCATCAGTTTCCTGGCGGCCTCGCGCTGGCGATCGACTTCGTGGCGCCGGATGGGGCGACGGCGCTGTTCGGGCCCTCCGGCGCCGGGAAATCCAGCGTGGTCGGCGTGATCGCCGGGCTCCTCGCCGCGCAGGCGGCGCGGGTGGTGGTGGATGGTGAGGTGCTGACCGACACGTTCCGGCGCATCCATGTGCCGGTGGAGCGGCGGCGGCTCGGCCTGGTGTTCCAGGAGGCGCGGCTGTTTCCGCATATGAGCGTGCGGAAGAACCTCATGTATGGGTTTGCCCGGGCGCCGGCGGGGGAGATCGGGTTCGACGACGTGGTGGAGCTGCTGGGGATCGCAGCACTGCTGGAACGGCGGCCGCATACGCTTTCGGGCGGGGAGCGGCAGCGCGTGGCGATCGGGCGGGCGCTGCTGGCGCAGCCGCGGCTGTTGCTGATGGATGAGCCGCTGGCGAGCCTGGATGCGGCGCGCAAGGCGGAGATCCTGCCCTATCTCGCGCGGCTGAAGCAGGCATTGGCGCTGCCGATCGTCTACGTAACCCACGCACTGGACGAGGTCTACGCGATCGCCGACACGCTGGTGCTGCTGGAAGGTGGCCAGGTGCGGGCGGCCGGGCCACTGGCGGAGGTGACCTCGCGCGGCGACGTGCCGCTGGCCGCGCGCGACGATGCCGGGGCGGTGCTGGAAGCCCGCGTGGCGGAACATCACCCGGCGCGCCAGCTCTCGCTGTTGCGGGCCGGGCCGTTGGCGCTGTGGGTGCCGCTGGTCGCGGGTTCGCTCGGCACGCGGCTGCGGGTGCGGATTCCGGCGCGGGAGGTGATTCTCGCGACCGAAGCGCCGCAGGGGATCAGCCTGCACAACGTGCTGCCGGTGCTGGTGGTGGCGGTGAGCGAGGACCAGGCCCGGCATACCGCGATGGTGGAGCTGGGCAGCGGCGAGGTGCGGCTGCTGGCGCGGATCACGCCGGATGCGGTGGCACGGCTGGGGCTGCGGCCGGGAAAGCCGGTGTTGGCGCTGGTGAAATCGATGAGCGTGGACCGGGTGGGGTGAATGAAGGCCAGGGCTCTGCCCTGGACCCGCCAGGGACCTGAGGTCCCTGGACCCACATCACTTTTGCCCAATGGGATAGGGGGTGCCTTCGGATCACTGATCCGAAGGCACCCCCTATCCCATTGGGCAACAAACGGAAGGGGTCTGGGGCCTGAGGCCCCAGCGGGGCCGAGGGGCAGAGCCCCTCGCCTTGCCTAGGTGTTCATCGCGTCGAAGAAGTCCTGGTTGGACTTGCTGTATTTCAGCTTGTCCAGCAGGAAGTCCATCGCGTCCATCGTCCCCATCGGGTTCAGGATGCGGCGCAGCACCCACATCTTGCTGAGCGTGCCACGGTCCACCAACAGCTCTTCCTTGCGGGTGCCGGACTTCGTGATGTCGATGGCGGGGAAGGTGCGCTTGTCCGACAGCTTGCGGTCCAGGATGACCTCGGAATTGCCGGTGCCCTTGAACTCCTCGAAGATCACTTCGTCCATGCGGCTGCCGGTGTCGATCAGAGCGGTGGCGATGATGGTGAGGCTGCCGCCTTCCTCGATGTTGCGCGCCGCGCCGAAGAAGCGCTTGGGGCGCTGCAGGGCGTTCGCGTCCACGCCGCCCGTGAGCACCTTGCCGGAGGAGGGCACGACGGTGTTGTAGGCGCGGGCGAGGCGGGTGATGGAATCCAGCAGGATCACCACGTCGCGCTTGTGTTCCACCAGGCGCTTGGCCTTTTCCAGCACCATTTCCGTGACCTGCACGTGGCGGGTGGCAGGCTCATCGAAGGTGGAGGCAACCACTTCGCCGCGCACGGTGCGCGACATGTCCGTCACTTCCTCCGGCCGCTCGTCGATGAGCAGGACCATCAGGAAGACTTCGGGATGGTTGGTGGAGATCGACTTGGCGATGCTCTGCAGCATCATGGTCTTGCCGGTGCGCGGCGGGGCGACGATCAGGGCGCGCTGGCCCTTGCCGATGGGGGCGACGAGGTCGATCACCCGCGGCATGTAGTCCTTGGTAGCGCCCTTCGCGGTCGGCTCGGTCTGCTCCATCTCCATCTTGAGCTTCCGCTCGGGATAGAGGGGGGTCAGGTTGTCGAAGTTGATGCGGTGCTTCACCGCCTCGGGCGGCTCGAAGTTGATGGTGTTGACCTTGAGCAGCGCGAAGTAGCGCTCACCATCCTTGGGCGCGCGGATCTGGCCTTCCACCGTGTCGCCGGTGCGCAGGCCGAAGCGGCGCACCTGGGTGGGGCTCACGTAGATGTCATCGGGGCCGGGCAGATAGTTGCTCTCGGCGGAGCGCAGGTAGCCGAAGCCGTCTGGCAGGATTTCCAGCGTGCCTTCGCCGTGGATGGCCTGGTCGTTCTCGGCGAGGCTTTTGAGGATCGCGAACATCATGTCCTGCTTGCGCAGGGAGGATGCGTTCTCGATGGCCAGCGACTCCGCGAAGCTGAGCAGGTCGGCGGGGGTCTTTGCCTTGAGTTCGGCAAGATGCATGTGGAGGCCTCGTGCGGTGCCGCCAGGGGCGACAGAAGAGGGGTTCGGCGGAGGGAGCGGTCGTCGGGGGGGCTGTTCCGCCGTCAATCCGGGGGGCGCGCGAGGGGCCACCGGGCGGTCGGAACTGCGATGCGGGGAGGGAAGGGGCAGAAAGGCGGCGCGCCGGGTGGCTGCACCGCGTTCTTGGTAGGCGCGGATTCCGGTGGCGTCAAGCCAGGGGTCAGGCAGCGCCGGGTGGAACGGGGCGGCGCCACTCCATGTCGCCCTCGGGCTGGCGGGGGGCAGTGAAGCCGAACTTGGCGTAGAGGCCGTGCGCGTCGTCGGTGTTCAGGGTCCAGGCACGGACAGTGGCAACCGCGGGATGTTCAAGCACGGCGCGCACCAGGCCGGTGGCCAGGCCGCGGCCGCGATGGGCGGGCAGGATGAACACGTCGGTGAGGCGGGCGTTCAGCGTGTAGTCCGTCACGGCGCGGGCGAAGCCGGCTTGGGAACCATCCGGCGCGTAGAGGCCGATGGCGTGGGCAAGGCGGATGCTGCGTTCCACCGTCTCACGCGAGCGGCCGCGGGCCCAGGCAGATTCTTCGGTGAGCCAGCGGTGGATGGTGTCGATGTCCATCCGCGCCTTATCGTCGGACGTGAAGTAGCCGTAGGCGAGCTCGGTGCGGATTTCGGACATCAGAAGGGCTTCACGATGACCATGATGACGATGATCACCATGAGCACGGTCGGGACCTCATTGGCGATGCGGTAGAATTTATGGCTGCGGCGGTTGCGGTCTTCCAGGAACTCGCGCCGCCACTTGGACATGGCGCCGTGAAAGCCGGTCATGAGCAGGACCATGGTGAGCTTTACGTGCCACCAGCCATCGTGCTTCCAGTCGATCACGCCGGGCGTGGAGAGCAGGAGCAGCCCGAAGAACCAGGTGGAGATCATCGCGGGGTTGATGATCTGCTTCAGCAGGCGGCGCTCCATCACCTTGAAACGCTCGCTCTCCACCGAGCCCGTGGCAAGCTGCGTGTGGTACACGAACAGCCGCGGCAGGTAGAACATGCCGGCCATCCAGGCGATCATGCTGATAACGTGCAGCGCCTTGATCCAGGGGTAGAACGCGACAAGCGACATCACGCGGTCTCCTTGCCGGCGGCGAGATAGCCGGGCAGGTCGAACATGGAGCGGAACGGCACGGCGCCGACGGCAGCCAGGCGGGTGCCGTCGTGGTGTGGGGCGTAGCCCAGGCAATCCATGCCGGCGGCGCGGGCGGCAGTGGCGCCGGGCACGGAATCCTCAATCACCACGCATTCTTCGGGCGCCACGCCCTGGGCCGCGGCGGTGGCGAGGAACAGATCGGGCGCCGGCTTGCCGCGGGCGACATCGCGATGGGAATGCACACGGCCAGCGACGAGATCGCGGATGCCGAGGCGGCCGAACTTCACGTGCATCTCCTCATGCGAGGAATTGCTCGCCACGCGCCAGGGCAGGCCAAGTGCGGTGGTGGCGCGCAACGCTTCCACCGCGCCGGGGATGGGGCCAACGCCTTCCGCCATGGCGTCGATCACCTTCTGCACCAGGGATTGCTTCCAGTGCTCCTCCAGCGCGCGGCCGAGGCGGCGTTCGATCAGCGGCTGCATGTCGGTGAAGGTGAGGCCGAGGAAATGTCCGTCGGCCTCGTGCGCGGTCATCGCCCAGCCGAGCGCGCTCAGCTCCTCCGCCACCACGCGGTTGGCCACAGGCTCGCTGTCCACCAGCACGCCGTCGCAATCGTAGATCACGAGGCGCAGCGGCGCGCGGCGGCGGCGCATGAAATCGAGCGGCATCAGGCTTCCGCCGGAACAGGCTTGCCGGCGCGGGCGTGCGGGCAATCGCCGAAGGGGGCGGGGCAGGTGCGGCCGCCGACGAAGCTGCACAGGCCCGTGTTCCGGCCCAGCGTAATGCGGGCCAGCGCGGCCAGCGCCTGGATGAAGCCAGGGTCGCTGTTCTGCACCGGGGCGCGGAAATAGCCGGGCACGCCTTCCTTGTGGGCGAGTTCCTTGTACTCCACGTCCAGCTCGACGAGGGTTTCCGAATGGTCGGAGACGAAGGCGATGGGCACGATGAGGATGGCCACCTTGTCGTGCGCGGCAAGCTCGATCGCTTCCTCCGCCGAGGGGGAAATCCATTTCTGCGGGGTGGCGCGGGACTGGTAGCAGATGCTCCAGTCCAGATCCGGGATGGCCAGCGCGCGGGCAACGGCGGCCGAGGTCTTCTCGATCTGGTTCTGGTACGGGTCGCCCTTCTTGACGATCACCTCCGGCAGGCCGTGGGCGGAGAACAGGACGCGCAGCGGGATCGCCGGGTCCAATTCCGCGCGGGCCTGGTGGTAGCTGGTGCGGACCAGATCAGCGGTGGCGGCGATGAAGCCGGGGTCGCTGTGGTAGCAGCACAAGCTGTGCACCGGCGCGACCAGCCCGACCTTGGCGGCGGCTTCGCGCCAGGCGGTGAGCGAGCTGCCGGTCGTGGTGGTGGAATACTGCGGATAGAGCGGCATCAGCAGCACCTCGTCGGGTGCGAAATCACGCACCTCGCGGGCGGTTTGCTCGCTGAACGGGTGCCAGTAGCGCATGGCGATGAAGCAGCGCGTTTCGTATTCCGGCAGTTCCGCCTGCAGCCCATCCGCCTGCTGCTGGGTGAGCTCCAGCAACGGGGATTTGCCACCGAGGATGTTGTAGTTCTCGGTGGCCGGCTTCACACGCGCCTGGGCGATGATCCGGGCGAGCAGCGGGCGCACGAAGAACGGCACGCGCAGGATCGCGGGATCGGTGAACAGGTTCACCAGGAAGGGCTTGATCGCCTCTGGCCGGTCCGGTCCGCCCAGGTTGAACAGGACGATGGCCAGGCGGGGTTTCTTGGGGGTTTCGTCACGCGGCACGGATTTGCTCCACCAGGGCCCCCACGTGTTCGGGCGGGGTTTGCGGCACGATGCCATGGCCCAGATTGAAGATGTGGGGGCGGCCACGCAGCGCGTCCAGGATGCGGGACGTCGCTTCGTGCATCGGCGCACCGCCGGCGACGACGGCCAGCGGATCGAGATTGCCCTGCAGGGCGATTTCAGGCGGCACCATCAACGCGGCGGCTTCGGGCTTCATGGAGGTGTCGATCGCCACGCCCTGCACGCCGGCGGAGAGCGCGTAATCCGCCAGCATGCTGCCGGCGAGGCGCGGGAAACCGATCAGCGGCACGTGCGGATGGCTCTGGCGCAGCCCGGCGGCGAGGCGCGCGGTGGGCTCGATCACCCAGCGGCGGAATTCGCCCGGCGGCAGCATGCCGGCCCAGCTGTCGAACAGCATCAGCACCTCGGCGCCGGCATCGGCCTGGCCGCGCAGGTAGATCAGGTTGCCCTCGATGATGAGATCGATCAGGCGCTGGAACAGGGCGGGGTCGCGATAGGCCATCAGGCGGGCAGCGGCAAATTCGCGCGAGCCGTGGCCTTCCACCATGTAGCAGGCCACCGTGAAGGGCGCGCCGGAGAAGCCGATCAACGTGGCGTCGCCCAAATTGGCAGCCACGCGGCGCACGGTTTCCCAGACCGGTGACACGATATCGGCCACGCCAGCGGTGCTGAGCGCGTCGAGGTCCGCTGCAGTGCGGATTGGCGGCAGGATGGGGCCCTCGCCTTCAGCGTAGCGGAGTGCCTGGCCGAGCCCGAGACTTACGATGGGCAGGTCGCTGAACAGGATGGCGGCATCCATGCCGAAGCGGCTCAGCGGTTGCAGGGTGATCTCCGCGGCCTTTTCGGGCGTGAGGCAGAGCTTGAGAAAATCCCCTGCCTCGGCCCGCAGCGCGCGGTATTCCGGCAGATAGCGCCCGGCCTGGCGCATCAGCCACACTGGCGGCGGCCACACTGCTTGCCCCGCCAGCACCCGCAGAACCTTCTTCGGCATTCAGCCCATCCCGCACATTTGTCGGCTCTCTTCTATCAGAAAAGAATCTTTATGACTTGAGTGATGAGAGAGATGGGGGTGGGGTACCTGGGGTACCCCAGCCACACGCGGCCTCGGAGCCGGATGTCCACATGCGGGTGGGCGGCGAAGTGGCTCAATTTGCGGGCGGAATCGCATGTGTCCCCAAACGCGCGCTGGAGCGGGGGCATCCGTGCCCAGGTACATCAGGCGGCAGGCTTATCCCCACTGACGTGATCCGATCGCGCGGCGAGGGCTGGCGGGACGAGATATCCCCGTTATCCTCAGGTTTATGCCGAACCGTCTGAACCTCCATCTCGTGTCCGATGCCACCGGCGAGACGCTGAACTCCATCGCGCGCGCGACGGTGGTGCAGTTCGAGCACACGCAGATCGTGTACCATCGCTGGAGCCTGATCCGGTCGCGGCTGAAACTGCAGAGCGTGATCGACGGGATCGAGGCCGAGCCGGGCCCGGTGCTGTCCACGCTGGTGGAGAAAAGCCTGCGGGTGGAGCTGGAATCCGCCTGCCAGCGTCTGGGCGTGGCCGTGGTGCACGTGCTCGATCCCGTGCTGGCGATGCTGGCCGAACAGTTCGGGGAGACTGCCTCTTCCCGCCCCGGGCGGCAGTACGTGCTGGATGATGCCTATTTCAAGCGGATCGACGCGATCCACTACGTGTTGGCGCATGACGATGGGCAGGCCCATGCCGGGATGACCGAGGCCGACGTGGTGCTGGTGGGGGTATCGCGCAGTTCGAAAACGCCCACCTCCTTCTATCTGGCGAACCGCGGCATCAAATGCGCCAACATCCCGCTGGTGCCCGGTATTCCCGAACCGCCGGAGCTGGAGAACCCGCATTGCCCGGTGATCGGGCTCACGCTCGATGTGAACGCGCTGATCGAGATCCGCCGCCACCGCCTGCGCATGATCGGGGCGGCAGCCACCGCGACGGCCGCGCGGCAGGATAGCGGCGACTATGTGGACCCCGAGGCGGTGAAGGCGGAACTGCTCTGGGCGCGGCGGCTGTGCACGCGGCGCGGCTGGCCGGTGATCGATGTCACGCGCCGTTCCATCGAGGAGACGGCAGCGACCGTGCTGCAGCTGATGGATGCCTGGCATGAGCATAAGCGGCGCAGCGCCGCCCCCACCTGAAGCGCAAGCGGGATCGGTGATCCCGTGGCACCGCCGCTGGCTGCGGCTGGAATCGCTGGTCACGTTGCTGGCGCTCCTGGTGGTGTGGTCCGGCGTGCTCGGCTACCTGACGCACCAGCGCAAACGGGTGGAGGTGGAAGCCTTCCAGACCGCGTCTGACCTCGCGCGCGGCTTCGGCGAGAGCGTGTCGCGCACGCTGGAGGCGATGGACCAGGTGTTTGCCATGCTGCGCGCCTTCCATCGCGCCGATCCCGCGCGGTTCGACATCCAGGCGCTGGCACCACGCGACCAGGTGCTGAACGACCTCACCCTGCAGATCGCGCTGACCGATGCGCGCGGCATGCTGCAGGCGAGCAATCTCGGCGGACCCGCGGTGGATCTGTCGGACCGCGAGCATATCCGCGTGCATCTGGCGCGGCCGGCGGAGGATTTCCTGTTCGTCAGCAAGCCGGTGCTCGGCCGCGTCTCCCGCAAATGGTCGATCCAGCTCACGCGCAAGCTGTTCGATGCCCATGGGGCGATGGCCGGTGTGATCGTGATCTCGCTGGACCCCGCCTATTTCTCGCGCTTCTACGCGTCGTTCAACGTGCCTGGTGGCGCGATCGCTTTGGTGGGGCTGGACGGGGTGTTCCGGGCTCGGGCACCGGAGATGGAGGGCTCACTGGGAGCAGAAGTGCCGGCGGCCACCATGGACCAGCTGCGTGGGCCGGTGGAGCCGGGCACGTGGCAGGGCACGAGTTCGATCGATACCACCGAGCGGCTCTACGCGTTCCGGCGGCTGGACCGATATGGGCTGGCGGTGCTGGTCGGGTTATCGGCGCGCGAGGTATTCGGCGAGTTCGAGCGTGAATCCCTCTGGTTCCTGCTGATGGGGCTCGGACTTTCCGGGCTTGTGGTCGCGCTGGGGCAGATGCTGATCCGATCCCGGCGACGGCTAGTGGCCTCCCAGGCGACGCTGAGCGCCACGCTGGAGAATATGAGCCAGGGCATCCTGATGGTGGATGTTCAGGGCCGGGTGCCGGTGATCAACCGGCGGGCGGCGGAGCTGCTGGGCTTGCCGGAGCGGCTCTCCCACCCCGGCGTGGCGTTCCTTGACATCCTGCAGTGGCAGATCGACCGCGGCGAGTTCGTGCCGGATGGCAGCGATGTCGATGTGGATGCCATGGCGCGGGCCGGTGGCCTCGGTGGCCCGGCGGCCTATGAGCGCCAGCGGCCCGGCGGCCGGGTGCTGGAGATCCAGACCCGCTTTCTGCTCGATGGGCGTGCGGTGCGAACCTATTCCGATATCACCGAGCGCCGGCAGAACGAACTGGCCCTGGCGGCAGCCCGCGATGCGGCGGAAACGGCCTCGCGGCTGCGCGCCGAATTCATGGCAACGATGAGCCATGAGATCCGCACCCCGCTGAACGCCGTGGTGGGCATTGCCGGGCTGATGGGTGAGGCAGACCTGCCGCCGCATCTGCGGCGCTATGCCGGGGCGCTGCGCGAGGCGGCGGAAACGCTGCTGCTGGTGATCGACGACGTGCTGGATTTCTCCAAGCTGGATGCCGGCTGCATGGAAGTGGAGGCGATCCCGTTCGAGGTGCCGGCCCTGGTGGCGGGCGTGGTCGACCTGATGGAATTGCGCGCGGTGGAGAAGGGTCTGGCACTGGGGATGCAGGTGCCCACCGATGCCCCGGTGCTGCTGGGCGATCCCGGGCGGTTGCGCCAGGTGCTGCTGAACCTGGTGGGCAATGCGGTGAAGTTCACCGAGGCCGGCCGGGTGGTGGTGGCGGCCACAATGGAAGATGCCGGCGCGGGGCGGATTCGGCTGCGGATCGCAGTGCGCGACACCGGGCTGGGGATCGCGCCCGAGGTGCAGGCACGGTTGTTCGAACCGTTCGCGCAGGCGGACGGCTCCATCTCCCGGCGCTATGGCGGCACTGGGCTGGGCCTGGCGATCTGCCGACGGCTGATGGACCGGATGGGCGGCACGATCGGGGTGCGCAGCACGCCGGGTGAAGGAGCGGAATTCGCCTTCGAACTGGTTCTGCCGATGGGCCGTGCCCTGCCGGTGCGGGGCGATGCCATGGCAGCGGGAACCGGGCGGAAGCTGCGCATCCTGCTGGCGGAGGACAACGCCACCAACCGCCTGGTGGCCGTCACCCGGCTGGAGCGGATGGGCCATCACGTGGATGCCGTGCCCGGCGGCGCGGAGGCGGTGCGGCAGGTGCAGGAGATCGCGTACGACCTGGTGCTGATGGACGTGATGATGCCCGGCATGGACGGCCTGGCGGCAGCGCGGGCAATCCGGGCACTGACGGAGCCGGCGGCCTCGGTGCCGATCGTGGCGTTGACGGCCAACGTGTTTGCCGAACACCGCGATGCCTGCCGGGCAGCGGGGATGGACGGGTTTCTCGGCAAGCCAATGACACAGCCGGCGCTGGAGCGTGTGCTGGCGCAGGCCGAAGCAGGCATGTTGCGGCGTGCCGGTGGAAGGGAAGACGCACCAGAGGAGACACTCGCCCGCCTGGCCGGTGATTTCGGCGCCGCCGAGGCGACCGAGGTGCTGGCCGGTTTCCTGGAGGAAGGCCGCGCGGCCGCGGCGGCGATGCAGGACGCAACGGCGGCCGGTGACGATGCCGGGATGGCACTGGCGGCACGGGGGCTGCGCGAGGCGGCGGATACGCTGGGGCTTGGGGCGCTCGGCGCACTGGCGGCGGCGGCGGAATCGGCCGATGCCGTACAGCGGGCGGCGGCGATCTCGGCACTGGAGGCCGCGCTGGAAGCCTATGCCATCGGGTTTGCCCAGGCGGTGCGGGCCTGACCCTTCAGGCCTCGCGGGCCCAGGCCTCGCGCTTGCGGTAGATCGTGCTGGTACCGATACCAAGCCGGCGCGCTGCAAGCTGCAGGTTGCCGCCGCACAGCGCGATGGCGTGCTCCACGTAGCGGCGCTCGATGTTGGACAGTGGCTCGATGTCCTGCGGGCTTTCGGGCAGGGCGTCGTTGACCGGCATCGCCGGCGGTGCTGGCCCCATGGCGGGCTGGCTTGCCTGGGTGGCGGCAGCAAGTGGGCCAGTGCCTCGGAGTGGCAGCATCTCCGTGGTTACCAGCGGGCCGTCATGCAGCACGGCGACGTTGCGCACCAGGTTCTCCAGCTGGCGGACATTGCCCGGCCAGGGATGGCCGAGCAGCCGGGCTTCCACTTCCGGGGCGAAGCCGCGCAGGGCACGGCCTTCCGCGCTGGCGAACCGGGTGAGGAAGTGGCGCGCGATCAGCAGGATATCCTCGCCGCGGTCGCGCAGCGGCGGCATGTGCAAGGGGATGACAGCGAGGCGGTAGTACAGGTCCTCACGCAGCCTTCCGTTGCGCATGGCTTCGGCGGGATCACGATTGGTGGCGGCGACGAAGCGGATATCGGCCTGGCGCGGGCGGGTTTCGCCCACGCGGGTGTAGGTGCCGGTCTGGATGAAGCGCAGCAGCTTGGCCTGCAGCTGCGGATCCATCTCGCCGAGCTCATCGAGAAAAAGAGTGCCGCCATCGGCGCGCGCGGCAGCCCCCTCCTGGTCCGCCGTGGCACCGGTGAAGGAGCCCTTGATGTGGCCGAAGATGGTACTTTCCAGCAAATCATGCGGGATGGCGCCGCAGTTGAGCGCCACGAAGGGCCTGTCCCGGCGCGGGCTGAGGCGATGCAGGGCCTCGGCGGCCACCTCCTTGCCGGTGCCGGAATCCCCGGTGATGAACACGCTGGCGCTGCTGGGGGCGGCGGACTGGATAATGCGATACACCGCCTGCATGGCCGGAGAACGGCCGACGAAACCCTCGAACGCGCCATGCTCCAGGGTGCGGCGGAACGTGGTCACCTCCCGCACCAGGGCCGCGTTCGCGAGCGCGTTCTGAACGGTGGTGGTCAGGCGGCTGGGGGTGAACGGCTTCACCAGATAGTCGAACGCCCCGGCACGCACCGCACGCACGGCGGTGGCGAGGGAGGCGTTGGAGGTCATCACCACCACGGCGGGCGGGGTGGGGCCTTCGCGGATCTCGTCCAGCAAGTCGATCCCGTCGGCATCGGGCAGGCGCAGGTCCAGCAGCACGCAATCCACCGGCTGGCGGCGCAGCGCGGCCCGCGCCTCGGCGGCATCAACCGCCATCAGCAGGGTGTGGCCCAGCGGCTCCAGCTGCAGCTGCACCGCGGTGGCGATGGTGGCGCTGTCTTCCACCACCAGGATGGTGCGCGGCTCCGTCATGCCGAGTTGGCCAGTGCCTGCAGGGCATCGAAGTCGCGGATGGCCACTTCCTGCAGGGCCAGCAGGTCGGGCACCAAGTCCGCCAGCGGGCGGGTCAGGTCGGCGTGCTCCAGAACACGGGCAAGGCGCACCACCTCCGGCAGGCCGACATTCAGCGCCGCGCCGGCCAGGGCATGCGCCTCATGCGAAAGCCGCGTGCGGTCGGCGGCGGCGTGGGCGGTGACGATGGCGGCCAGGCGGATCGGCGCCTCGGCCAGGAACACGGCGGAGATGCGCTTGAAGGCCGGGCTGTCCGGCGCGCCCCACAGCTCCGCGATCGCCGCGATATCCGGCCCACCATCGATCGGCGGGAGGAGCGGAGCGAGACAATCCTCGACCGCATTTCGCAGCGCCTGGGCCTGGATCGGCCGGGCGAGGATGGGACCGGCGGATACCTGGCCCGGGGAGACAAGTGTCAGCCGCGGCACGCTGGCCCCCGGCAGCGCGAAGGCGGCATCCGCAATCAGCAGGTCGAAGGGAGCAGCCGCCAAGGCGGCCAGGGCGGCGGCTTCGGTGCGCACGGCCTCGGCCTGATGGCCCCAGCCACGCAGCCAGGCGGCGATCGCAAGGCCCACGGTGGGGCTGCGCTCGGCCACAAGGCAGCGGGCCGGGCCGAAAATGGTCGGCGACATGGCGGAACGTGGCATGGGGGGGTCCAGGTGCGGTTCAGGGCACAAAATGTATCCCAGTATGACAGGGCGTTTCTCATTTTGGGAAGAGCCTTCCCGAAACGGGGGGCAATTACTGCCGGGAGGGGCCGATTTCGGGTGAATTAACCCCCTGGTGAGGCCCCAGGCTCTGGCACGGCGATTGCCTAACGAGACGTATCTTCCCGTTCGGCTCTCACGAGGTCTTCACCATGCGCGTTCTTCTTGCGGATCAGGATTTCTCCACCGGCCGTGGCATCCGGGCCATGCTGTTGCAGTCCGGCTTCACGGTGGCGACCATCGAGGAGATGGACGACGTGCCCAGCTACGCCCGCCACGAGGATTTCGATGTTATCCTGATGGTAACGCCGCGCCAGGCGCAGGACCCCTACGCGATGGTGGCCGCCGTCCGCCGCGCGGGCGTCACCGCCCCGATCATGCTGGTGGGTGCCGGCCAGTCGCTGGATGTGGTGCGCGGGCTGAACGCCGGTGCCGATGAGCTGGTGCGCATGCCGGTGGAAGGCACCGAGCTGGTGGCGCGCTGCCGGGCCCTGGCGCGCCGTTCGCGCGGCTTCGCCCGCCGGGAGCTGACCGTCGGTGCGCTGACCCTGGACCTGGAAGCGCGCGAGGCGCGCGTGTTCGGCCGCCCGGTGAACCTTACCGGCAAGGAATTCGCGGTGCTGGAGCTGCTGACGCTCCGCCGCCGCCAGGTGGTCCGCAAGGACGCGATGCTGAGCCAGCTCTACTCGATCGACGAGGCCGAGCCGGACCAGAAGATCATCGACGTGTTCATCTGCAAGCTGCGCAAGAAGCTGGCCGCCGCCGGCGCCGCTGGGCTGATCTCCACCGTGTGGGGCGCGGGCTACCGGCTGGAGCAACTCGCGGCGTCTGACGATACCCTGGCGCCGCGCGGCGCGACGGAACTGCGCCTCGTCTCCTGATCCCGCCCGGCATGCTAGGGTTCCGCCCGTCGAACGGAGGAACCCGATGCGCCTGATCCTGGCCAGCCAGTCGCGCTTCCGCGCCGGATTGCTTGCGGCGGCGGGGGTGGCAGTGGAAACGATGCCCGCGCATGTGGACGAGGCAGACGTAAAGCAGGCCGCCCGGGCCGAAGGCGCCTCCGCCGAGGAAACCGCGCTGCTGCTGGCCAGCCTGAAGGCCGAGCGGATCGCCCGGCGGCACCCCGATGCACTGGTGATCGGCGGCGACCAGATGCTGGTGTGCGAAGGCACCTGGTTCGACAAGCCGCCCGACATGGCGGCGGCGCGGGCGCAGCTTCTGGCGCTGCGCGGCAAGGCACACACGCTGGTCACCGCCGTGCTGTGCCAGCGCGGCGACCAGCGCGTCTGGCAGCATATCGCCAAGCCAAGGCTGGTGATGCGCGATTTCTCCGAGGCGTTCCTGGACCAGTACCTGGCGCTGGAAGGCGAGGTGCTGACCACCACGGTCGGCGCCTATCGCGTCGAGGGGCCGGGCCTGCAGCTGTTCGACCGCATCGAGGGCGAGCATTCCGAGATCGTGGGGCTGCCGATGCTCGCGCTGCTGGGGTTCCTGCGGCAGCACGGGGTGCTGGTACGCTGATGTGGTCTGGCCGGTAGCGCCGAAATCGGTCCTACCCGTCGGGCCAATCGCGGCCCAGCCTGCCGATATGAGCACCCCCACACCGCCCCCGACCGATTTCGTCCGCACCCGGCGCATGCATGAGCGCGGGCGCTACGACAAGGAGACCATCCACACCATCCTGGATGCCTCCCCGCTCTGCCATGTCGGCCACCTCATCGAGGGGCGGCCGGTGGTGATACCCACCTTCCACTGGCGCGTGGGCGACACGGTGTTCTGGCATGGCAGCTCAGCCAGCCGCATGGTGCGCGCCAACGCCGCCGGCGGGCAGGTCTGCCTCACCGTCACGATCATGGACGGCTACGTGCTGGCGCGCTCCGGCTACAACCACTCGGTGAACTACCGCTCCGTGATGTGCTTCGGCACGCCCCGCCTGGTCACCGACCCCGACGAGACGATGGCGACGCTGAAGGCCTTCATGGACAAGCTGGTGCCCGGCCGCTGGGAAGGCCTGCGCCCGCCGAACGAGCGCGAGATGAAGGCCACCGCGGTTCTGGCGATGGAAATCGACGAGGCCTCCGCCAAGGTGCGCGCCGCCCCCCCGGGCGACGACCCGGGCGACGAGACCTGGCCGATCTGGGGCGGCGTTCTGCCGGTGCACACCGCCGCCGGGGCGCCGGAGCCCGATAAGTATGTGGAAGGCCGGTTCGAAGCCCCCGCCACCCCCTTCGCGAAGCGGTAGCGCGCGCGCAACCCTGCCCGCCGCTCGATAAAGGGCGAGAGGCACTTGATCGCGTGTGGTAGGGGGGATATATGCGCGCCTCCGGTAGCGGGGCCATAGCTCAGCTGGGAGAGCGCCTGAATGGCATTCAGGAGGTCAGCGGTTCGATCCCGCTTGGCTCCACCACCGCACCACAGGGGTCGCGCGGCATTTGCCGCTGCGACCCCTTTGTTTTTGCTCCTGCGCGTGGGGCTGGCCCTCACGCTGCTGGGGCTATCGCCCCCCTCGGGGCCCCGCCCCGATCCCGCGCTGGCGATGGCGCTGGCGGCCGGGGCGCTGTGCCAGGCCGACGGGCCAGACGGCGGGCCGCAGAATCATTCGCACGAGGCATGCCTGGCGTGCCCTGGTACCCTGCCAGCGGCCGGGCTCGCCTGGGAGCCGGTTGTGCCCATGCGCCGGATGAACCACACCGCAGCCGTGGCTCCCGCTGGGAAGGCAACGCCTGCCGTGGGATGGGCGGCCTATGCCTCCCGTGCGCCGCCCGGGTTGGCTGGCTGATCCAACCCGATTCCAGCGTTCATGCGGCGCCCTGCGGGGCGCGATAGGATTTCTGCACATGCGACATGTTGTTCTCGCCGCCGCGGCCCTGCTGGGCCTGGCCGCTTCCATCCCCCCTGCCCTGGCCCAAGCCCCCGTGGTGGAAGTGACCGAGGCCTGGGCCCGCGCCACCACGTCCTCCGCACGCTCGGGCGGTGCGTTCCTCACGCTGAAGGCCATCGGCGCCGCCGACCGCGTGGTCTCGGCCAGCTCCCCCGTTGCCGAAAAGGTGGAACTGCACGAGACCGTACGGGACGGCAACGTGATGCGGATGCGCGAGGTGCAACACCTGCCGGTGCCGGTGGGGCAGGCCGTGGTGCTGCAGCCGGGCAGCCTCCACATCATGCTGATCGGCCTGAAGAAGCAGCTGAATCGCGGCGACAGCTTCCCGCTCACGATCACCTTCGAGAAGGCACCGCCGGTAACCACGACAGTTACGGTGCAGGCGGCCGGGGCCGGGGGGATGGGGCACAGGCACTAAGCAAGCGGTTCTTTTTTGAAAAAAAGAACCAAAAAACTTTTATACCTTTGCGCCGTGGTTATCCTCGGCGCAAAGGAATGAAAGTCTTTTTGCTTCTTTTTCTTCAGAAAAAGAAGGCGCTTGCTTCGTTCTAGATCGCCACCCTAACCCCAAGCTCCACCACCCGATCCGTCGGGATGCGGAAGAACTCGGTGGCGGAGATGGCATTGCGCGCCATCACCAGGAACAGCCACAGCCGCCAGATCGGCATCTTGGGCCGCGCCGCCGCCACCAGGGTTTCGCGGCCCAGGAAGTAGCTGGCCTGCAGCGGGTCGAAATCCAGCCCCTCGGCGTCCGAAATGGCGGCGAGGTCCCGCGGCAGATGCGGGCTTTCCATGAAGCCGTAGCGGATGATCACCCGGTGAATGCCGTCGGACATCTTCGTCACGGTCGCGCGTTCCGCGGCCGGAACGGAGGGCATGTCCTCGTTGGCGACGGTCACGAAGAGCACGCGCTCGTGCAGCACCTTGTTGTGCTTCAGGTTGTGCAGCAGCGCGCCGGGCACGTAGTCCGAATTGCCGGTCATGAAGATCGCCATCCCAGGCACGCGGATGGTGCGCGATTGCGGCAGCCGGGCGAGGAAGCTCGAAAGCGGCAGGGAATCCTGCTTCCAGCGATCCAGCAGCAGGTCCCGCCCGCGCTTCCAGCTGGTCATCATCGCCATCAGCGCGAGGCCCAGCACCAGCGGCACCCAGCCGCCCTGGGGCACCTTCAGCACGTTGGCGCCGAAGTAGATCAGGTCCAGCACGAAGAAGGCCCCGAAGACCGACAGCACCGTGGAACGGCGCCAGCCGAAATGGCGCCGGAACACCACGGCGGCCAGCACGCTGGTGCACAGGAACGTGCCGGTCACCGCGATGCCATAGGCGGCGGCCAGGTTGTCACTGGTCTGGAACACCAGCACCAGGATCACCACGCCCACCATCAGCGCCCAGTTCACCTGCGGCAGGTAGATCTGGCCTTCCTCGGAGGAGGAGGTGTGCCGCACCGTCAGCCGCGGCAGGAAGCCCAGCTGCATGCACTGCCGCGCCACCGAATAGGCCCCGGAGATCATCGCCTGGCTGGCGATCACGGTGGCGGCGGTGGCGAGCAGCACCAACGGCAGGCGGAACCACTCCGGCGCCAGCAGGAAGAACGGGTTCTGCATCGCCTCGGGATGGGCCAGCACCAGGGCACCTTGGCCGAAATAGTTCAGCACCAGGCACGGCAGCACGAAATACAGCCACGCCATCTGGATCGGCCGCGCGCCGAAATGCCCCATGTCGGCATACAGCGCCTCCGCCCCGGTCACGGCCAGCACAACGGAGCCGAGGGCCACCAGGGACAGCCACTGGTGATGCGTGATGGCATAGAACGCGTAGGTGGGGGAAAGGGCGAGCAGCACGGACGGGTTCGCCACGATCTCCACGACCCCCAGCACGCCGAGAACCAGGAACCACACCAGAGTGATGGGCCCGAACAGCTTGCCCATCACGCCGGTGCCGCGCCACTGGATCAGGAACAGGCCAAGGATCACCACCAGCGAAATGGGGATCACCGCCTTGTGCAGGCGCGGATCAACGATCTGCAGGCCCTCCACCGCGGAAAGCACGGAGATCGCCGGCGTGATCACGCCGTCGCCGAAGAACAGGCAGGCCCCGGCAATGCCGACAAGCGTGAGGCCGGCACGCAACCGCAGGTTCTGCACACCGCGCTGCGCCAGGGCCATCAAGGCCAGGATGCCACCCTCGCCGCGGTTGTCTGCCCGCATGATGATCAGGACGTATTTCACCGTCACGACCAGGATCAGCGACCAGAAGATCATCGAGAGGATGCCGAGCACATCCTTCGAATCAATCCCGTCGTGCTTGAAATGCTCCAGCGTGGCCTTGAAGGCGTACAGCGGCGAGGTGCCGATGTCGCCATAGACAACGCCGAGCACGCCGAGCAGCACGCCGATGTGCAGCGGCGCCGGGCGCAGCGTAGTGGCCGATGGGTCGGTGGGGGTCATGGCTATGCCGGGCTCCGCGGCGAGCGAGGGCCGTATGGCGTGGCGTGCTGGCACGGCATCATGCAGCGGCCCTCTGATGGCGGGCGCGTCCTGCCCACGACCGATTGGTTACGCTGCACTGCGGCATCGTGCAAGGCGCGGCGCGCGGATCAGCCCCGCAGGCGGGGCGCAAGGGCTGGCACCGGGGCTCAGCCCCGATGCCCGAAGATCGCAGTGCCAACCCGCACATGGGTGGCGCCCTGGGCGATCGCGGCCTCGAAATCGCCAGACATGCCCATGGATAGCACGCCCAGGCCATGCCGCGCGGCACAGGCGGCCAGCCAGGCGAAATGCGGCCCGGGGTCGCCCTCGGCCGGCGGAATGCACATCAGCCCCGTCAGGCTGGCACCGAAGCGGCCCCGGCAGGCCTCGATGAAGCCATCGGCTTCCGCGGTCGGGATGCCGGATTTCTGCGGCTCGTCGCCCACATTCACCTGCACGAGCAGATCCGGCGAACGGCCTTCCTTCTGGATGGCCTCCGCGATGGCATCGGCCAGTCGCGCGCGATCCACCACCTCGATCACATCGGCAAGGCGCACGGCATCGCGGGCCTTGTTGGTTTGCAGCCCGCCGATGATGTGCAGCCGCATCGCCGGGTGGGCCGGGCGCAGGGCCGGGAACTTGGTGGCGGCCTCCTGCACCCGGTTCTCGCCGAACAGCACCTGCCCCTCCGCCAGCGCGGCCAGCACGGCCTCGGCCGGGTGGGTCTTGGAAACGGCGACAAGCTGCACCGCATCGGGCGCGCGGCCAGCACGGGCCGCTGCGGAGGCAACGCGGGCGCGCACGGCGGGCAGGCCGGCGGCGACATGCCCATAGGAAGAAGGGCTATAAGACAGGGGAACGGGGACAGGATCGCTCATGGACAGCAAGCTTGTCGGTTGGGCGCGGGCGGTCAAGCGTCGTTTGCACGGCAAGCGCGGCCCGGTGCTGTGGCTCTTCACCGATACGGCCCGTCTGCCAGACCCCGTGGCGGCGGCGGCGTGCCTCCCGCGCGGGCTGTGCGGCGTGGTGCTGCGCGACGATACCAGGCCTGGGCGGGCGGCACTGGCCGCGGCGCTGGCGCGGGTGTGCCGGGCACGCGGGAATGCCCTGGTGGTGGCCGGCGATACCAGGCTGGCCCGGGCCGTGGGCGCCGGGGTGCATCTGCGCGCCGGGCACCGCCTGCACGGCATGCGCGGATTGCGCGGCCCGGTCACCAGTTCCGCGCATGGCGCAGTCGAGCTGCGGCGGGCGGCGCGGGCCGGGGCCGGGGTGGCCTTCCTGTCGCCGGCTTTCGCCACGGCGAGCCATCCCGGCGCGCCCGGCCTGGGCACCGCGCGCTGGGCGGCACTGGCGCGGCGGGCGCCGGCCGGGATGGTGGTCGGCGCGCTGGGCGGCATCGACGGCGCATCGGTGCGGCGCCTGCCGGGCCTGCGCTGCGCGGCGGCGATCGGGGCGTTGGCGCCGTAGCATCGGCCCTGGGGGGCTGTGGCATCCGCGCCACAGTGTTTCGGAAATGCCATGCCGACCGTGTTTGTCCGATTGCGGGCCGGACGGGCAGAGGGCAATAGTCTCCCCAGGTCTGGCGGCTCCCACCTGATGGTGGCTGGATCAACGACTTGGGAAACCATCCTGTGTCGTTGTTCCAGCTAGGGGGAAACGGGGCGGGGCCTTCCAACTCCGCCGGGGTAACCCGGTAATGCAAGGAGAGTGCAATGCGTAAGTTCCTGCTGGCCGGTGCGGCCACAGTTGCCATGACCGGCGCCGCCGGCGCTGCCGGCCTCGAGCCGTCTCAGCCGTCCAACACCCACAACATCATGCTGCGCGCTGAGCCCGGCAAGGTGATCGTTCGCCTCGACGGCTACGTGTTCGCCGCCATCGGCGTCGGCAGCAACACCAACGACAAGGCGACGACCGGCAGTGGCCCCGTGGCCGCGCCGACCATCCCCGGCCGCACCTCGAAGGTCGACCCGATTGGGATCTTGACCCAGTTCCGCTTCTTCCCGTCGTTCGACGCCCAGACCACTGGCGGCCTGCGCTACGGCGCCCTGGCCGAAATCCGCTCGAACAACAACACCGGCAACGCCGGCACTGGCGTCGGCACGGCCGGCCAGCGCACCACCAACACCCTGTATGTCAACCGCACCCGTGGCTATGTGGGCGGCGACAGCTGGGGCACCTTCCTGATCGGCTCGACCGACGGCCCCGCGGCGACCCTGCGCACTGGCCTCATCGAGGCGCAGGTTGCTGACGGCGGCTGGAACGGCTGGGCCCCCGGCCTGACCCGCGGCGTGAACCCGTACCAGTTCGCCATCGGCGGCGGGTATGAGTACTCGGCCCAGAAGATCATCTACCTGACCCCGACCTTCTCCGGCTTCCGCGCCGGCGTGTCCTTCACGCCGTCGACCGCCTCGAACCAGTCTGGTGAAGGCATCAACACCGGTCTCGAGGGTGGCACCCGTACCTCCGTTGTGAACTCCGCGTTTACGGCCGGCGCTGGCGACTTCAACCGCTTCCGCAACCAGATCCAGGTGGCTGCCAACTACAGCAACACCTTCGGTGGCGTGGGCGTGGCCGCGCATGTCGGCTACATCACCTCCGGCGCGATCAAGTCGTCGAATCCCACTGGGGTTGCTGGTCCGACGTCCGCTCGCGGCCAGTCCATCTTCGCCGCCGGCCTGCAGGGCAGCTACGCTGGCTTCACGCTCGGTGGCTACATGAACACCGGCACCTTCAACGGCAACAGCAGCCTCACGATCGCTGGCCTGAAGCCCTCCACCGTGTGGACCATCGGCGCCGCCTATGAAACCGGCCCCTGGGCCGTCGGCGCGCACTACATGGCTGCCTCCACCAACGGCAACCTGACCAACAACAATCAGCGCTTCGACACCGGCGTTGGCTTCGGCGTGACCTACGCCTGGGCCCCTGGCATGCGTGCGATGCTCGAGGGCGTGGTCGGCTCCGCCAAGGAGCGCGGCCGTAACCTGTCCAACGACGCCACCCTGGCCGCTGGCACCACGAAGGGCATCAACGCCTCCGCGGTGATCCTGGCCAACCAGTTCCGCTGGTAATAGGCTTGGCTTGACGAAGATGGGGGCGGCAGCGCGAGCTGCCGCCCCTTTTCTTATGCCTTGAGGACACCCGGGAAACTGCCTACAAGCACGCTTGTTTCCGGTGGTTCCAGCGCCCCCCTGCGTCAGAGAGGGCATGGCGAGACTGGGTATTGGGTGTTCGCCCAAAGCAGAAAATGGAAGAGCTGCCGACATGCTGCGCGGATATCGATTGGGCGTCTTCTGGTTGTGCGGCATGGCTTTGCTCAGCGGGTGCACCCCCACCGGCCCGGCTGAAATCGACGACCCGCGCTCCCGCCTGCCCAAGGGCTCGATCCTGGGCGACAGCAGCCCGCTGATCAGCATCGGCCGCGGCCGCGGCGATAGCGACCAGGGCGGCGCACTGGGCGTTAACGCCTATCTCTGGCGCGGCGCGCTGGAAACCCTCAGCTTCATGCCGCTCGTCTCCGCCGACCCCTTCGGCGGTGTGATCATCACCGACTGGTACCAGCCCCCCGGCGGCGGCACCGAGCGCTTCAAGGCCACGGCCTATATCCTCGGCCGCACGCTGCGCGCCGACGGCATCCGCATTTCCGTGTTCCGCCAGGTGCTGCAGGGCGCAACGTGGATGGATGCGCCCGTCTCCCCCACCGCCGCCAGCGAGCTGGAGAACAAGGTGCTGGCGCGTGCGCGCGCCTTGCGCGTGCAGCAGGCCGGCAGCAACTGATCCCGTCCGGCCGCGGAGGCTGATCCGCGCCGGGCTTGCCTTTTCTTGCCCACGCCGTCGCGGCATTCTGTGCCCGGGAACGGGCCCGCGATGGCGGCCGGGTCCATGGAGCGTGCGTGCGGATGAGCGATGGTGCGGCAGCGGCCGAAGGGCCGCGTTACGATTTCCGGGCAACGGAGCCCAAGTGGCAGGCGGCATGGAACGCGCGCGGCGTGTTCCACGTGGAAGACGTGCCCACGGAAGGCCGCCCGAAATACTACGTGCTGGAGATGTTCCCGTATCCCAGCGGCAAGATCCACATGGGCCACGTGCGCAACTACACCCTCGGCGATGTGGTGGCCCGCTACAAGCGCGCCCGCGGCCACGTGGTGATGCACCCCATGGGCTGGGATGCCTTCGGCCTGCCGGCGGAGAACGCGGCGATCGAGCGCGGCGTGCACCCGGCCAAATGGACCTGGGAAAACATCGCCGCCATGCGCGCCGAATTGCAGCGCATGGGCCTCTCCCTGGACTGGAGCCGCGAATTCGCCACCTGCGACCCGAAATACTACGGCCACCAGCAGAAGCTGTTCCTGGATTTCCTCAAGCAGGATCTCGTCTACCGCCGCGAAAGCTGGGTGAACTGGGACCCGGTGGACGGCACCGTGCTGGCCAACGAGCAGGTGATCGACGGCCGCGGCTGGCGCTCCGGTGCCCCGGTGGAAAAGAAGCAGCTCGCCCAGTGGTTCTTCCGCATCACCGCCGATGCCCCGGACCTGCTCTCCGCGCTGGACGATCTGGAAAAATGGCCCGAGCGCGTGCGCCTGATGCAGGCCAACTGGATCGGCCGCAGCGAAGGCGCCCGCCTGTCCTTCGCGCTCACCCAGCCGGAGGCCGGCACCACCGAGGTCGAGGTCTACACCACCCGGCCGGACACGCTGTTCGGCATGTCGTTCCTGGCCATCGCGCCGGAACACCCCCTGGCTGCTTCGGTGGCCGCCCGGGATGAGGGTGCGGCCGCCTTCGTCGCCGAATGCCGCCAGATGGGCACCAGCGAAGCGGTGATCGAGGCCGCCGAAAAGCGCGGCTACGACACCGGCCTGCGCGTCGCCCACCCCTTCATCGAAGGCGCCAGCGACCCGGTGTGGATCGCCAATTTCGTGCTGATGGAATACGGCACCGGCGCCATCTTCGGCTGCCCGGCCCACGACCAGCGCGACCTCGATTTCGCCCGCAAATACGGCCTGCCGGTGCCCGCCGTAGTGCTGCCGCCCGGCGAGGACGCGTCCAGCTTCCAGGTCGGCACCAAGGCCTATGTGGAAGACGGCACCATCTTCAATTCCGGCTTCCTCGACGGCCTGAAGGCCCCCGCCGAAGCCAAGCGCGCCGCGATCGACGCGCTGGAGCAGCGCGGTGCCGGCAAGGGCGTGGTGAACTGGCGCCTGCGCGACTGGGGCTTCAGCCGCCAGCGCTACTGGGGCTGCCCCATCCCGGTGATGCACTGCGCCGCCTGCGGCGTGGTCCCGGTGTCGGAAGACCAACTCCCCGTGATCCTGCCGGATGACGTGGATTTCTCCCGCCCCGGCAAGGTGCTGGACCACCACCCCACCTGGAAGCACGTCACCTGCCCCAAATGCGGCGGCAAGGCCGAACGCGAGACCGACACGCTGGACACTTTCGTGGACAGCTCTTGGTATTTCGCCCGCTTCTGCTCGCCCGGCTCCGCCCAGGTGGTGGATCGCGCCGCCGTCGATCACTGGCTGCCGGTGGACCAGTATATCGGCGGCATCGAGCACGCCATCCTGCACCTGCTCTACGCCCGCTCCTTCACCCGCGCGATGCACAAAACCGGCCATGTCGGCCTGGATGAGCCCTTCGCCGCCCTGTTCACCCAGGGCATGGTCACCCATGCCAGCTTCCGCGCCGAGGATGGCCGCTGGCTCTCGCCGGATGAGGTCGACATCCGCGGCGACGGCTCCGCCGTGGAAAAGACCGGCGGCGGCCCGGTGCAGGTCGGCCGCATCGAGAAGATGTCGAAATCCAAGCGCAACACGGTCGATCCCGGCGAGATCATCGACCGCTACGGCGCCGACACCGCCCGCTGGTTCATCCTGTCGGACAACCCGCCGGAGCGGGACATGGAGTGGACGGAATCCGGCGTGGTGGGCGCCTTCCGCTTCACCCAGCGCCTGTTCCGCCTCGTTGAAGCCGCCCCGCCGGCGCCCCCCCCGGCTCCCTCAGCACTGCCCGCCGAATGGTCCCCCGCCGCCCGCGCCCTGCGCCGCTCCACCCACCGCACCATCAAGGCGGTCACGGAGGCGCTGGAGGGCTTCACCTTCAACGTTGCCGTGGCGCGCATCTACGAATTCACCAACGCCATCAGCGAAGCCGAGCGCGGCGACGCCACCGATGCCGGCCTGTCCTGGGCCCGGTTCGAGGCGCTGGAGACGGTGGCACGGCTGGTCGCACCGATGATGCCGCACTTGGCGGAGGAGATGCACGACCGCCTGCACCCCGGCCGCGCCGCACTGGTGGCCGAACAGCCCTGGCCGGAGGCAGACGACGCGCTGACCGTGGCGGACAGCATCACCATCGCGGTGCAGATCCTGGGCAAGCTGCGCGGCACGATCGCCGTGGCGCCAGGGGCGGAGGAAGCGGCAGTATTGGCCGCAGCCGAAGCCGAGCCGAACGTGGCGCGGCAGCTGGAGGGCAAGCGGGTGGTGAAACGGATCTACGTGCCGGGCCGCATCGTGAACTTTGTCACGGCGGGGTAGGGCGATGGCGGGCGCGGAAGGCATTGCCCGCCGCTTGCTGCTGCTGGCGGCCAGCGCCGCACTCGGCGGCTGCGGCTTCCGCCCGCTCTATGGCGGCGGCAATGAGGTGGATGCCGGGGTGCAGGCGCGCCTGGCCGAGGTCAATGTGCAGCTGATCCCGGAACGCTCCGGCCAGTTGCTGCGCCAGGCGCTGCAAGCCCGGTTGGAACGCGGTGGCGCTCCCGTCGCGCGCCGCTACGACCTCTCGGTGCAGTACGGCCTCTCGGCCGAAGCAATCGGGATCCAGCAAGACAGCTCCGGCTCTCGCGTGCGCCTGGTCGGCGTCGCCAACTGGGCGCTGTTGGCCCAGAACGCGCAGCGATCCACCCTGGTCAGCGGCTCGGCCCGCGAGGTGGATGCGGTGAACGTGATCAACCAGCAATTCTTCGCCGCCGAACTCACCAGCACGGCTGTGCAGCGCCGGATGGTGGAGGCGGTGGCGGAGCAGATCACCACGCAGCTCGCGGTCTATTTCGCCCGGAAGCCCACCGCTTGAAGCTGGACGGGCGTCGCCTGGAGGCATTCCTCGACGCCCCCGGCAGCTGCCACGCCGTCCTCCTATTTGGTGACGATATCGGAATGATCCGTGAGCGCGGCAGCCGATTGGTGCGCGCGGTGGCCGGCAGCCTCGATGACCCCTTCCGCGTCGCCGAACTGGAACGCGACGGCCTGTCGCGCATCGCTGAAGAACTGGCCAGCCGCTCCCTCACCGGCGGCCGGCGCGTGGTCCGGGTGCGCGACGTCACCGATGCCGCAACCGCGGCCGTCACCGCGGCCCTGCAACGCGGCAGCGAGGCCCTGCTGGTGCTGGAGGCCCCGGGCCTCGCCTCCCGATCAAAGCTCCGCACTGCCCTGGAACGCGCCCCAGATGCGGTGGCGATCGGCTGCTACGCGCTGGAAGGCGCCGCCCTGGACCAGGCGATCGGCACCGTTCTCTCCGGCCTCGGCGTATCCGTCACCCCCGAGGCCCGAACCTGGCTGGCGGGCCAACTCGGTGCCGACCAGGCAGTCACCCGCTCCGAACTCGAAAAACTGGCCCTTTACGTCGGCGCCGGCGGCCAGGTGGATCTCGCCGCTGCCGAGCAATGCGTCGGCGACCTCGCCGGCCTGTCGCTGAACGATGCCCTGTTCGCGGCCACCGCGGGCGACGTGGCAGAGACGGATCGTGCCCTGGAACTGGCCATGGCGGAAGGCACGGCGCCGGTCGGCCTGCTGCGCGCAACGCTCACCCACCTGCAGCGGCTCCAGCGCGCCCGTGCCACCATGGCGCAGGGGGCATCCCCGAACGAGGCGGCGAAGGCGGCTCGGCCACCTGTCTTCTTCCGCCAGGAAGCAGCCTTCGTGCAGGCGCTACGCCTTTGGCCCGAACCCGCGCTGGAAGCGGCTGCCACGCGGGTATGGGAAGCGGAACGCGCCTGCAAACGCACCGGCACCCCGGCGGAATCGCTCTGCCGCAGTGTCCTGCTCGGCCTGGCGCAGCGGGCAGCGCAGCAACGCCGCCGCTAGTTCCAAGCCTGTTGACCCCGAAAATTTGGGGGATCAAAGGGCCGCCGGCCCTTTGCGGGTCCAGGGCAGCGCCCTGGCCTTCGTTTGGCCGCGATATCAGGCCGACGGCATCAACAGCGCGATCAAACTGTCCAGCTGATCCAGGCTCCGATAGTGGATTCGCACGCTGCCAGACTTGCCGTCGAAGCTGATATCCACCTTCAGGCCAAGCCGCTCGGCCAGATCCCGCTCCAGCGCGGCCGTTTCCGGGTCCTTGGTGGAACTGCCAACACTCGGGCTGCGTGCCTTGGTGCCATGGGTTGGCACCATCGCCTCGGTCTGGCGCACATTGAGCCCGCGCGCGATCACCGCCAGCGCCGCCTTGGCAGGGTCAGGATGGCCCAGCAGCGCCCTGGCATGCCCGGCGGAAAGCCGCCCGCGCCGCACCTCCTCCATCACCGTGGCCGGCAACTGGCGCAACCGCAGCATATTCGCGACATGGCTGCGAGATTTGCCGACGGATTCCGCCAGGCGCTCCTGCGTCAGCCCGAACTCCTCCGTCAGTCGATGGTAGCCCTCGGCCTCCTCGATCGCGTTGAGGTCCTGGCGCTGCAGGTTCTCCACCAGCGCCGCCGCCATCGCTTCCGCATCGCTCAGGGCGCGCACCAGCGCAGGCACCACATGTAGCCCGGCCTGCTGGGCGGCCCGCCAGCGGCGCTCCCCGGCGATGATCTGGTACCGCTCCTTCTGCTCCGGATGCGGCCGTGCCAGCAGGGGCTGGAGAATGCCGCGCGCCCGAATGGAATCCACCAGCTCCGCCATGCTCGCCGGGTCGAAATCCCCGCGCGGCTGGAACGGCCCGGGCTCCAGATGCTCCACCGGAATCGCCGTCACGCCCGGCGCGGGCGGGGCAGCGGCGGGGGCGGTCGGGGCAGGGCGCTGGTCCCCCAGCAGGGCAGCGAGCCCGCGGCCAAGCCGCTGGCCGGGTTCCTTGCTCATGGGCGGGTCTCCGAATAGGCGCGCTCACGGCGCAGCAGTTCCTGGGCAAGGCGGATATAGGCCTGCGCGCCGGGTGATTTGTGGTCGTAGAGAATCACCGGCTTGCCATGGCTGGGCGCTTCGGAGACGCGGATATTGCGCGGGATCACGGTGTCGTACACTTGGTTCCCGAAGAACCCGCGCGCATCTGCTGCCACAAGGTCCGAGAGATTATTGCGCCGGTCGTACATGGTCAGCACAATCCCCTGCACCCGCAGCACGGGGTTCAGCGCCTGGCGCACCCGCTCGATGGTGCGCATCAACTGGCTGAGCCCTTCCAGGGCGAAGAACTCGCACTGTAGCGGCACCATCACCGAATCGGCCGCCACCAGGCCGTTCAGCGTCAGCAGGCCAAGGCTCGGCGGGCAATCGATCAGGATATGGGAATAGGCAGCCAGCGCCGGCGCGTGCAGCGCATCCCGTAGCCGGAATTCCCGGCGATCCAGGCCCACCAACTCAATCTCGGCCCCTGCCAGGTCCGCCTCAGCAGGAATGATGCTGAGATCGGGCACAAAGCTCTGCAGGATAGCGTCTTCCGGCGCGATATCGTCCAGCAGCAGCGCATAAGTGCCAGTGCTGCGCTCGCTCGGCGCGATCCCAATGCCGGTGGAGGCATTGCCCTGCGGATCCAGATCGACGATCAGCACCCGGTTCCCGGCGGCGGCCAGCGCGGTGGCCAGGTTGATGGCGGTGGTCGTCTTCCCCACGCCACCCTTCTGGTTGACGACGGCGATGATGCGGGCGGCTGTGGGCGGAACGTCGGCGGGCTGAGGGGCGCCGCCGGTGCGAGAATGGTCAGACACGGGATATCTCGCTCAACCGGAGGATGCGGGCGTCGGGGGCGAGTGGATTACTCCATTGCTCCACGCGCATGTGCCACTGCAGACGGGCAGCCGTCAATTCCTCGTCGACGGTGCGGCCTTTCGGAAACACGCATACCCCGCCAGGAGCAAGCAATGGCGTGGCCCAGCCCAGCAGGGCGGGAAGTGGCGCCAACGCGCGCGCGGTAATAAGGGGGGCAGGGGCGAGCCGAACCCGCTCGATACGTTCGGCGTGAACGGTCGCAGGGGCTTCGGTGATGCGTGCCGCTTCCCGCAGGAAGGCCGCCTTGCGCTGGTCTGATTCCACAAGATCGAACGGCCGCCCCGTCGCGATGGCGAGCACGAGCCCTGGAAACCCCCCGCCAGACCCTAGGTCGATGGCGCGCTCGAAATCCGGCGGAAGATGGGGCAACAGGGCCAGCGAATCGTCCAGATGCCGGTGCCGCAGCTGTGCCGCATCCTGCCTTCCCACCAGGTTGATCGTCGGGTTCCACGCCAGCACCAGGGCGAGAAACCGGTCCAGGCGATCCGCTGTTTCACGTGAAACAGCAGGCGGAGGGAGGGGAGACTGTTTCACGTGAAACGTCGCACGGTGGACGTTTTGCGCACATGGGCCAGGATCGCCGACAGCGCCGCCGGCGTGATCCCCGGTATCCGCCCCGCAGCCCCCAGCGACGGCGGGCGGGATGCCCGCAGGCGCTCCTGCATCTCCGCGGACAGCCCGCCAATCTCGCCAAAATCCAGTTCCGGCGAAATAGCGACAGCCTCTTCCTTGCGGAACCACGCGATGTCCCTGTCCTGCCGGGCCAAATACCCGTCATACAGCGCATTGGCCTCCAGCTGCGCCCGCACCCGCGGCGCCAGATCCGCCACCCACGGGAAGGCACGCAACCGGTCCGCTTCCGACAGAAGCGGATGCGCCAACCAGGCAAAGCAGGCCCGCTTCTCGGCATCCACCGGCACATCGATCCCATGCCGACGTAGCTCCTGCGCCGTGGCAGAGTCGGCCCGAGCCCGAGCCTCAGCCGCGGCAATGCCCGCCGAATGCAGCCGGAACTGCACCGCCCGCTCCGGGCCGACAACCCCGGCGGAAACGCCCATGGCCGTCAGCCGCATATCCGCATTATCCGCGCGCAATGTCAGCCGATACTCGGCGCGGGAGGTGAACATCCGATAGGGCTCGGAAACCCCCTGCGTTGTGAGGTCGTCGATCAACACCCCGATATAGGCCTCCGCCCGCGAGAAGATCAGCGGCCCAGCGCCGGAGGCACGGTTCGCTGCGTTGATCCCGGCCATGATCCCCTGGGCCGCCGCTTCCTCGTAGCCCGTCGTGCCATTGATCTGCCCAGCCAGGAACAGCCGAGGCAGGGAGGCGAGCTCCAGCGACGGCGCCAGCGCGCGAGGGTCGACATAGTCATATTCCACCGCATAGCCAGGCCGGAGAATCCGCGCCGCCTCCAACCCAGGGATGGTCGCCACCAACGCCGCCTGCACATCCGCCGGCAAGCTGGTAGAGATTCCGTTCGGATAGACTGTGTCGTCCTCCAGCCCCTCCGGCTCCAGGAAGATCTGGTGCTGCGACCTGTCGGCAAATCGCACCACCTTGTCCTCGATCGAAGGGCAGTAGCGCGGCCCCCGCCCGGCAATCTGCCCGCCATACACCGCGGAAAGCTGCAGATTGTCCCGGATGATCCCGTGCGTCGCCTCCGTCGTCCCCGTCACCCCACATGCAACCTGGCGATTCCCGGTGGCATTGGTGAACGTGCTGAAGAACTCCGGCGCCGCATCGCCATGATCGGCCGGCAGGCGATCCCACGCGATCGTCCTCCCATCCAGCCGCGGCGGCGTACCGGTCTTCAGCCGGCCCAATGGCAGGCCAAGCGCCTCCAGCCGAAGCGCCAATCCCACCGCCGGCCCATCGCCCATCCGCCCAGCCGGCCGCGTCTCATGCCCGATATGGATCACCCCACGCAGAAAGGTCCCCGCCGTCAGCACCACCGCCCCAGCCAGGATCGTCTCCCCAGCCTCCGTCACGATCCCGGCCACCTCGCCGGCCCCGTCCACCACCAGGTCCTCCACCCCCGCCTCGGCGATCGAAAGGCCAGGCTGAGCCTCCAGCAAGTACAGCACCGCCCGTCGATACAGCGCCCGATCAGCCTGCGCCCGCGGCCCCCGCACCGCTGGCCCCTTGCTCCGGTTCAACAGCTTGAAGTGGATGCCGGCCATATCCGCCGCGCGCCCCATCAGCCCATCCAGCGCATCGATCTCCCGCACCAGATGCCCCTTGCCGATCCCCCCGATCGCCGGGTTGCAAGACATCTCGCCAATCGTCGCCCGCTTATGCGTCACCAGCAACGTGCGCGCCCCCATCCGAGCCGCCGCCGCCGCCGCCTCGCAGCCGGCATGGCCGCCGCCCACCACAATCACATCGAAGGCTTGGGTCACGGTCGGCTCCTCATGGCCAGGCACTCACTTTCCAATGCAGAACTGGCGGAACACGGAATCGAGGATATCCTCAACCCCCACCTGCCCCGTCAGCCGGCCGAGCGCCCGCAGCGCCAGCCGCAAATCCTCGCCCCGCAATTCCGGCTGCGGCGCTGCCAGAGCAGCATCCAGGCTCCCAGCCGCCTCCTGCAACGCCGCGCGATGCCGCGCCCGGGTCAGCGGGGCAGGGCCCTGCACCGCGGTCATCTCGCGCACATGATCGGCCAGCAGCTCACGCAACCGGTCCATCCCACTGCCCGCATGAACGCTGACAGCAACATCGCCATCCCCAACCCCAAGATCCGCCTTCGTGGCCACGCGCAGCACCCGCGAATGTTCCGGCAGCGCCGCCAGCCGCGCCTCACCAGGCGCCTCCACCACCATCACCAGATCCGCCGCCGCCGCCCGCAGCCGCGCCCGCCGGATCCCCTCCGCCTCCACCGGGTCCGCGGACTCACGCAACCCGGCCGTATCCAGCAACGTCACCGGCACACCCGCCATCACAACCCGCGCTTCCAGCACATCCCGCGTCGTCCCCGGCAAATCCGCGACAATCGCCACATCCCGCTCAGCCAACGCATTGATAAGCGTAGACTTTCCAGCATTCGGCGGCCCCAGCACCGCAATCGTGAGCCCCTCCCGAACCCGCTCCCCGCGCCGGTCGTCGTCCAGATGCCGGCGCATCTCGCCGCACAACCCAGCGATCCCCCCCAGCAACTCCGCCTCCACCTCCGGCGGCAAATCCTCCTCGGGAAAATCGATCAACGCCTCCTGCTGCGCCAGCACCGCCAGCAGCCGCCCGCGCCACCCGGCCAGAACCTCCCCCAGCCCGCCCTCCAGCTGCCGCAACGCCTGCTGCCGCTGCCCGCTCGTTTCGGCATCGATCAAATCCGCAAGCGCCTCCGCCTCCAGCAGATCCATCCGCCCATTCAGGAACGCCCGCCGCGTGAACTCCCCAGGCTCCGCCGGCCGCAACCCAAGCTCCACCAGCGCGGCGGACATCGCCTGCACCACCGCCCGCCCGCCATGAACATGCAGCTCCAGGCTGTCTTCTCCGGTGAACGACCCAGGCCCCGGCAACCACAGCACCAGCGCCCGGTCGATCACCGCCGCGGATTGATCCCGCAACGACCGCAGCACGGCCTGCCGCGCCACCGGCCGCCGCCGGCACAGCCGATCCAACGCGCTGCCACTGGCCGGCCCCGAAATCCGGAACACCGCAATCGCCGCCCGCCCCGCGCCGGATGCGACGGCAAAGATCGTCTCGCTGCCTTGGCCCGCCACCATCGCCCGCCCGAATCCTATCCCGGCGGAAGCATCAACTCCGGCACGCGCCCGCCATCCCGCACATGGCGCTCCAGCACCGCGTCCACCTCGGCTTCCGTGGTGATCTTGTACCAAACCCCCTCGGGATAGATCACCATGCACGGGCCGAGCTCGCACCGGTCCAGGCATCCGGCCTGATTGACCCGCACCTTCTTCAGCCCCATCTGCTTGGCCTTGCGCTTCATGTAGTCGCGCAACGCCTCGGAACCGGACGCCGCGCAGGAACCACGCGGATGCCCTTCCGCCCGCCGGTTGCAGCAGACAAACAGATGCGCGTCGTAGAACGGCGCTGGGTCTGGCGGCGCGGCAGAATGGTCCATGCTTGGTCTCCGCTGGCCGTCTGGCGGTGGCCCAACCGCCGCGGCGTGCATACGGCGGGAGCCACATCGCGCGGCGCCCGTTCCTTGGCTTTCCTATCCGCGAACCCGTGGCGACATGCAAGGACAAGCAATGGAACAGCCCCGCAACCGCCTCGCCGCCGAAACCTCGCCCTACCTCCTGCAGCATGCGGACAACCCCGTGCACTGGCACCCCTGGCGCACCGCGGCGCTGGCGGAAGCCCGCGCCACCGGCAAGCCCATCCTGCTCTCCGTCGGCTACGCCGCCTGCCATTGGTGCCACGTCATGGCCCACGAATCCTTCGAGGATGCTGAAACCGCAGCCCTGATGAACACCCTCTACGTCAACGTGAAGGTCGATCGCGAGGAACGCCCGGATATCGACCACCTCTACATGTCCGCCCTGCAGATGATGGGCGAGGCCGGCGGCTGGCCGCTCACCATGTTCCTCACGCCGGAAGGAGACCCGTTCTGGGGCGGCACCTACTTCCCGCCCGCCCCGCGCTGGGGCCGCCCCTCCTTCCGCCAGGTCCTGGAAGGCATCGCCGAAGCCTACCGGGCCGAGCCCGAGAAAGTGCAAACCAGCACCCAGTCCCTCAAAACCCGCCTCGCCGCCCTCTCCGCCGAACGCCCCGGCCCCGCCCCGCAGGCCCCGGTGCTCGATGCCGTTTCCGCCACCCTCCTGGCCACCACCGACCCCGAACACGGCGGCATGCGCGGCGCCCCCAAATTCCCCATGGCCCCCAGCTTCCGCTTCCTCTGGCAAGACAGCTTCCGCACCACCAACCCCGAGGCCCGCGCCGCCATCCACCTCCTGCTCCGCCGCATGGGCCAGGGCGGCATCTACGACCAGCTCGGCGGCGGCTTCGCCCGCTATTCCACGGATGAGCACTGGCTCGCCCCGCATTTCGAAAAGATGCTCTACGACAACGCCCAGATCCTGGAGCTCCTCGCCCTCGCCCAGGCCGAAAGCCCCAACCCCCTCTACGCCGCCCTGGCGCATGAAACCGTCGGCTGGCTGGTGCGGGACATGACAGCCCAGCATGTCAGCGGCCGCGCCGCCTTCGCCGCCTCGGAGGATGCCGACAGCGAGGGCGAGGAAGGCCGCTTCTACGTCTGGACCGAAACCGAGATCGACCACCTCCTCGGCCCCGCCGCCCCCGCCTTCAAAACCGCCTACGACGTCACCGCCGCCGGCAACTGGGAAGGCCACACCATCCTGCGCCGCCTCACACCCCCAGGCGACGCCGACGCCGAAGCCCGCCTCGCCACCTCCCGCGCCCTCCTCCTAGCCGCCCTCGCCCTGTTCGAGGCAACGGGGGAACCCGCCCGCCTCGACCAGGCCCGGGGCCACGTGGCCGCCGCCGAACGCTGGTTCACCGCCCCCGGCGCCCGCAGCTACTTCGCCACCGCCAGCGACGCGGCGGATGTCCCGCTCGGCCCCGCCGCTCGCCCCCGCACCGCCATGGACCAGGCCACCCCCTCCGGCAACGGCCTGATGGCGGAAGTCCTGGCCCGCCTGCATCACCTCACCGGCGAACCCGGCTTCCGCACCCGCGCCGAAGCCGTGCTGGAAGCCTTCGGCGGCCTGGATCGAGACTGGGCCGCCGCCCCCACCCTGCTCGCCGCGGCAGACCTGCTGGAAAACGCCGCCGTCGCCGTCATCGCCGGCCCCGCCGATGCACCGGAAACCCAGGCCCTCGCCCGCGCCGCCCTGTCCGCCCCCGATCCCGCCCTCTGCGTACTCCGCGCCCCCCCGGGGCAAGACGTACCGCCGCTGCACCCCGCCCACGGCAAAACCGCCGCCGGGGGCAGCGCCGCCTATCTCTGCCGCGCCGGCGTCTGTGGCCCACCCCTGCGCGACCCCCTCGCCCTGGCCCATGCCCTGCGCCATCGTGGAGAGGCGCCGCTTGACAGCCCCGAGCGCCCGGTGCCATCGCTGCCGCCGTGCGCCGCCGGAACCTGATCCCCTTGCCCCAGCTTTCCCTGCATTCCCCCGTCGGCGACCTCACCCTCACCGAGGAGGATGGGGCCATCGTCGCCGTGGATTGGGGCTGGGTGGAGGAACAGACCGCCTCGCCGCTGCTCGCCGAAGCCCGCCAGCAACTCCAGGCCTATTTCGACGGCGACCGCCTCGCCTTCGATCTCCCCCTGGCCCCCGCCGGCACCGCCTACCAGCGCCGCGTCTGGCAGGCCCTGTGTGAAATTCCCCCCGGCGTCACCCGCACCTATGCCGATATCGCCCGCGCCGTGGGTGGCAGCCCCCGTGCCGTGGGCGGGGCGAATGGCCGCAACCCGATCCCCATCGTCATCCCATGCCATCGCGTGGTGGCCACCACGGGCATAGGCGGCTATTCCGGTGGCGACGGCCTGCCGACCAAGCGCTTCCTGCTCGCCCTGGAAAACACCGGGCAGGCCGGCGGCGACCTTTTCGCTCAAGCCTGACCCACTCCTTCTGTTCAACCTGCCTCTCACTCTGATGGAAGCCCGATGACCCAGGCCATTCGCATCCATGCCAACGGCGGCCCCGAGGTGATGCTCTGGGAGGATGTGCCCACCCCCGAGCCCGGCCCCGGCGAGGCGCTGGTCCGCCATGAGGCCGTCGGCCTGAACTACATCGACGTCTACTTCCGCACCGGCCTCTACAAGGCCCCGCTGCCCGCCACCCCGGGCATGGAAGGCGCAGGCGTGGTCCTCGCCGTCGGCGCCGGCGTCACCGAGGTGAAGCCCGGCGACCGCGTCGCCTATGCCGGCGGGCCCATCGGCGCCTACGCCACCGAACGCGCCATCGCCGCCGACCGCCTCGTGGTCCTGCCGGACGATATCGATGCCACCACCGGCGCCGCGATGATGCTCCAGGGCATGACCGCCCAGTACCTGCTGCGCCGCACCTATAAGGTGAAGGCCGGCGATACCATCGTGGTCCATGCCGCGGCCGGCGGCGTCGGCCTCATCATGTGCCAATGGGCCAAGCACCTGGGCGCCAACGTCATCGCCGTCGTCTCCACGGAATCCAAGGCCCAGCTCGCCATGGAACATGGCGCCGCCCATGCCGTGGTCGGCTACGGCGACCTGCCGGCCCAGGTGAAGCGTCTCACCGGCGGCGCCATGGTGCCCGTGGTCTATGACAGCATCGGCCGTGACACCTTCGGCGCCAGCCTGGATTGCCTGGCCTCGCTCGGCCTCATGGTCAGCTACGGCAACGCCTCCGGCCCCATGCCGCCGGTGGATATCGGCATCCTCGCCGCCAAGGGCAGCCTGTTCCTCACCCGCCCCACGCTGAACACCTACACCGCCAAGCGCGCCGACCTGGTCGCCACCGCCAACGACCTGTTCGACGTGGTGCGCCAAGGCGCGGTGAAGATCCGCGTCAACCAAACCTTCAAGCTGGCCAACGCCGCCGCCGCCCACACCGCCCTCGAAGCCCGCCAGACCACGGGCAGCACCGTCCTGGTGCCCTGAGGCAAAAGAAAGCGGTTCTTTTTTGAAAAAAAGAACCAAAAAACTTTCCTGACCTGCACCCGCGCCCCTCGGAAGGCGTGGGTGCCAATGAATCAATCCCACACGTAGGGCGGGTCGCGAAGCGGACCCGCCATCCCTCCGCCGCCTACGCAAAAGTCGCCAAAACTAACCAAAACCTCATTCCAGATAACTTTTTTCCTTGCCCACCGGTGTTTCGTTAGGCATATTCACCGGTGATGACCCATCAACCCGCCACTCCGGTCGAAGCCGACGCACCGCGCCCCTTGGCGCGGGCGATTCTGCACGCCCGGATTCCGGTGGCGCTCAAGCTCCTGTTGCTGGCCCTGCTCGCCGCCCTCTCGATGGGCGACGTCCCCCGCCGCACGCAGCACCTCCTGCGCAAGGACTGGTTCTTCTCCGCAAACATCCCGGCCGACGAAGACCCGGACTCCCTGCTCGACGAGTACGCCCTGCGCCGCCTCCGGCGCCGGCGCGCCCGCCTCGGCTGGCTGCTGCGCTGCGACCGCGCCGAGGGCATGGCCCTGGCGGGCCAACGCGCGCCCATACCCTGCCCGATGCAAGCCGCCCGCGCGCCGCCATAGCCGGGCCGCGCCCAAATTCACCTCGAATCCGTCGCGAAAACCCCGCCTCCGGCGGCGATCACCCGTGCCCGCGCTCCAGCGTCAGCCCGCCGGGATCAATTCCAGCGCCTTGGCCACCATCGCCGAACCTGGATCCTGCAGCTCTTCCACAATGGAGAAATGGTGCAGCCCCGCCAGGCTGTCCCAGCTTCCACCCCACGCCTCGGCGATCGAACGCGACTGGCGCGTGTATTCCACCCCTTCCTCGCCGCCGACATAGGCATGGATCGGCCCGCCCGGCGCCTTCATCAGCAGCGGCGACAACCGCCGCGCCTCCGCGGCATCTAGGCCCAGCGCCCCATTCACCGTGGTCTGGATCAACGGCTCCAGGTCGAACAACCCGCTGATCGGCATGCCGGCCGCCACGATCCCGTCCGGCACCCCGCGCGCCTTCCAGTCCGTCGCCATCAGCATCGCGGTCAGGTGCCCGCCGGCGGAATGCCCGGTCGCCAGGAAGCGCCGGCCCAGCCGCCGATGCAGGAAGGCCACGCTTTCGCGCACCTGCTCCACCAGCTGCGAAAGCGTCACGCCGGGGCAAAGGTCATAGGACGGCATCGCCACCGCCACGCCATGCGCCAGCAGCCCCTGCGCCAGGTGGCTGAAGGCCAGCCGGTGGGAACGCTGCCAGTAGCCGCCATGGATGAACACCGCCACCGGCCCCTGCCGCGCGGCATCGGGCCAGAACAAATCCAGCGCCTGCCGCTCCGTGGGGCCATACGGAACACCCAGCTCGGAATGCGGATGGCTCGCCCGGAAGGCGGCAGCCTCCTGCATCCAGCGCTCGGCAATCGCCGGATAGCTCGGCACCTTGGCGCCGTTATCGTATTCCGCCTGCAGGTCCATCCGTCGCTCCCGTCGCCGGTATACCGGCGCGGAGTCTACGCCGGCATGCCGGCGCGGGATACACCGCCCACATGCGGGCGCGAAAGCTAGAGCAAAAGCCGTCCGATATGAATCAGATTGGATTCCCCGACGCGGTTGAGATGTGATTCACCGTGCAGGCTGGTCAGGGGGCCAGTATGCATGGGCAAGCCACTCTCCAATGACCTTCGATCCAGACTGGTGGC